>DAMCMT010000001.1:0-36134 GCA_032108265.1 Bacteroides sp.
TTAGTAAAGTTAATAATTTATTCTTTACTGACACAGTTTAAATTACAGTCTCGGGGCTTACTGTTTAATTCTTCAATTCACTCTTAATATATCGTGTTACAGTGGATCTGGATACACCTAGATCTAAAGCAAGGGATTCCTGAGATTTACCATTTTCAAGGTGTTGTAAGATTAATAATTTGTTTTCTCTCAGAATCTGCATTTTGGGCGAAAATCCTTTCTTCCTTCCAAGTTTCTTCCCTTCCCTCTTACGCCTGGCAAGCGCTTCCTTGGTGCGGATTGAGATAAGATTCCGTTCAATTTCTGCTGCCAGCCCGAACGCAAATCCCAAAACTTTACTATTTATATCATCCTTAAAAACATATCCTTCTTTTGTGCTATATAATATCACTTGCTTTTGCAGGCAAAGATTTAAAATATTCATAATTTCTAATAAAGTCCTACTCAACCGGGATATCTCTGTAATAATCAGGATGTCGCCAGGCTTCATCCTTTTCAAAATCCCTGCTAACTTTCGTTCTTTTGTGCTCACACTTCCACTCACTGTTTCTTTATACCATTTATCAATCTTTAAATTTTTCGTATTAGCAAAACGCATTAACTCTTCTTTTTGATTCTCAAGGAACTGTTTCTCTGTACTCACTCTTAAATAAGCAATTACCATAATTATAGTTTTAGGGTTAATAATAGTTTCATCGTTGTGTATTAGGTAGCTAAAGTAGGGATAAAATGGTAATTATAATAAGAAACTTAATTGAAAAAAGTAATGAGGGAAGGAAAGAGAGTGTCTGAAATAATTCATATGTTTGTGATGAATGAAGCAATCCTGTTTATACACTTATGAACAGGATTGCTTTAACTGCGGTATGTTATAACTATTCAGCCGTAACTGTTACTTCAATTGGTTTCAACCACGGAGCGGTAAACTGCACCCGGATATCTCCGGCTTCACCTGTAGACTGAATGTATGCAAGTATCTTTCCATGGAATACGCGGTGACGATTATCCGTATAATCACCCATATCTGAATTATTGCTAGCTTCAAGCCCTAACAACCTGGCAGGCCCGGCAATCCGACAGGTTATTTCATCATCCGAGAGCATGACGGGAACACCATTCTCATCAACGACCTGTACTATTATCTGTGCCAGGCCACGGTCTTTATTGATAATTTTATCTATAACTTTAGCAGTAAGAGCAGTTGGGCGGGCTGATGAACGGATAGAATAACGTGATACTTCATCATTATTATTGTTCAGGCCTACGACTTCCAGTTTACCTTCGGCATAAGGAATATCCCAATAAATAATACCGGTTTCATCGTTGTAATCTTGTAATTGCCCTACTGTTTTTCCATTAAGTTCGAGCCTGGCTTTCGTAGCGTTGGTATAGCAAACTACCCGGATTAATTGTCCTTCCTGATAGTTCCAGATAGACCAGGCATCCATGGAAGGAACCTTTTCGATATAGTTACCACCTTCGGCCTCGGCATCCAGTTGAGACCATACATCGTGCATCTGGCTGCGGCTTCCGCGTCCCGGTGTGGGGTAAGTGCCTAAGTAGGCCATAGGTTTGTCCGACCAAAGGGATTGGCGGAAGTACCCGCGTGATTTGATAAACCCGCCGAAATCCAATAATCCGGAATAGAATCCACGTGAGGGCCAGCGACCTGATTCGCCCAAGTAATCAATACCTGTCCAAAGAAATTGCCCGAAGATATGTTCGTTATCCCGTACCGCTTTCCATGCACTTAGTTCATGACGGTTTTCGCTACCAAAGATTACCCGGTTAGGATATTTCTCATGATCGCTGTTATAGCGGCTTTCAGTATAATTATAACCGGCAATATCAAGTGTACCGGGATATTCCGTTTCGTTAGACATGGCAACCCCAGCCAATCCGGCGGTTACGGGACGCGAAGAATCATATTGTTTTACCACTGCCGCCAGACGCTTGGCTATGGCGCCCAAACGCATAGCATCGGGAGCATCCGGATTATATCCACCGTATGTTGCCTGGGTAAATCCGCCGGCTTTCTCGCCGCCAAGTACGGGGTGAGAGTATGGGTCGTTGGGATAATCGACTTCATTACCAATACTCCATGCAAAAATGGATATGTGGTTGCGGTCGCGACGTACCATATCGGCCAAATCTTTCTCGCCCCACGTTTCAAAGAAATCGTAACTTCCCTGGAAACCAGGCGTACCTACATTCCATCCTTCGAGCCATTTGCGTTTTGGGAATTCCCATTCGTCATAAGCTTCGTTCATAACCAGCAGACCGAGTTCGTCGCAGAGTTCATATAAATCGGGTGCTTGTGGGTTATGACTGGTACGAATGGCGTTGCATCCTATTTCTTTGAGAGTCGACAGACGTCTTTTCCATACTTCGCGGGGCACGGCAGAGCCGAGTACTCCGGCATCATGATGGATACAAACGCCTTTTACTTTCATCCACTCGCCATTCAGGGCAAAACCCTTGTTAGGATCGAATGTCAAGGTGCGGATTCCGGTATTTGTTTCAGTCCGGTCAATGACTTTACCATTCTGAGACACAGTGGTACGCAGTTTATAAAGTTGGGGATTATCAACACTCCATAGTTGTGGATTGGATACTTTCATATCCACGCTCATTTTATTACTGCTTCCGGCCGGAATATTTATTTTGCGCGAGTTGGTTGCAACAACTTTGTCCTGCGGAGAGATGATTTCGTTCTGCACAGTCAGGTTTCCGGCTTGCTGCGTATCATTATTCAATTCCACTTCAACGCTCATTACAGCACTTTTATTCGTCACATTTTTAGGATATACATATACTCCCCATTGTGCTATATGTATGGGATTGGCATAAACCAGCCACACATTGCGATAAATACCCGAGCCGGTATACCAGCGCGAATCGGCAGACTGGCTATGATCAACTTTTACAGCCAGGGTGTTATCTTCACCATATTTAATGTAAGGAGTTACATCATACATAAAAGAGATGTATCCATTGGGGCGTTGTCCTACTGATTGTCCATTGACAAATACCTCGCTGCGGTTATATACTCCTTCGAAATAGAGGTAAACTTTTTCTCCCTGTTTTTCGGCTGGTATATTTAAGGTTTTGCGATACCAACCTATTCCACCGGGCAGATATCCGGTAGCACTGGCCAGAGTGGGGCTTAACTGGCCTCTCACACTCCAGTCGTGTGGACGTTCGATATTCTGCCAGCGGCTGTCGTTGAAAGCAACAGTTTGAGCGTTTTCGACATCGCCCAGGTGAAATTTCCAGTCCTGATTGATTTTCCCGGACTGCCCGAAAGATACTTGACCAAAGATCGGGATAAGTGTTAGTAGCATAAAAGCTACCAATAAGAGTTTTCGATAATTCATGGTTCTATTCATTATGTATTTGTATATCTAATAAGTACAATTTTACCAGATACAAAAATAGAATGAATATGTAGTATACTACACTAATTATAGGTCAAATTAGGATAACAAATCATTCAAAACTCACTTGTAAAGTGGAACCGTATATTCTTAAAATCTATTTGCGCCATTTGCAATACATATCCGCTATCGGCCAGAAACACATCACGCCCCTCACGGTCTTTAGCCATATACTGGTATTTACGTTTTTTAAAGGCTTCTAATTCTTCAGGGTCGTCGCTTTCTATCCAGCAGGCTTTGTAGAGGCTCAGTGGCTCCCAGCGACACGAAGCATTATACTCGTGCAACAGACGGTATTGGATAACTTCGAACTGAAGCTGACCAACAGTTCCAATAATCTTCCGGTTATTATATTGGTTGGTGAAAAGCTGTGCTACACCCTCATCCATCAACTGGTCGATTCCTTTTGCAAGCTGTTTCTGCTTCATTGGATCGGCATTGTCGATATACTTAAACATTTCGGGAGAAAAGCTGGGTAGTCCTTTGAAATGTAGTAATTCACCTTCGGTCAATGTATCACCAATCTTAAATGTCCCGCCACTATCGGGTAAACCAATAATATCTCCTGCCCATGCTTCATCAACAGTTGTTTTGCGTTGGGCCATAAATTGTGTGGGAGACGAGAAGCGCATGGTTTTATCGTGGCGGATATGCCTATATGGCGCATTACGAACAAACTTGCCCGAGCATACTTTACAGAATGCTACGCAGGAACGGTGATTAGGGTCGATATTAGCAGTTATCTTGAAAATAAACCCGGTAAACTTGGGTTCGTCGGGGTTAACTTTTCTTTCTTCAGCATCTACCGGGCGCGGACTGGGAGCAATTTCGACAAAACAATCGAGCAGTTCCTGCACACCGAAGTTATTGAGAGCTGAACCGAAAAAGACGGGGGCTAATTCTCCTTTCAAATAGTCATCCACAACAAATTCGGGATAAACGCCTTCGATTAACTCTAAATCCGAACGCAGCTTTTCAGCTTCTGTACTACCTATCCTTTTTTCAAGTTCTGTACTGTTGATGTCTAATTCAACTTTCTCGGTTACGACTTGTTTGCTGGGCTGGTATAAATCGAGTTTCTCTTCGTAGATATTGTATACGCCTTTAAAACGTATTCCTTGTTCAATAGGCCAGGAAAGAGGACGTACGGCTATTTTGAGTTCTTCTTCGAGTTCATCGAGTAAATCGAACGGGTCGCGTCCTTCGCGGTCCATCTTGTTGACGAAGATGATTACAGGAGTTTTCCGCATCCGGCATACTTCCATCAGTTTGCGAGTCTGGTTCTCTACCCCTTTCGCTCCGTCTACTACAATAATAACACTATCAACAGCAGTGAGAGTACGGAATGTATCTTCGGCAAAGTCCTGGTGACCGGGAGTATCGAGGATGTTGACTTTGTAGTCGCCATAATCGAATTCCATCACGGAGGTTGTTACCGAGATACCACGTTGTTTCTCAATTTCCATCCAGTCGCTGGTAGCGGTTTTCTTTATTTTATTACTCTTTACAGCTCCGGCTACCTGTATCTGGCCTCCGAAGAGCAGGAGTTTTTCGGTCAGTGTTGTTTTCCCGGCATCCGGGTGCGATATAATGGCGAAGGTTCGCCTTCTCTCTATTTCAGTATTCATAAATTCAAGAATTGGAACACAGAGACACAGAGGCACAGAGTCTTATTGCTTGATTAAATTTAAACTCTGTGCCTCTGTGTCTCTGTGTTCATATATTATATTAATTGTTTTAAACATGTTACAAGGCTTTCTTCCCAATGCGGTATTTCAATGCCGTATGTTTGTTTTATTTTTGTTTTATCCAATACCGAGTATTGCGGACGTGGCGCTTTAGCCGGATAATCAGTCGTATGAAGCGGACTGACTTTGCAATCCGTAATACCGGCAATACGGTGAATGGCTTTTGTAAAATCGTACCACGAGCATACTCCTTCGTTACTGAAATGGTATACACCCGGCACTATACCGTGTTCTATGATTGAAAATATAGCACGTGCCAGATCGTTCGCATAGGTCGGAGTACCAACCTGGTCGAATACAACACCTAGTGAATCCCGCTCACGTCCCAGACGCAACATTGTTTTCACGAAATTATTGCCATAAGAAGAATACAACCAGGCGGTACGGATAACAGCCGATTTTTCGCATTGTTTAAGTACGTTATTCTCGCCAGCCAGTTTAGTGAATCCGTAAGCTGAAGGCGGACATGTCGGTTCTTCTTCCGTATAAGGGGTATGGTTTGTTCCGTCGAACACATAATCGGTTGATATATGTATTATGGCGGCTCCTTTTGCCTGGGCAGCAGCAGCCAGAAAACCCGCAGCAATATTATTAAGTTTATCGGCCAGTTCGCGGTTGTCTTCGGCAGCATCAACTGCGGTATAAGCTGCACAATTTACTACAATATTTATAGTGTTATCGTCCATAAACTGGCGAACGGCCTTTTCATCTGTGATATCTAATTCATCCACATCAGTAAAGAAATAGGTATGCGCAATATATTCGGCCGAGAGTGTGCGCATCTCATTTCCTAATTGCCCGTTGGCTCCGGTGATTAAAATGTTCATAATTTATAACTATGATTATTCACCACAGATTACGCAGATTACACAGATTAGATATAATTCTTTTTTTATCTGTGCAATCTGCGTAATCTGTGGTGAAAATTTATATATTTGTCCATACATTTAATAGAACTTATTCAAACTCCAACTCTCCTTGCCTATCCTTCTCGTAATAATTCGCAAGCATGGATAATAACGCCGAAATCGTCTCAACAGCTTTAGCTGTTTCGGTACTCACTGTTTTCTTTTGTAACCTTAATAACATTACCCCATAAAGTGCTTCGAATGCAGTTTCCAGTTCGGGTTCATCCTTGCGGCCGTTCTTTGCCCGTAACTCAACTATATAAGGAAGCGCTTTATAATAGGCGCTGTGATAAAATGGGTATTTAGGTGAAGCAAGCAGGTTGTTATGCAGTTCTGTAAGATTTATTATGACATTGTTGTTTATCTGTAGATGTCCCTTTTCGGCTACTCCTTCTTCCCACATCATATTTATAAGGTCGGCATACCAAACGGTAAGCCGGGCACGTTCATCATCAGATATATCCGTATAACGCGAAATGATATTCGCCTGAACTTTCTCAATATCCAGACCATTGGCACGCAACAGGTCTTCTACCTGCCACATATATATAAGGTATTCGGCTATATTCTTTTCCTTCAGTTGCTGCGATATGTACATATGGGGTTAATATAGTGTAAGACCTAACAAAGTAACAATCATACCAAATACAGCTACTACAATCACAATGCCGCCAATGATACGGTTTATCATCCATATTCCCCGCATATTGAAACGGTTTCGGACTTTGTCGACAAAGTATGTAATGCCAAACCACCATACAATAGCACCTATAGCGATTCCCATATAGCCTATCATTTGTTCGCCCAACGGAATACCGGGCAATACAAAGGTAAAACGGGCAAAGAGTCCGATAAAAAGGAATATAATAAGTGGATTGGAAAGCGTTACTACGAATGCGGTAATAAAATTATGAAATAGCGTACCTTTACTTGGTGAAATAGGGCGGATAGCTTTAACCGGATTGCTCCGGAAGGTATAGTATCCGAAAGCCAACAGCATAATGCTACCCAAAAGCTGTAGATAAAAGATGTTGGTATTGATAAAGTCGAAGATAAAACTCATGCCGTATCCAGTGATCAAAGCATAAATAATATCGCTAATTGAAGCTCCCAATCCTGTTACGAAACCATACCAACGTCCCTTATTCAAGGTACGTTGTATACATAGAACTCCGACAGGCCCCATTGGTGCTGAGACCACCACCCCGATTATGAAGCCCTTTACCAACAAGTCCAGTATGGTAACTTCAATTTCAAACATTTTGCAAATATCGTACTTTTTTATGATACTCAAATAAAACGTTAACGTTTTTTCTACGGTAAGGGTTTAAGAGGCTACGTAAGAGAACTTGTTTTACTACGTAGGAGAACTTGCTATGCTACGTAGGAGAGTTTGCTGTGCAAAGTTTTAATAATAATTCATTTTCGCGAATCATATTTATTATTTCACCTCTTCCTAACCTATATTATTTTATCTATCTTTGCACTGAATTTGATAAACCTCAATTTAACATCCAAACATCATGATTTTTTTCTTCATCACCTCTTCCAAAAGTATCATTGCAGTGGAAAGCAGTCAAGGACTTACTCAGGAAGATAACAAGAAACTTTGTTGGCTTTTCGGCAACGCCGGAATGGAAAAAGAAGAGAACCTTACGGGTTACTTTATCGGGCCTCGCCGCGAGATGATTACTCCGTGGAGTACCAATGCTGTAGAAATTACCCAGAATATGGGTATCAAAGGCATAGCCCGTATCGAGGAATACTTTCCCGTAAAAGATGAGAATGCAACTTACGACCCCATGCTGCAACGTATGTATAAGGGGCTCGACCAGAATATTTTTACTACCAACCGCCAGCCGGAACCGATACAGTATATCGACGACCTGGAAAGTTATAATGAGCAGGAAGGTTTGGCATTATCAACTGAAGAGATTGACTACCTGAAAAAGGTATCGGAAGACATTGGTCGTAAACTGACCGATTCTGAAGTATTCGGCTTTGCGCAAATCAACTCGGAACACTGCCGTCATAAAATATTCGGGGGTACATTTATTATTGATGGAGAAGAGATGGAATCGTCTTTGTTCCAGATGATTAAAAAAACGACTCACGAAAACCCCAACAAGATAATATCGGCTTATAAAGATAATGTGGCATTTGCCGAAGGCCCGGTAGTGGAACAGTTTGCCCCGGCCGACCATTCAACTTCCGATTATTTTGTTATCAAAGATATTAAGACGGTTATATCGCTGAAAGCGGAAACACACAACTTCCCTACTACCGTAGAGCCTTTCAACGGAGCATCTACCGGAACCGGAGGTGAGATACGCGACCGTATGGCAGGAGGTAAAGGTTCCTGGCCCATTGCTGGTACTGCCGTTTATATGACATCTTACCCACGCACCGAAGAAGGCCGGGAATGGGAAGAACTACTTCCGGTTCGCAAATGGTTATATCAAACACCGGAAGAAATCCTGATTAAGGCTTCCAACGGAGCTTCGCAATTCGGTAACCATTTCGGCCAACCGCTTATCTGCGGCTCAGTGCTTACCTTCGAACACCAGGAGAAAGAAACGTTATATGCTTACGATAAGGTAATAATGCTGGCAGGCGGTGTGGGCTACGGTACCATGCGCGACAGTCTGAAAGGTGTTCCCGAAACAGGAAACAAGATTGTGGTTATCGGTGGCGACAATTATCGCATCGGATTGGGTGGCGGCTCTGTTTCGTCGGTTGATACCGGACGTTACAGCAGCGGTATCGAGTTGAATGCTGTTCAGCGTGCCAACCCCGAAATGCAGAAACGCGCTAACAATGTAGTCCGCGCTTTATGCGAAGAAGAAAATAATCCGATTGTATCTATTCACGACCACGGCTCGGCCGGACATGTAAACTGCCTGTCGGAACTGGTAGAAGATAGCGGCGGTTTGATTGATATGAGCAAACTGCCCATCGGCGATAAAACACTGTCGGCTAAAGAGATTATCGCCAACGAATCGCAGGAACGTATGGGATTGCTTATCAAAGAAGAAGCAATAGACTATGTACGCAAGATTGCCGAACGCGAACGCGCGCCTATGTATGTGGTAGGCGAAACAACCGGCGACCAACGCTTTGCTTTCGAGCAGGCCGACGGGGTTCGTCCGTTCGACCTTTCCGTATCGCAGATGTTCGGTTCATCGCCGAAAACATATATGAAGGATAGTACCGTAGAACGTCATTACGAAAACCCGGTGTACAAAACTTCGGAACTTCACGAATACCTTACCAATGTGCTTCAACTGGAAGCCGTAGCTTGTAAGGACTGGCTGACAAACAAGGTCGACCGTTCGGTTACGGGTAAGGTTGCCCGTCAGCAATGCCAGGGCGAACTTCAATTGCCGTTAAGCGATTGCGGTGTAGTTGCCCTCGACTATCGTGGAGAAAAGGGTATTGCAACTTCTATCGGCCATGCTCCTCAGGCCGCGCTTTCCGACCCGGCTGCGGGTTCGGTACTTTCGGTATCCGAAGCGTTGACTAACATCGTTTGGGCTCCGTTGGCAGAAGGGCTGGATAGTCTTTCACTTTCAGCCAACTGGATGTGGCCTTGCCGTTCGCAGGAAGGGGAAGATGCACGTCTGTACAAAGCAGTGAAAGCGTTGAGCGATTTCTGTTGCGCATTGCAAATCAATGTACCGACCGGAAAGGACTCTCTCTCCATGACTCAGAAGTACCCCGACGGAAGTAAGGTTATTTCTCCGGGAACGGTTATCGTATCGGCCGGTGCGGAAGTTTCGGATATTAAGAAAGTTGTATCTCCGGTATTGGTAAATGATGATAAAACCACACTGTATCATATTGATTTCAGTTTTGACGAGTTAAAGCTGGGTGGTTCGGCATTTGCCCAGTCACTGAATAAAATAGGCGATGAAGTACCTACTGTTCAGGATGCGGAATACTTCCGGGATGCATTCCTGGCTGTTCAGCAACTGATTAATAAAGGAATGATTCTGGCCGCACACGATATCTCAGCGGGCGGGTTAATTACAACCTTGCTGGAAATGTGCTTCTCCAATGTAGAAGGCGGTTTGGAAATCAACTTCGATAAAATCAAAGAGAACGACATAGTTAAGATATTGTTTGCCGAAAACCCGGGAATCGTTATCCAAGTGAGCGACAAACAAAAGAAAGAAGTAGAAAAAATACTCGAAGACGCGGGTGTAGGTTGCGTACGCATCGGTAAACCGACCGACGAACGCCACATTCTTGTTTCGAAAGGTGATGCCACTTATCAGTTTGGTATCGACCACATGCGCGATGTATGGTATTCTTCTTCTTACCTGCTCGACCGCAAACAATCAATGAACGGTTGCGCAAAGAGTCGTTTCGAGAATTACAAGATGCAACCGCTGGAATTTGTTTTCCCCAAAAACTTTACCGGAAAACTATCCCAGTATGGTATATCTGCCGACCGTCGGGAAAAAAGTGGTATTCGTGCCGCGATTATCCGCGAGAAAGGAACCAATGGCGAACGCGAAATGGCTTACGCCCTGTACCTGGCCGGTTTTGATGTGAAGGATGTTACCATGACCGACCTTGCCAGCGGACGCGAAACACTGGAAGATATAAATATGGTTGTGTACTGCGGTGGTTTCTCCAACTCTGACGTTTTAGGAAGCGCCAAAGGCTGGGCCGGAGGATTCCTGTACAACGAGAAAGCAAAGCTAGCGCTGGATAACTTCTATGCCCGTCAGGATACGCTTTCACTGGGTATATGTAACGGTTGTCAGTTGATGATGGAACTTAACCTTATTAACCCCGAACACGAAAAGAACGGAGCCATGCTTCATAACGAATCTCAGAAGTTCGAATCAGAATTTGTAAGCGTTGTTATCCCTACTAACCGTAGCGTAATGTTCGGTTCGCTCAGTGGAAGTAAAATAGGCGTATGGGTTGCCCACGGCGAAGGTAATTTCTCCTTACCTTACGATGAAGATAAATACAATGTAGTAGCAAAATATAATTACGATTCTTATCCCGGTAACCCGAATGGTTCCGATTATTCCATTGCTGCGTTAGCCAGCGCCGACGGAAGACACCTGGCTATGATGCCTCATCCGGAACGAGCGATATTCCCCTGGCAAAGTGGTCACTATATTTCCGAAAGATGCCATTCAGACCAGATTACCCCTTGGATGGAAGCTTTTGTAAATGCGCGCCAATGGGTAGAAAAGCAAACCAATAAATAACCGATAAATAGCCCAAAATGCGGAAGTGATTCATACTTCCGCGTTTTGGGCATTCTTACATAAACAATTTCCCTTCAAATTTGTTTTCTATACAAACATATTCGGATTATTTGTAATAGTCTGGAAAGAACATTTTACAGATTACTTTCAATTCCGAAAAAAATGACTAGCTTTGCCGCGGCTCAGTTTGTAAAGCTTGAACAATGATGAATAGGACTTTAATTACTCTGTTATTTCTTTCTCTTTTTATTACTTTCTGTAAAGCACAAGCTTACAGGCACATCAGTGTCGAAAAGGGTTTAAGCAGCCGCAAAGTTTACTCTATCCAAAAAGATAAAACCGGATATATGTGGTTCCTTACTCACGAAGGAATAGACCGGTACAACGGAAAAGAAATCAAACATTATAAACTGGAAGTAGATGGCAATGAAATCAGTTCATTGCAGGATTTAAACTGGCTATACACCGACAGCAAAGGCAATTTATGGGAGATAGGTAAGCGAGGCAGGGTTTTCTGTTACGACCGTACACACGACCGCTTCAAATTGGTTTACAACTTCCCGGAAGCTTACCGCATTAAGAATCCCACTCCTATCAATTACAGCTTTATCGACAACAAAGATTTAATATGGTTGTGTAGTGAAGGTACGGTTTACTTATTTAATCCGGCAACATATACGGCAAGCCGGTTCGATATAAACATTCCCGGAAACATATCTTATGTAACCCAGTACGACGAAAACCGTTATTTTATCGGAACCGATTCGGGTATATACCTGGCTGGTTTTGAAAACAATTCGCTAAAATTACTTTCCAACGATGGCCTTGGGCAGATTCCCCTTCAGGTGAACAACTTATATTATGATTCATGTTCGGATAAACTGTTTATAGGTACTTTTCAAAATGGACTTTACATATTTGATATAGCAGAGGGTAAGTACTTTGACAATCCCGAAGGTACTTTCTCAGACATCACAATAACGCGGATAAAACCATTGAACGAATACGAAATTCTCATAGCCACCGACGGAGCGGGAATATACAAATTCGATACACGCAATTACAATACGCGCCCATACATAGTGGCCGATTATTATCAGAACAATACTATCTCCGGTAATAACATCAATGATATTTATATCGATTCGGAAGGCCGGATATGGATGTCGAACTATCCGATGGGTATTACCGTAAGAGACGACCGTTATTCCAATTATCTATGGTACAATCATTCGGTAGGGAATAGCCAGTCGCTTATAAACGACAAAGTAAATTATATCATCGAAGATCATGAAGGAGATCTGTGGTTCGCCACTAATAACGGAGTAAGCCTGTACAACACCAAATCGGGGAAATGGGATTCGTTTTTAAGTTCCTTTGATCCGGGATATAAGGAAAAGAACCATGTATTCCTCTCCCTTTGCGAAACTGAACCGGGTGTTATCTCAGTTGGTGGTTATAGCTCCAATATATACCGGATTTATAAGAAAACAAAAACATCCGAAGCATTCCCTTATAATTCACTCACATCAAACCCTTCCAGACCGGATAAATATATACGTTCCATCACCAAAGATTCCAGCGGCGATATATGGATAGGAGGTTTTTATAACCTGAGACGGGTAACTGGTTCGAATTATAACAGCATTACCTACCAGGATTTCGAAAACATAACCGTTATCCATGAAAAGGATAAGGATTCATTATGGATTGGCAGCAATACCGGATTATATCAGTTCGATAAAAAGTCGGGAAATTATATACGGATTGATTTGCCGACTGTTTCTTCCTATGTATATTCACTCTGCCAGACCGCTGATGGGAAGTTATACATCGGCACCAATGGTTCGGGATTATTAATATATGACATCGCAGACAAGAAATTCGATAACTACCACACCAATAACAGTTCATTAATTTCCAATAACATCTATACCATACTTTGTAATGACAGTAACGATATAATATTCAGCTCGGAAAAAGGATTAACACGCTATTGCCCGGAAAGAAACGAACTCCACAACTGGACTACCGAACAAGGACTGCGCAGCAATCACTTTAATTCCAACTCGGGAACAGTGAGGAAAAACGGCAACTTTGTTTTCGGCGGCGGAGAAGGTGCCGTAGAGTTCAGTAAAGATATACAATTACCACTCAACTACTCATCCAAAATAATATTCAGCGAGTTCAATCTGTTTTACGAGCCGGTTTATCCCGGAGATGCGAACTCTCCGCTTCAGGATGATATCAACAACACCCGCGAGTTAGTGCTTAACTACGACCAGAATATCTTCTCGCTCAAAGTATCGTCCATCAACTACGATTACCCTTCGGACATTCTATATTCCTGGCGGTTGGAAGGTTTTTATGATACATGGAGCAGGCCAAGCTCTGAAAATCTGATAAGATTTACCAACCTTAACCCCGGAAAATATACGTTGCAGGTACGGGCCATTTCAAATGAAAGCCGGCAGACGATTGAAGAAAGAGATTTTAATATCATCATCAAGCCGCCATTCTGGAGAAGTAGCTGGGCGCTCCTTTTCTATACATTTCTGTTTCTGGCCTCGGCATACCTCATTTACCGCCTGCTTATTTTTCATAAACAGAAGAAAATATCGGAAGACAAGTTCCAGTTCTTTATTAATACCGCCCATGACATACGGACACCGCTTACGCTTGTGAAAGCGCCGCTCGATGAAATAAAAAACAATGAGATTCTGAGTCCGGAAGGTACCCGTAACATGAATACAGCCCTGCGCAATGTTAATGTATTATTGCGGCTGACTAATAACCTCATGAACTTTGAACATACGGATATATATTCGTCCAAACTATTTATATCCGAATACGAGGTCAATGAAATGATGCACGAGATTGTCCGTTCCTTCCATACCTATGCAACTACCAAACGCATTGATTTCACTTACCATAGTGGTTTCAAATACCTCAACGCATGGTTCGATAAGGAGAAGATGGACTCTATTATCCGTAATATTATATCCAACGCCTTAAAATATACACGCGAAGGCGGCAAGGTATCCATCCGTACAAGCGAATCGGCTGGTCATTGGAGCATCGAAGTCAGCGATACAGGAATCGGTATCCCCTCAACAGAGCAGAAAAAGATGTTCCACGACCACTTCCGGGGAACCAATGCCATTAACTCCAAAGTTAGTGGTTCGGGCATGGGAATGGTTCTGGTTGGCCGGCTGGTAAAACTGCACAAAGGCAAAATTACCATGAAAAGCTATGAAAACCACGGAACTATAATCAAAGTATCATTCCCGAAAGGATACAACCACTTCAGCCGGGCACACCTGGCAATTCCGTTCAATAAGTCGTTTAATAACGACGAGGTGGTGATGAATCCGATTATTGAAACCACACCGCTCAAAACCAATTCCAACGGAAGAAAGCTGCTTGTTGTAGAAGACAATGACGAACTGCGTAACTATCTGTCTCAGACATTGTCGGACGAGTACCATGTACAGACTTGCGAGAATGGGAAAATGGCTCTTGAAATTGTGAAGGAATATATGCCCGAACTTATTATCTCGGATATAATGATGCCCGAGTTAAGCGGAGACGAACTATGTTCCAGAATCAAAAAAGACATAGAAACCTCTCACATCCCCATTATATTGCTTACGGCATTAAACGATGAAAACAGCATTATCAAAGGTATACAAACAGGTGCCGACGAATATATTGTGAAGCCATTCAATATCAGCATACTAAAAGCAACCATTGCCAACCTGTTAACTAACAGGGCTTTGTTAAGAAATAAATTCTCCGAACTGGACATTGAACAGGAAGAAGAAGGAAACAGCACTGCCCTGAACTGCGCGACAGATCTGGACTGGAAATTCATGGCAAATATGCGCACGCAGATTGAAGCCAATATGAGCAACCCCGATTTCAATGTCGATATACTAAGCTCGGCTATGAACATGAGCCGCACCAGCCTGTACAACAAAATTAAAGCACTGACCGATATGGCTCCGAGTGACTACATTCGCCTCATCCGGTTAAAGAAAGCCGCGCAACTACTCAAAGAAAACAACCATTCGGTTACGGAAATTGCCGAAATGACAGGTTTCAACGATGCCAAATACTTCCGCGAAGTATTTAAGAAACACTATAATGTAAGCCCGAGTAAATACAAAAACTAGAACATGAACATCTACCTTGAATTATTTCTGATTTTTTGCAAGATTGGCCTCTTTACCATTGGCGGCGGTTATGCCATGGTACCTCTTATTGAAAATGAAATCGTAAGCAAACGGAAATGGATTGCTCAGGAAGATTTCCTCGATTTGCTGGCCATATCTCAATCTGCTCCGGGCGTATTCGCGGTGAACATTTCTATTTTTGTCGGTTATAAGCTACGCGGTTTCCGTGGAAGTCTGGTAACAACGATGGGCGCCGTGTTACCTTCCTTCGTTATTATTTTGCTCATTGCCATATTTTTCCAGAGTTTTAAGGACAATCCTATTGTCGAACGTATATTTAAAGGAATACGTCCGGCAGTTGTAGCATTGATTGCGGCACCCACATTCACGATGGCAAAATCAGCCCGCATCAACCGTTATACCATCTGGATACCCATATTCTCGGCATTACTGATATGGTTGTTCGGCTTCTCCCCCATCTGGATTATTGCAGGAGCCGGTGTAGGAGGTTATTTATGGGGAAGAAGTAAGAAGATAAGAAGTAAGAAGTAAGAATTTAAATCATGATATACCTGGAACTATTTTATACATTTTTCAAGATAGGCCTCTTCGGTTTCGGAGGTGGCTACGCCATGCTGTCGTTAATTCAGGGAGAAGTTGTTACCCGCCATGCCTGGCTTTCGGCACGAGAATTTACGGATATTATTGCCATTAGCCAAATGACTCCGGGTCCTATCGGAATCAACTCGGCTACATACGTGGGCTATGCTTCGACAGGAAGTGTATGGGGAGCAGTAGTGGCTACCTTTGCCGTTGTATTGCCTTCATTTATTATCATGCTACTTATCAGCCGTTTTTTCCTTAAATACCAAAAACATCCGGTAGTAGAATCCATATTCAAAGGATTAAGACCTGCCATCGTCGGGCTTCTTGCCGCCGCCGCGCTGGTGCTCATGAATAAGGAAAATTTCGGTTCTCCTACTGATGATACCTATACGTTTGTTATCAGCGTGATTCTTTTTGCAGTAGCCTTTATAGGCACCCGGAAGTTCAGAATTAACCCGATACTGATGATTATCGGATGCGGGATAGCCGGACTGATTTTCTATTAAATAAGGAACAGATTTTTATCCTACCGATATATTGTATGTTATCCTACCGGGATAACGATTCTATCCTAACGGGATAAGGGGTGTTATCCTAACGGGATAAGGGTGCTATCCTAACGGGATAACAGGGGTTATCCTACCGGGATACGACCGTTATCCTACCGGGATAAAAAACACCCTGGAAAATGATTATAGTTTTACCTTTTTCGACTTGCTTTTCGATTCGTTGTGCAGTCTGTCAAGAGCCGTAACAACATACCGGTATTTCGTTTTTCCGTTTTCGTAAGGCAATTGATAGTAATTATTACGGGTTACTGCCACAATGCGCGACGGGTTTTCGATATCCACATCTTCTTTATTATCGAAACGGTATACCACATACTGTACCGCTTTATCCATTTCCTGTTTCGCTTTGGGAGGCTCCCATGTCAACCGGTAGCCGTCGGCCGTCCATTTAGCTTTCAGTTTCCTTATCTTATCCGGAGATTTATTGTCGATGAAATCGAATACCGGAACAAGAGCCGGATATTTATGGTATTCCTGCACCAACGCGTCTTTGTACCGTCCTTCATTATTAACAACCGATGAAGCAGGCCATTGGCAACTTCCTCCAATAGTCTGATAAGCACGCTGCAAAGCTATTTTCCGGGGCAACTGGTTCATATTGGGATTCTCCGGGTCAGCATTCTGTATGGTATTGGGTACAGACTGACCGATAAAAAGCGGCCGGTTCTGGGTATTCTTTGCCCACCAGTCTACCAGTTCGCCATAATCGGCTCGTGGATGACCTACGTGCCAGTAAATTTGTGGTATGTTATAATCAATCCAACCTTCGCGCGCCCACAATAATACATCGGCATACAGGTCGTCATAATTCTGGAGTGCCTGCGTACGGCTACCCAGCGGGTCACTGCTCTGGTTACGGTACACCCCGAAAGGACTGACACCGAATTTCACCCACGGTTTTACCGAACGTATGGTTTCGTGCAGTTGCTTGATAAGCACATTTACATTATTCCGTCGCCAATCGGCCTTATTTGTATATCCTGTTCCATAACGGGCAAAACTGGCATTATCCGGGTAATCCTTTCCACCGGCGGGATATGGGTAGAAATAATCATCCATATGTATGGCGTCAACATCGTAGCGGGATACAATATCGGTTACTATTTTGCAGATATGTTCGCGGCTTTCGGGCAGTGCGGCATCGAAGAAAAGTTTATTATCATATTCGATAAACCATTCGGGATGCTTGTGATATATGTGGTTGGCAGCCAGTTTGGTCGACAGGCTTGTCTTCGCCCGGTACGGATTAATCCAGGCATGCAACTCCATGGAACGTTTGTGGCACTCGTCGATCATAAACTCCAACGGGTCCCAATCCGGCCCCGGGGCAACACCTTGTGTACCGCTCAGAAAACGGCTCCAGGGTTCATAAGGCGAGGGATAGAGGGCATCGGCTTCGGGTCTTACCTGGAAAATTACCGCGTTTATGCCCGCCTGTTGCAAGGCATCGAGTTGTGCAATCAGTGTTTGTCGCATTACCCTGGGCGTCATTCCCTGGAATTGTCCGTTTACCGCCTGTATCCATGCTCCGCGGAATTCGCGCTTGGGGTGTTGTTGTGCTTCTGCGCTGAGAATAGCTATAAACAAAAATGCTAATAATATTAATTTTGATTTCATTATCGCGTTAGTTTTTTTGGCATGGCAAAGATAAATCATTTCGGGAAATGTCCTTAACGAAAAGCGTTTTAATTACTTTTTTTGATTCATCCATAAAAACTTTATCTTTGTGACTATTAAAAATTCAATATGATGGCAAAACTTATAAAATTCAAAAGAATAAATTTTGGTAACTACTTCAAAGAATTATCCATAGTTATTATCGGTGTTGCCGTAACTCTGGCCGCAAGCAGCGTTATCAGTACTATCAGCGAAAAAAGAGACCTGAAGTTGCAAATGAATGCTATTTACGCGGAACTGGAAGATAATCTTGCAAAAGTAAATAAACTGAATGATTTTTACCAGGATACCCGGAAGCTGAATGAATATTTAATGAAAGATTACCGGAACCCCGGAACCGCTTACGAAGACAGTCTTATGAGCCTTAACAGGATAGTAGGAAAAGTTCCCGGTTTTGTTTATAAAAGAAACGCCTACGATATGTTTATCAACAGCGGCGGAATGAAATCTTTTAAAGATAAAAAACTCCTGCTTGATATTACTGAATGCTATGCATTGTTAGAAATATTAAATAAAGCCCATCAAGTTTTTACAGGCTCCATTATTGAATTACTAAAAGATATTTACAGCATGGAAACCGAAAAAATTGTTGGAAATATAGGTATTAAAGATTTCCCGAACTTTTATAATTTTCATTTAATGTCGTCAGCCGATTACGAAAACAGCGAACTGACAATAAAAATGATTAATAAAGTCCTTTCAAAAAGAAAATAATCTCAAATCACGCCTACTGTTCATACACACAAACATACATAAACGTTTATTTAGAATCAGGGTATTTCCATTTCATTAATTAATTGTAACTTTGCAGGTCAATTTGATTTACGATTGGACGATTTACAATTTACGATTAAAGTAAGTTCGTAAATCACTGTTGTCTATGTAACTTCAATCGTAAATCGTAAATAGTCTAATCGTAAATAATTTCATGTCCGAAGAAAAATATATTAGCATAAAAGGCGCCCGGGTAAATAACCTCAAGAATATTGATGTCAATATACCCCGCAATAAATTAGTTGTAATAACGGGGCTTTCGGGTTCCGGTAAATCCTCACTCGCATTCGATACACTCTATGCCGAAGGGCAAAGGCGGTATGTGGAAAGTCTGTCGTCTTATGCCCGCCAGTTCCTGGGCAGGATGAGTAAGCCCGAAGCCGATTTTATCAAAGGTATTCCGCCCGCCATAGCCATTGAACAGAAGGTAAACAGCCGTAACCCTCGTTCGACCGTGGGTACAAGTACGGAGATTTACGAATACCTGCGGCTGCTTTACGCGCGGGTAGGAAGAACTTTCAGCCCGGTTAGCGGCCAGGAAGTCAAGAAACATAGTACCGAAGATATCGTTAACTGTATGCTGGAGTATCCCGAAGGAACCCGGTACACCATACTTACTCCCATGCGGTATCCCGAAGGTCGTTCGCTGTTGCAACAGTTAGAAATCGACCTGAAACAAGGTTTCAACCGTCTGGAAGTAAACGGCGAAATGGTACGTATCGAGGATTATAAACCAGGCAAAGACGATACCATTTACCTGTTAATCGACCGTATGGCGGTATCAGATACAAAAGATGCCATCAGCCGCCTGGTCGACTCGGCCGAAACGGCTATGTACGAAGGCGATGGAGTTTGTATGATTCGTTTCTACCTGCCCGATGGAGATACCCGCCTGCACACATTCAGCACCAAGTTCGAAGCGGATGGCATACAGTTCGAAGAACCCAACGACCAGATATTTTCTTTCAACTCACCGATTGGTGCCTGTCCGAAGTGCGAAGGTTTCGGCAAAGTCATCGGCATCGACGAACACCTGGTAGTGCCCAACCGCTCACTCTCCGTATACGATGGAGCCGTTGTTTGCTGGCGCGGTGAGAAGATGGGCGAATGGAAAGACGAATTTGTGCGGAAGTCCTATGACTTCGGATTCCCTGCATTCAAACCGTATTACGAACTCACACGCGAAGAACGCCGTTTTCTTTGGGAAGGTAATAAGCAAGTACATGGTATAAACGATTTCTTCCGAATGCTGGAAGAGAACATATATAAGATACAGTATCGAGTAATGCTTGCCCGTTACCGTGGTAAGACATTATGCCCGGTATGTCACGGCACCCGCCTGAAACCCGAAGCAGGATATGTACGGGTAGGTGGCAGGAACATCAGCGAACTGGTGGACCTTCCGATTACCGAATTGAAGAATTTCTTCGACAACCTGAAACTGGATGAACACGACAGCGCCGTAGCCAAGCGTATACTGACGGAAATAAACAGCCGCATCCGCTTCCTGGTCGAAGTAGGTTTGGGTTATCTGACATTGAACCGCCTCAGCAATTCACTCTCAGGTGGTGAAAGTCAACGTATTAATCTGGCAACATCCCTGGGTAGTAGCCTGGTGGGTAGTCTATATATTCTGGACGAACCGAGTATCGGGCTTCATAGCCGGGATACCGACAGGCTTATCCGTGTACTACGGCAACTTCAACAACTTGGCAATACGGTAATAGTGGTTGAGCATGATGAAGAAATAATCCGCGCGGCCGATTACATTATCGATATTGGCCCCGAAGCCGGACGACTTGGTGGCGAAATTGTTTACGAAGGTGATATGCGCGACCTGAAAAAAGGTAGCAAAAGCCATACGGTAGAATATCTTCTAGGCGAAGATAAAATACCGGTACCCGAACACCGCCGCCCGTGGAACAACTATATCAGCATCAAAGGTGCCCGCGAAAACAACCTGAAAGGTATTGATGTAAAATTCCCACTCAACGTAATGACTGTTGTTACCGGCGTATCCGGTTCGGGAAAGAGTACACTGGTACGTGATATCTTCTACCGTGCTTTGAAACGTGAAGTAGATGAGTGTACCGACCGTCCGGGAGAATTTGCTACGATTGACGGTGACCTTCAAAACCTGCGGAACGTTGAGTTCGTCGACCAGAACCCTATTGGTAAATCGAGCCGTAGTAACCCGGTAACATATATCAAAGCCTACGACGAAATACGTAAACTATGGGCAGACCAGCCTCTGGCGAAACAGATGGGTTACGGCCCGGGATATTTCAGTTTCAACAGTGAAGGCGGCCGTTGCGAGGAATGTAAAGGCGACGGAACCGTTACCGTAGAAATGCAGTTCATGGCCGACCTGGTACTGGAATGTGAATCGTGCCACGGCAAACGTTTTAAAGCGGATACACTGGAAGTTAAATTCCACGACGTATCTATTTACGATGTTCTGGACATGACTATCAATCAAGCCATCGAATTCTTTGAGAAATACAAACAAAAGAAAATCGTAAAGAAACTAAAGCCTCTGCAAGATGTAGGATTGGGATATGTGAAACTGGGTCAATCCTCTTCTACCCTTTCGGGTGGTGAAAACCAGCGTGTGAAACTGGCTTATTACCTCAGCCAGGAAAAGGCAGACCCGACTATGTTCATCTTCGACGAACCTACCACCGGATTGCACTTCCATGATATCCGTAAACTGCTCGAAGCTTTTGACGCGCTTATTTTGCGCGGACATTCCATTGTTATCATCGAACATAATATGGATGTGATAAAATGTGCCGATTATATCATCGACCTCGGCCCGGAAGGTGGAGATAAGGGAGGACACCTGGTTGTGGCAGGTACACCAGAGGTAGTAGCGGCCTGCGCGGCAAGTTATACCGGACAATTCCTGAAAGAGAAATTGACGGAAGAATAATATAAGATTATAGTAATTACACCTACCACCTCCCCCTCCGGGTACTCCTCCTTCCGGAAGGAGGAGAGTTCCATGCGGCATCGATTCCCCTCCTTCGGGAAGGAGGGGTGCCCAAAGGGCGGGGTGGTAGGACTTTTTGGACCGTATTTAGAAATAAATCCCAAACCCTACCTGTATCCCAAACCTTGATAAATCATTGTTTCTCGTATTCCAGCGGTAATACACCGAAGGTTCAATCGTAACCGTCCTACTAATAAAGAAAGCATAACCCAGTTCGGGAGTCAGTTCAAAATCCGTACGGTTTATTTTTGTATACCGGCTTATATCAAAGCCCGCACCGAGGAAAATGCCTACCGCATCAATGTAGTACCTACCTCCTACTCCGGCAGCAAACTTGTTATACTCCTCATTAAATTCCGCACCTATGTTTACTAATAAAGCCAGGTTGTCCACTACAAAAGCTCCACCTTTGGCATTCATCCCGAAACGGGCATCTTCCGCCTTGCTGTAAGTAAGTTCAAGCCCGGTGATAGCAGGGTTTACAAACCATTTTCCCTGTTCGAACTGCGCGCTGGCTCCCACCGCGGCCAGCAAAAAAGTAAATAAAAGAAAAGTCTTTTTCATTGTCATTCATTTTTTATGTTTGTGTTATTGAGGTCTTTTTCACGCTGCTCTTTAAAATTCTCTTTCTTACGAAGTACAATCCATAGGACGATAACGATTACATACGATGCACCCAGGGTAATATATTTCTCTGTTTCAGTGATTTCGGTATTCCGCGGTAAGAAATATACCGCCATTGCCGAGATATAAATAAATAAGGCTAGTGCCAGCCATGTAGATTTTCTTAGTTTTTTCCTACTCATATCTTTTGTTTTTAGTTTTCCAGATGATAAACCATACCGCGCTGATAATTACGCAGGTTAATCCGATAATATATGAAATATTCTGCGACAAGCCGATACCCTCCGGAGCCATGCAAATATAGGTAACGCAAACGGCTGTCATAAACAGGGCCGGTACCATCGTAATAATATACGGCTTCTTGCGCCTGACCAGATAAACCGTCAACGCCCAGAGTGTAAATACGGAAAGCGCCTGATTAGACCACGCAAAATACCGCCATATAATATTGAAACCCTCTTTATCGCGGATACTAAACAGTAAAATACCGATAGTAATCAAAAAGAGAGGAATACAAATAATCAACCTTTTAGATATGCTTCGCTGCTCCATGCCCAGAAAGTCGGCAATCATCAGCCGCGCCGAACGCAAAGCCGTATCTCCCGTTGATATGGGTGCGGCAATGATACCCAGGATAGCCAGTATTCCACCTAAAGGGCCAAGCCAGTCCATAGATATTTTGGAAGCGACATCGGCACCCGTATACAAAACTTCCTTGTCGCCCACAAGATAACTGATACCGTTCTCCTGAAAGAAATAAGTAGCCGCAGCCGCCCAGATAAGCGCAACAATACCTTCGGTAACCATAGCACCGTAGAATATGCGGCGTCCTTGTTTCTCGTGCGTCATACAACGGGCCATTAACGGCGACTGGGTTGCATGAAAACCCGAAATAGCGCCGCAGGCTATAGAAACAAACATCATCGGGAAGATAGCCAGTCCGGTATAATTGGTACCGAAACTTTCGGTAAATTCAGGGATATCGGGTCGGTGCCAGTACAGCATCACCAGAATTCCCAAAGCCATAAAAATTAAAGCACCTGCGAAAAGCGGATATATCTTACCTATAATTTTATCAATGGGTAATAGCGTAGCCAGTAAATAATAAACCATAATCACAATTACCCAGAATGTTGCATCCATATAAGCAGGGGTCATACCCGCCAATAAACCCGCAGGCCCCGAAGCAAATACCGCACCCACCAAAATAAGAAGTACCACCGTAAAGATTCGCATTACCTGCTTGGCTGGCAAACCCAGATAGCGGCCGATAGTTTCGGGCAGACTCTCGCCATTGTGCCGCAGAGAGAGCATACCAGCCAGGTAATCGTGCGTGGCTCCCGCAAAAATAGTTCCCACTACAATCCATATATAAGAGGCCGTTCCAAACTGCGAACCCATAATGGCGCCAAAAATAGGCCCCAGTCCGGCAATATTGAGAAACTGTATCATATATAACTTCCAGGCAGGCATAGGTATATAATCCACTCCATCAGGATGCAATACCGCTGGCGTAGGCCGGTTATCAGGTTTTATTATGCCTTCGACAAACTTACCGTAAACAAAATATCCGCCGATAAGGAGTAATAAACATATGGTAAATGTTATCATAATTGACTGGCTTGAGTGAGGCAAAAATAACACAATCCAACGAATTAACACAAAAATGCAGACACTTTTACTAACTTTGTTTGTTATTAATGGGAAAAGGAGGTAAAGGAGTTATCGCTTCGCCAGGAGTTAAAGGAGTTAAAGTAAATGAGGAGTTAAAAGAGTTATCGCTACTTTACCTCCTTTAACTCCAACGAAGTGATAACTCCTTTAACTCCTCTAAATAAAAAAACATGCGCTACCACATTATATTCGTCCTTCTTTTTATAGGAATTTCATCCGTTTCAGCCCAGTCCAAACACGAAGTACGGGCTAGCTGGTTAACAACTGCCTATGGTCTGGATTGGCCTCATACCCGCGCCAATACGGCCGACGGTATACAAAAACAGAAAGATGAACTCATTGAAATCCTCGACCGCTTGTACGATGCTAACTTCAATACTGTCCTTTTTCAGGTACGTACCCGGGGAGATGTATTCTACCCATCGTCCATCGAACCTTATAATGCAATACTGACGGGGCGAACCGGTGTCAGTCCGGGATATGACCCACTGGCTTTTGTCATCGAAGAGTGCCACAAGCGGGGAATGGAATGCCATGCATGGATAGTCGCTATTCCATTGGGAAGTCGCAAACACGTTAATTCGCTTGGCAAGCAATCCATTGTCCATAAGAAACCGGGTATTTGCGTATCCTACCTCAATAGTTGGTATCTTAATCCCGGACATCCCGAAACCAAAACATACCTGATGAGTATTGTACGGGAAATTGTGAGCAATTACGACATAGACGGTGTACACTTCGATTATCTGCGTTACCCCGAACGGGCAGTGAAATTCCCCGACGGTAAAGAATACCGCCGTTACGGAGCAGGAAAGGATATCAGCCAATGGCGGCGGGATAACCTGACGGATATTGTGCGATATATATATAAAGGTACTAAAGAAATAAAACCCTGGGTGAAGGTCAGCAGTTCCCCGGTAGGAAAATACCGCGACACTTCCCGCTACACATCACGCAGTTGGAACGCATACCACACCGTATTCCAGGATGTACAAGGCTGGCTGGCCGAAGGTATACAAGACCAGATTTACCCGATGATGTATTTCCGCAAAAACAACTTCTACCCTTTTGCCCTCGACTGGCAGGAACAATGTTGCGGACGGCACGTTATACCGGGTCTTGGCATTTACTTTCTCGACCCGCGCGAAGGCAACTGGACAATGGATGAAGTTGAACGCCAGATAAACTTCATCCGTACACACGGACTGGCCGGACAAGCGTATTACCGCACGGAATTTCTTATGGACAATACGCAGGGAGTAATGGACCGGCTTAATGATGTTTATTATACCACTCAAGCCCTGCAACCATCCATGCCCTGGCTGGATGCGGTTGCACCTACTACTCCTGCATCTCTGACCATCGACAGGGATGGCGGTTATATTACCCTCAATTGGACACCCTCAACCGATAACGACGAAAGAAATAATCCCATGTATGTAATTTATGGTTCGGATACATATCCGGTAGATACTACCGACCCGGCTAACATCATTGCCCAGCATATCCGGAAAACATCTTACGTTTACGCGCCTGTATATCCCTGGTTGCAATACGAATATTATGCAGTAACCGCTATCGATAGATATGGCAATGAAAGCGAGCCGGTACAACTTATTCAGCATTATAATATTGGAACTTATTAAAGGGAATAACCATAGATTCCAGCCCTAATATTCCGGTTATTTCTTTTTTATACTGTATATTTGCGCATTCACTGTATGAGCAATATGAAAATTAACCCGGAATCGGAATACTTAGAAAAACTTGGAGAGGGAGATCACAAAGCATATGATGCCTTGTTTCTTATATACTATCCTAAGGTGAAGAATTTCCTTTGGGGATTTTTAAAAGATGAACAGGAAGCCTTTGATATGGCTCAGGATATTTTTTATAAAGTATGGGTAAACCGCAAAGACATTTCAAAAGTTAAATCCCTGAAAGCCTACCTTTTTCAGATGGCGAAAAATATGATATACAATCATTACGAACATAATCTTGTAAAGGAATCCTATATAGCATGGTACGAACCGGAACTATCCGAATTTGATATAACTGACTACATCGACGCCCGCGAACTTGAAATACTGATTGATATTACCATCGAGCAAATGCCCGAACAACGCCGGCGCATTTTTATAATGAGCCGCAAAGAAGGTATGAATAACGATTGTATTGCTGAGAAACTCCAGATAAATAAGCGTACCGTAGAAAACCATATTACACAAGCACTAAAAGATATCAGAAATTTAATCCAAAACATAACATTATTTTTTATTTAATACTTTTTTCTTCTTCGGACTGTGTGTAATAAAAGACTTTCCTGTCTTATATATAGACCCCAATAAAAATGACAGGTAAATCAACATATAAAATAATCAGAAAATACTTTGAAAACAATCTTCCCAGGGAGACACAACTCAAATTCCAGCATTGGATGAGTGATAAATCCGACAGGGAAGAGAAAGAAAAAGCAATGGAGGACGTATGGGAAGCAACTCCTTCTATCGTTGATGAAACTGTTTTGGCCGACCTGGATTATGTGCATAAACGAATCGGATGGTCCATCCCACAAAAAAGAAAATCCTGGAATAATATATTGTACCGTGTGGCTGCTATTCTTTTATTGCCTATTATCGGAGCCGTAGCTATGTATTTATACACATTTCAGAATCAAGTGATTACAGAACCCATCTGGAAAGAATATTTTGTTCCCAACGGTAAACAGGACCATCTTTATCTGGCAGATGGCACCGAAGTGTGGCTCAACTCAGGATCGTTCTTATTATACGATGAAAACCTAACCGGAAACAAGCGCTCTGTATATCTGAATGGAGAAGGAAGTTTCAATGTTACCCACGACCCCGAAAAACCTTTTATTGTAAAAACGAAATACATAGAAACAGAAGTTCTGGGAACTTTATTCAATGTGGAAGCCTACTCCAATTCCGAATTAATAAAAATAACACTGGAAGAAGGCAAAGTTAAAGTAAACGAAAGCACCCTTCGCCGGGACTCGGCCATATTAATTCCTAACGAACAATTAACATACAATATAACAGACAGAACATTTACAAAACAAGTAGTCGATGCCTCACAGGTTTTGAAATGGAAACATGGTTATTTATTATTCAACGAAGCTTCCGTAGATGATATACTGAAAACAATTGAACGAAGGTTCGACGTAACCATCAATTACGAAACAGGCAAATATCCCAATCGTAAATTCAACATGAAATTCAGACCTAACGAAGGATTAAACGAGGTTATGCAAATATTAAAAGAAATGATACCCGAAATGAATTATAAAATTAAAGAAGGAATAATATATGTTCAATAACTAAAAGAAAGGAGAATACTATGAAAAAAAGAAACCGGGAAGATGACGGCCAATCAGATCTCCCCGGGTTCGAAATCGTCGAATACTTTTTTGATTATTCACCACACGGTGAAACACAAATTTAATATCAACTTTAAATACTAATCTACAAATATATGAATTATTATTTGAGAAACCGCTCAGATAAACTCAATAGTTTATTTAGAGTAATACTATTCTTTTGTTTTATTTGCCTCTTTATTCAACTTCCATTACAGGCACAAACCGTAAAACTATCACAAAAAACAATCACGGTAAAAGCAGCCTTCGCGGAAATAGAAAAACAAACCGATATGTCGGTCGACTTCGATTCTTCATTCATCGATGTAAACAAAAAGCTGGAAGTTCCTACCGGCAACAAATCTCTCGCTGAAATAATGGACGTACTTCTTAAGGATACCAGATGTACATACGTTGTCCGTAACAATCACATTGTTATTACCCCTGTAACAGAAACCACCAAAAGAATCATTACCGGATTGGTAAAAGATGAATTTGGCGACGAAGCCATCAGTGTTACCGTAAAAGAGAAAGGTACTACCAGCGGTACGATTACCGGTATAGATGGAACTTACTCCATTGCGATAGAAGGAAAAAACGATGTTGTACTGGTATTTTCGAGCATTGGATTCGCTACCCAGGAAATAAAGGTAGGTAGTACACAAACAACAATTAATGTAGTATTGAAAGAAGACACCGAATTACTCGATGAAGTTGTGATTGTAAGTTATGGTACACAGAAAAAAAGAGAACTTACAGGAGCTATTTCAAAGGTTGACGGTTCGGCTCTTGAAAATCTGCCCGTAGGACAAATCGGACAAAAACTTCAGGGACAGGTTGCCGGTGTACAAATCAATCAGGTGTCAGGTCAACCGGGACAGGGAATGACCTTCCGTATTCGTGGAGCGGCCTCCGTAAACAGTGGTAACGAACCTCTTTTTGTGGTAGACGGTATGCCTATTACTTCGGGATTAAATAACATAAACCCCGATGAAATCGAATCCTTCTCCGTATTGAAAGATGCGGCGGCTACTTCTCTGTACGGTTCGCGCGCGGCAAACGGTGTAATATTGATTACCACCAAAAGAGGTAAAATGGGGAAAACAGAAGTATCATTCAATGCATCTTATGGTATTCAAACGCTGAAAGGGTTGAAAAAACCGGATGTAATGAATGCCCGGGAATATGCCCAGTACAAAAAAGAATTTTATGAAGATAAAATAAAATACGAAGGGGCAAACATCCAGGTTCCGAAAGAATACCTCAATCCGTCTGAATATGGAGTAGGAACCAATTGGTACGACGAACTTACCCGCGATGCAGCAACGCAAAACTACAGTTTGAGTATTGCATCCGGAAAAGATAAATTCAATTCGGCCGTATTCATGAGCTACTTCAACCAGGATGGTATCATGATAAACACCGGTTTCCAGCGTGTAACTTTACGTGCCAACATGGACTACCAGGTTAATCCGCGTATCCGGATGGGCTTAAACATTGCACCGACTTTTACCATCGGCGAAAACCAGGGAGTCGACGGACACCGTAATGTATTAGGAGCAGCCATAGAAGCACCTCCAATTGTTGGGCCTTACGACGAAAACGGTGATTTACGTGATGTAATCATTGCACCGGGAGCTTTCACTCAAGTGAACTGGGTCAGGAAGATGAAAGAAAGGGTAGATAAAAACAAAACATTCACCGTAGTAAGCAATTTCTTTACAGAAGTAGATATTCTGGATGGTTTGAAATACAAGTTTACAGCAGGCGCCGATATATCAAGCAATAATCACCGCCTGTTCAATCCTTCGACCTCGGCAGGCAGTTGGAACTCTACCCCACCCTGGAAAGCCAGTGGAGAATACAGAACAGGATTCAATTACAACTGGCTCATCGAAAATATGCTGACATACAGCAAAATTTTTGATGAAAAACATAAATTAGATTTATTAGCCGGATATACTGCACAGAAATCAACCTGGGAAGGTAGTACACTGAAAGGTTCCGATTTTCCGGGAGATGAAATACCCTGGATGGATGCCGCGGCCACCAAAGGCAGTTCCGATAACTCTAACAGTACAAACAGTTGGGCCATTGCCTCTATGATTGGACGTGTTAACTATAGTTTTAACGACCGTTATTTGTTACAGGCCGCTATACGTAGAGATGGTTGTTCGCGCTTTGGCCCCGATAACAGGTATGCCAACTTCCCATCTGTTTCCGCCGGTTGGATTATATCCGAGGAATCATTCATGCAACCCATTACCCCGGTAATGAACTACCTGAAAATAAGAGCCAGCTACGGACTTACGGGTAACTATAACATGGGAAACACCAACTATCCGCACGTTGCCGAACTCGATAATAAGAACTATGTATTTAGCGATGCCCTTGTATCAGGAAAAGCATTGAACAGAATTGGAAATTCAATGTTAACATGGGAAGAAAATAAGCAACTGGACTTAGGTGTTGACTTCAGCTTCCTGAACGACCGTATCTATGTAATGTACGACTATTACCACAAGAAAACGAACGGTATGCTTTACCAGATTGATATTCCTAACGCTGCCGGTTTCTCGAACATCAATTCCAACGTGGGAGATTTTAAATCATGGGGACACGAAATCACCATCGCTTCCAGAAATATGGTCAAAGCATTTAAATGGACAACCAATCTAAATATCACCATCAACAAGAACGAAATAGTTAAGCTGGGTACCAATAACGCACCTATGGGAGCTTACAACCAGGACAGCGACTTCAACCGTTTGCAGGTAGGACAACCGCTCGGCGTATTCGTAGGTTTTATCTATGATGGAGTTTACATGACACAGGAAGATTTCGACAATAGCCCTAAACACGCATCATCAGATGTGGGAACCGCCAAAATGAGGGATATCAGCGGCCCGAACGGTGTACCCGATGGCATAATTTCTTTCGAACACGACCGTACCATCATTGGCGATCCCAACCCGGATTTACTGTATGGTATTACCAACGAATTCTCTTATAAGAACTTTGATTTAAGCATTCTTATCTCGGGACAAATTGGTGGAGATATACTAAATGCCAACTACGAAGACACCGAAAACCTGGATGGTGTATTTAATGTACGCAAATACGTAGCCAATCGTTGGAAATCGCCCGAAGACCCCGGAGATGGTTTAGTACCCCGAACGAAAGCCGGAACAACCGAATTATTCCGTCTTGCAAACTCTCATTGGGTATCTGATGGTTCTTACCTGGCTATTAAAAATGTGACGTTAGGATATACTATTCCACTTAAAGCCAATAATTATATCTCGAGGGCAAGGGTATATGTTACCGCACAACAACTGGCTGTATTTACCAAATACAAAGGATTAAACCCCGAAGTAGGTATGTACGATTCGGGCAATAAGAACCGCAGTTGGAAAGGTCTGGGTGTCGACAGAACCACTTATCCGGTTCCACGTATATTCAGTATCGGTTGTAATATCACATTCTAAAACAATATAACACTACAATAAAAAAAGATATTATGAAAAAGCAAATTATATCATATACAGTTTCGCTCTTTCTGTCGGTTGCTGTGGTAGGCTGTTCGGATAGTTTTCTCGACTTGATGCCCGAAAGCCAATTGACAGATAAAAACTTCTATCAAACCGAGGAACATTTCGAACAGGCCATAAACGGTGCATACGAAGGGCTGCGGGCCATTGAAAGCCGCATTGGTTTCATTATGGGCGAAATGCGTTCGGACAATGCCCATTATATGCGCAATGAACTCGACCGCGGACAACGCCGGGCAGAGGAAATAGCCGACTTCATTAATGACCCGGTAAATACACTCACCGAAACCCATTACAGAGATTGCTACTCGGTTATATCAAGAACCAACATCCTGCTCGACCGTCTGGAAGGAAAAAGTTTCTCGGACGATTTCAAAAATAAAATTATCGGCCAGGCCAAGTTCTTACGAGCCTTCTTTTACTTTGAGCTGGTAAGGTTTTACGGGCCGGTTTCGCTTCATCTTTCCGAAGTTTCCAACCCCGACAATGCATTCCTGCCACGCTCCAGCGTTGAAGATGTATATAAATCAATTGTTGACGACCTGAAAGATGCTATTGCAAAACTGGAGAACCCAAGTTTCAATACACTCGAAAGCGGCGGGAAAACATCGAAAGACGGTGGACGTGCCACCAAAGGCTCTGCCAAAATGCTGTATGCCGATGTATTAATGACCATGCCTCAACGCGACTATGCCGCTGCCGAACAAGAGTTACGCGACATTATGAAAATGGGATACGGATTCATAGAATATGCTGAGCTATTTGATGCCAAACATAAGAACAGTGCAGAATCTATTTTCGAAGTGCAATATAAACAAGGTGATACCGGACAAAAGAGCGACTATATTTACTGGATGATGCCATTAACCCGAGATGGTGTGGCAGTTACAGGAGTAGCAGGTAGCAATAACACCAGCAACGGTGGTTGGGGATTACCTACCCAGGAAATGGTAGACTCTTACGAACCGGGCGATAAAAGGTTGAACGTTTCGATAGCGGTTGCTGTAGGAGAGATTGACAACCAAAGCGGAATCATGGATATTGAAGATGTATTGAATATTGGCGATCCAGCTATACAAAACTACCCTTCTTTCTGTTATTTCGTAAACAAATACAGAAACCCGCACGAAAAGTTGAACAATACGGACGATAATTTCCCCATTTATCGTTACCCGGAGGTTTACCTTTCATTAGCTGAATGCCTGATTGAGCAAGGTCGCGCTTCCGAAGCAGTTCAGTATGTAAACGAAGTACGCCGCCGTGCCGGATTAGAGGATCTTACAACTGTCGATGCCCAGGCTGTAGCCAATGAAAGAAGACATGAATTTGCTTTCGAAAAGAAACGTTGGTTCGATTTAGTAAGAACAGGCAAAGCCATCGATGTAATGAATGCATATGGAGAAAGAATGAAAGACTTATACCCATACATCGAAGAACGTTCGTATAAAGTAGATCAAAATAAACTGTTGTTCCCGATACCGTTCCGCGAATTGCAAATCAATTCGCAACTATCACAGAATCCGGGATATTAATTTATTCCAGAAGTTAGTTTGGGAGTGTCTAAAAAGTCATTCACGTCATTGCAAGGAACGAAGCAATCCAGTTTAGAAGCTTTCTTAGCTGGATTGCTTCACCTTCGGTTCGCAATGACGTGCATTAAACATGACTTTTTAGACCTTTCTCATTTCCTACCCCTTACATACCCTCCAAAGAGAGCTTACTTATCCTCCAAAGAGTACTTACTTATCCTCTAAAGAGTACTTACTTGTGCTCCAAAGAGTACTTACTTATACTCTTTGGAGGATAAGTAAGCTCTCTTTGGAGGGTATGTAAGGGGTAGGAAATGAACAATAAATCAATAATAACAAAAGCATTTTAACCATAAAATTAAACACAACTTAATAATCACCGCAACACCTTAATTATTAATAATAGTTAAAATAACTATTTTTGGTAATTTTAATTCAGTATTACTTGCGTATTCAAAAACAAAAGCGTATATTTGTAAGCGAATGATAATCCAATGCACTCAACATACTATCATTCACTTGCTCTTTGACTTATTTATCAGACTATCTACCGAAAGTAACCAGCCAATTTATTAACCAATAAAATCTAATTTTTATGCCACTCAATTATAAAGCTTTTCAAAGCAACATAGAAACGAAGGAAGGCAAGAGATTATGGTTCCCCGTACTGGTAAAAGATGGTGGAACTATAACACTGCCTATGATCGCCAAAAGGATTGCATCAAAATCCTCACTTACACCTGGCGATGTATATAACGTTGTTTACTCTCTCATTGACGAATTAAACGACAAGTTGTTAAACGGACATTCAGTTTGTCTGAATGAATTTGGAACATTCACCGTTATCGCCAAAGCTGGCGGCAACGGAGTCGAAACTCCTCAGGCAGTAAATGCCTCGCAAATTAAAAGTTTGCGGGTACAGTTTACTCCCTCGTACAAGCGCACTCCTTTCCAGGGAGTGACCCGCGCCATGTTCGACGGCGTGGAATTTCAACGGTGGAAGGGCGACCCCTACCACCCGGATAATGATAAAACCGGCGGTAATAGTACCGGTGGTAATAATAATGATGATGACGGCGGATTCACACCCGACCCGAACGCTTAATTTTTAATTAAAGGTTGCAAGCAGAAAGCAGATAGTCTGATTATAAGTTGAAGATACTAACACACAGTTGTCAAAAAGAACTATTATCTTTGTAAAACTCGAACCTAATATTAAACTTAAATGGATAAACAAGCAACAAAAAAAGAATCTGCAGGAAAATCTTCTGCTCGTACAGCATCCGAATCTCCAAAGTTAGTAGCAACTGAAAATAATGGTAAATGGGGATTTTCAGATGCCATAACAGGCGAGGAAGTTATACCGTTTATATACGACTACGCCCATTCTTTTTCAGTAGGATTAGCACTTGTCCGGTTAAATGATTGGTGGGGATATGTAGACAAAACAGGACGAGAAGTTATTCCGTGTATATATAATCCGGCATACTCATTTACCAAATCGGGTCTGGCTGCCGTATGTTTAGATGGCAAATATGGCTTTATAGACCAGACTGGAAAAGAGGTTATCCCGTTTATATATGATGAAGCCCGGTATTTTAATAAGGAAGGGAAAGCAAAGGTTAAGTTAAACGGAGAAACTTTTTTTATTGATATGGAGGGGAAGCGGGTTGAATAGATGTCGACTCATTGCAGTTAATTGTGGAATGAGAGAGGGTTATTTGCCGACACAAAACTTCTCAAATATATTCCCCAACACCTGATCCGTAGTTACATCACCTACAATATCACCCAAGTGAAAAATACTCTCCCTAATATCCTGAGAAAGAAAATCTCCGGAGATATTCAATTGCAAACCTTGCTGTACCCGGTGTATCGCTTCGAGCGCCCTTGTCAGAGCCTCGTAATGTCGAATGTTGGTAACAATTACATCATTCTGGGTTACTGTTGGTAAATGAGCCGCTTTAACCAGCATTTGTTGCAATAAATCTGTTTGCTCTCTTTTCCTGGCTGATATAAAAATGTATTGGATTTGTTCCGAATCAAAAGAATTAGCCAGTTCAACCAGCCTTTCTTGTTGTTCCGGGGTAATCAAATCCGCCTTGTTGAATACAAGAATAAGCTGTTTTCCTGAAACAAGCGGTAAAATCTTACCGGATAAACTATTGATTTGCTTTTCCGCTTCTGGACTATCTATCATCCACAAAACAATTTCGGCCTGTTCCATTTTCCGGAACGTACGTTCGATACCGAGGTTTTCTATGGTATCGCTGGTTTCGCGGATACCAGCCGTATCAATGAAGCGAAAAGTAACTCCATCTATGTTGATAGTATCTTCAATAACATCACGGGTAGTACCGTGAATATCACTGACAATGGCTTTTTCTTCGTTCAATAATACGTTCAGCAGAGTTGATTTCCCTGCATTGGTTTCTCCGATAATAGCTACCGGTACACCGTTTTTAATGGCATTGCCTACACTAAAGGAGTTAGTGAGGCGGGATATTACAGTCTCTATTTCGTCAGCCAGATTACGGAGGTCGTTGCGGTCGGCGAATTCAACGTCTTCTTCGCTAAAGTCGAGTTCCAATTCGACCATGGAAGTAAAGTTCAATAAACGGGTTCGGAGGTCGGCTAGTTCTTTGCTGAAACCGCCGCGCATCTGACTGATTGCTAAACGGTGAGTGGCCGCTGATGATGAAGCAATCAAATCGGCAACCGCTTCGGCCTGGCTGAGGTCCATCTTACCGTTTAGAAAAGCACGTTGGGTGAATTCGCCCGGCTGAGCCAGCCGACACCCATTCGCTATCAGGAGTTGCAGGATACGCTGGAGAATGTATGATGAACCGTGACAGGATATTTCCGTGGTATCTTCGCCCGTATACGAATGGGGTGTACGGAATAGGCTGACGAGAACTTCATCTATGAGCTCATCTCCATCCGTTATGCGGCCGAAAGTAATGACAGACGTTTCACGGTCGGTTAAGTATTTGCTCTTTCCGGCAGGGGTGAACAAGCGGTTGGTTATTTCGATGGCTTGCGGCCCGGAAGTACGGATAACCCCAATGGCTCCCCCCTGAGCGGTAGCAATGGCACAAATGGTATCTTGATTCATCATGGAATGCTGTTTCTTTTTGCAAAGATACGCATTTCCCGGCTTATTTTACTCTCTTCATCGCTTCCAGTACGGAACGTGCCCAGTAGTTACGCAGCCCGAAACCTTTGGCTTTACCGCCTGTATCGAAAGCATCTAGTATTTC
>DAMCMT010000001.1:36144-88598 GCA_032108265.1 Bacteroides sp.
CGCGGGTATCTATGTCGAAATAAACGACGGTGTACGAACCCCAGCCGTCCGGTTTGTTGAGAAGTTCGCCCAGAATAACCAGGCCTGTACCGTTTTCTTCTTTCAGGGGCAATGAGTTGACGGCCTCCTGAATCTGATCGTCGGTCAGTTTGTATTGTGTGGAGACGGTGAAAAAATCATCCGGATTAATCTGGTTGGCTCTTTCAAGAACGGGTTCCATATCTACCGCAGCTACATCGACATGCAGTTGTTTTCCTACATCGTATTTCTTGGGCTCGGTAATGAAAAGCATATTAATGGCATGAAAAGCTTCCCGGAATGCTGAATAACTTTCTGCTGCACCATAAACTTTTGCCTGCGAATAATCTACGCCGTAAAACGTAACACCATTATCTTTATAACTCTGTCCGAATGTATTCAGACTGAAAATAAGGGTACAAAGGAAAATTAATTTCTTCATCTGGTTTTGGTTTTTAGTTAAACTTATGCGTTTATTTGTGTAATAACAAAGCTACTAAAATATTTTGTTATTAGCCAAATTTAATGAAAAAAATACACGCTTCTTAACGAATTGAACCTGGGATTTACCGGAGGTCGATAAACTTTATCGTCTTCCTGCTCATGGGTGGCATTTGTATTTTTGCCACATATTCGGCTGATTCGAATGAAATAGCGGGGGCGACACGGACTTTGGAACGGAATAAATCTTTTATCTCTTTCTCGAACGCTTCGTTACGGTTTTCGCTTCCTACGCGGATTAGAATTTCGTCGGTACCGAGGTCGTTAGTGTACACTTCAATTACATAATTTATCACTCCGTGAATGCTGTCGAGTATATCAAATAATGCCGGCGGGTACAGGGTGGTTCCTTTGTATTTAATCATCTGTCCTTTACGACCGAGAACCGGACTTAGCCGGGTGGTATTTCTACCGCAGGCGCACGGTTCGTTATGGTGGTAGCAAATATCTCCGGTTTTGAAACGGAGCAGGGGCATACCTTCGACTCCCAGTGTGGTGATGGTTACTTCTCCGGCTTCTCCTTCGGCTACCGGACGGTTGTTGTCGTCGAGGAATTCAACGATAATGAGTTCGGGCTGTAGGTGTCCGCCGCGGAATTCGCCGCATTCGGTGAACGATGATTGCATTTCTGTCGAGGCATAGGTGGAGTAGAGTTGCAGTCCCGGCCACTTTTGGTGGATTCGTTGCCCCAGGGTGTTCAGGGAGAAATCGGGATTGCGCAGCGACTCGCCGATACAGACGCATTTGCGCAGGGAGGATTGATTGTAGTCGATGTTGTTCTTTTCGGCAAACTCTATCAGTTTGATAAGGAACGAAGGTACCACCATACCACAGGTGGGGTGAATGCGTTTGATGGTATCCCACTGAAGTTCGGGTATACCGTTTCCGACGCGGGCCACGCCCATTCCGAGTTCGCGGGCGCCGAGAAAATAAGCCAGTCCGGCCATGAAACGGCGGTCGATGGTAGTCATCAGTTGAAGAATATCGTGGCGGGTGCAACCGGCTGTTGTGAATGAGAGATACTCGTTGTAAGACAACCGGTCGAGGTCGGCAGAAGTGAGTGCGAATGTTACCGGGTCGCCCAGTGTACCGGAAGTGGTGACATAATCAATAATATCATCCGTATCCACGCAGATAAATGATTGGTTATGAAGTTGCAAATCGGTTTTGGTGGTTACAGGTATGTGTTGCAGGTCGTCGATGGTGGTTATTCCAGTGATGTCTATCCGGTTATCGGCAAACATCTTCCGGTAAAAAGCAGAATGCGCTTGCAGATAGGTTAACTGGGCAACGAGTTTTTGTTCTTGCCAAGCTTTGATTTCTTTGGCAGATTTGAATTGAATATCGGGGTTTTTATGCATGATATTATTGATATGATTATTACCTTATAGCCTTATACGTTCGCACTTTTCAATTTCTTACTTATTCTTTCCTTTTCCCCCTGCTTCGGGATAGGTAAAGTTAATGCCTTTTCCCAATAAATACGAGCCTCGGCAATCTTATTTTGTGACATATAATAATCTCCTAAAACCTCATATGTATAAAACATACTCGGGTTGGAATGACGGTAAACATCTAATAGACTGTCGTTTATACTTTCGCCATTACGGGTATGCTTACGAATGAGAGGAGTTAGTTCTTTGTATTTCAATAATTTCTCAAACTCTGGTTTGTAAATCAAAGAATCTTCGGGTATGGTGCGCCATAATGTTTCTGCGCCGCAGGGCAGACAGGTTTCGGAACCGAAGACCTCATTCAAATCGTAACAAACAAACTTACCACTCTGCCAGGGAGAAGTGGAAACCCACATCAACCGCTTTTCGGGCTGGAAGATTACCGAGTGATGGGCTATAAACTGATTGATAGCCATTTCGTTGGCCAGACCGAGGTCGGTATCGTCCATCCCTTTATGGTTCCGTAAAATAGAAGCGGTTTTCTTTGGGTCTACCGGTTTGTTCTGTTCCAGAAGTTGCTCCATACGGGCATAGCGGTAGGGACTGTCGGAAGTGGCTATGTTTTCGATGTTCCGTTTGTCTGCGGCGAATGCGTCCGACTGGTAGTGGTTAGTGCAAATGAGCATCTTCCTGTCGTCGGCCGTGTAAAGGGCTATCTTGTCGGGCGATTTTTCGATGATGGCTGCCTTGCCGTCGGCGGCCGACCCTATCAGGATGGATTCGGCTACGAATGTTTTGCGCCGGCAGGCTATGCGGTAGGCTTCTTCTATGTTGGTGGCGTATTGCAGGATTTCGCGCGTAAGCACGGATATAGGTGTGGCCGAAGAGGTTGGCATAGCCGATTTGGCTGCGTTGATGGTGACGGTCAATCCGTGTTCGTTCATGCCCGAGAGTACGCCCGTCATGCCCGGCCACCCTACGGAAGCGAATTTGTAGCCTGTATCGGGACGGTAAAAGGCTACTTGCTTGTTGCGGGCAAAGTCGTCGCCCATATAGAAATCGAAATTACGGCCGATTATTAATGAGTTATCGGCGCTATGTTCTCCCCAGGCCGCAAAAGAGCTACAGCCTACGAGCATATAATCCTGCATGGCATGGCCCAGGTCGTGTGCGGCATGGTAGTTCAGTTGCCGTTCGTAGGGTGTTCCGATGAAATCGTAGGCATGGGTACACGAAAGGGAGATGCCATATATTTCGTTGCGGTATTCTTCGGGTACATTTTCGCCCAGGTTGCGGTTGAAGAGGATGATAAAGTAGCGAAGGAACCGGAGGTAATTGTCCGAGGGGATGATTTCACGTATCTGGTCGACAAATACCTTCTCCTGATAAAACAACAAGTCTTTGGATAATTTACCAATGGCTTCTCCCCGCTCGAATGCATCGCCCTGTACATGGAGTTCCCAAAGGCCGCTGCGTGTTTTGCGCAACAGGTTGGGGCCGTACTTGCGGAGGGTGTCGCCGTGGGTTAAGAGGTATTTGTTTTGTGCCGTATAGACGGGTGTTTTCATATCGGCCGAGGCGTAGAGGTACCATAGGGAAAGGATTGCTATCAGTAACACCGCAACCAGGGTGACGGCGGTATATTTGAGTATCTGTTTTATCTTCATTGAGTATGGTATTTGTATGGTGTTTTGAGTGAGGTAAAGAGTGAGGTAAAGGAGTTAAAAGAGTGAGGTAAAGTAGAATCCATGCGGCATCGTCTACTCAACTACTTTACCTCCTTTACCTCACTCTTTACCTCACTCTTTCCTGTTTTACGCATTTCCTATTTTTTTAGCCAGATATTCCTCGCCCAGAAGTTCCGAGCAGGTTATCATAGCGGTCAGTGTTACTCCGAGGGCACCGTGGACATTGAGATTCTGCCCGGTAAGGAGCAGGTTTCCCAGCTTGGTGCGGGCGGAGATAAATCCTATCTGCGGACGGCGGTAATCCTTGATTATCCCATAAGCAGACCCGTCTGCCGTTGCCGTATAATCCCGGTAGCTGAGGGGTGTGGTAGTGTATATGTTTTCTATATGATGGTCGAAAGCCAGGCCATACTTACGGGTAAGGGCCAGTATTTCTTCTGTTTTCTGTTGCTTGAATGCCAGATATTCATCGCCGCGTTTTTCAACGGTGGTATTTTCCCATTGCTTCAACTCGTCTATATACATCGGGGTCAGAATGCTGATAACTTCGGCAAAGCGCCCGCCGGGTTCGGTATTCTGCATCGAAACCATGCAGCAGGTCGTGCGGCCGCGGTGTTTATCTTTATCGTACCACACTTGTTCGTCGTCGTGAATGTACAGGTTGCGGTTTATGTACGGGCAACTGTTCTTTTTCATAACGAGGTGGGCCGTAAATACACCGTAGGTATTGTCGAGGGAGTTGATGCGGTGCAGGTAGGCGTTTTTGATGCTGCGCGATTTGTCGGTCAGTGCGAAGGTGCGGCGCGGGTGTACGTTGGATATTACATAGTTGCTTTCCAGCATTTCGGTGCCGTTTACCCTGACGCCTTTCACCTGTTCGTCTTCTACGATGATGCGGGTTACTTCGTGGTTATTCAGTACGGTTCCTCCGTTGGCCCGAATCACGTTTATCAGTTCCAGGCTTACCTGCATACTTCCTTTGAGGAACCGCCAGGCGCCTTCTATATACGAGTTGTTTATCATGCCATGATGATAGAAGGTCGATACGTTCCGTATGCCGCCGTATAGCAGGGATGTGGCTGCGAGTACTTCGCGCAGTTCGGGATGGGTGGTGGTCGAGGATATGTACCCGTCGGCCGACATGCCGAAATACTGCATGCCTTGTTGGGCGATGATTCCTTTTTTCAGGTTATCGATGCTTATGAGGTTGCCTATATCGCGGAGCATTGCTACGTACTTGCGCAGGTTCGGGCGCTCGCCGGGGAATTGGCGGGCCAGGGTTTCCACAAAGTTATCGTGTCCGGCGGCATAATCGAAAACCCGGTTTTTATAATAGATGCGGTCGAACCCGTCGTCATCCAGCCGCCGTATATCCAGTTTATCCATAATGCCGAAATAGCGGAAGTACTGGTTCAGCACTTGTCCTTCGTCCATACTGCCGATGTAGTGCATACCGGTATCCAGCAGCCGTCCGCGCCGCTTGTATGTCTGGAAACAGCCGCCAAACTGTTCGTTTTTCTCCAGTACGCAGACGTTGAAGCCTTCCTTGCTGAGTATGGCGCCGCATTCCAGCCCGCCTAAACCGCTGCCTACGATGATGATGTCATACTTCATGGTCGTTGTTCCTTTTTGAATAAATAGATGGTATTCGATGTGTATTTATCGTTCCGTATCGTTTTCAGTTCCATACCGCACTCCTCAGCCATGTTTTTCATCTGTTCGTCCGAAGTAAAACACAGCTTCTCCGTAGTTTTATTGAAGCCGGTGATTTTAGTGGAAAGCAGTTCCGTAAAGCGTGTCAGACGGTGCTTCTCACGGTCGGACGAGTTACCGTCGCGCACCACAATCATTCCACCCGGCAGTAGCAAGGAAGCACAACGGGCCAGCAGCGCGTGTTGCTTGCTGTCATCCATATAGTGCAGCATGTCATTGAGGATGAAAACGTTGCTTGCAGGTAGTTCGTACCCGAGAGCATCTGCACAAACAAAGTCGGCCCGGACATCCTTGCGCAGCCATGCATGGCGGGCTACGGCTACTTTATCCTCGTCGTAGTCGATGCCCAGCAGCCGGCGTTCCTCCGAAAGCATACCCAGCATATAGCACAAGGCTCCGTAACCGCAACCGATATCGGTTATCTGTCCCGCGCGGGGTATAAGTTCGTTGAAGATACGGTAATTCTTCTCCATACGCACTTTGATACGCATATACCACTCTTCTACCGGGCCTTTGTAGATGTAGTTCTGAATCAGTGTTTCGTAATAATACGGGTTATCGGTGGTATCTTTCAGCCGGCAGAGTTCAGCATACTGGGTGCGCATCCATGCGGAAACCTTCTTCGTGCGTTCCTGGTAGGTCGTTCCGAACCCGGTATCATCCGGTGTGATACGCGGAAAAATCTGCGTCACAATCTTTCCTTTCCGTATGTTAAACGGTTGCGATTTCGCAATAACCCGGTTGTTACCATAAAAAAGTACGGGCAGCATATCCAGCTCCATTTCCTGAGCCAGATAGAATGCACCCTTGTGGAAACGTTTCATCTTTCCGGTATGGGTACGTGTACCTTCCGGGAATATGACAATGGAGTATCCGTCGTCTACTTTCCGGCGTAGCTTCTCGGCCGAAAGTTCATACCCATCACCCGCATGGTAGAAATCGACATAGCGGATGATTGCCCCGAATACAGGCGAATCCCACACCCACTTTTTCGTAATCATCACGATACGCGGAGAGAAGGATATAAACATGAGTATATCTATAAACGACTGATGATTGGCGATGATAACGGCCGGTTTTGAAAAGTCTTCCCCCGCAGGGTTTATCATTTCTTTCTTCACAAACGGCGAAGCAGCCAGTAGTGCCCTGCACGAGTAGTGCATGGCATAACCTACCCAGAGTTTCTTCTTTTTCCTGCTGACAGGTATCACTGCAAGCACGATTATTAATTGTAGTAACATCATGCAACCGGTTACAAACAGCGAATAAAACAGGGTACTGCGTATTACACCCACTAATGTATAAGGGGGCAGACCTTTTGAAACCGGATGGGCAATCAGGAAGTTAAATATGATGGGTTGTATGGTGAATGATACGAGCATCACCGCTATCATACCCAGGATGGAAATAACCGAAATGGATTGCAGGGCCGGATGCTTGGCAAATATCAGCGCCCCCATACCCACAATCATGGTAAAAGCCGAAAAGCTGATAGCCGTTTTATGCGAATTGAGCAGTTTCTTACCCGTGCGGTATTTGGTTTGCAAGCCGTCCATGATGAATATACTGAAATCATCGCCTATCCCGAATATAAAGGTGGATAGGATTATATTGACGATATTGAACTGTATACCCAGTATGCCCATCAGTCCGATAATGATAATCCAGCTTATCATCATAGGCAGGAAGCTGATAAGGGTGAGTTCGATGCGCCCGTAAGAAATCCACAAGGCCAGGAATACGATAAAGGATGATAGGAAGAGAATGAGGTTGAAATCGTCGTTCACCGCCGACACCCATTTGTTGGTGAAGTAGGCACGGTCGAATATCACAACGTTTCCATCTTCGCGGAAGGCATCGTACACCGCTTCTTTATGGGTTTCCCTGAGCCTGACCTGCGAAATAAGCATGGTAAGCGAATCGGCCGATACCTGCCATTCCGATAAGAGGCGGCTGGCATCACTATCTGCTTCTTCGCTGTAATCCAGGGTGGAGAAAGATTGAGCCAGCCAATCCCTGAATCCGTCGAAAGCGCCCTTGCGGAACTTGTATTTACCGGCTTCTTTCTCTATCAATGCCTCCGCGCGGGATATCCGTCCGGGTGTCCAGTAGGCATGCCAGCGTTCGAGCCGTTGCTGCTGTTCGTGCCGGGGAATATAGAAACGTTCTACCGAAGCGTAGTCTACAATGGAACCCTGTTCTTTCAGTTTGGTCAGTTTGCGGTTGGTAGCCGCATAGTGTCCGGCAGCCTGGTCGGGGGTATCGCCTACGGTAACGAACATCACGTTTTTCTCGTCTCCGGCGAAGATACCGGTCAGTTTGTTCTCAGCTTCTTTGATGTGCTGCGGCTCGTAGTTGAGTACCATCATATCTTCGTTGAAACTGACGTTCTGAGAAGTGAAACAGCCTATCACGGTAAGGACAACCAACGTTCCGACGAGCCATTTGTTGCGCTCGAACGGGTAGGCATTCGCTTTCTCAATCCAACGGAGTACCCTGCCCTGCTTTACATGCGCTTGTCCTTTCAGGAAGTGCGGCAGAAAGATAAGGCAAAAAAGGGTAGTACCGATAAGCACGAGCGAAGCATACAAACCGAAATCGCGCAACAGGTCGGAACTGGTGAACAACAATCCGGCAAACGCCCCGATGGTGGTGAAGCTACCGATGGTCAGCGGACCGGCAATCTCGCGGATAAGCTGGGGCACGGAACTGACATGGTTCTGATGGGCCAGCATGTGTATGGAATAACTCAAGGCGATGCCCATTACAATGGAACCCGAACCTACGGCAATGGCCGAGATGCTTCCTTTGATAAAGAAGATAAGGCATAGGGCAAACAAACTGCCGAATAACGCGGGTACAATGATAAGTGGAATGGCACTTTTGCGTTTGAACACCAGCGAGATAAAGATAATGATAATCAGCAGTGCCACTACTCCGGTAACGATGGTGTCTTTTTTAATCTGCCGGGCATTGTACACTCCTACCGACGGGCCGCCGAAATACTCGGCATGGAGTTCGGGGTGGGTGGTGTTTATCTCTGCCAAAGCCTCTTCCAGGGCGGTTATCAATACATCGTTGTCGCCTGTACGGCCTGTACTGAAAACGGGGGAGAGGAACATAAACAACATGCTGCCGTCTGTTGAAAAGATGTAGCCGTCTACCAGTTCGTAACTGGACGTTACCTGGAAATCCTGCAAATGCTTCAACGCATGGCCGCCAAGTCCCAGCGGGTCGCGCATAATAAAATCTTTCATGGCCATACCGGCGGGCGAAAGGAGGTTGTTGTAGTTACGTTGCATCACGCCGCGCACCGATTCTTCGGTTAGCAGGGAGTCGAAGCGCCGGTAATCCTCCGCGGTCAGGAACAACGGCAGATGGTCGTACACAAAGGCCGACAGGGAGCCGACGGTATTTTCGCCGGCGCGGTAAAAGATGTCTTTGATATATTCCGTACCCGGGTTATCGTTCAGCAGGCTTTCCAGTTCCGCGGCTGCATGAGTATATACATCACTCCCGGGCAAACGGGTGGTATCTTTCGCGCCCAGCATTACAATGATTTTGTCTTTTACTTTCAGGTTATCGAATACTACAGACGCATTGGCTGCATCTTCGGTATCGGGCAGGAAACGGGTTACATTCTCCTCGAACCTTACCTGCATGGCAAACCATCCCATTACGGCCAGGCTTACGACCAGGAAAGCATAGAAGAGTATCTTATGCAGCCGGAAGAATTCGTAAATATGTATGAACAGTTTTGTCATGTCGTATAGCTTTTGCGCCGGAACATCGCAAGGACGCTCCGGGATACCAGTCCGGCAAGTAAACTGCACAATGCTGCAAAGATTATACTGCCGAGGATGTATTGTTCGAGTACTGTTTTAATATTATCAAAAGAGACATCGCCGAAGTTTATCGACACCGGACGGCCCAGCACCAGGCAACCGGTGGCGTAACTACCGTACAGAATAAACGGTATCAGGGGAGGTATGCTGATATTGGATGCCAGCAATGTAATGACACTGTTTAGCTTAAAGATACGCGAGAGGAACAGCGCAATAAGCATCTGGTATCCCCAGACAGGTATTATACCCATAAATACGCCAAGCATAATAGCCCATGTAAGTTGTGCATTCGACTCGGGCGAATGGAGGATGTAACGGTCGAAGAATGCGCGTATATTCTTCCGGGTAAACTTGCGGAAGAAGTTGCGCGGCCATATCCATACCACACACCACAATACCAGCAAAGTATTGAGTAGGCTGATGCGGGTGAAATCCCTCAACGGACGAAAGTGGGATACCCGTTCTTCTTCGGGCGGGTAATAGACGTGTATGGGTATGTTTTTTACTTGTATTCCCCGCCAGGCAGCAAATACGATGGCTTCTAATTCGAACTCGTAGCGGGCGGTATAGTATTTCAGCGAACCCATTTCCTGCAACGGATACAGCCGGTAGCCCGATTGGGTATCTTCCAGCTTTATACCTGTTTCCAGCCTGAACCAGAAGTTCGAGAATTTATTAGCGAAGGTGTTCTTACCGGGCATATTATCGGCCCGGAGGTTGCGGGCGCCGACGAGTAGTGTTCCGGGTTCTTTTTCTATTGCTTCAACGAAGCGGGGGATATCCGAGGGGTAGTGCTGGCCGTCGGAATCGATGGTTATGGCATAGCGGAAGCCTTGCTGCCGGGCATATTGGAGTCCGTTCTTCAAAGCAGTTCCTTTCCCCCGGTTCCGTGAATGGGTGATGAGTTGGATGGCATGGCCATATCCGGCGAGTATGCCGGGGGTATCATCGGTAGAGCCGTCGTCTACCACAATTATATCCGTAGCGTAGTTGCGCACCTCGTCGATTACCGTCGCAAGGGTGGCGGCATTGTTGTAAGTGGGAATCAGGATTACGATTCCCGTTTGCCGGGTGCGTGGGTGTTTCATCTCGCTGTTACCGTCGCTTTCAACTTGATAAACAGTTCGCCATCGACTTCTCCGTCGGCTTTTACCAGCCATTGGTTATCGTCTTTTGGTTCCACACTTAACGAGAATTCCAGTCCGGGAGTTTTCTTCGGGTCGATAGCCGAAAGGAATTTGCAGGTAGAGATATGGCTGTAGTTAATTGTCTTATCGAGCAATGAAGATGTTATCTCCCTGATTATCTGGAGTGTACCCACGCCCGGCAATACCGGTTGGGCAGGGAAATGTCCTTCATATACAGGATGCCGGGGGTTGAGTTCAAGTCTGATTCTCCACGTATTATCAGCGATAGCCGTTTTGTCTTTAATCTGATAGAAATCTTTTAGAAGCATTATATCATTAGTTTATCCAACTGTATTTTCAATTTAATCCACGGATGCCTGATTTGCACCCGCTGCGGTTTGTTGTCCGTAAATTCCGAGAGTGTAATCACTGCTTTTGTTATTCCGCGGCCGCTTTTTCGTTTTTCAAAGATACTGCTTTTCTCCTTAATACGCACATTCTCTGACGGTTCAAAGACCAGGCGGAAGTCTTTTTCCAACAGATTGAGTATTTTTTTCTTACGCATCGGCTCTACAATACTGTTTACTTCCATGCTATCCGGATGCAGGGAAAAGTCGAACACACTCAGTCCGAAGTGGGTATTGAACAGCAGACGGATTTCGCCGCTGTCCATACGCCGGGCAATCAGCATACCGCTGAAATGGTTCTTGCCGAAATCCAGTTGCATATTGAATTTCTGCGTAACATTGCCGGTAGTAATAATTTCGGGCAATATATTTTGTGCTTTCTTTGGATGGGAAGCGCACGAAGTTAATATAAGTACTCCGGCCAATAGCAAGGGGTTAGCGTATTTCAAAAATCTTCTCATCCGTCAGGCTGTTAAACTTCTTGTTGGTGAACAGGTATTCGGTGTAGTTGGTTTCTGTTTCGGACAGTCGAAGCTTATCGACTGACATGTCTTCTTTGTTTATATGGATTTCCATACCTGATATGTACATCTGTATGTTTTTGTTTACCGGATTTATCTTCACCAGATATACTTTATTATCTTCGAAGTACGACAATTCGTAATCCGAAGATAGCCGGGAAAGGTCTCCCACCATGCAAGCCGTCAACATATCCTGCATCTGATTCATCATTTTGTTGGCACTAAGGTTCATGGTGCTGGTTTTTCCATCGGACACTATTTTCAGGCGCGAACCGTTGATGATAATAAGATAATCGAGCGGCTTGCTGTAATCCATGCGAATCATATTTTCTTTTTTATAGCTGAATTTTCCTTTGGAAGTAATGGTTTCGTCGAATACATCCAGATACTTCTGTTGGGTGAAATCACTTTCGATGGATTGTAGGTCGGCAGCTTCTTTAGCAAGACGGGCATTGAATTCTTTACTATCAGCCAGCGGACGCAATTGGGCAATAACCGGATAAAGCGGCACGATTAATAATAGTAAACCAGTAAATATATATTTCATTATCGTTTGTTATTTTTATATCATTTCGTTCAGGCTCACTATCCGGTATTCTTCGTCCGCCAGTAAATCCAGAATCTTTTCCAGTAAAACTTCACTTTGCGGCATACGGTCGTGCAATAAAATAACCGAACCCGGCCTTAACTTCCTTCGGATACGTTTTAAAATCTGTTCGTGCGAAATCTTTTGAGTATCCATCGTCCGTATATTCCAACCAATTACGGTATAATTTAAATCTTTTACTGCCCGCGCTATGGTTGGATTAGTCACCCCGAAAGGAGGACGGAACAAATTTATATCCTTTTCCAAAATATCCTGTAAGATGCTTTGGCAATTCACCAAATCCTGTTTTATTTTTCGAACTGTCCACAAGGCAAATACTCCCATGTGCGAATATGAATGATTTCCAACAAGATGTCCTTCGGTATCTATACGATGGATAATAGGTTCATTGCCAATCACCTTACGACCGATACAGAAAAAAGTTGCGGGAATATTACGGTTCTTCAATACATTTAAAACTGCCGGGGTTTCAATAGGATGAGGTCCATCATCGAAAGTAAGAGCTACAATTTTATCGTTTGTTTTCTTCCGGCAGAAAGCACGTAGGTAAATACCTGAACGGATACTATACGAAGCATAGAACAGGAAAGCGCATAAAACCAGAATACTAACAGATACAAACCAAACTATCATAGCCGCATTTTGACGTATTTTGCAAATGAGACGCTAAAATACAAATAAACACTGGAATTGATGTATATCCGATATTTATTTAAAGATTATCTTTATACTTTAATATCCTCTCCGGAGGATATTAATATCGTACCGGGAGGATATCTATTTCCTACCCGGAGGATATTAATATCTTCCGGGTACGATATTTATTTCCTCCCCCGACGATATTAATATCTTAACGGGAGGAAATTAAAGGGCTTTTTTAGGCTCCCTGGGAACAACATAAACTTCGTTAGAATGAGCATCCAGGCTTTTCAAAACCAGCATCCGTATCGTCCAGAACAAGTACCCAATCATTCCCCCGACCAGATGTCGGAGGAGAGAACCTACAATCTGCAGATTTTATATATGTTCCGGCAGCATATGCCCTACCCGACCTTACATCAAACCACCAGGCAGTGATAGAGTTTCCTGTTAATAATGTCAGATTTACTGAAAACGGTTTTCCGCTTTCACTGTACACCATAGCATAACTTCCATTCTGGCATCGAGTGGCAGTAATACGGTCGTGCCCACTGTATGCATCACTTGCCAGTATATCTTGTGCAGGAATACGGGTAAAATAAGGGCGACTCATTATTAATTCTTTGCCATAACCATAATGATATGAGGCAACCAACGGTAGTGACTCTTGCCAGCTTCGCAGAGGACCATTCACAGGTTCGCGACCGGGTTGCCACATTTGCCATATTGCATGACAACCGTAGGTATGACCACAGGCACCGGAAAAAACCGAATGATAAAACGAGCGGCGCACATGGTAATCAGTAGATGTACCGTTCTTCTCACGATTGAAGTCAATCGGATGTTCATCATACAAGGGTTCACCATCCATAACAGGTTTCACTGGTTGGCGGTTGTAATCGGCTGTGATATACTGCCATACCTCTCTGTCATAGGAATGTCCGTTTTGTTGCATATTAAAATCCAGCCAGGTTTCATCGTGCAACCAAGCTGAGGACGAACTCGCACCCCAGGGGTGATAGGTCATCAGGCAACGTGTATAATCTTCGCGTTCGGAAATACCGACGGCTATTCCCCTTGCCATGGCGCGGATAATGGGTATATGGTCTTCTGCCGAACGGTCACCACCCAGTATCCAGATTATATTTTGTTTGTCTTTATATCGTTTACCGAGGTATTGCCCAAAGGTTTCTGCACTGGTTTCAGTAGTGAAAATAACAGGTCCTACACCCCATTCCTTTCTGAATTTATCGCCCCAGGTAGGTAAGAAACCAATAACTAAGCCTAATGAATCCGCCAGTTCAATACGGTAATCTACATGTTGAAAGTATTTTTCGTTCGGTACTGTGTACGCATCGTCGCTGAAAGGTAGTTCTCCGTAAGCGTTGGGAACACGCAAGCCGTCAAGTTCGGCCAGACATACAGACTGTATAACCGTATATCCTTTGCGCTGACGATCAGTCAGATACGTTTTCATTTCTTCACGGGTGAGCCGGTGAAACAATTCCCAGGCTGTATCACCCAGATAAAAGAAAGGTGTTCCATCGGCATATTGCAAATAGCGTTTACCGGAATGTACACTAATCGGACCATGTTCGGAAGTTTGTGCCCGACTTGTAAAAGAGACAAGGAGTAAAAGCAAAATAATAGTGGTGTGTTTCATGATTTCAGCATTTAATTAAGTATTTGTGGTGTTCCTAACATTAAAATTAGGTATTTTTCCGGAAAACAAAAAACAAGCTTCTGCTTTTTTTTACTTTATCTACAAAGTATGATAAACCGTTACATAAAATCTATCAACTATTTCAATTTAGTTCCTGAAAATCATCATCGAGAGGCCAATTGTCCATTCGTATAAAAAACTAGCTTTTATCCATTTTGTCACTTTGCTAAATAATTTTTACAATCCGACAAATTGTATCCTGCTTCATAGAACAAGTCCTTTACACTTTTTCTTAATTTTGTACCGTCAATTCTAACCAAATATTCTCTTATATCACGGAATTGCATATCCACAACGACACAATAAAGAAAATGAAGATACAGCCATATGTTACATTATTTTGCATTGTTATTACCTAGTTTTGTTTGCTCTTTTTGGGTAATAACAATGTTGAGTAAAACAAACATCCGACCACAGAAAATCTGGATTATTACGATGTTTGTAATAGCAATCAGCACCTTTATATGGAGTGTATATTTTGCAGGCATCCAGGATTATAGTTTGTTTTACAAGTTGAATATAATTGAAACTTTCACAACCTTATCATATTATCCATTAGTATATCTGCATTTGAAATCAATGACAACCGAAAAGACATTCGGTAAAAAAAAGTATTTTTTATTTCTTCCGACTATAGTAATAGGTGGAGCCATCGTTTTTCTTTATCTGGAGATGGGAGACAAGTATGCAGTTCAATACATACAAAACATCATTGAAAGCCATGGCAAGCCTTTGATTTTCAATGGATGTATTCACGCAACACACCATATAGTATGCATTTATTTATATAACCTGGTGATTGTTTTCCAAGCCATTCTGGTGTTTGTATTTATCCTGTACTTAATGTTCAAAAACTATGCCACCCGTGATGGTTCGCTCAAAACAACTAAAAATGTTCGTTTAATATTGTGCTACTTATTCTCTTTACTTATATTCTCGCTCATAGCTTCCAGAGGATATTTCTTTTACACCAACCATCCTGTGATTGTAAGTACTATCCTTACATTCTGGGCTATAATTATCTATTACATCGGATACAATGTGTATCAATCAAATTTTAGCATATTATTACCAGTTAATACTAATCCGGTTGAAGAAGATACAGTTCCTGAGGAAAATAACCCTGAACTTACAGAGCTTATGGAGACCAAAAGCAGCAAAGTTAAAGTAAATATAAAAAAGAAGCAATTGGAATTAGTCACCCTATTTACACGAATGATAGAAGAAGATAAAATATACCTTCAAAGCAACCTCCGCCTGGGTGATGTAGCACGGATGATGAGAACCAATCGTACCTACCTTTCGAGAATGATAAACAAACAATATAATTGTACTTTTTCGGATTTTATTAATCGCAAAAGGATTCAATTTGCCCAGGAACTTATGCTATCAAACAATAAACTTACCCAGGAACAGATTGCCGAACAATCCGGTTTTGTACATACCTCTACCTTTAGCCGTACTTTCAAGCAACAAGCTGGAATTACATTTCGGGAATGGCAAAAAAAACATACCCGCTAATTTTTACGATACCTCGTATCAATAGATGTAAGGACTTAGTTCGGCATTAATCAAACTTTTATTGTCTTAATACGTTGTTAATGTAAGATTATAAATAGTTTTTCAATATGCAATGGGTAGGCAGGCGCGGTAGCGTAAATGTAGACGACCGACGGGGACAAGGCGGCATGATGATTCCTGGTGGACGAGGTTGTGGTCTGGGTTCAATCGGTACATTAGTGGTAATAGTTATAGTATGGTTACTGGGTGGGAACCCACTTCAACTACTCGGGCTATTGGAAGATAGCTCTTCAGGTAATAGTAGCGGTTATACCCAACCCTATACACCGACAGCACAGGAAGATTCTCTCGCACGATTCGCCTCTGTAGTACTGGCCGATACGGAAGACGTATGGACTGAAATATTTAACCAAATGGGGCGTACTTACCGCAAACCTACACTGGTATTGTTTACCGGATATACTACCTCAGCTTGCGGTGCAGCACAAAGTTCTACGGGACCGTTCTATTGCCCCGAAGATGAAAAACTATACGTCGACCTGTCGTTCTTTAACCAAATGGCAACCCAGTTCCGGGCAGGTGGAGACTTTGCCTACGCCTATGTTATAGCCCACGAAGTGGGACACCATGTACAAAAACTACTGGGAACCCTTGGACAGGTTAATTCACAGATGTCGCAATCCAACCGAGAATACGCAAACCGCTTATCTGTCGGACTGGAATTACAAGCCGACTTTTATGCCGGTGTGTGGGCAAACCGTACACAAAGTATGTTCAATACTATCGACCAGGATGATATTGAGGAAGCACTTAATGCAGCCTCGGCCATTGGCGACGACCGTTTACAGGAAGAAGCCCAGGGGTATAGCGTACCCGACTCCTTCACACACGGTACATCGCAACAAAGGCACGACTGGTTTTATAAAGGGTATCGCACCGGAGATATAAACCAGGGTAATACGTTCGACGATATTTTACAGTAAATCATCCAGTTCCAAACAGATAACCTGCACTGAACTATCGGTAAATATCTTCTCCGGAACCAGTATAGTTGCCGAATTCCCTGTACGAACAAATTCGATAGGCATACCTGTTTCCAATACTTTGCAATTTCTTATTGTATTACCGGCCGGAATATTCAGTTTTACATCGTCGTGCTTCGTGGTTATGCTGATATACAAATAGCTTTTACCATTCTGTTGCTTTTGCGACAGGAAAATTCCCTCGGGTACTTCTTGTTTTACCGGCGAAGCACCATAAACAGCATCACCATTAACAAGCAGCCATGCGCCCATTTCTCTTAATCTGCGTACAGCAGGAAGTGGGAAAGAACCATCAGCCTTAGGGCCTACATTCAACAGATAGTTACCACCTTTGGAAGTATTATTCACCAGATAACCAATCATCCTGTCGGCCGATTTCCAGTTAAAATCGTTCGCATGCCAGGCCCAGGAGTGTTGCATGGTAGCAGGTGTTTGCCAGGGTTTGTCCATAATAGCATCGGGATATGCATTATCGAACATTTCGAGAAAGTCGATATTCTCACCCGGATTGTAATAAGATATACGTCCGTTTATCAGGCATTTAGGACTAAGGCTACGTATCATTCCAATCAATTCGTCGCGGCGTTCGTCCGTAATGTGCGATTCTTCATTCCAGGTATCGAACCAAAAGAGGTCGGGGTCGAACATCGTAATCAGTTCTTTGATTTGCGGCAGGCTCTTGGCACGCCAGTATTTCTCAAACTCTTCATCGGGCACACGGTCCATCCAATGCGGTAAAGCACCACCGGGATATTCCCAGTCGTGCCAATGAGAATAGTAGAAACCATATTTCAATCCGTACTTCTTGCAGGCAGCAACCAGTTCGGCTAATACATCGCGGCCGAACGGAGTATTTATTACATTGAAATCGGATACTTTGGAATCCCACAAGGCAAAACCGTCATGATGCTTGGAAGTAATAACAAAATACCGCATTCCGGCGTTTTTAGCCTCGCGTATCCATGCATCGGCATCGAAGTTTACCGGGTTAAAACTTTGTGCAAGCTTTCTGTACTCTTTGCCAGGAACTTCCAGGCGCATCTGTATCCATTCGGAATACCAGGCTTTGCCGTTGGCAAAAGTTGTATCAGGTAAGGTGTGTCCGTTATAGCTTCCTTCGAGTATGGAATACAAGCCCCAATGGATAAACATTCCGAACTTAGCATCCCTGAACCATTGCGATTGCGCCGGGTCGAGAGAAAGATTTGATTTATTTTGCTGTGGATAAGCAAACGTAGATAAGCATAACAATAACAAGATAAGAGCGGGGGTTTTACAGTTATTCTTCATAAGATTAAGATATTTGTGACGATACAAAATTATTAAAATTATCCTGAACCCGCAAAAATAAAGTATATTTGTACATTCTTGATTCACCACAGATTACGCAGATTACACAATTTTTTTTATTTAAATTATTATCCTAATCTGTGTAATCTGCGTAATCTGTGGTGAATAAAAATCATTAACTATAATGAGCGAATCTAAAATAAACATCGAAGAAATAACCTGCGAGCACGCCCTAAACAAACTAAAACGAAAAATCCCCTACGGCTGGGATTTAAACGTTTACCGCGGTTGCGGACACGGCTGCCCTTATTGCTTTGCCCAATACTCGCACAAATACCTGGAAAAAGACGACTTTACCAACGATATATGCGTAAAAACGAACATTGTCGAGAAACTGGAACAGGAATTAAGAACCCCCCGCTGGAACCGCGAAGTAGTCAATCTCGGCGGAGTTACAGATAGCTACCAACCCGCCGAAGCCGAATACAAACTAATGCCGGAAATCCTAAAACTACTAATCAAATACAAAACACCAGCCATTATCTCCACCAAATCCGACCTTGTACTGCGCGATTACGACCTGATAGACCAACTTTCGCGCATCACCTATATCAACATTGCCGCCACCATAACCAGTATGGACCAAGATATCCGCCGGAAAATAGAACCGGGCGGAGTACCATCCCTGCGTCGTTTCGCCATGCTTACAGCATTCAGGAACACCAACGCATCCATCGGCCTGCATCTGATGCCCATCATTCCTCACCTGACGGATAACCGTGAAAACCTTGAAAGCCTCTTCGCCCATGCAGCCGACAGCCAAGTGCATTACGCTCTACCCGGCACCTTGTATCTACGTGGTAAAACCCGTGGTGTTTTCTTCGACTTTATTCAAAAGAAATTCCCGCATCTGTACGATACATTCAAAACCATGTACCGTACCGGCGGAGCCGGCCCGGAATACAAAACCCAACTCTACGAGATGGTGAACGAACTTCGCCGTACCTACCATATATCGTCCGGTTACTCTAAAGTTATGAAAGAGAAACTCAATCCCCCTGATGCACAATTGACTCTTTTTTAAGACAAAATGATTATCTTTGCTGCCCAACAGCAAACCTTCATGAAAAAACTATTATGCTTCTGGCTACTGAGCGGATGGGTAGTTATATCTCTATATGCAAGTGATTCCATTAAGACCCGCATACCGCATTTCTTCACTTTCAATATGTCCGATGGTGCGGTATTTCCAACCAACGACTTTGTTGCGGGCGATAAACGCATACCACACTACGCATCTTTTGCCCTCAAATACGGACTTACATCACGTGGAGACGACTGGAAAGATTATGCATACGGGATGCCTTACGGCGGATTAGGCTTATATATGGCCAACTTCTACCGCGAAGATGACTTGGGAGTTCCCTTTTCCATCTACTTTTTCCAAGGCGCTCAACTCAAGAAGTTCCGCCGCAATTTAACCCTGAACTATGAATGGAACTTGGGAGGTTCCTTCAACTGGAAATACTATGACCCATTCGATAATCCGGATAACATAGCACTGGGATCGAGTGTCAATATACACGTAGGTGCCAACCTTTACCTGAAATGGAAGTTTTCGCAAAAGCTGGATCTCCATGCCGGAGTCGGGGTTACACACTTCTCCAACGGTGCCTATTCCCTGCCGAACAAAGGATTAAATATGGTATCCGGTTTCTTCGAACTGGCCTACTACTTCAACCGCGAGGATGAAGTCCCCCTTCATGAAGCCGCCTTCATCCCTCCTCCATTCGAGAAAAAGATAGAGCACGACTTCATGGTACTTATAACCTCACGGAATGCTAAAGTCGATACCCTCGGTACCGGGTTGGCAAGCGAATATACCGACCGTAAATTCAAAGTACTCGGATTGAGTTATGCCTATATGTTCCGCGATTCTTATCGCTATAAATGGGGTCCCAGTATTGAAGCAAGCTATGATGAAAGTGCCGGTATCCGTTCATGGCGAGCGGTGCATCCCGAAACCGGAAAGGTGTACGACCGCCTTCGTCTGGGCAAAGTAGGCGAACGTTTCTCCCTCGGAGTATCACTCAAAGGAGAAATATCCATGCCTGCCTATTCCATTTTCGCTAACTTCGGGTACGATATTATCCATGCCAATATAGTTAACAAGCGGCTTTACCAGATACTCGGAGTAAAAGTATTCCTGAAAGATAACCTTTTTGGTACCTTCGGAATACGTGCCACTAACTTCGGAAAAGCACAATATATGTACTGGAACCTCGGATATACCTTTACACAAAACAGGAAAAAGAAATAGGATTTACGATTTACTTATTTACGATTTACAATTGAAGTTACATATAGATTCAATTATAAATCGTAATTTTGCGTAACAATATAATTTCGACTATAAAGAAACAAATAGTAAATTGTAAATAAGTAAATCGTAATATCGTTATGTCAGAAAAGTTAAAGCCCGAAACCCTTTGTGTCCAAGCCGGATGGACTCCCAAGAACGGAGAACCAAGGGTACTTCCCATTTATCAGAGCACAACCTTCAAATATGATACAAGTGAACAAATGGCACGCCTTTTCGACCTCGAAGAAAGCGGCTATTTCTACACCCGTTTGCAAAACCCTACCAACGATGCTGTAGCTGCTAAAATTGCCGCACTCGAGGGTGGTGTTGCCGCGATGCTTACATCAAGCGGACAGGCTGCCAACTTCTATGCCATCTTCAACATCTGCCAGGCTGGTGACCACTTTGTTTGTTCATCGGCGCTTTACGGTGGCACCCACAATCTTTTCAATGTAACCATGAGAAAATTGGGCATTGAAATGACCTTTGTAAAACCGGATGCTTCGGAAGAAGAAATCAACGCAGCCTTCCAACCCAATACCAAACTGCTTTTTGCCGAAACGGTATCCAATCCTTCGCTCGATGTATTGGATATTGAAAAATACGCCACCATTGCCCACAACAACGGTGTGCCATTGATTGTAGATAACACCTTCCCTACCCCGATAAACTGCCGTCCGTTCGAGTGGGGTGCAGACATCGTAGTACATTCTACCACCAAATACATGGATGGCCATGCTACAGCCGTAGGCGGATGTATTGTCGATAGTGGCAACTTCGATTGGGATAAATACGCCGATAAATACCCCGGATTGTGTACCCCCGATGAGTCGTACCACGGACTAACCTATACCAAAGCCTTCGGAAAAGGTGCATACATCACCAAAGCCACCGCCCAACTGATGCGCGACCTGGGCAGTATCCAAAGTCCGCAGAATGCTTTCCTGCTCAATATCGGTCTGGAAACCCTTCATCTGCGTATGAAACAGCATTGTTCCAACGCATTGAAAATTGCCGAATACCTCGAGAATCACGAGAAAGTAGCTTGGGTAAACTACTGCGATCTACCGGGTCACAAATACCACAAACTTGCTAAAAAGTACATGCCGAACGGTTCGTGCGGTGTTATCTCATTCGGATTGAAAGGTGGTCGCGAAGAATCAATCCGGTTTATGGATAACCTCAACCTCATAGCCATCGTAACCCATGTAGCCGATGCCCGTACCTGCGTACTGCACCCGGCCAGTCATACCCACCGCCAGATGACCGATGAACAACTGGTTGAAGCAGGCGTACGCCCCGACCTTATCCGTCTTTCGGTAGGTATCGAGAATGCCGGCGACCTCATTTCCGATATCGAACAAGCGCTAAACAAGTAGGAAAACTTTGATATCCTAACGGCATTCATTTGATTTCCTATAAGGAAGAGAATCAAATGCTTATAGTATAACTTTAAAAATACCCGGGTCTTTTATACAGAAACACCCGGGTCTTTACTATGGAAACACCCGGGTCTTTTCAGTCAAAACACCCGGGTGTTTCTGTATAAAAGACCCGGGTGTTTTTAAGCATATCCTTATTTGATTTAAACCGGATGCTTATGGGTTTTTACCGATAGACTTATAGGAAAAAAAAGATATCCTATAATGATTCCGAACTTTTATTAGTAAATTTGCGCCGATTATTTACAATTTAATTCAAAAAACCAATTATGGCTAAGATTACGAAAGAAGCAGCACTATTATATCACTCACAGGGTAAGCCCGGAAAAATCGAGGTTGTACCTACCAAACCATACAGTACCCAGCGCGATTTATCGCTGGCCTACTCGCCCGGTGTGGCCGAACCTTGCCTCGAAATTGAAAAAGACCCGCAGAATGCGTACAAATATACAGCCAAGGGAAATCTTGTAGCTGTAATATCGAACGGTACAGCCGTTCTCGGATTAGGCGATATAGGCGCCCTGAGCGGAAAACCGGTAATGGAGGGCAAAGGTTTACTCTTCAAAATCTACGCAGGTATCGATGTTTTCGACATTGAACTGGACGAGAAAGATCCTGAAAAGTTTATTGCTGCCGTAAAAGCTATTGCACCGACCTTTGGTGGAATAAACCTGGAAGATATTAAAGCACCCGAATGTTTTGAAATTGAACGTCGGTTGAAAGAAGAACTGGATATCCCGGTAATGCACGACGACCAGCACGGAACGGCTATCATATCGAGCGCCGGCTTGTTGAATGCCCTGGAAGTTTGCGGAAAGAAGATTGAAGAAGTTAAAATTGTAGTGAACGGAGCCGGCGCCTCTGCCGTTTCGTGTACTAAACTCTATGTTTCTTTGGGCGCCCGTCTGGAGAATATCGTAATGGTTGACAGTAAGGGCGTAATCAATAAAAACCGCACCGACCTGAACGAACAGAAACAATACTTTGCCACCGACCGTACCGACATACATACTTTAGAAGATGCCATCAAAGGTGCAGATATGTTCCTGGGTCTTTCCAAAGGCAATGTATTGAGCAAGGATATGGTGAAAAGCATGGCACCATCGCCCATTGTCTTCGCCCTGGCTAACCCCGATCCCGAAATTACATACGAGGATGCGATGGCTTCGCGCCCGGATGTAATCATGGCAACAGGGCGTTCGGACTATCCCAACCAGATTAATAATGTAATCGGATTCCCCTATATCTTCCGCGGCGCTTTGGATACACAGGCCAAAGCCATTAACGAAGAAATGAAAATAGCCGCTGTTTATGCCATTGCCGGACTCGCAAAACAACCTGTGCCAGATGTGGTGAACGAGGCTTACAAGGTAAATAACCTTTCCTTCGGACCGGAATACATTATACCAAAGCCTGTTGATCCACGGTTAATCACCGAGGTATCTATGGCAGTAGCCCAGGCAGCTATAAAATCGGGCGTAGCCCGCAAAACGATACAGGATTGGGACGAGTACCAGGTGCATCTGCGCGAATTGATGGGTTACGAGTCTAAACTGACCCGCCAATTGTACGATACAGCCCGCACCAATCCGCAGAGAGTGGTATTTGCCGAAGGCAGTCACCCCAATATGCTTAAAGCCGCGGTAGAAGCTAAATCCGAAGGTATCTGCCATCCTATATTGCTGGGAAATGACGAACGTATTGAGAAACTGGCAAACGAACTGGATTTAAGTCTGGAAGGAATCGAGGTTATCAACCTACGCCACGACCGCGAGGCCGAACGCCGCGAACGTTATGCCCACATTCTCGCCGAAAAACGTGCCCGCGAAGGCGCTACATACGAAGAAGCTAACGATAAGATGTTCGAACGCAACTACTTTGGTATGATGATGGTTGAAACGGGAGAGGCAGATGCTTTCATTACCGGTTTGTACACCAAATACAGCAATACAATCAAGGTAGCCAAGGAAGTTATCGGTATCCGTAAGGAATATAACCACTTTGGCACCATGCATATACTGAATTCAAAGAAGGGAACTTATTTCCTGGCAGATACATTGATTAACCGGCACCCCGACACAGAAACCCTGATTGATATGGCACGGCTGGCCGAGCACACGGTAAGATTCTTCAACCACAAGCCGGTAGTTGCCATGTTGTCGTACTCTAACTTCGGTGCCGACCAGGGCGGTAGCCCGGCCGAAGTTCACCGCGCAGTGGAATTCTTACAGAACGAATATCCCGACCTGCCGATTGACGGCGAAATGCAGGTAAACTTCGCCATGAACAAGCATTTGCGCGATGCAAAATATCCATTCACCCGCTTGAAAGGAAAGGATGTCAATACACTGGTATTCCCGAACCTTAGTTCGGCTAACTCGGGATATAAACTGATACAGGCCATGACCGACAGTGAGCTTATCGGTCCCATCCAGATGGGATTGAACAAGCCTATTCACTTTACCGACAATGAAAGTTCGGTGCGCGAGATAGTGAATATCACTGCTGTTGCGGTTATTGATGCGATTGTTGATAAAAAGAAAGCTAAATAATGTTCACTTTTTAGCGAACATTCGACAGGAAATGATATATTTGTAACAATGATTGTAGTTTTTGAGAAGGAATATCTGAAAGAACTGTATGAAACCGGGCAAACAAGTGATAAGAAATATCGCTTTCAACCCGAAATAGTTAAAAGATATGCCAAATGCATTTACCTGATGCAAGAAGCTAATAGCATTGAAGACCTTTACCAATTCCGCTCTCTACGTTATGAGATGCTCAAAGGTGATAAGAAGGGCTTATCGTCTATCCGGGTAAATGATAAGTACAGGATAGAGTTTACAGTCTCATCACTGGAAAACGAAGAAACTATTTTTACAGTATGTAATATCATTGAATTATCAAATCATTATCAATAAGAGTTTTATGAATAATATTAATAAAAGATCAGAGCCATTTTATCCCATTCATCCGGGTGAAATTCTTAAAGATGAGATTGAATATAGAGGCATTTCGCAACGAAAATTAGCTTCGCAACTAGGTATATCGCATTCTTTACTCAACGAAATACTAAATGCCAAAAGGCAGATTAATACAGAATTTGCATTGCTTATGGAGGCTGCCCTCAATTTGGATGCAGAAATGCTGGTCAATATGCAAACCCGCTACAATATACAAACTGCCCGTCAGGATGTAGATAAACAAAACCGGTTGAATGAGATACGCAAGATTTGCGCTTCTTTATTTTAAATGTATGAAGCGCCCGTTATCGAATTCACAAATTATATGCATAGTGCTGCTCTGGGTAGCACTATGCTACATTGTACTGGTAAGTGCAGAGCGTATCGATGGCCCGGTGATTGTAACATTACTGATGTCGGCAGCTTTTGTGTTTATACCGGTGTATAAATCGCTGAAGCAGAGGAAGAAATGAGCGGATTCATATTCCAAGTCTGAGCTAGCGATATTTACATCGAAACAGCAAATATAAACCGGGAGCCTCCGGTATACTCCTCGTCAACAATCAGATACCCTCCCAGTTTCTCAGCAATAATACGGCAGATAGGTAGTCCGAGTCCGGTACCCTGAGTAAAGTCGTCCAACTTAACAAATCTGTCGAATATCCTTTCTGTTTGATTGGCAGGAATTCCAATTCCGGTATCAGTTACAGTAAAAATCACTTTTTTGTCTTCTTCATCTACCTGGTATGTTAGCTCAACTTGCCCCTCACGGGTAAATTTGGCAGCATTATTCAACAGGTTTCTTAGTACCTGGGTCACTCTTTCGGTATTGCTGTTAATAGTTAATTCATTACATTGAGGCTGAAATTTCACCTGTACATTCTCATCGAAAAGATTTCGGGTTTCTTCCATAGCCAATGCGCAACAACCGTTAACATCCGTTGCATTGGTCACAAACTCAGGATCATTGTCCAGAGAAGAAATATCCAGTATATCCGTAATAAGTTTCAGAAGGAGTTTACTGTTTTCATCAATTAAGCCGGCATACAGTTTAACTTCTTCGCTCTCTTCCGAAAATAAATCGGCTAATACAGCCGAGAATCCTACGATTGAATTAAGCGGTGTACGAATTTCGTGCGACATATTCTGTATAAAGAGGGTTTTCATCCAACTACTTTTTTCTGCAATTTCCTTTGCACGGACCAATTCTTCTTCGGCAGCTATTAATATGCGGTTTTGTTCATCCAGTTTATTGCGGGATTTTTTCAATTTGCTATTTAACTTGCTTTGATAATATAAAAAGAAGATTACTATTGCCAGCAATAGAACCAAGAAGGCTGTTGTTAAACGGATATTATGTAGTTTTTTCTCCTGGGCCTGCTTCTCAAGTTCACGGTTTTCAGCTGTTAACTGCTGAATATTGAGTAGTGTTGCAAACTCACTGGTAGTAACTTCTTCGCTTCTTTCTTTCTCTTTTTTCTGGTATTCGAGGTAATCTTTGTAGAGGTCAGCCGCCATTTCCTTTTTACCCATTTCCCAGTAAATATCAGCTTTCCTTTTGTTATTCTCAGCCAAAAATACTATATCATTTTTAATTTCGAATTCTTTTTGACGAGATTCCAATGAATTCAAAGCTGCATCAAAGTTTCTGGTTTTCTGGTAATAGCTGCTTTCAACATCATAAAAATAATGGATGTGCCGGCGGATACGAGGTTCATCCTTATACATTTTTCTGCATGCTTCGAGTTCATTGTATGCCGACACCATATCGTTAATAGCCATATAATAAGAAACGTATGCAAGTTTTGCAGTTACCAGTTGATAAGGCATGTCGGCTGTTTCCATGGCTTTTACCAATAAAGAAAGTGCCAGTTTTACTTCTCCTTCGTCCAGGAATATTCTGGCAGCGTCGCTATACTGGAAAGATATATATGGCCTGACTAAATTGTATTTCTCGTATAATTCGATTTCTTTCAACATAAATTCCTGTGCTTTAGCTTGTAATCCCTTAGAGCTATATATATTGGCCAAAGAAGAATAGCAATCGGCTATATTTTCTTTTACCTGGCTTGCCTCGGCTTCTTGTAACATTTTATTAGCTTCAATAAGGGCAATATTGTATTCGCCCATGCGTAAGTAATGATTTATAAGTCGGGCCGACCATGCCCAATAGTAAATATTGTCTCTCTTAATACGCACTGCGAATTCCTTCAGTCGGTCTACCCAAACGATAATACTATCTGTTGGGTTTTCTAGTTGGGCATAGTAGTAATAATCAAGTTTGGCTACAAGGGCATTTCTCTGCATCAATGTATCTTTGCAATTTACAGCCATGCGCATGAGAGTATCGGAGGCAGTAAGGACAATAGGGTTCGTAGGGTCTTTCAAATAATTATCATAATATTCCTGTAAACTGTCGGCACATGACGAGTCATGGGGAATAGCCGCATTATTGCCGCCAATATTAATTAAAGAGAGAAAGCAGATTAAAAAAGTTCTCATAAAATAATGTAAATAGTCAGTCGCATTTATTCTATGCAATAAAGATACAGCATTTTCTGTAATTTAGAACAATTTATAACACAAATTATACCTATTTTGTAAAATGAACAAAATAAAAACCCCTACAATCCCTATTAATAGGCTATTCGCGTATTACCGGAATAAAAGAACAAAACTTGTACCTTTTCCGTCTTCCGAAGCTACATTGAGATTACCCCGATGCATGTGCATAATTTGCCGGGAAATACTTAATCCAATACCCGAACCTGTAGGCTTTGTAGTGAAAAAGGGAATGAAAATACGCTCAAGCACATCGGATGATATTCCCGGCCCGTCATCGGTTACGCGAATGAAGGTACGCCCCTCGGCATTAATGCCTGCCGAAAGTTCAATGTTGATATATCCGGTTTTGGAGGCTTCGGATGCATTTTTTATAAGGTTAATAAGTACCTGTTCAATTTGACTGCGGTCGGCAATAACATGTAAATGAACTGAAGGCATTGTAACGGTAATAGTTATTCCGTCTCTATTCATCAGCCGGGATACATCTGATAATAAATGGCGCACAGGTACAATCTCCATGACGGGTGCCGGTATGCCGGTTACTTTCCGGTAGTTCTCGACGAATAGTATAAGGCCGCGGCTTCGTTTGCCGATGGTTTCAACCGCACGGTTAAGTTCCTGCAAATCTTCGGTAGTAAGTTCTTCATTGGGAGTAAATTTGCCTTCAAGTATTTCCGAAAGTGACACTATTGGTGTCATAGAGTTCATTATTTCATGCGTCAGTACACGGATAAGTTTCTGCCAGGCTTCCGTTTCACGGTCTTCCAGAACGGAACGGATGTTCTTCATACTTACTACAGTAAGAGATTTACCCATAACAACAAAGGATATTCCGGACAATATCATCTGGTAAGTTTCCTGTCCACGAATTACCTGAAGAATGGAGGTATCCCCCGGTTTCAATGCCCGTAACCGGGCAGGTAATTCAGGGTGATAAGATAGAAAGTCATCAAGTGTGCGGGGACTACGTATTCCGGTTTGGAATTGTGCGGCCAGGTTTATCCATTCTACCGTTCCATCGGGCGAATAGACAAGCACCGCCATATCAATATGGTCGGCCAGAGCACGGAAATATTGTAGCTGACTTTCTTTCTCTTGCAGACGTTTTTTGTAGTTACCCAGGGCTTCGTCTATGGCTTCAGCCAACTCTGGGGAGATATCTTTCTGGTTCCGGTGGTAAGTGTAGGAAGTCAGGAAGTCGGTATAACTCAACGACCAGATTAGTTGTTTTATGGTATCGGAACCTTTTTCCATGTGTCGCAACAGATAAATGCCTTCGCCCAGAAGAAAGCAGAAAAGCACAAAACTGCCTACATAAAATCCATAGGCAACCATAAAAGCGAATGCCAGACTGGTTATTATGATAAGAACAATAAGCCAGATTGATTTGTGCAAATACCGTTTCATTTTATAACCCATATTTTTCCATACGCCTGTATAATGATGTGCGGGTGATACCAAGTAAATCTGCGGCACGGGTCAGGTTTCCGGAACAATCATGTATGGCTGCACGGATGGTATTTATTTCGAGTTCTTCGAGGTTGTAATTCTTCTTCTGACCCTCCGAATTTCTGTTCGTGGTTACGCGTAACATAAAATCTTCATAATTCAGTTTATCATATTCGGCCATTATTACAGCCCGTTCAATGGCATGTTGCAACTCGCGTACATTCCCCGGCCAAGGATATTGTTTAATCAAGGTACGCGCATCGCGGCTAAAGCCCCGGATATCTTTTCCGTATTTTGTGGCATATAGATGAAGGAAATAATCCGAAAGCAATGTAATATCCGTACCACGTTCGCGTAGTGGCGGGAGGTGGATTTCGATGGTATTGATGCGGTAAAGCAAGTCCTGACGGAAGTTACCACGATCGACCTCCTGGTATAAATCACTGTTGGTGGCACTGATCAAACGGACATCAATATTCTGCTCACGGGTGGAACCCAGGCGGGTAAGCTTGCGTTGCTCGATAACCGATAATAGTTTGGCCTGTACATGGAAAGGCAGGTTCCCAATCTCATTCAGGAAAAGAGTACCGCCATTGGCTACCTCTATCCTACCCGCTTTATCTTTGCGGGCATCGGTAAAGGCACCCTTTTCATAACCGAATAGTTCGCTTTCGAAAAGATTTTCGGGAATACTTCCCAGGTCGATAGATATGTATGGGCTACCGGAACGTACCGATTGTTGGTAAAGGGTTTGAGCCACCAAGTCTTTCCCAGTTCCATTCTCGCCAAGTAATAGTATATTGGCATCGGTATCGTGCAGTTTCCGGATGGTTTGGAATACCCGTTGCATAGCCGCAGACTCTCCTATTATATCAATATCCTGAATTACAGGAGTAGTAAGTACGGTTTTCTGTTCTTTGAGAGATTGCACCTCCTGCCGGCTGAAACTCAGTTCGAGCGCAGTTGATACGGTTGCCAACATCTTTTCATTCTGCCACGGTTTGGGTATAAAGTCGGATGCACCGGCTTTGATGGCATTCACTGCCTTTTCGGTATCCGAGTAGGCCGTTATAAGCACAACAACTGTATCGGGAGAAATTTCGCGAATCCGCCCGAGCCAGTAAAATCCTTCTTTACCGCTCACAGCATCGTCGGTAAAGTTCATATCCAGTAATACCAGGTCATATTTACCTGCGGGCATGAGGGTGTTTATCTGCCTGGGGTCTGAAATGGTTGTTATGCTTTCGGCTATTGGCCGCAGCAACATTTTCAGAGTGAAGAGAATATCTTCGTTATCATCAACTACCAGGATTTTTCCTTTTCGTACTCCCATATCAATTATATTTAGATATTTGCACCAAAGATATAGATTATATCCGGAATAAATCGAACGATACCGAACGAAAAAACGTACGATATCGTACACATAATTACCTAACCAGTAACAAAAATAGCCTTGTTAATCAACACTTTAAGCAAACGGCATAGTTATTGCTTTATCTTTTCAATAAATAAACTAAAGAAATGAAATTATGAAAGTAATATTCTTACTACAATCCCTTACTGTTTTTTTTGTTTTATGTGCGTGCAATAATAAAAGTCCTAATATCGACAAAAGTGAACTAGTTGCCGAATTAAAGACCGAAAAGCCGGAAAAAGAAATAACTCCTCAATCTGATATAACAGAGAATACAGAACAGGATACTATAGTTACTGATATGTTCGTAGTAGGTACAACTCCTGTTTTGAAAGGTACAAAAGATTATCTAAAGCAAAATAATAAGTATAAAGACTGGGATAAAAATGATTCCAAAAAAGTTTTTGTTGGATATGTTGTGGAAAGAAACGGAAAAGCATCCAACGTTTATGTCAAGATTAGTTCCGAGAATGACGAACTGGATAAAGAAGCCATACGCCTGGTTGAAGAAGGCGAGTTCACTGTAGGAACAGATACAAACGGCAAAGAAATACGTACAGGTAATATGATGATCGTAATTGACTTCCCACCCCTATAATAACTTTATATGAAAACAATCATTACCTTAATGCTTATTACTTGCCTTACAGCAAGTTGTAAAAACAACCCCAGCCTGAAGAAAGATCAATTAGTATCCGAGCTGACAAAGGTAGAAACCATTGAAGAAACCGATAAATCAACGATTGATCTTCCTGAATTTTATACTCCGCCACCCGGCATACAGTCAGAATCAATAATTATGGTAGACGCCTCTTTCAAACGCCTGGATATGCAAGAAGTACTAAAAAATGAGCGTCCTGTAAAACTTAGTGATTTTGGCAAAGAGTTGGTATATCATCGGATAACCGAACCTATCATGCGCATCAGGAATATATTATCCATACCCGAAGGTTATCTGATAGCGGCACTTACCGGTTCCGTATATCTTTACGATAAAAACTTCAAAATGGTAAAAAAACTTATTGAAGAAGATATAGAGGTAATGAAAATGTCAAACTCATATATGTACAAAAACAATCATGCATTGATAAACTGGTGCTACGACGAGCATTCAGGATTGCTATTCAGCAATGTATGCAAATGGCTAAAAGAAGACGGAGAATTTTATATCGGTACTATTCCATTAAACGAACTGTTAAACTTATCCGAACCAATAACCCCCGACAAATTGAAGAATAAAATAAAAACACCCGGCCAGTTACATTTTCTTCCACTTAAAAACGGATATGCGTCCATGAGATTTTTTAGTAATATACTATATACATTCAATTCTCAGGGAGATACTATATCGGTATTCAACACGATGAAAGATGAAGCCTTACCTAAAGGTACTATACAAGGAATTTTATTCTTTTATAAATCATAAAAAGTTGTCCGAACCTTACAACATACCCAATGATATTGATGATGGCGTCGATTTCTGGCCTGATAGGATGATAGGCGATAAACCGTATATGATACTTAGCGGGGATAAATACAAAGAAATGCTGAAAGACAAACCCAAGCATACACCAGTATATCCCGACATTACAGATGATGAAATTGTATTGATAACCATTAATTGACAAACCTATGTTCAAGCATTATTTAACAGCCGCTATCCGGTTAATTAGGCGAAGTGTGTTGTTTTCGACCATTAATATGCTCGGATTTATACTGGGTATTACGGCAGCATTCCTTATTTACTTATGGATTGTTGATGAAATGACTTTTGAAGATTTTCAGAAGAACCGCAATTCCATATACCGGGTAGTTGAAGTTTCCGTTGGATCCAATGGCGAAATAAAAGAGAGTGCATCCTCGGTTGCACCACTGGCCAATACATTCCGCAAAGATTTTTCTTCTATTAAAAATGCTACTTTCATCAAACAAGATGGAAATATGAGTCTGGGATACAACAATACTTTTATAGAGGGCAGTGATGCATGGGTCGACTCTTGTTTCTTTGACGTATTTACATTCCCTATAGTAGAAGGCAATCCCAGACGGATTAAAGAAAGCCCCACTAATATTGTTTTAACAGAACCAATGGCCAGAAAATTATTTGGGAATGCACCGGCTGTAGGCAATCAGGTTGTTCATCAATCTTACACTAACACCGAGTATCTCACTGTAGTGGGCGTAATAAAGATTCCCCGGAAAAGTCATATCAATTTCGATATTGCCCGAAACGGCAATTCATACCCAATACCGTTGAGGTGGGGATTCCGTGAAAACATTACCGTTTATATACAGATGAATGATCAGGGTGGTATAGGTACCGCTGAAAGACTGGCTATGAGTAAGATTATGGGTAATACAGATAATAAAGATATGCTATATTTCCAGCCTCTAACAGATATTCATCTGAAAACCGGGTTTACCGACCCTTCTGTGAGCAACCATGGAAATATGAACCAGATATACCTGTTTACTGTACTGGCTATCCTAATTATCTTTATGGGAGCGTTTAATTTCACTACATTATCTACCGCACAAGCTTCATTACGGTACAAGGAAATTGGGGTGCGGAAGGTAACAGGTGCCAAGCAAAAAACACTCATCACCCAATTTTTGTCCGAAAGTACCGTCCAGGCCTTCATATCCCTGGCGCTGGCGCTTACATTAACCGAATTGATGTTACCTCTGTTCAACCGTATAGTCGAAAAAGATATTTCATTAACGCTCAACTGGCAAATATTTGTGTTTATCATCCTGGGTATATTCATTGTAGGGTGTCTGGCAGGAAGTTATCCGGCATTCTATTTGTCGTCCATAAATCCGCTCCTTGCTTTCAAAGGCGGTCAGAAGACAGGTAAAAAGGGAACCTTTATCAAAGCATTGGTTTGTGTACAGTTCGTTATAGCTATTATACTGATTATCTGTACATCAACTATGTTTAAGCAATTGCATTATATGCAGAATCAAGACCTTGGATACGATAAAGAAAATATTATTTCAGTATATACCAATTTATGGTATGGAGTAGATAGTTACAAACAAGAGATATTAAAGAATCCAAACGTTATAAGCGTAGCAATGGGCGCCCAGATTTCTGATTACCTGAAAGGATTCGGGTATGAAGGAAGTACTATGGAATGGGATACTCCCGACGAGAGTGTGGATTCCCTGCGATTCGTAAATATGTGGAGCGACGGGGATTTTATCGAAACATTCGATATCGAGTTGCTCAAAGGAAAACTTTTCACCAGCGACCATGAAAGCTATTGGGGCGGTACATACGAATTCCCTGCTCTTATTAATGAAACCGCCTGGAAACAAATGGGCGTAGAAGATCCAATAGGAATGCCTATTAGAGACGTTTCGAGTTCATACAACCGGGGCGTTGTTATAGGAATAGTAAAAGACTTCAATTTCCAGGCACTCCGCGAAAAGATTAAGCCGGTTATCATCCGGTACAGTCCAGAATCACTGGTATGGATACACATCCGCATTGCTCCCGAAAACAAGGCGGAAACACTGAAATTTCTACAAGATAAATTCAACGAGGTAGGACACCCAACAACGAAAGTATTCAATTACAAATTCATGACAGACGAACTGAATAAGAATTATGCTGCCGAGCAGCAGCAAAGCCGTATATTGTTGATATTCACAGTCCTTGCTATTATTATTGCCATGATGGGAGTATTCGGACTCGTTTCGCTCTCAACCCAGCAGCGAACCAAGGAAATCGGTGTACGTAAAGTGAATGGCGCTCATACCGATCGAATAGTTCGTATGTTCTGCAACGAATATTTGCGCTGGTTGCTGATAGCGTTTGTTATTGCATGCCCGGTAGCCTTCCTGATGATGAACAGTTGGTTGAATGAATTTGCTTACCGTACCAGCCTTAGTTGGTGGTTGTTCCCAATGGCCGGAATCATCATATTCATTATCACTATGATTACGGTTATTGCACAAACATATCGCACTGCATCGCAAAACCCAATTACTTCGTTGAGATATGAGTAGTGGATAAAGTGAGGTAAAGTGAGGTAAAGTAGCTGAGTTCCTCTTTTACCTAACTTTACCTCACCCTTTACCTCACTCTATTACTAACTCTATTACTAACTCTAAATTTAAAATATCATGATACGTACAAAAGATCTTACCAAAGTATTCCGTACAGATACCGTACAAACAACGGCATTAAATAGCGTAAACCTCGAAATTACCGAAGGAGAATTTGTTGCCATTATGGGGCCATCGGGTTGTGGCAAATCAACTTTGCTCAATATCATCGGACTGCTTGACAATCCTTCATCCGGAGAAATCTGGTTTGAAGATAAAGAAGTATCCCGCTATTCCGAGAACAACCGTACCGACCTGCGTAGTGCGAACATCGGTTTTGTATTTCAAAGCTTCAACCTGATTGACGAATTAACTGTATTCGAAAATGTCGAATTACCTTTACTCTACGCTGGTGTACCAGCCAAAGAACGGGTACAACGGGTAAATGCCGTACTGGAACGTATGCAAATAGCGCACCGGGCCGAGCATTTTCCTCAACAGCTTTCCGGAGGACAACAACAACGCGTAGCCATCTCCCGGGCCATTGTTACTAATCCAAAAGTAATACTGGCCGATGAACCGACCGGTAATCTTGACTCAGTAAATGGTAACGAGGTAATGAACCTGCTTATCGAACTCAATAAAGAAGGCAGTACCATTGTGATGGTAACCCACTCAGAAGAAAACGCCCGTATGGCAAGCCGGTTGATACGGATGATTGACGGGAATATACTGACGGAGATGAGTAACTACTAATGTATAGTGTTTTACACCGAAAAGTCCGTTGTTTTCTACGGAAAACTATAGAGTTTTGGCAGAGGGAGATGCACGTCTCCATATACCCGAGATGCACATCTCCCCCTATCCGAGATGTGCATCTCCCTCTGCCAAAACTATACAGTTTTCCGAACAGAAGTATAAAGTTTCATACACAAAACATCAGACTTTGAAAACAACTTGCCTAATTGAATTTAACGCGTTCCTTATATTTAATATCAGCGGATGAACTTCCTATCATAATTGCAAAATACCCGGGTTCGACTAAATATTTCATTTTTCCATTTCAGGTGATGAATCCAATATATGTCTATATAACGAAAGAACTGTTTATTAGTTATGCAACCAGAAGAATAAAAGATTTTCTTCTGGTTTACTTAGATAATAAAATCAAGAGAATAACATCAATATACCCGCACATTAGACTTTTATCCTTTTTATTATTTTTCAAACAAAAAAGTCACAAAATGATATTTTTTTCCACAAAATAAATCTTTTTGTTTGCCATTACAATTTTTATCATTACTTTTGCAACCGCAAACTTGAATATACAATTTAATTTAAATAACCAATAAAAGCAAATCACACTTATGAATGCAGCAAAGGTATTAGACGATTTGAAGAGAAGGTTCCCGAACGAACCAGAGTATCACCAGGCAGTTGAAGAAGTACTGTCAACTATTGAAGAAGAATACAACAAACACCCTGAGTTTGATAAAGTAAATCTAATCGAACGCCTTTGTATACCCGACAGAGTATACCAGTTCCGCGTAACATGGGTTGATGATAAAGGTAATGTGCAAACTAATATGGGTTATCGTGTACAACACAACAACTCAATCGGACCTTACAAAGGTGGTTTACGTTTCCATAGCTCGGTAAATCTGGGTATCCTGAAATTCTTGGCTTTCGAACAAGTATTCAAAAACTCTCTTACAACATTGCCTATGGGTGGTGGTAAAGGTGGTTCCGACTTTCACCCACGCGGTAAAAGCAATGCCGAAGTAATGCGCTTTACCCAAGCTTTTATGCTTGAACTTTGGCGTCATATTGGCCCTGACACAGATGTTCCTGCCGGTGATATCGGTGTTGGCGGACGTGAAATCGGCTATATGTACGGTATGTACAAGAAACTAACCCACGAATTTACCGGAACTCTTACTGGTAAAGGACTTGAATATGGTGGCTCACTTATTCGCCCCGAAGCTACCGGTTACGGTACGCTGTACTTCCTGATGGAAATGCTTAAAACCAAAGGTACAGACCTGAAAGGTAAAGTATGTACTATCTCCGGTTCGGGTAATGTTGCTCAATATGCTGCCGAAAAAGTGATAGAACTAGGTGGTAAAGTTGTAACCCTATCAGACTCTGATGGTTATATCTACGACCCCGAAGGTATCGACCGCGAAAAATTGGAGTATGTAATGGAGCTTAAAAACCTATATCGTGGACGTATCCGCGAATATGCAGATAAATATGGATGTAAATATGTCCAGGGCGAAAAACCATGGGGAGAAAAATGCGATGTTGCTCTTCCTTGCGCTACTCAGAACGAATTGAACGGCGACCACGCTCAGGCTCTTGTAGCTAATGGCTGTATAGCTGTTGCCGAAGGTGCAAATATGCCTTCTACTCCGGAAGCTATTAAAGTATTCCAGGATGCAAAAATCCTTTATGCTCCGGGTAAAGCTGCTAATGCAGGTGGTGTAGCAGTATCGGGATTGGAAATGACTCAGAACTCTTACCGTTTGGGTTGGAGCCGTGAAGAGGTAGATGCTAAATTGAAATCAATTATGCAGAATATCCACCAGGCTTGTGTGAAGTACGGTACGGAAGAAGATGGCTATATTAACTATGTAAAAGGTGCCAACGTTGCCGGGTTCATGAAAATTGCCAAGGCTGTAATGGCTCAGGGCATTGTATAATCAGCAAAATATACATTAGACCATAGTAAAAAGAGAAAAGGTGAGTTCAAGGAGCTCACCTTTTTATATAGAATTACAATCTATTCTTATACATCCTAGAGACAACTTTCTGATACTGGTTCTGCAACTGAATATAGTTCAAACGGCTTTGATAAACCACGGAAACTTCAACAAAGTATTCTATCATTGATATTTCGCCACCGGTTAAGGCAAGTTTCAGAAGTTCAAGATCCGACTGTGCAGCAAAAGTCCGTTCATATTCACCCAGAGAGGTAAATAATGTTTGAGCCTCGCGATACTGCTGAGCCAATTCCGATTCGACTTCCAACACTTTGCTTTCTTTTTGGTATTGGGTATTAAGCGCCTGAGCTTTAGCCATCTTTACTTTATTACGATTTTCGAAAATGGGTATAGAAAAACCAACAACCACACCATTGAATGGGTCGCGCGATTCAGTGTTGCGGCGGTAACCTAATTCCAACCTGGGCAACCACTGCGATTTATTTAAACTTACCTCCTTCTGCGAAGCAGCGGTTTCCCTATCTAAAGCCAGTACCTCCATGTCCGAGGCAAGTACTTCAGCCTTTAGCACATTATAATCCGGCAATGGAGTTGCTGCCGGATATAATGTGCCTGTGAGCGCTATCGTCTCATCGCCATTCAAGGTTTTCAACTCTTGAAGTTTGTTGTTCAGAGCGGTTTCGTTCAAGGTGGCTTCTGTTTTTACATTCAGAAGTTCCAGATTTATTTTGTTGGTTTCCAGTATATTGGCATCGCCTGTTTCCAGTCTTTGTCCGTACATAGCAGATAATTCCTGGGCGTTGCGTAACCTTTCGTCCAGTATTTCTTTCTGCTGCCGTAGCATAATGATATCTAGGCAAATCTCCCGGGCTTGCTGCAAGATCTCCCTGCGTGATGCTTCGTATTGACTATCGTAGGCACTGGCGCGAAGTTTGTTCATCTGGTTACGGGTAGCATACAGAGTGGGGAAATCGAAACTTTGAGTAATACTTAGTTCGCTGATGCTCTCATCCTGCTTCCCCCACATATGGGCATACGAGAACTCCGGGTCGGGCAGATTGTTTCCTGTCCTTGCTTCGAGCTTTTGCGATTCGGTTTGCTGGCGGTTTGCCTGTAATTGTTTGTTATTCTGTTCGATGCTTCGCAGTACTGCATCGATAGGTGCTGACTGGGCACGGACGCCAATTGATAGTATCAACAAAGCTAATATTATAGTATATTTTTTCATATTATAGTATTTTTATTCACCACAGATTACACAGATTACGCAGATTAAAATTTATAAGGAAGCAGAATCTAAAAATCTGCGTAATCTGTGGTGAAATAAACAATTTTCATGATTTTTTATTCTTCATCATTATATACACAATTGGTACAATAAACCCGTTGAGGAAGGTTGATGTAAGCAGTCCACCCAAAATAACTTTTGCCATAGGGCTTTGTATCTCATTTCCGGGTAAATCACCATTCAACGCCAGCGGAACAAGTGCCAGTGCAGATGTGAGCGCTGTCATTAAAATTGGATTTAAACGATCAAGTGAGCCATGCAATACACTATCGTACAGACTATAGCCTTCTTCCTGTAAATGGTTGTAACGGTTTACAAGCAGCATTCCGTTTCGGGTGGCTATACCGAACAATGATATAAATCCGATAATTGCCGGAATACTGATTTCGCCCGTAGTAAATACCAGGATAAACACTCCACCGATAAGTGCCATAGGCAGGTTGAGCAGTATAATAGCCGATTGTTTTACACTACGGAATTCATTATATAACAACAGGAAAATGACGACAATAGCCATAAGTGATGTAAGCAATAGCGTACGACTGGCTGCCTGTTCACTTTCAAACTGTCCGCCATACTCAATATGATAACCTTCCGGCAATTGAATTTGTTCGTCAACAATATCACGAATATCATTCACTACACTGCGTAAGTCCCTGTCGGCAATGTTGGCAGAGATTACAATTTTACGTTTCACATTCTCACGACTTACCGTGTTAGGCCCCATTGACGAGGTTATATCGGCAATATACGCCAGCGGTATTTTGCGGCCGTCGCCGGTATCAATCATCAGGTCGGCAATTTTGCTGATACGGTCGCGGTTATCATCGTTCACTTTTACGGTAAGGTCGAAACTTTTTCCTTTCTCGTATACCTGTGATACGGCTTCTCCAGCCAGATTGACGTTTACAAACTCTGAGAACTGAGGCATGGTAATGCCGTATTTAGCCATGATTTCGCGCTTCGGGGTGATTTTTAACTGCGGACGTTCAATCTGCTGTTCCACATTGAGGTCGGCAATACCTTCCACACCGCTGATGGCATCTTTTACTTTATTACCCAGCGCGAACATATGGTTCAGGTCATCGCCGAATAGTTTGATGGCAATATTAGCCTGTGTGCCCGATAGCATGGCATCAATACGGTGACTGATGGGTTGCCCTATTTCAATATTGGCTCCGGTGATGGTCGATAGTTTCTCGCGAACTTCGGCCATAAACTCGCTGCGGCTTCTTTTGCCTAACTCGAAAGGTGCTTCTATTTCAGAAACATTCACGCCCAGGGCATGCTCATCCAACTCGGCGCGACCGGTCTTACGAGCAACGGTCTGTATCTCGGGAATACTGAGTAAAAGCATCTCGGCGCGGTGCCCCATTTTGTCGGATTCTTCGAGCGATATACCGGGCATGGAACCTACGTTGATAGTAAGCGAGCCTTCATTGAACGGTGGCAGGAAGCTACGACCCAGAGTGAAAAACAATGCAATAGTAACTACAAACAAGGCGATAGTGCTGCCAAGAATAACCCGTTTATGGTTCAATACCCACGCAAGGGCTTTCTCGTATACCTTCTTTAACCAAACAGCTACAAATGCTTCTTTGGGTAATTTATCGTTCTTATTTCGTCCTAGTAAATAGCTACACAATACCGGTGTAAGGGTGAGCGCAATCAGTGTCGATGCACATAAAGCCACGATAAAAGCTATACCCAGCGGCATAAGCATACGGCCTTCCATACCTGTAAGAAAGAACAGGGGTACGAAACTGGCTATGATAATAAGGGTGGAATTAAGGATAGGCATTCGTACTTCCTTAGATGCATTGAATACAACCTGGATAACGGGCAAGCGCTCGCTGACGGGCAGCATATGGTTTTCGCGCAATCGTTTATATACGTTTTCCACATCGACAATGGCATCGTCGACAAGCGAGCCGATAGCAATTGCCAGACCTCCCAGACTCATTGTATTAATGGTAAGCCCCAGGAAATTAAGTGTAATAAGCGAAATGATAATGGCAAGCGGCAGGGTTACGAGGGATATAATTGTGGTACGTACATTACCCAGGAACAGGAAGAGGATAATGACAACGAATATACCTCCTTCAAACAATGATTTTTGTACATTACCGATTGACGATTCAATGAAACGGCTCTGGCGGAATATGTCGGTAGATACTTTAACGTCTGCCGGAAGATTCTTTTGAAGGTCGGCCAACGATACTTCCAGCTTTTCAGTGAGTTCCATTGTACTGGTGGCCGGTTGTTTGGTAACGGTAAGCAGTACGGCCGATTTTCCGCGTTCGGAAGCTGTACCCAGTTTCGGGGCTTTGGCGCCTATTTTTACATCGGCAATATCTTCGAGCAGCACAGGTACATTATCAATGGACTTTACAAGTACTTTTCCTATCTGGTTTGCATTATCGGTCGACAGGATTCCACGTACAATATATTCGTTGCCATACTCGTACAGCACACCGCCATTGGCGTTGAGGTTCATGTTACGGGTAGCGTCCATAACCTCGGTCAGGGTAACTCCGTAATGTTTCATACGGTCGGGTGATAAAAGTATCTGATACTCTTTGATCTCACCACCCAGAACGGCCACCTGTGCTACTCCTCCGGTTGAAAGGAGACGCGGGCGAATTGTCCAGTCGGCAATCGTTCGCAGGTCGAGCATGGAAGTAGTATCGGCAGTAAGCCCGATGATAAGCATTTCGCCCAGAATGGAAGACTGCGGGCCAAGTGTAGGATTACCCACATTTTCGGGCAATGATTCGTTGACAACCGTTAGCTTTTCAGATACGATTTGCCGGGCGAGGTAAATATCGGTTCCCCAGTCGAACTCCACCCATACTACCGAAAATCCGGTAGTAGACGAAGAACGTACGCGACGCACCCCTGTTGCACCGTTCACGGCTGTTTCGATGGGGAAGGTTACTAACTGCTCTACTTCTTCGGTTGCCATACCGTTTGCTTCGGTCATGATTACCACGGTGGGCGCGTTGAGGTCCGGAAATACATCTACTTCCGTATTAAGCGTGGTATATGTACCGCCAATCAATATCAGAATGGCGGCTGCAAGTATTACCAGCCGGTTATTGAGCGAGAAATGTATTATTTTGTTCAGCATGATTTTAAGTTTTGAGTTATGAGTTTTGAGTTATGAGTTTCGATACCGCATGGTACTTAAAACTCTTAACTCATCACTCATAACTTATTAGTGTTCATGTGTATGTGCCGGTAGTGCGTTACTCGCTGATGCCAGTTTCACCTGATAAGCTCCTTCGGTTACAACCTGTTCGCCGGGGGTAAGACCTGACAGTATTTGTATGCGGCTTCCGTTGTCGGCTCCGGTTTTTACTTCCTGTTTGCGGTAACATTCATCATCCAGTTGGATGTAGACAAAGTAGCTTCCCTGCTCTTCGGTCAATGCACTATGTGGTAGTGAAATAACATTTTGTATGGGCGAAGAAAGAAGGTATATTTCGACAAATGAGCCGGGTAGTACTTCGCCTTTATTATCGAACTCGAAAGTTACGGGAACATAATAGGAGTTATCGCCGGAAGATTTACCAAATGACAACAACCGTCCGCCAAGTTCGCCCAGTTGATATACTTCATTATCATACGGGGTTTTAAAATTGGCAGAGGTAATGCTACGTAGCTGGTTATAATACTTTTCCGAAACTTCGGCACGTAAAAAGAGGCGTTGGTTCTGGGTAATGCTTACCAACGGCTGACCTAATTCTACATAATCGCCTTCTTTTACCAGAATACTTTTTATAAATCCGGCAATGGGCGAAGTGATGGTTTGTCCGCCTGCCGAATGATTTTTACCCATAGACTCATAGCTGATACGGGCGCTTTCATAAGCCTGTTCGGCCTGGTTGAAATCTTTTTCGGAAACGATTTTCTTCTCAACAAGCGGTTTCATGCGTTCATATTCTTTCCGGGCTGTTTCGTAAACAATACGGGCTCGCTGTACAGGGTCGCCATCAGCCAGATTACTCGCTGATACTGTTAGTAAAACGTTGCCTTTGCCTACACTCATACCTTCTGTCACCTGGTTTCGAAAAGATACAACTCCGGCAATGGTAGCAACGGCCACGGCTTCATTACCTTGTGCGGCAAGTACTTGCCCGCTCGTTTTGATAACCTGGTTGAAAGTACCCGGAGTTATTACTGCCGACTTTACTCCGGCTGCTTCGGCTTTATCTTTGGGTAATATTATTTCGTCACTGTTTCCTGTACCGTGGTCATGGTCATATCCGGAATGGTCGTGACCAGAATGGTCGTGCCCTGCATGATCATGTTCCGTATGGTCATGGCCGGAATGGTCATGTTCGGCATGGTCATGTGTACAGTTTCCATGGTTATGTTCTGTATGGTCGTGGGCAGCATGATCATGTGCCTCATGGTCGTGAGCATGGTTATGGTCGCAGTTTTCATGGTCGTGTGCGGCGGATAATGTAGTCTCTTTCTTTGTGTTTTTCTGACAAGAGCCCAAAAGGAATAAACCGAGGATTCCGATAAATAAAATTCTTTTCATATTATAATTTGGTTGATTTTTATAGATATAATCTTGAATAGTATTATTGCGGATTTTCTTGTTTAACACAACAGCTTGATTTGTTTAATACAACGACCGGGTTTGTTTAACATGACTACCAGCGCTGTTTAACACGGCAACCAGTGTTGTTTAATACGGCGACCAGTGTTGTTTAATACAACGACTTGACTTGTTTAACACAACGACCTGGTTTGTTTAACACAACGACCTGTAATATTAATCACGGCAAAAGCCATGTTAAAACAGGAAAGAGTGCCATTAAGCAAACAAGAAATCCGAATTTATAAAACAGGAGGCGCACGAAGCCCTGCGGCACGCGTAAGATACGTGCCGTGAAGAGATTCTACATAGACAAAGTCCCGGTAGACATCTTTTTCAACGGGTTGGGTAAGGAAGCGGAGCATTGACTCCGTGAAAAGAGTATGTATGAAAGTAAACTGAGGTTGAATATCCTCAGTATCCAATGTTTGTACGGAAGAAACAATATGTGTGGCACAATCTCCATTGCAGCATGGGTCATCTTCCTGATGATGGTGTGTGTGGTGACTGGTACAACAATCTGTTTCTTTGATATCATCTTTCATACAGATGATACCGTTGCCGTGGTGATGATGAGGAATAGCGGGCATTATTATCAGTATTGTACTGATAAATAATAAGAAAACGAATATGGTTTGTTTATTCCTCATTGCTTTGGTTTTGAACCGGATACAAAGATAGGTGATAGATATTTGAAAAACAAATCTTAACGATGCAACCTGGTTGCAAAGTTCATTTGAGCTATTTTTCCAACTCTCGCAAAGAATCCATTTTTTTCTTTTCCAGGAATTCGTATATACCACAAAGATGTTCGCGGACTTTCTTGTTTCCGAACTCGTAAACCTTGGTAACCAATCCGTCGAGGAAATCACGGTCGTGGGAAACAACAATCAAAGTTCCGTCGAAATCTATCAATGCCTGTTTCAAAATGTCTTTTGTTTTCAGGTCGAGGTGATTGGTTGGTTCATCCAATATTAAGAGGTTCACCGGTTCGAGTAAAAGTTTAAGCATAGCGAGGCGGGTACGTTCGCCGCCGGATAGTACTTTGACTTTCTTGGTCGATTCTTCACCACCGAACATGAATGCACCCAACAGGTCGCGTATCTTGGTACGGATATCTCCTTTGGCGATGTCGTCAATTGTTTGGAATACAGTCAGGTTTTCGTCCAGAAGTGATGCCTGGTTTTGGGCAAAGTAACCAATCTGTACATTGTGACTCAGTGTGAGAGTACCGTCGTGCCCGATTTCGTTCATAATGCATCGTACCAGGGTCGATTTACCTTCACCGTTTTTACCTACAAAAGCTACTTTATCACCCCGTTCAATCATAAGGGATGCATTCCGGAATACCACATGGCTGTCGAATGACTTACCGACACCATCCATTGTTACCGGATAATTTCCGGAGCGTGGTGATGGCGGGAATTTAAGGCGTAATGCAGAAGTATCTTCTTCATCCACCTCAAGTATTTCGAGTTTTTCGAGCATCTTTACCCGGCTTTGTACTTGTAAAGTTTTGGAATAAGTACCTTTAAATCGTTCGATAAACTCTTTGGTATCGGCAATAAACTTCTGCTGTTCTTCGAAAGCTTTCTGCTGTTGTTCGCGGCGTTCTTTCCGGAGTTCGAGGTATTTGGAATAGTTTACTTTATAATCGTATATCCGTCCCATCGTCACTTCGATGGTACGGGTGGTTATGTTGTCGACGAATTTACGGTCGTGGCTGATAACGATTACGGCTTTGGCACTACTGACCAGAAAGTCTTCGAGCCATTGGATGGATTCAATATCCAGGTGGTTGGTAGGTTCGTCGAGCAAAAGGACATCCGGTTTCTTTAATAATAACTTGGCAAGTTCAATACGCATCCGCCATCCACCGCTGAAGTCGCTGGTTTGCCGGTTGAAATCTTCGCGCATAAAGCCAAGACCCAGAAGCGCTTTTTCAACATCTTCTTCGTAGTTGGTAGAATCTATGGCATAAAACTTCTCGCTCAGGGCAGATACCTGTTCGATAAGTTCCATATAGCTATCGCTTTCGTAATCTGTACGGGTTTCGAGCTCTTTATTCAGCCGGTCAATCTCGGCTTCCATTTCGTGCTGGTCGGCAAAAGCCTGGGCAGTTTCTTCGAAAACGGTACGCCCGTCTTCGGTCATCAGGTGCTGAGGCAGGTAAGCAATGACTGTATCTTTCGGAGCAGATATCTTGCCACGGCTCTGCTGCCGCGCCCCGGCAAGTATTTTGAGCAGGGTACTTTTACCGGCTCCGTTTTTCCCCATCAGTGCGATGCGGTCTTTTTCATTAATTACAAAAGAAACGTCTGAAAATAAAGTAGTTCCGCCAAATTCAACAGTAAGTCCGTCAACAGATATCATAAGTACAGTTTAAAAAATGAGGTGCAAAGATAGTGTAATTATTGCATTTTTTTATAACTTGCACCCGAATACAGAATAATCTAATAGTTTAGCAATCACAATTTAGGGGAATTAATATGGAAGTAACTGATAATGTGCAAGATACCCGCCCGCTTATACTAGTAGCGGAGGACGACGATAGCAACTTCAAATTAATCAAGGCAATTATTCAGAAGAAATATAGAATAGAGTGGGCTAAGAACGGCGCCGAAATGATCGAGCTTTTTAAGCAATATGGGAATGAGGCTGTTGCCATTCTTATGGATATAAAAATGCCTATCATGAATGGACTGGATGCCACACAGGCTATTCGCGAATTTTCTTCTGAGATTCCAATCATTATGCAAACAGCTTATGCCTTTAATTCGGACAGGGAAGCTGCATTGAAATGTGGTGCCAATGAGGTTTTGGTGAAACCGATAACACTTACAACCCTTCGCTCTTGTTTGATGCGATATAATCCAGAGGTGACCTGGTAATTATTAAATTGAAAATTGAAAATGGAGAATTGAAAATTACGATGCCGCAGGGCTAATTTTCAATTCTCCATTTTCAATTTTCAATTTAATAACTTTACTCCTGGAACTTCTTGCTCACCTTCATAATATTAATGGTATAGGTTACTACATTCTGAGCTTCTTGTAACATGGTGAGATAAACAAGGCTTACTTTTATACTACCCTTCTGATTTTGTATACGTTGAAGTTCTTCTCTTTTGATTACCGACAACTGATTGTTAATGGTATTCGATTCGCGGATATCCGTAACCAAATCCGTAAAATCATTCTCCAGCATTTTTGTGCGGCAAGAGTTTACTAATGTCAGTATTGATTCCATAATGGTATTGAACTCTTCTTTCTGTGCAGCATCAAGCGGCCTGAAATTATTATCAATATGTTCCAGTGCAGGTTCGCAAATGCGGTCGATACTGTAAACTAACTCGCTGGCAAAATCGTTGCCCTGGTAGTAATACAAACCTTTTTCCAGCAAAGTCTGGTTATCCAGTTTGGATATAGCCTGGGTACCAAATCGTCTCATTTGCTTAATCAGCTGTTTCTCGAACTTGATGGCTCCCGATGCTTTCCGCAGACCACGGAGGTTTTCATTAAAGAACGACACAACGGTATTTTTCAAATTTGTTTCGGCAAATTCAAACACCTTAACCAGTTCTTCGCGCGTGTGGATACGCAGAAGCGCCAGAGCCTCTGTGCTGTCTTTGGCATTAAGTAATTGCTTGATGGTTTCGTCTACCTCGCCCCTGTTTTTCTTTTTCTTGAAAAGAATCTGACTGCGAACCAAAGAGAAAGCGGCAAGAGCAACCATAACGACAATAGCAATTGTTCCACCATAATATATTAGGATAGCAACGATAAAACTGATAGTAAACGCTGCTCCGGCAGTAAGGAACCAACCACCGATTACCGAAAGTACACCCGTAATACGGAATACAGCCGAGTCACGCCCCCAAGCCTTATCGGCTAAAGAAGTACCCATAGCAACCATAAATGTTACATAGGTAGTAGAAAGCGGTAGTTTCAATGATGTACCTAAAGCAATAAGTAGTCCGGCCAATACCAGATTAACGGAGGCTCTTACAAGGTCGAAAGCTGCCCCGTCGGCCATAATTACCTCATCTTTGCGGAAACGTTTATCCAGCCATTCTTTTGCGCCTTCGGGTACAACCTTTGTTATTCCATTAGAAACATTCAGGCTGATACGCACCAGTGTACGGGCAATGGGTGTACTACCGAAACTTTCTTCTCCTTCGTCCTGACGGGAAAGGTCGACAGATGTTTTAATAACATTCTGGGCTTTCTTCGAGGTATATAAAGCATACACCATAATGGTTCCGGCACCCAACAGAAAATACCAGGGTGTTTTAGCTGAATCGAGTAATGAGGTCATTAAAAATTCATTAGGCGCAGCCCCGGCATTATTTGCCGTATAATCAATTAATGAAGAGTATCCGGCAAGAGGCACACCTATGAAATTTACCAAGTCGTTCCCGGCAAAGGCAAGTGCCAGCGAGAAGGTTCCGAGTAATACCACTATCTTAAATACATTTACTTTGCACCAATGCAAAACCTGCATCAACAGGGTAAAGAAAAGAAAACATGCGCCGACAATCGTCCAGGTATGTTCCTGAATCCATAGTTTGTTATCAGCAGTCATAAATGCACTGTCTTTCAACCCTTTCATAAGCATAAAATATACAATTGCCGTTACAGCGACACCACCGAAAAGGCCTATTGAATATTTCATGGTTTTCTTATAGTTGAAAGTAAATATTACACGCGCCAGATATTGTACAATCATCCCAAAAAAGAATGCAATTGCAACAGAAAGGAATATACCCATAATGACGGAGAGCGCCTTATCGGTGTTAATCAAATCGCCGAGCCCAAGGTCACTTCCTGAAATCTTGATTAACGCCAGCGCAAATGTTCCTCCTAAAAGTTCGAAAACCATCGATACAGTGGTGGAAGTGGGCATTCCCATGGAATTAAACAAATCGAGCAATACCACATCGGTAAGCATTACGGCCAGCAAAATGCACATAATCTCAGCAAAATAGAAATGCTGAGGCTGGTAGATACCATGCCGGGCTATATCCATCATACCGTTCGAAAAAGTTGCTCCGATAAATATACCAATAGCGGCAATAAATAAAAGAACTTTGAAAGAAGCGGCTTTGGAACCTACGGCAGAATTTAAGAAGTTAACGGCGTCGTTACTAACGCCAACCATAATGTCGTATATCGCAAGTATAAAAATAAAAATGACTATACCCAGGTAAAAAGTATCCATATTATTTGTTTCAATTTTCAGTTTACAAAGAAATTACTTTTTTGTTGCAGCGAAATGTCAGGCATATTACAAAGGTGTTTCATTTTAGGAGTTAGGTAAAGAGTTAGGTAAAGTTAGGTAAAGAGTTAGGTAAAGAAGAAGATAAGGAACAACTTTACCTCACTCCTTACCTCACTTTACCTAACTCTTTACCTCACTCCCTACCCATATTTTTTCCCTTCAAATATTCATAAAAAGTATATTGCGCCCTCACGGGTGGACATCCAGGTGCTTTTTTGAAGACATTCCGCAGTTGGGCATCCACAAAGCAAGCCTTCTGGTTATCACTTAACTGTATATCGAGCATATCTATAATTTCTTGTTTTAAATCTTTGTCCAGTACAGGAGTAACAGCTTCGATACGCCGGTAAAGGTTACGCTTCATCCAGTCGGGAGAGCCAAAGAACACTTTGGGATCACCATCATTCCCGAAGTACCACACGCGGGCATGTTCCAGGAAACTGTCGACAATACGGGTAATTTTGATATTACGGCTATACGGTTGTTCGGGGATTACACAGCATACACCTCTTATAATCAGGTCGATATCCACTCCCCGTTCAGAAGCTTCGTACAACTTATCAATCATAGCCGGGTCTTGTAATGCATTTAGTTTTAATATAATGCGTCCCTGTTTGCCCGATTCGGCCAACTCGATTTCCCGGTCGATCAACCTGTTCAGTTCGGGAATCATGTTGAACCGTGGTACAAGTAGTTGTTCAAATTCCGGGTTCTCTTTTCCCTGCAACGTTTGGAAAAGAGTATGGATATCATTGACTATAACCGGATTGGAAGTAAAAAGGCTGATATCGGCATATAACCGGGCTGTTTTTTCATTGAAATTCCCTGTACTTATATAAGCAAAACTATATTTGCTTTCCCGAAGAACCAGGGCAACCTTGGCATGAACTTTCAAACCGGGTATACTATATATGATATTGATTCCCGCTTTCTTCATCATTTCGGCGGTAGCCAGGTTGTTTTCTTCGTCGAAGCGGGCTTTCAGTTCTACAAACACTGTAACCTTCTTCCCATTCTCGGCCGCGGCTATCAATTGATTAATTACCTGCGAGTTCTCGGCAACCCGGTATTGGGTAACCATAATTTCCGTTGTTTTCGGATCATGAACGGCTTCGTACAGGAAATGGGTAAAATGATCGAAAGAATGATACGGATAATGAAGCATCAAATCCTTCTGTTTCACGTAGTCGAAAACAGATTCCTTATCATTCAGGTACGTGAGATGCATAGGTTGCGGTTTCTCGCTCCATGCAATATCTTTATTCGGATTTGGAAGTAATCTCAGGTCTTCCAGATTCAGGTGTTTATCGCCGGGTACCAGTTCATTGCGGTCGATATGAAAAGCATCCACCAGAAAATCCAGAAAGTCGTCGGGCATATTCCGGTCGTAAACAAAACGGCTTACTGCTCCTATCTTCCTTTTCTTTACCTTTTTCTTTACCTGCTCTACAATATCACCCTGCATGATGTCTTCTATCAGTATATCGGCATCGCGCGATATCTTTATACAATAACTGCAATCGATATCGAAACCCGGGAAAATCATATCCAGGTTGGCTTTGATAATATCTTCGATAAACATCAGGTAATAATTACCATCGTGCCGGGGGAGTTCGATAAAGCGAGGTACCTTGCTATAAGGCGTTTTCATTACATAATAACGGGTATGGAAAGGGTCGCCCTTCGGAGTATTTTTCCTGAACATACGCACGGCAAGATACAGGCGGTTATCCCGTAGAAAAGAAACAATCTCGTCTTTGGATACCGGAACAGGTTGCAGATAGGGGAATATTTCGTCGCGGAAGAATTCCTTCAGGAATTGTTCATGGAAGGGTTGCACCTCACTCCTCCCCTGGTAAAAGATAATATTATTCCGGCGCAATGCCGGGAGGATACCTTGTTCGTAAATACGGATACGGCTTTCCAACTGTTCATTGACTACCCGCGATATTTCGTCCAATAATTCGATGGCCGATTGGGTTGTTTCCTCATCGCTCCGTGCAATACCCGAAGCAATAGCTTTCTGGTCGGCTACACGTACCTTATAAAATTCTTCGAGGTTCGAAGAGTATATGGAAATAAAATTAATTCGTTCGTAAAGCGGCAACCGTTCATCCTCGGCCTCGAGCAGAACCCGGTAATTAAATGATAACCAGCTTATATCACGCTTGAAATAATTATATTGTTGGCTCATGGAATTAAATTTGTCCAAATATAATATCTTTGCACCAATAAACAAACAAATAATGATTAGAATTGGTTTATTATCCGATACGCATTCCTGGTGGGATGAGAGATACCTCCAGCACTTCAAAGACTGTAATGAAATATGGCATGCAGGCGATTTTGGTTCCGTAGAAGTAGCCAATAATCTTGCCGCCTTCCGGCCATTGCGTGGGGTATACGGAAACATCGACGGACAGGAAATACGCCGTATGTTTCCGCAAGTCAACCGGTTCAATATTGAGGGGGCTGAAGTATTAATGAAACATATCGGAGGATATCCGGGTAATTACGATCCATCCATTCGGGGCAGTCTGCTGGCACGTCCGCCGAAATTATTCATCAGCGGACACTCGCATATATTAAAGGTGAAATACGATAAAACGTTGGATTTGCTACATATCAATCCGGGAGCAGCCGGGAAATCGGGCTTCCATAAAGTGCGCACACTCGTAAGGTTTACCATAGATAATGCAACTTTCAAAGACCTGGAAGTGATAGAATTGTCGGAGTGAGATTCCCTGAAACTATTTAAAAAATTTCCTATACGGGATTTTGTAGCCTCGAAAATCTTTCCGTTATTTGTGTTCCCAATTTAGGCATAACATATTTAATTCAAATGAAAACTTATCTTGTTACCGGCGCAGCCGGATTTATCGGTGCTAACTACCTCAAGTATATCCTGGCCAAACATAACGACGTACAAATTATAGTACTCGATGCCCTTACCTATGCAGGCAACCTGGGTACTATAGGCAATGACATTGACGACGAACGCTGCATCTTTGTTCGTGGCGATATTTGCGACCGCGACCTGGCCGATCAACTCTTTGCCAAATACAAATTCGATTATGTGGTAAACTTTGCAGCCGAAAGTCACGTAGACCGTAGCATCGAAAACCCGCAACTATTCCTGATGACTAACATATTGGGAACCCAGAACCTGCTGGATGCTGCACGCCGTGCCTGGGTAAAGGGTAAAGACGAACAGGGATATCCGGTATGGCGCGCGGGAGTACGATACCACCAGGTATCTACCGACGAGGTGTACGGTTCGCTGGGTGCCGATGGATATTTCACCGAAGAAACTCCGCTTTGCCCCCATAGCCCGTATAGTGCATCGAAAGCCAGCGCCGACTTCTTTGTCATGGCTTACCACGATACATATAAGATGCCGGTAACCATCACCCGTTGTTCGAACAACTACGGCCCATACCATTTCCCCGAAAAACTGATTCCGCTGATTATAAAAAACATACTCGAAGGAAAGAAACTCCCTGTATACGGTGATGGCAGTAACGTGCGCGACTGGTTGTACGTAGAAGACCATTGCAAAGCCATCGACCTGGTAGTGCGCAAAGGTACAACCGGCGAAGTGTATAATGTAGGTGGTCATAACGAGGAAACCAACCTGGATATTGTGAAAATTACTATCGCAACTGTTCACCGCCTCATGACGGAGAAACCTGAATATCGTACTATCCTCAAGAAGAAGGAACTGAATGCCAACGGCGAAATCAGTATTGATTGGATAAACGATAGCCTCATTACTTTTGTTAAAGACCGCCTGGGACACGACCAGCGTTATGCTATCGACCCAACCAAGATAACTGAAGAACTAGGCTGGTATCCCGAAACAAAGTTCGAAGATGGTATCGTTAAAACGATTGAATGGTATTTGAACAACCAGGATTGGGTATTGGAGGTTACTACCGGCGATTACCAGAATTATTACGAAAGGATGTACGGTAAAAGATAATTGAATTTACGATTTACTGATTTACGATTTACGATTAAAAAGAGGCGGACAGGCTTTCAATCGTAAATCGTAAATCAGTAAATCGTAAATCCCATCGCCATTCCCACCGACAATAGCACCCCCATTACCAACATATTCCGCGAAGTTTCGCCAAGAATACTATTCAATTCCCGTCCGCTAAATATCTTCACCATTCTTTTCCACGTCCTGATATGCAAAATCAGATAAAGCTGAGGTAATAATGCCGCATACCAGTGCCCATCCCACAGAAACCAAAGACAAAG
>DAMCMT010000001.1:88635-93264 GCA_032108265.1 Bacteroides sp.
AATTCCCAGGAAAAGATAAAGATACCTGCCAAACGGCTCGCCAAATCGGACGATTACCGTACGCTTCCCACTCTTGCAGTCGGCATCCCGGTCGCGATAATTATTAACCACAAGCAAGGTATCAATCAGCAATCCGCTAATCAACGAAACTATTATCACTCCCGGAGATAGCGTTAACGCCTGTACATAATACGTTCCGCCCACCGGAATAAAACCGAAAAACAGCAATACCAGAATATCGCCCCAACCATGATACGACAACGGATACGGCCCCGTGGTATAGAAAAAAGCAAAAGCAACACATACCACACCTACGATAATCAACTTGAAACCGCCCCAGTAAACAAGTGTTAGTCCGCAGGCGCAAGCCAGCAGAAGCACCACCAGGATACCCATTTTCATTGCGCCGGGAGTAATCCAACCCTGCGCGCAAGCACGCTCAGGCCCCAGGCGATCGTCGCGGTCGGTACCTTTGAGATAATCGAAAAGGTCGTTGATAAAGTTAGCCGCTATCTGCATCAGGCAAGCAAAAACCGCACAAATAAGTGCAGGAAGCCACACAAAATAACCATCCATAAAAGCAAGCGCGGTACCCGTCATCACGGGTATCAATGCACCTGTTAACGTCTTAGGACGGGCAGCAAGCACCCAGGCACGGGGAGAATTTATTTTGACTTCGTTCATGCCTGCAAAGATACAATACTTATCTTTGCAGGCAAAGCATCTGTTATGAACAAACTTCCGCTCCCAGCGAAGTAGTCGTTATCAGGTTACAAACGGTGAAGCGGTAGTATGTAATTGCAAACCCATAACCTTACTTTTCAAATCAAAGTAGGATAATTTTAAAATCCCATAAGCACAGCTTTAAAAACACCCGGGTCTTTCTATTAAAAACACCCGGGTCTTTCCGACTAAAACACCCGGGTCTTTTGACTGGAAACACCCGGGTCTTTTCAGCAAATAGACCCGGGTGTTTTTACACTTATTACAGTAGGATACAATATTTATGGTAGTACCATTCGAAGCGATTCACACTGCTTTTTATCAATAATCCCGGTGGCATACTGCCGGAAGATTCGTATCTTTGCAGCCGATTCATTCACTATAAATTCAAATCAGATATATGCGACACAAAAATTTATGGCTTATTATACTCCTGGCCGGTACAACCCTGCCTGTTTTCAGCCAGCAACAAACCGGAGGTATCTCACCCGAAATGCTTCAACAAATCAGGCAGGCTTATCAGGAAACCCCGGCAGATAAGGCTATCCGTAACGCTATCAGCAATAACAATATCAATATGTTGGCGGTTAATGCCGATAGTAAAAACAATTTTGATACCTATTTCTCGCATAAAGTTAACAGCAAGGGCATCACCAACCAGAAATCGTCGGGGCGCTGCTGGCTCTTTACCGGGCTCAACGTTTTCCGTTCACAAATGATTGCCAAGTACGATATGGGCGATTTCCAGTTCTCTAACAATTACTCGTTCTTCTGGGACCAGTTGGAGAAAGCGAACCTGTTTTTACAGGGAATTATCGATACCCGCACGTTACCGATGGACGACCGCCAGGTTGAATGGCTGTTTAAAAATGCCATTAACGACGGCGGACAATTTACCGGAGTATTCGATATCCTGACCAAATACGGTGTAGTACCGGCCGAAGTAATGGTTGAGACAAATAGCAGCGAGAATACCAGCCGTATGTCGAACCTTATCGGGTTGAAGTTGAAAGAATTCGGCCTTCAACTACGCGAACAGGCGTCCAACGGTGCCAAGGCAGCCGCACTGGAAAAATCGAAAACCGGGATGCTGGGAACCATATACCGTATGTTGGTTCTGAACCTGGGCGAACCACCTACAAGCTTTACCTGGACACGCAAAAATGCCAAGGGCGAACCGGTAGAAACGAAAGAATATACCCCGCTGTCTTTCTTTAACGAATACATCGGCAGCCATATCGAAAACAATTATGTGATGCTGATGAACGACCCTACACGCGAATACTATAAGCTGTATGAGATTGATTACGACCGCCACCGCTACGACGGAAGCAACTGGACTTACGTTAACCTGCCCGTGGAGGAGATTAAGGAAATGGCCATAGAGTCTATCAAAGACAGCACGATGATGTATTTCTCGTGCGACGTGGGTAAGTTTTTCGACCGCGAACGCGGACTGCTCGATGTGGATTATTACGATTTCGATTCACTGCTGGGCACTACCTTCGGTATGGATAAGAAACAACGTATACAGACCTTTGCCAGCGGTTCGTCTCATGCCATGACACTGATGGCAGTCGACCTCGATAACTCCGGCAAGCCGCGCAAGTGGATGGTCGAGAACAGTTGGGGGCCGGGTGCCAACAACGGTCATTTGATTATGACTGATAAGTGGTTCGATGAATATATGTTCCGTCTGGTGGTAAATAAAAAGTATATCACCGACAAAGTAAAACAAGTAATGAAACAGAAACCCGTTCGCCTGCCCGCATGGGACCCAATGTTTGCGAACGAGGATTAAGATGAAAGATACTACAACGGCAAGCAGTATGACGTTGCGCATACTGTTTGCACTAAGTCTTGCGCACTTACTCAACGATGCATTCCAGTCGGTTATATCGGCTGTATATCCTATTTTAAAGGATAACCTGACGCTTTCGTTTACACAAATCGGGCTTATTACGCTGGTTTATCAGATATGTGCATCGGTATTTCAACCCTTCTTCGGATTGCTTTTCGATAAGCGTCCCAGTCCGTGGTACCTTATTCTGGGTACCATCTCGACGGCCGTTGGGTTGCTTTTCCTGGCCTATGCCAATTCTCTTTTCCTGGTATTGGTATCGGTAGCGTTTGTCGGGCTGGGATCATCCGTCATTCATCCCGAAGCATCCCGGCTTACACACCAGGCATCGGGAGGTAAACATGGGCTGGCACAATCCATTTTCCAGGTAGGCGGAAACCTGGGAAGTTCACTGGGTCCGTTACTGGCCGCCTTGATTATTGCTCCCTACGGGCAGCACTATATTGTGTTTTTCGCTATAGCGGCGTTTATTTCCGTACTGCCCAAAATACCCATATTTAAATGGTATAGCCGAGTGTTGCAGTTAACTAAAAACGGGCAGAAGCGAATTGTGAAGGCTGATAACCCAATGCCCCGGAAGATGATTATCATATCGCTTTGCATCTTATTGATACTTATATTCTCGAAATATGTATATATGGCCAGCCTTACGAGCTTCTATACTTTCTACCTGATCGAGAAATTTAACGTCACCGTACAGCATTCGCAATTCTATCTATTTGCCTTTTTATTTGCAGTGGCGCTGGGTACATTGATCGGGGGGCCTGTGGGCGACCGTTTCGGGCGTAAGTATGTTATCTGGGTTTCTATTCTGGGAACGGCACCTTTCAGCCTGATGCTGCCTTATGCAAACTTATTCTGGACGTGCGTTCTTACCATTATTATAGGTTTCATACTCTCTTCTGCATTCTCGGCCATCCTGGTCTATGCACAAGAGTTGCTGCCAAGGAAAGTGGGTTTAATTTCCGGCCTGTTCTTCGGACTGGCATTCGGTATTGCCGGTATCGCGGCCGCAGTTCTGGGGAATGTGGCCGATGTCAAAGGAATTGAGTATGTTTATAAAATATGTGCATATCTGCCTTTACTGGGAATTGTCACTGCTTTTTTTACCAAACGCGAAATTGCATAAGCACTAACAATCCATTATATTTGCATACTGAATTAAAAGATATGAAACAATATTTAGACCTGCTCGACAGGGTTCTCAAAGAAGGAACAGAAAAGGAAGACCGCACCGGAACGGGAACTATCAGCGTTTTCGGCCATCAGATGCGCTTTAATATGGACGAGGGATTCCCCTGCCTTACTACAAAAAAGCTCCATCTTAAATCCATTATCTACGAATTACTTTGGTTCCTCAAAGGTGATACCAATGCAAAATACCTACAAGATAATGGGGTACGTATATGGAATGAATGGGCGGACGAGAATGGTAACCTGGGTCATATTTATGGTTATCAGTGGCGTTCATGGCCGGATTATAACGGCGGACACATCGACCAGATTACCGAAGTAGTAAATACAATCAAAAACAATCCGGATTCCCGGCGGATGCTTGTCAGTGCCTGGAACGTGGCCGACCTGGGCAATATGAATCTGCCTCCCTGCCATATACTCTTCCAGTTCTATGTGGCCGATGGGCGTTTGAGTTTACAACTTTACCAACGTAGTGCCGATATTTTTCTGGGTGTACCATTCAATATTGCTTCGTATGCTTTACTGCTTCAGATGATGGCTCAGGTAACGGGGCTTAAAGCGGGTGATTTTGTTCATACTATAGGCGATGCACATATTTACCGCAACCATTTGGAGCAGGTTAAACTGCAATTAAGCCGGGAGCCACGCCAGTTACCCCGAATGCTGATTAACCCGGAAGTGAAAAGTATCTTTGATTTTAAGTTTGAGGATTTCGAACTGGTGGATTACAATCCACATCCACATATAGCAGGAAAAGTTAGTGTATAGATAAAAAAGTTATCCTTTTACTCAGATAATTTTGAAACGCAGATTAACGCGGATTAACGCAGATTTTTATTAAAGATGAT
>DAMCMT010000001.1:93274-116437 GCA_032108265.1 Bacteroides sp.
AAAATCTGCGTTAATCCGCGTTAATCTGCGTTTAAAAAAAGATTAAGCTTCTTCAGTAGGTTCTGCATCAATCATAATAGGCATCTGCCGCTTAATGGCTTCATTAAACGAAATAAGCGTTTCGGTACGTGCCAATCCCAAAGGTTGCAACTTATCATGTATGATACTTAACAGATGATGATTATTGCGGGCATATATTTTGATAAACATATCATACTTTCCGGTTGTGAAATGGCATTCTACAACTTCCGGAATCTTCTTTAGTGATGCCAGTACGGTATCGAAAGACTCAGGGTCTTTGAGGTAGATACCTATATATGCACAAGTTTCATAGCCTATCTTTTCAGGGTCTATAATATACTCGGAACCTTTAAGAATGCCCAGATTCGTTAGTTTTTGTACACGTTGGTGGATAGCCGCGCCCGAAACGTTACAAGCCCTTGCCACTTCCAGAAAAGGAATACGCGCATTCTCTGCAACCATTTTAAGGATTTGTTCGTCCAAAGCATCCAGTTGGTGATGTCCCATTTTATTCGTTTATTAGTTCATTAACTACAAAGTTAAAGAAATTCTTAGATAAAAAAGGGGTATTTATAAGTTTTATATTCAAAAAAATAATAAGTCGATAATAGTTCCTACCTTTGCGGTAAACTTAAATTTATATGGATATGAAATCAAGAGTATTGCTTCTGTTATTCATTTTGGTGATATTTACCAATGTTCAAGCGCAGAATTTCGAAGACTATTTCACCGATAAAACATTACGGATTGATTATATATTCACCGGAAATAGTACCAGTCAAAATATATTTCTGGATGAGCTTTCCGAACTTCCTTCCTGGGCCGGAAGAAGGCACCGGCTATCCGAACTTCCACTAAAAGGCAATGGAGAGATAACCATGAAGTGCCTGGATAATGGGGAATGTATATATCGTACTTCATTCTCATCCTTATTTCAGGAATGGATACTCACCAAGGAAGCAATAAATACTCCGAAAGCTTTTGAGAATACATTTCTGGTGCCTTATCCATTGAAACCGGTTGAAATAGAGATTACACTTTATAATAACCTTCACCAACCAACGGCAAGTTACAGGCACACGGTATCACCGAATGATATTCTAATCCATAAAAAAGGATACTCTCATGTAACACCCCATACTTATTTACACAAAAGCGGAGACGAACAGAATACCATAGATGTAGCTATACTGGCAGAAGGTTATACGGTAGATGAAATGAAAATATTCAATACCGATGCCCGGATTGCCATGGAAAGCCTCTTCAATCATGAGCCTTTCAAATCGATGCAGGGGCGTTTTAATATAGTTGCGGTCGAAGCACCTTCCCAGGACAGCGGGGTAAGTATTCCGGGGCAGAACTTGTGGAAGAATACTGCATTCGGTTCGCACTTTGATACTTTTTATTCAGAAAGATACCTCACCACATCGCGTGTGAAGAGTGTTCACGATGCATTGGCAGGGATTCCTTACGAGCATATCATTATATTGGCTAATACCGAACAGTATGGCGGTGGCGGCATTTATAATTCGTATACACTGACTACTACCCATAATCCGATGTTCAAGCCGGTCGTGGTCCATGAGTTCGGACACAGTTTCGGAGGACTGGCCGATGAATATTTTTATGATGATGAAGACCCAACAGCCATGACATTTCCTTATGAGGTTGAACCCTGGGAACAAAACATTACTACTTTAGTGGATTTTGAAAGCAAATGGAAGGATATGTTGCCTGAGAATACTCCTATTCCAACACCGGTAAGTAAAAAAGATAAATACCCGGTTGCAGTTTACGAAGGAGGTGGATATGTATCCAAAGGAATTTTCCGCCCAGCCGATGATTGCCGGATGCGAACCAACAGTTACCCGGCGTTCTGTCCGGTATGTCAGCGTGCCCTTACCCGGTTAATTGATTTTTATACCATAAAATAAACATAAAGATGATCAGAATTGAACGTATTAGCACTGGTCAGACAGCACTTTATAACTACATGGAAAGGTTGCTTATAGCCTCCTTTCCGGAAGAAGAATATCGTGAACTCAGTGCTATGAGAGATTATACGGATACGAAGCCGGAGTTTTATAATAACATTATATTCAACAATGACATTCCGGTAGGATTTGTTACTTACTGGGATTTAGGAGATTTTTATTATGTAGAACATTTTGCCATTGACCCGGAACAACGCAATGGAGGATATGGCAAAAAACTTTTGAACCATCTGTTTGGTTTGCTCGATAAGCCCATTGCTTTGGAAGTGGAATATCCCAATGATGAGCTATCAAAACGAAGAATCAACTTCTATCAAAGGGAAGGGTTCGAATTATGGGAGAATGAATACTATCAACCACCTTACCGAACCGGATTTGATAAACTACCCATGTATATAATGGTTTATGGTGACTTTGACAGCAAAAAGGATTTTGAAAAGGTAAAAGGTTTAATTCATCAGAAAGTGTACGATTATAAAACTGCCAAATAAGATCTACAATATGACCACAAAAAAAGAGAGTATCCATCAGGGTACTCTCTTTTCTTATATGATGATTAACCTACTGCCTCATAGTCGCAGAATAGTTAATTTTAAGTGCATAAGCCTGTCGAAGCGCTTGTTTAATATCCGTAACGATACCCATACGGGTATCCTGGTCAATCTTCAGCGACACAGTCATTAATGCAGCATCTCCTTCTGACATACTTGCTCTTTCCTGGAAAATATAATCTTGAATTTCATTAACTTCAGCAAAATTATCATTTAACTGGATACGACTTTCAGCTCCCATCTTTGCGCGGAATTCTTGCATCGGTTTTCCAACATAGATAAATGTTATTAATGACTTCTTTTCAAGTTTTTCCAATTCAGTAGCAACCGGAACCTTAAATTCGACCTTTAGCGTTACTTCACGCATGGTTGTTACCATCATAAAGAAGAATAACAAGGTAAAGATAAGGTCAGGTAAAGAAGATGTATTCAATTGGGGCATTTCACGCTTGCCCGCTTTCGAAAATTTTGCCATTATCTTCCTCCTCCGTAATTTTTAGGTTCAGCTTCAGATATTCTCTGAGGATAAATATCCCGTACTGCTTTTTGTTGTTCCTCGTCAAGTTCGTTGTAATTCTTTTGCCATTTCTCCTGAGATAACTCATTCCTCAATTCGTTATATGCAGCTACCAGTTCATTCTGAACCTGCAAATAGACGTCGTAGGATGTACCTCGGTCATTATTCAAAGACACAACATGTTGATCCGTTACCATCACATTGCCAAAGAAAGGAACATCTTTAGCTTTCTTCTCTGGTAAAGTAGGATCATTATATGGATTCTTGATGAAGTCTTTCACACGTGTTCTCAATTCTGATACTTGAATATAGTCTGAGCCTACCATAAGTTGGTCGTTCATGTTAATACGTACTACCAGAATATTACGTCTGTTAATTTTAAGATCTTCTTGCACAGCCGTATCATCTGGCGGTGGAGGCAACTGCCTGGCCAAACCACGGTCTGTATCCATTGATGTTGTAATCAAAAAGAATATAAGGATGATAAAAGCAATATCAGCCGTAGAACTTGAGTTTACTTCAGGAACTTTTCTTTTTCCTTTTTTTGCCATTTTCGTTTACTTTATTATAGAGATAACTCAAATGTTATGATAACCATTTCTTTACACCGCTAAATATCATTGCAAGAACTGCAACTCCAAATAGGAAATAAAGAGTATAAAGGAACATATCTGTTAACTTCAGCCAGAACGGAACGTTTTCTGTTCCTTCATATCCAATTATTACCAGCGGTTCTTCGCTACCCATTGACCAAGCCACAACAAGAACTATTATTAAAAGAATAACCCCACTTAAAGATTTTAAGGCGCTGATTGGGTTGTCTTTCAAGGCTGATGCAAATTGTATAAGGAATGTTACCAATGTAATCAGAACTGTTAATCCGAACAAACCATACAACAGGTATAATAACGTATTTGTATGAGCTGGATTCGACATATCCGGTACAATTGGCGTCTCCATTTGACCTCCAAAGTAGAAGAGGCCAAGTACTACTAATATTACTGCAAAAAGAGCATATAATATGTAGTATGACACTTTATATGTTAACTTACTCATTGCGTATTATTTTTTGTATTTAAGATCGTATTTGATTACAAGGTCAAGTAAAGTTACAGAAGAGTCTTCCATTTCGCTTGTGATAGCTTCAATCTTTGAAAGCACAAAGTTATAGAATAACTGAAGGATAATAGCTGCAACCAAACCGAAGATAGTTGTAATCAAGGCTACTTTCATACCACCCGCTACAACTGTCGGAGAAATATCACCCGCTGCCTGAATGTTATCAAATGCCTGAACCATACCAATTACAGTACCCAAAAATCCTAATGACGGAGAAAGAGCGATGAAAAGAGTGATCCATGAACATCCTTTTTCAAGATATCCTGCTTGTACACCACCATAAGATACAACTTGCTTTTCAACGACATCAATACCCTGGTCAATTCTCATTAAACCCTGATAATAAATTGAAGCAATAGGACCGCGTGTATTTCTGGCTAGTTCTTTAGCAGCTTCTACATCACCTTTATCCAATGCAGCTTCGATGTTTGCAATAAATTTCTTAGAATTAATTTCTGCAAGACTTAAATAAATAATTCTCTCAATACAAAATGCAAGACCTACGACTAACGCAATAGCTACCAAGCTCATGAAAGAGGCAGTACCTTCAATAAAGTATCTTTTAACTTCTTTGTGAAGACCACCTTCGCCGGCTACCTGCTCTGTTTGAGCACCCGCAGCATCCTGGGCCATAGCAAATTGAGTTGAGCCAAAAATAAGGACTCCCATTAAAGCAACAATTGCAAAAAACTTTTTCATTGTGTGTCTAATTTTTAAGATTAATTAATTGATTATTATATACATATTAATTTTTAGTTCTCTCAATATTTCTGCGGAGAAAGCGGGATTCGAACCCGCGATACGCTTTAGGCGTATACACGCTTTCCAGGCGTGCCTCTTCAACCACTCGAGCATCTCTCCAATTATTCATTTCGCTTAAATCGGACGCAAATTACAAAAAAAATGGGAACCGCAAGCAATTTCAGCTACAAATGTATCCTTTTTTTTGATGTTCCGGTTCAATCGCTGATTTTTATATTCAATAAATGGGCAAAATTAATAAACTTTAAAATCTGTACGGTACGAATTAATGAAGTTTCCCGAATATCTTGAAAGCATTTGCGGTGGTTTCTCTGGCTATGTCGTCCGGTGTCAATTGATATATTGCAGCAACTTGATCTAATGTATATTTCAGATAAGAGCTCTCGTTTCGCTTCCCTCTAAATGGAACTGGTGTAAGATAGGGAGCATCTGTTTCGAGAGTTATCCTGTTTAAAGGAACATTGCCAAGGATATCCGCTATGCCTGATTTTTTAAAAGTCACCACACCATTAATACCTAACATGAAATTTTCAAATTCCAAAAGCTTTACTGCTTCAGAAGCTGTACCCGTAAAGCTATGAAATATTCCTCGCAAAGAGGTGTTTTTATAAGGTAATAATGTTTCGCATAAAGGTTCGAACGCTTCCCTGCTATGAATTACCAAAGGTAAATCATACTCTAATGCCCATTGAATTTGCTGGTCAAAAGCAACGATTTGCTCTTTAATAAAAGTTTTGTCCCAGTATAAATCCAATCCAACCTCACCTACTGCAATATATTTATCAGATATTGCCAACTGCTCTTCAACCACACGTAGTTCTTTTTTAAAATCATTATTTACTGAGGTAGGATGTAAACCCATCATCGGAAAACAATACCCTTTATACAATGTACATACATTCAGCATAGCCTCTATGGTGGAACTATCTATATTTGGCAAAAGTATATAAGAAATGCCTACCAATTGCGCCCGTTCTATAACCAGAGGCAAATCTTTGGTAAACTCGTCCAGATAAATATGAGAATGAGTATCAATAAATGTCATCTTTAGATTCTTTCTTGCTTTTCTCACTGGTGCGGTAATAATATATCACACCATATTCACGGCATTTTTCCAATCGGAATTCATTGGGCTGAATATCTTCAAATTTCTTTTCCACCTGATTCCAAATATCCAATATTAGTTTATCGGCTTCAGGACGCATTTCGGCGAGTCTCTCCAGACTGCGACTTGTAATGGATTGAAGATTCTTCTGCCGTTCATAACCTTCCATGAAAATATCAAAATGAACTTTTACTTTGGCTATAGTTGGATTGTAAATTGGAGTTCCTCCATGAGATGTTCTCTTATGCTCACCAGCCAGGATCTTGGCTCCCCATTCGGCAATAGCTGATTCAGTCATCAAATCCGGAACATTATAATTATCAGGTTGTAATCCGTACCAGTCTTTATAGCTTTTCTTTATTTCAGATCTTTGTACAGACATATTTAAAACCTGGATAAAATGCGAAACATACAAACGAGCCATTTTTACGTTAGGCTGATGTAAACGACTGGAAGTAGCCTGATTTTCAAAACATTGCTTATAATAGCTCTGTGCCGTTACAAATTTACGAAGAAAACTGCGCGCCTCGGCAAGTGTATTTAATGAAATTACCAAATCGTGCATACTGTGTTCGTTACCTTTTTCTACGGCTTGAGTCAATGCACGAATTCTGGCCTGGTCTGTGTTTGGTAGTCGTCTATAAGGCATTCTTTTCTTATTTCTCCCTATACATTAAATTATATATTGTGTGTTCAAGCTCTTCTTTTCTCTTTTTATCAACATTTACCTGAGCCAGTATATCCATAGCAGCATGATATAACTCCTGAATTTTATTCTCGCAAATAGTCCGGACATTCAATTGATTATAAATATCTGTTATCGCAGCTATCTTTTCTTCAGAATTAACACAGCTTTGATTTATCCATTTATCCAATACATTCTTCTCAGCGTTCCCTGCTAATTCAAAAGCTTTAATCAACAAATAAGTTTTCTTGTCAGAAAGGATATCCCCTCCGTTTTTCTTTCCAAAAACTGCCGGATTACCGTAAATATCCAAATAATCATCTTTTAATTGAAAAGCCAGGCCAACATTAATACCAAAATCGTACAACAGATTAGAATCTTTTTCGGAAGCACCTCCAAGTATGGCACCTATTTTTAAACTTGCAGCCAGTAAAACGGCAGTTTTTAACCGAATCATTTCCAGATATTCAACTTCTGTTACATTATCCCTCTTTTCAAAGTTTATGTCGTACTGTTGACCTTCACAGATTTCAAGAGCAGTCTCATTAAATATATCCCATATTTCCTTCAAATATCCCGGTGATTCGGCCATACACTTATAAGCCAGTACAAACATGGCATCGCCAGATAGTATAGCTGTATTATCATCCCATAGTATATGTACCGTCTTGTTTCCACGCCTCATATCGGCATTATCCATAAGGTCATCATGCAAAAGGGTATAATTATGAAATATCTCTATCCCTGCAGCCGGAGAAAGAATTTCGGCAACTGTATCCTGATATAAATTATAAGCCATAAGCATGAGTACAGGACGTATCCGCTTACCGCCTAATGATAAGATATAATCGATGGGATGATAAAGATTCTCCGGATTACGGTCTATTTTCAATCCGGCAATGTACCGGTCTATTTCCTGCTGAAGTTGACTGGATGTATACATTTAACGTATTTATAAGAAAAAAGGCTGCCAATGGCAACCTTTCTTCACTGGTATAACATTTTACTGTAATCTAAATACTACGGGCACGGTAAACTTTACACGTACCGGTTTTCCTCTTTGCTGACCGGGTTTCCACTTCGGCAGTGTTGATACAACGCGAAGTGCTTCTTTATCCAGATACGGGTCAACGCTACGTACAACAACGGGGTCAACTACTGAACCGTCCCTGTTTATTACAAACTGAATAATAACACGACCCTGGGTTCCGTTTTCCTGAGCAATAGTCGGATACCTGATATTCTTTGAAAGGTACTGCATCAATGCAGCTTGTCCTCCTGGGAATTCGGGCATATTCTCTACAATCTCAAAAATAGTTTCTTCTTCAGGTTCTTCTTCTTCAATTACAGGTGGTACGTACTTAATTTCCACTTTCTGTCCTGTATCTTCCGAAGACAAGATTTGTGTTTCTTCCACCTGTACATCATCTTCCACAATTTCCAAAACTTCCGGTGCAGCCGGAACTTCCGGTGGTGGGGGAGCTTTTATTTCTTCCATCTGGGTGATAGGAATAATTTCTTCTTCAAAAATAACTTCAGCAACGGCCTGACTTGTGTCAATCACTTTATCCCGTTCAGTCCACTCGAACGCAATAAACATAATTGAAAGCACAATTACATAACCGAGCAGCATCCAGGTCGATTTCTTACCTTCCAGGTCTGCTTTAGGTGATTTTTTTACTTCCATAATAAGAATTTAATTTTAAATAAAAAAGTGTTTCTCACTCGCAGGCAAATATAGCACATTTCTATTATATTTTCTGAACACGACCGTTCTTTTTTTATGCAAATCCGTTAATTTTATTTTTTTTAATATTGTCCGGCATTTTCCGGATATATTTATAACGAGTAAAAGATACGATAAAAGTTTCTTAATTATCAAAGGTTTAAAGATTGATAGTTTATGAAGCAGGAAACTTTTGTTTATCTTTGCTTGCAATTAAGAATGAAGAAATTCAGAGATTACACCATAATGAAAAAAATTATCGTAGCTATTGACGGGTTTTCCTCCAGCGGAAAAAGTACCATGGCGAAAGACCTGGCGAAAGAAATAGGATACATATATATTGATAGTGGAGCCATGTACCGCGCCGTTACATTATATAGCTTACAGAATGGAATTTTCGATCCGAACGGGAATATCCGTGAAGAAGAGCTCAGGCAACACATGAAAGATATACATATTGAATTCAGGCTTAACCCATCCACCAGGCGTCCTGAAACGTATTTAAACGGAATAAACGTGGAAAACGAAATACGTAATATGCAGGTATCTTCTAAAGTAAGCCCCATCAGCGCATTAGCCTTTGTACGTAAAGCTATGGTTGCCCAACAACAGGAAATGGGTAAATCCAAAGGCATCGTTATGGATGGCCGGGACATTGGAACTGTAGTTTTCCCGGAAGCTGAACTGAAAATATTTGTCACAGCTTCGCCCGAGACCCGCGCCCGGCGCAGATATGATGAACTAGCTGCCAAAGGCCAGAAAGTGAGTTATGAAGAGGTACTGGAAAATATTAAGGAAAGAGACTATATCGACCAGAACCGATCTGTTGCCCCACTAAAGAAAGCGGATGATGCAATACTATTTGACAACGGTTTTCTCAGCCTCGAGCAACAAAAGGACTGGCTTTTAAAGCAATTTGAAAAAGTAATAAATTCCTGACCAAGGAATGGTAAGAATAGAAATCGACGAGGGCTCAGGGTTCTGCTTTGGTGTAGTAAATGCCATAGAAAAAGCAGAGGAGGAACTGGCAAACGGCAATAAACTTTACTGCCTGGGCGACATTGTACACAATAGCCGCGAGGTTGAACGGTTGAAAGAAATGGGATTGATAACCATTAATCACGATGAATTCAGGAACCTGCACAACGTTAAAGTATTATTACGAGCACATGGAGAACCTCCCGAAACTTATGCAATTGCCCGCGAAAACAATATTGAAATTCTTGATGCAACCTGCCCCGTGGTTCTGCGACTCCAAAAGAAGATAAAACAAGAATACATTAAGCCGGAAACAGACGATAAACAAATAGTAATTTATGGAAAACAGGGCCATGCAGAGGTATTGGGTCTTGTAGGTCAAACCGAATCGAAAGCCATTGTGATTGAAAATGTCCAGGATTCATCCAAACTTAATTACGATAAAGATATTCGCCTGTACTCTCAAACAACGAAATCTTTGGACGAATTCCAGTCCATCGTACAGGATATCAAGAAAAAGATATCTCCCGATGCTACTTTCAAATATTACGACACTATCTGCCGGCAGGTAGCCAATCGTATGCCTAATATCCGGCGATTTGCGGCATCACACGATCTTATATTCTTCGTTAGCGGCAAGAAAAGTTCCAACGGAAAAATGCTTTTCGAAGAATGTCTCAAAGTAAACCCCAACTCACACCTTATTGACAGTATAGAAGAAATAAACCATTCATTGCTTGTTAATGCCAAATCTATCGGTATTTGCGGTGCAACATCCACCCCCAAGTGGCTTATGGAAGAGATTTCCAATTATATCCGCTCCCAGGTGGAATAATTGGATTAACGTTATTTATCACTACTCTAAAGAGATTCATCAGTTTGAAACACTTTTAGTTTCTCTTTTTCCTATCTTTGCACCGTCAAATAAAAAAGAAAGATTGTTATGGGTATTATTAAATGTATCGGAATCTTGACTTCCGGGGGCGATGCTCCGGGAATGAATGCAGCCATACGTGCGGTAACACGTTCGGCTATATACCACGGATTAGAAGTAAAAGGAATATATAGAGGATATAAAGGATTAATCACCGACGAAATAGCCGAGTTTAAAAGTCAGAACGTAAGTAACATCATACAATTGGGCGGCACCATCCTGAAAACAGCGCGTTCCAAGGAGTTTATGACCCCCGAAGGCCGCCAGATAGCCTACGAATCCATGAAAAGACATGGCATCGACGCATTAGTTGTTATCGGAGGAGATGGTTCGCTGACGGGTGCGCGTATTTTTGCCCAGGAATTTGATGTACCATGCATCGGACTTCCCGGTACCATCGACAATGATCTTTATGGTACAGATACTACCATCGGATATGACACTGCATTAAATACTATTTTGGATGCCGTTGATAAAATCCGCGATACGGCAACTTCGCACGAAAGATTATTCTTTATTGAAGTAATGGGACGTGATGCCGGTTTCCTGGCACTGAATGGTGCAATTGCCTCGGGTGCCGAAGCAGCGATTATCCCCGAATTCAGTACGGAAGTCGACCAACTGGAAGAGTTCATTAAAAGCGGGTTCCGGAAATCAAAAAACAGTAGCATCGTCATTGTTGCCGAGAGCGAACTGACGGGCGGCGCTATGCACTACGCCGAACGTGTGAAAAATGAATATCCTGAATACGATGTACGTGTAACCATTCTCGGACACCTGCAACGTGGCGGAAGCCCGACCGCACAAGACCGTATTCTGGCGAGCCGGCTAGGTGCTGCGGCTATTGATGCCATTATGGAAGATCAGCGCAATGTAATGATAGGTATCGAAAACGATGAAATTGTATATGTACCTTTCTCCAAAGCCATTAAAAACGAAAAATCAATAAACCGGGATCTTGTTAGTTTATTGCGTCAATTATCCATTTAAGCTATCTTGCTGATTATCAACAATCACCCATATTGATATTATACGATGGATTGTATAGCCTTATACTATATATGGTATAGAGCTATACGATTTGTAATATAGCCCTATACTATTTACAATATAAGGCTATACTATTTACCGTATAGGGCTATACTACAAATCATATAGCTCTATATTATAAATCGTATAGCCCTATAATTTTAACCCTATTTATTTAGCCTTGTAATACTGTAATGCCTGCGGCATCAACTCCTCCAGTTTTTTGATACGCGTTGCATCCGAAGGGTGTGTACTCAGGAATTCGGGAACCTTTGACGATGCTGCCTGCATCCGTTGCCAGAATGGAATAGCGGCACGCGGGTCGTATCCGGCCATGGCAGTAAAAATAAGTCCCATGTGGTCGGCTTCGCTTTCATTAAGACGGGAATAAGGGAGCATCACGCCATATTGCGAACCCAGGCCGTATACTTGTTGAGCGACGGATTGTGCCAGTTCGGATTTATTATCCATCAGGATACCCAGCGCCGCACCACCGTAATTTACCAGTAATTGCTGGCTGATACGTTCAGATGAGTGTTTAGCTACAGCATGTGCCACCTCATGGCCTAACACGACAGCCAATCCACTCTCATCTTTTGTATAAGGTAGAATGCCTTCGTTCACCACTATCTTACCGCCCGGCATACAAAAAGCATTGGGCGTAGCATCCTTGACGAGATGGAATTCCCAGGCAAATTGTTTCACATCACTGGTTCTGCCGTTTTGTTTCAGATAAGTTTCTACGGCGTTGGCTATGTTGCGACCTACTCTGACAACCATGGCTGTATTAGCCGCGTTGGTCGAAGGTTTGGCCGTCTTCATATAATCATTGAAACTCTGTTTACTAAGGCTCATCACTTCTTCATCGGATACCAGATGAAGCTGTTTGCGGCCGGTTACGGCCACTGTACTACAGCCATTCAATAAAAGTAGGATTAGTAATAATCCGGATAAATGTTTAACTGTTTTCATTTCTCTTCCTATATTTTTCATAATAAACGATTCAGAGTGATGCCTTGTTCATTCAGGTTTTATCGTTCGCTCAACGGGGTGTATGCTGTTTCATCGAGTACATTCTTATAAGCCGGACGAATGATGCGTTTGCCCTTGAAATGCAGCTCTTCATTACGGTGCGCACACCAGCCGACGATACGCGCCATAGCGAAAAGCGGGGTGTATATTTCCTGCGGCAAACCAATCATTTCATAGACGAATCCGGAGTAGAAATCAACGTTACTCGATACGGTTTTCCCGTTTCCTTTCACCTTTTCGAACATGGCAATTCCGCGTTCTTCGAGCAGTTCGAGGAAAGCAAATTCGCTTTCCCGGCCTTTTTCTTTCGCCAGGTCGCGCGCCAGTTCTTTCAACAACACGGCACGCGGGTCGGAAATGGTATATACCGCATGGCCTATCCCGTATATCAACCCGGTTTTGTTGTACACTTCTTTATTCAGCATCCGGGTCAGGTAAGTATCAATTTCTTCCGTATTATTCCAGTCGTTGATATTTTCTTTCAGATGATTGAACATATCCGCCACCTGAATATTAGCCCCACCGTGAAGCGGCCCTTTCAGCGAGCCAATACCCGCGGCGATAGACGAATAAGTATCTGTTCCGGAAGAAGATGTAACACGTACCGTGAATGTCGAGTTGTTACCACCTCCATGTTCTGCCTGCAAAATTAACAATAAATCCAACGTACGGGCATCCAGGGGAGTATAATCTCGCTTCAGCATGAAGAGAAAATTCTCGGCTACGGAAATATCTTCTTTCGGATGCCTGATATGCAAAGATCTTCCGAACTCGGCATGGCGAAGAACGTTATAGGCATAAGCGATGATGGTAGGAAACTTGGATATAAGGTCGATGCTTTGCCGCATCAGGTTATCGCAGGATGTATCATCGGGATTATCGTCGAAAGTATACATTTCGAGTACGGAACGAGCGAGAATATTCATTATGTTGGAGCCTTCCAACTCAATAATATTCATCTTTGTTTTATGTTCCAGGGGCATATTTTCAATGAGTAGTTCCTTGAATGAATCCAGTTGTTCCTTCGTCGGCAGATTGCCCGAGAGGAGCAGGTAGGCTACTTCTTCGAAGCCGAAACGTTTTTCGCGGATAATGCCGTGTACGATGTCTTCGACATCCAGCCCCCGGTAATAAAGTTTTCCGGGTATGGGTTTCAGTCCGCCGCCGGGGATACGTTCGTATCCTACTACATTACCTATCTGGGTGAGTCCTACCAGCACGCCGGTGCCGTCGTCATTGCGCAAGCCACGTTTTACGTCGTATTTGGCGAAGAGGTCGGTATCAATTTTGGTTGTTTGTTGCATCTCTTCGGAGAGTTTGTACACTAAGTATTCTTTTTTCATTGTTAGTAGTTTTAGGGGGTTGTCATTAAATGCTATTTATCCTCTCTACTATCTCGTCCGTAAACTGAGTAGTTGAAAGCGCTTTGCCGCCCGGTATAAAACGAGCCAGGTCATTCGTTGCCCTTCCGTCGCTGAAACTACCTTCCAGGGCATCTGTCACTAAATCGGTTGCCTCGTTCCAGCCGAAGTATTCGAGCATCATCACTGCCGACAGGATAATGGAACACGGGTTCACAATATTCTTTCCGGCGATGTTCGGTGCCGTGCCGTGGGTGGCTTCGAAGATGGCATGACCGGAATCGTAATTAATGTTACCTCCCGGAGCAATACCGATACCACCCACCATAGCAGCCAATTGGTCGGATATATAATCGCCATTGAGGTTGAGTGTAGCGATAACCGAATATTCTTCGGGTATCAGCAGTGTGTTTTGCAGAAAAGCATCGGCAATATTGTCATTGATAGTCAGCCTGCCGCTTCTGATTTCTTCGCCGAATTCCCGTTCGGCCAGTTCGTATCCCCACTTCTTGAAACCACCTTCGGTATATTTCATAATATTGCCTTTGTGTACCAGGGTTACTTTGGGCAGGTTGTTTTCGAGGGCATAGACGCAAGCCGCGCGGACGAGCCGTTCCGTTCCTTCGCGGGAAACGGGTTTTACGCCAAACGAAGATGTTTCGGGGAAACGCACTTTTTCCACTCCCATTTCGTCGCGCAGGAAGCAGTAGAATTTATCCGCTTCGGGTGTTCCCGCTTCCCATTCAATGCCGGCATAAATGTCTTCGGTATTCTCGCGGAATATAACCATGTTTACTTTCTCCGGTTCTTTTATGGGAGAAACTACTCCCTGAAACCAGCGAACGGGGCGCAGACAGGCGTATAAATCGAGAGTTTGCCGCAGGGCTACATTGAGCGAACGTATGCCTCCGCCTACAGGAGTTGTGAGCGGGCCTTTTATGCCTATCAGGTATTCCAGAAAAGCGTTCATTGTTTCATCCGGAAGCCATGAGCCGGTTTCTTTGAAAGCCTTTTCGCCTGCCAGGACTTCCATCCATTCAATCCGGCGTTTGCCACTATATGCTTTTGCTACGGCCGTATCAATTACTTTCTGCATGGACGGAGTAACCTCGGCTCCTACCCCATCGCCCATTATGAACGGCACTGTCGGTATTTCCGGAACAACGAGTGTTCCATCTTCATGTTTAATTATTTTCATGATTCTATGGCATTTAAAGCAGAACCGGCGCGGAACCATTCTATCTGCTGTTGGTTATAGGTGTGTTGAACTTCGAAAGTTTCTTCCGTTCCATCCTCATGAACGAGTATGACTTCGAAGTTCTTTCCGGGAGCAAAGGATTGTAAACCCCGGAGTATGATTTTATCTTTCTCGCGAATGCGGTCGTAATCGTTCTTATCTACAAAAGTAACCGCCAGCATTCCCTGCTTTTTTAGGTTTGTTTCGTGTATACGGGCAAAACTCTTGGTCAGAATTACCTTTACATTCAGGAAACGCGGTTCCATCGCAGCGTGTTCACGGCTCGAGCCTTCGCCATAATTCTCTTCGGCGACAACGATGGAAGAAACGCCTTCTTCTTTAAAGTTCTTTGCTGTTCCCGAAACTGTTTCGTATTCATCATTCAGCACATTATATACTGTATTGGTTTCTCCGTTGAACGCGTTCACGGCACCCATTAAAAGGTTATCCGATATATTTTCCAGATGCCCCCGGAAGCGCAGCCACGGGCCGGCCATCGATATGTGGTCGGTGGTGCATTTGCCCTGAGCTTTAATCAGGAGTTGCATTTCAAGCGCATCTTCACCGTTCCATGCCGGGAATGGTTTCAATAGTTGCAACCGTTGCGAGCCGGGTTTTATTTTTATCTGGTACGATTCATAGGTAGGGGCTACATAGCCTTTATCGCCGCTTGCGAAACCTTTATCCGGTAGTTCGTTACCCGTAGGTTCGAATAGTTTTACCTTTTCGCCATCCTTATTTAATAAGGTATCCTTCAATGGATTGAAGCATAAGTCGCCGGCTATAGTCAATGCCATTGTAATTTCGGGAGAAGCAACGAATGAATACGTGTTAGGATTACCGTCTGCACGTTTGGCGAAGTTGCGGTTGAAAGAATTTACAATGGAGTTCTTTCTTGTCGGGTCGTCGGTTTCGCGTTTCCACTGACCGATACAAGGGCCACAAGCGTTTGCCATAACGGTTGCTCCAATCTGGTCGAATATATCCATCAAGCCGTCGCGTTGGGCAGTAGCACGTATCTGTTCCGAGCCCGGGTTGACGAGTAAAGGCGCCTCTACGGAAAGTTTTTTGTCGATAGCCTGCCGGGCAACGGAAGCGGCACGGGTCATATCTTCGTAGGATGAGTTGGTACACGAGCCTATCAACCCCACTTCCATCTTTCGTGGATATCCGTTTGTCCGCACTTTCCCGGCCAGCTCCGATATAGGGGTTGCCGCATCCGGGGTGAAAGGTCCGTTGATATACGGTTCTAACGTCGATAAATCAATGTCAATGATGCGGTTATAGTATGCCTCGGGATTAGCCATTACTCCGTCATCAGCTTTAAGTTGGGCGGCTATGCCGTCGGCCATTGCGGCAATTTCCTCCCGACCGGTAGCACGCAGGTAGACGGCCATACGTTCATCGTACGGAAACAGGGAAGTTGTTGCTCCTACCTCGGCACCCATGTTGCAAATGGTTCCTTTACCTGTTGCCGACAATGAAGAAGTACCCGGCCCGAAGTATTCGATAATGGAATTGGTACCTCCCTTTACCGTCAGGATACCTGCCAGTTTCAGAATAACATCTTTGGGTGATGCCCATCCATTCAGTTTTCCGGTAAGACGTACACCAATCAATTCGGGCATTTTCAATTCCCATTCCATGCCGGCCATTACATCTACGGCATCCGCGCCACCAACGCCAATAGCTACCATACCCAATCCACCGGCATTCGGAGTATGAGAGTCGGTACCAATCATCATTCCTCCGGGAAAGGCGTAGTTTTCCAGTACTACCTGATGAATAATACCCGCGCCAGGTTTCCAGAAACCGATACCGTAGCGTGAGGAAACATCGTGCAGAAAATCATAAACTTCCTGGTTGGTGACGATGGCTCGTTCCGTATCTTCGCCGGCTCCTTTCCATGCTTGTATCAGGTGGTCGCAATGCACAGTCGAGGGTACGGCTACCAGTCCGCGCCCGGCATTCATAAATTGCAGAAGAGCCATTTGCGCAGTGGCATCCTGCATAGCCACGCGGTCGGGGCGAAAGTTTACATAGTCTTTCCCGCGAACAAATGGAGTTACTTCTTTTATATTATATAGGTGGGTGTACAGAATCTTTTCCGAATATGTCAACGGGCGATTCAGAACAGAGCGTATCGCTTTAAGTTTCTCTTCATAAGAAGAATAGAACTTTCTTAGCATTTCAATATCAAATACCATAGGAGTTATGAGTTTGAGTTCATATTAATAACACTTTTATTATCGGGAGGTTTATTTTGCAATTTAATTCTATTATTTATCAATTCCAAAATCTAATCGTCCTCTCATAGACGCCTTCTATATCTTGAACGTAAATATAAACAGAATCTTATTTACGAAGTGAAATCAAAATTACACATACAAAGAAATATTCCTGTATCTTTGCATAGATGCAGCAGAACCAAAGAATAAAGTGAACCCCGAACATATACAAAAGCGCATTACTCCCGAAGCCCATTTGCAACGCCAGCAACTGCTATTACGCATGGAGTACGAATACGAGAAAGAAGAATTCCAGCGGCAAACGGAAACCATGGGAGTGTACCGTAAAGTAACCCGCGGACTCTGCTGGTTTCCCGTAAAACCGGGGCGTACTTATTACAATTCGTTGAATCAATTGGTTATTGAAGTCGAACGCAGGGAAGATAAAGAAATCGAACATTCTTTCGAATACGGTCGTCCGGTCTGCTTCTTCACCCAGGATGACTCAGGCAAATTAAAGTATTTCAATTTCACCGCCCAGGTTAGTTATGTTGACGAAGACCGCATGGTTATTGCCCTGCCGCATGCTGCTGCACGGACTGATTTGCATGGAGTTCAACCGCTGGGCGTACAACTTTATTTCGACGAAACCAGTTACCGCACCATGTTCGAAGCGCTTTCTGATGTGCTGCGCGCTAAAGATAACCGTCTGGCTCAACTGCGGGATATACTGATCGGGAATGTTTCTCCCCGCACACGTGATATATTCCCGGTTCGTTTTCCCTGGCTGAACAGTACGCAGGAAGAAGCCGTCAACAAAGTACTGAAAGCCAAAGACGTAACTATTGTTCACGGCCCTCCGGGAACAGGGAAAACCACTACACTGGTCGAAGCCATTTACGAAACCCTTCACCGGGAACATCAGGTTTTAGTATGCGCGCAAAGTAATGCGGCCGTAGATTGGATATCCGAAAAGCTTGTCGACCGTGGTGTTCCTGTACTTCGTATCGGCAATCCGTCGCGGGTGAATGATAAGATGCTATCGTTTACCTACGAACGGCAGTTCGAGAATCATCCTTCGTACTCCGAACTCTGGGCTATCCGCAAGTCCATTCGCGAGAGTGGAAAAAGAAAGAACAGCCATTCCGTAAGTAAGTTAAAAGACCGGGCGACTGAACTCGAAATACTGATAAACGAGTCGCTCTTTTCCGGAGCCCGGGTAATAGCATCGACCCTGGTTAGTTCCAATCACCGCATATTAATGGGTCGGCACTTCCCCACCCTCTTTATCGACGAAGCTGCCCAAGCGCTGGAAGCTGCCTGCTGGATAGCCATCCGCAAGGCCGACCGTGTTGTTCTTGCCGGTGACCACCAGCAATTACCACCCACCATCAAGTGCTACGAAGCCGCGCGTCAGGGCCTGAACGAAACTTTACTGGAAAAGATTGTTGTCGGCAAACCTGCTGCCGTCTCGCTATTGAGAGTACAGTATCGTATGAATGAAACGATTATGGGCTTCTCGTCCGAATGGTTTTACGAAGGGATGCTTCAAGCCGCACCCGAAGTACGCTACCGGGGAATACTGGATTATGATACGCCTATGGTATGGATTGATACCTCGGAACAGGATTTCCACGAAGAGTTTGTAGGCGAAAGTCACGGGCGAATCAACAAGGCCGAAGCCGAATTATTGTTATCCGAGTTGAAGGCATATATCAACCGTATTGGCATTGAACGCATATTGAATGAACGAATTGATTTCGGTATCATCTCCCCTTATAAAGCCCAGGTACAGTATTTACGAAGAAAGGTACGAAGCAGTAACTTCCTGCGCCCCCTAAGGCATCTAATTACGGTACATACCGTCGATGGTTTCCAGGGTCAGGAACGGGATGTTATTTTCATCAGCCTCGTCCGTGCCAATGAAGACGGACAAATAGGTTTCCTCAGCGACCTGCGCCGGATGAATGTAGCCATTACCCGTGCCCGGATGAAACTGGTGGTACTGGGTGATACCTCTACTTTGGGGAAACATATATTCTACAGGAAGCTTATCGGATATATCCAGGAGAAAGTCTAAATTGTGTAGGGTTTATACAAAAATATGTTGTGTAGCATATCGCTGGATATGAGTGAAAATAAAGATTTGTTGTCACAGAAATTTAGGAGATTTCACTATCTTTGTGGTGCTTCGGCTAGAATAACAAAAGAAAAGTTGATTGTCGCGAAAATAACATAAAAATGGCTTGGAATAAGATACAAATTAAAAAAATAGATGGAAATGTCATTGACGCTCAAGCTCCTTCTATTATATCTGCAAGTCGTTCTACTGATATCCCGGCATTTTATGCAGATTGGCTTATCACTAGAATACGGGAGGGATATGTTAAATGGAAAAATCCTTTTAATGGAGTTCCTTTATATGTTTCTTTTAATAAAACGCGGCTCTTCGTTTTTTGGTCTAAGAATCCAAGACCAATGTTTGAGCATTTAGATTTCTTAGATGAAAAAGAATACAACTATTATTTCCAATTTACACTTAATGATTATGATAGAGAAAAACTAGAACCTCGTGTTCCCAGTATTCAATCTCGGATAGAAACCTTTCAGCAGTTATCAGAGCGCATAGGAAAAGAAAAAGTTATTTGGCGTTTCGATCCCTTAATTCTTACAGATAAGATTGGTGTTAATGAATTGTTGCTAAAAGTAGAAAGAATAGGTAATCAATTAAAAGACCATACTTTAAAACTGGTTTTCAGTTTTGCCGACATTAAAGTATACAAGAAAGTTCAAAATAATCTAAGTAAAAATGCCATTCTTTATCAGGATTTTAACGAATGTGCAATGATTGAATTCGCCTCAGAACTTCAATCCTTAAATGAAAAATGGAATTTTCAATTAGCCACTTGTGCAGAACAAATCTCGTTAGAAAAATATGGAATTAATCATAATAAATGCATTGACGATGATTTAATTATAAAATTATTTTCGAACGACAAAGTACTAATGGATTTTCTTGGGGCAAAAATAACCTCTACAGACATTTTTAATCCTAACCCCAAAGTTGTAATATCCAGAAATAACAAAGACAAAGGGCAGCGTAAATTTTGTGGATGTATTATAAGCAAAGATATTGGCGAATATAATACATGCCCGCATTTATGTGAATATTGCTATGCAAATGCCAATAAAGATATTGCCTTGTCTAATTTTGAACTACACACAAAAAAACCGAATGATGAAACAATAAAATAAATAAGCATATGGCTGGATATTATTTTAATTTACCTCAAATTACGCAGCTGACAATATCGCAGCAAGCAGCTTTGAATGAAACGGCACAAATTGCATTGTCTGGCGGTCCTGGTACAGGTAAAAGTGTTGTATCTCTATGGCGGCATATCTCTAATTATCAACAAGACAAAAAAAGTTTATTGCTTACATATACTACTACATTAGCAAAATATCTAAGCAGTTGTTGCTCAGTCCACAATCAAAATGCGGCCAATAATGTGAAAACCTCGTTAGGAGGAAAACCCCAAAACAGTAGTAATTGGAACGAAATTATTATTGACGAAGCCCAAGATATGCCAATTGACTATTATCAAGATATTATATCAATCGCAAAAGTTTCTTATGGCGCCGATGATTCACAAATACTATATCCGGAAAATTGTTCAAAGCAAAAAGAGTTAGGCTCCTTATTTAATTCAAATGTGGATTATGTTCTCGATAAAAATTTCAGAAGCACTCAACGGATTATGAGGTTTGCTAGAAAGGTATTCCCCGATGCTTACATACCGCAAGCAACACTTGATGGACTTGCTGGTAATGTGGGAGAACTTCCTGTTGTACTTGTTTCCGGGAAAAATAAATGGATAGAAGAAAAGAGAAGACCAGAAATATCTAATGACAAACAAAACAATGCAATTATAAATATTATTCGGCAATTTACAGCCGATACGCATAATATAGCTATACTTGTTCCCTGGAAAAATGATGTAATCTATTTTAATGATATAATAAAAAATAAAATCAGAGATTACAGCATCTATTATAATGATGATAATGACTTTCCAGACGGGTGCGAAGAAATAAAAAATATTCATATAACTACATTTAAGTCAGCAAAAGGACTTGAATTTGACACAGTCATCATTCCTAATTTTGACAATATATTAAAAAAAGTTCCAATAATAATGAATGAAACAATAATGTGCACATGGAATGATTTATATGTTGCAGTAACAAGAGCGAGAAGTAATCTCTATTTGATAACTAATTGCAATATGCTGCGCCTTGATAGAACATTTGCAGATACACAGAATTTATAATTATGAATAAGAAATATTATTTACCCATAAACTCGGAATCACTCGCCCACTATTTCGGAGGAGCTTGTATAAAACCGGCCAAACATTTCGATAATAAACAAGAGGACTTTCAAGACAAGTTTAAAGACTTTTTGCTTATAACGAACCATTTTGGAACGCAGCAAACGGATTGTTGCCTAGAACTTATTTTCACTGAACAAGAAGAAACTGATTTAGTAAACCTAAATAATGGATTTTTTCTCTATGAAAAACCATTGCCCATTACCAGGGTTAGAAAGATATTCTTTTTAAATAAGGAACAAAAAGAACGAACCATTACCAATATAAATATGAGTACAGCGTTTGTTCCTGAGAACCTTGTGGAAGTAGTAAGCGGTTTTGATAACCCTCAAATAAATATAGAGAAGCCACAAGACATTCAGGTACTTTCATATGACCAACAAATAAAAACATTTAATAGTTTCCTGGGAGGTCTGGCTTTAATGCGTTTAGCCGGTGAGGAATACATGAACTATTCAGAAGACTATTTTGCTACGCTTTCTTTTTTTAACACTGTAATTCAACAGGATCTTAATACTTCAAAAACAAATATCAACACTCGTTATCGTGGAGCATTTACAGGTGAGAACGGTTTTCAGAAGATAATTCCATATCTGAATAAAACGATAGATGAAACCGATATAGAGAATATTGCGCAAGAAGAAAACCAAATAATAAAAAAAGATGTAATCACAAGAATTATTGACTTAAATAGCTTGGATAAATGGACATATACCGTTGCAGTACTAAATACTTATGGAGTCGGAAACGAATCGAAGAGGAAAAAGATTGATGAGCTTATTTTATCAAATTTTAAATCGGACATTAAACCAGGGAAATCAGAAGGTATTGCTTTATGTTATGGTATGAACCGGGGATATTATTCTTTCTCTAACAAATATAGCTTAGGAAAAAATGAGAAAATTGTAAAGTATCAAATGAATAGCCAACTTGACTATTATACAATTGAAAGTATATTCCAATATATCTTTAATAATACAAAATCCACAGACTTTCCTTATTTAAATTGGTGTGGTAAACAAAAATGGTCTCGACCCCATAGTAAAACAGACTATAAAATTCTGGATGTAGTTGTAATTGGAAAAAAAAAAGCAAAAGTGCTTTCAAAAGAATATTGGACAAATTTGCTTCCTTCTTTTTTACAAAGCAATAAACTCATGGAAAAAACCTTATCTCAAATCTTCCGAGAAGTAGCAGAGGTAATTTATGCAGATACAAAAGAAGAAGTTAATGAAGATTATGAGAACCTTATTGCTCAAAAACAAGATGAAATAAACAAACTAAAAGCTGAACAAAATAGAGTTGAACAATCTCAGAGAACTGAAACTTTAAAAGAATATGAACAACAAAAAGAATCTATCCATTTAGTATCAGAGCCACCCTTGATTTATTCGTCAGAAAAAATTGATGTTAAAAGTATTGTTGAACAAACATTAAAATACAAAGAGAATAATCAAACAATGTTGAAAAACGAAGCTAAAAAGAGAGGG
>DAMCMT010000001.1:116447-149265 GCA_032108265.1 Bacteroides sp.
ATAACAATACAAAAAGGCATGAAACAAGATGAAATTATTGTATTGCTAATGACTAACCCAAACAAAGCTTTATTTAATAATGAGTAACTTTTTCAATAATATATTTGAAATAGCAGATTCTTCTGATTCATTAGATAGATTTCTTAATATAAACATGCAAGCTATAAACGATTTTTATAATTCGAAATATAGCCATATTGTTACTTGTAAGGATTTAATAGAAAGATTTATTCTATTGAGAAATAAACAGATAGAACAACTAAATTATAACAGAAGTTATAATAAATCTTTCATTTTGATGCTTTTAGATTATTGTGAAAGATTTAATTTTATAGCAGCAACACCAAGAATATGCTCCATCTTGAGCAAAAATAATATTATTACAAATAATAGGCAACAAGCTGCTCTATTGTTTTTATATCCAAAGCCCAAAACTAATTCCGAACTCGTTGATAAATTCGATACTATTTGCATAAAACTCCAATTAGCCAGAAGAGCAGAAGAAGATGATGAAAGTAAAGTACTAGCTACCTTTTTGAACTACTTTGGAATAATAGTTCGTGATACCAATATATTTTATGCAGAACAGGTAAAATCAAAACTTCTTGAAGCTATTGAAAATGATACATATCCATTCCTTAACCATAGTTATATAAATGAAATATTACAATTAGATTTAGCTAATAGTGATGAGGCATATAAACACATCCAATATAATATCGACAAAATTTTAAATAAAGAAGATTTTGTTTCTATTGAGATAAAAGTACCGGAAAATGGAATCCTCATCGAAGAAGACACCGAATATGCAAGAGAATTATCTAAAACTCCTGCTGCTTTTGATTCTATCAGGAGAATTTCTGTTCGTAAATTCATTTCTTTTGGCAAAATAAAGCAAAATCAATTATTAAACCAATTAAACCGAGGAGTTGAAATTATATCAAATGATGATTTAATGTATGCTTATCTCTATTCAGTAGGAAATATGCATAAAGCGAAACTACAATCTGCCTTTGAATCATTATCTGATACCTTTGAATTAAAAATAAATATTATTGATTGGGGATGTGGACAAGGTATTGCAAGTATGATATTCTTAGAAAAATACGAACATGTGGGTATAGATAGTATAACATTAATTGAGCCGTCCGAATTTGCAATAAAAAGAGCTTCATTGCATTTAAAAACATATAATCCGATTATCCCGATAAAAACAATCTGTAAAAAGTTAGATGAATTAACCGTGGAAGATTTTCAACACGGCATTTCAGATTCTACAATACACCTGTTTTCAAACATCCTTGATATTGATAGCTATTCGCAAAAGTATTTAATAGAAGTCATTGAGAAAACACAATCAAACATGAATTATTTTGTTTGTATAAGTCCCCATATTGACGAAATCAAAACAGAAAGATTAGAGTCATTCAGAAGGTATTTTGAGAACAAATACGATTCCTTCGAATTATTATTAAATGTTCAAAATTCCAAAAGTCCGATTGACGCTTACTGGAATTGCAATAATAATTACAGAAACGACAACTGTTTAGACCATCCTCATAATGGTTGTAACAACCAATGGACACGGGTTTTGAAAGTTTTCAAGGTCAATTTGCGATAGAGTTTACAATACACATCACTACTGCTTCAAAGTAAACCGCATACTAAACCCGAAATCAGACGTTATTACCGGATACGAATTCGATACCAGCGGTGTATTCTGCTGCCGGTCGTAATACAACCTTAGCGTCAGCATCTTGCTGAGTACATAATCCGCTGTAAACGAAACCTTTAACGCCCGGTTACCCGCCGTAGGCTGAACACCGAGCGACTGAATATCCCTGCTTAACGCCGACTGATTGCGCAACGACACATCCGCCCGGAGTATCAGGTCGTTGCTTATCTCTTTCTTACTATCCTTCCGGTTCCGTGCCCGGAAAGGATTCCAATTTACAAGGGTGTATCCCGCACCGAAAACAAAATCACGCGAACGACTTTCGATAACCTGCGCCGCAGCCATACTGAGGTTTAATACGCGGGTTGTACGGTATTCGGCCTTCACGGTGATGCCGTTATTGTGCATCATATCTATACCCAGTAACGGATTAAACTGTTCGTTAATGGATACCGTGCTGATATCGTAACGTGATGAAGGAGTAGGCATTCCCGTCTGAACATCTTCCACAAAGCCCAGGTCGCCCATATAACTAAGGAAACTTTGGTAAGTATTGTACGAACCTATAGCATAAGTACTACGGTATGCGTGGTTAAGGTTGACGGTACGGAAATGGTCTTTAAGGAAAGGCAACCGTACCAACCCGCTATACGTGATTCGCCAGTTGGGCATCATCGATAAGAGACCGGGAAACAGTTTAAGCGATGTTTTACTGGCACTACGACCCGTATAAGCAGCCAGAAAAGCGGGAGCCATCACATCGGGCGAGTAACGGCTCACCGTTCCGTTGGCCGGGTTAAAAGATTGCCCGGCCAGCCGGGTTCCTTCGGGATAAACGGAGCCGTGATACTGCGCCTCGACCCGTTTTTGGATTATGTCGAGGTTATCGACAAACTGCTCAAACGCCCGCGAATGATAACCCGATGAAGCGTTCGTACCTTCAAAAGCACTACCTAACGTAATAACGGTCATCATGAAGTTTCCCCCGCGGGTTTCGGGCGCACCATTGAACATATACTGTACATCCCGGGTATTATTACGGGTACGACTGGCATGAAGGTCTATTTTCAAATCAGGAAAAGGTTCCAGAGCGAAGCGGACTTGAATATCTTCCATCGCATTCGTACGTGCCGGACTGGTAATCGAATCGTTCGTATTGAGCCAACCACGCTCCTGAGCCTTTTCAATATAAGAGAACCCTGTTAGGCCGAAAGCAAAATCCAGTCCCGGAGCCAGGAAGCCATTGTTCTTCTTTTGTCCGAACATATCGCCTACATCGGGCATAAACCCGGGTATGGACATAGCGAAAGTGTTTCGGTAGCCGATAGTAATGCTGCGCAACATCAACAAAGGTTTCAGGCCACGGGGAGGTTTGCGAAGGAACGGTACCTTATTATATAATAAAGCCAGGTTGGCACGAAGGTTGACATCGACCGACCGCTGATTCGATATTGTGTTACCTGCCGAAGGCCCTTCGAGCAAGGCAATACCCCTATCCCAGTTGTACGACGATGCAAAGCGGGTATCGGCCTGCATCCAATCGGTAGCCGGAAATTTATCCAGCGGCAACTGGTAGCTGAGGTTGAATGTTTGTTGGTAGTCCAGCGGACGGCCGAGTGAAAGCAGGCTGCGCTGTACGGAATCTTTCCAGGCAGTGTACTGGTCGGGGTATAGGTCTTTGTTGACGGGACCATACGGCTCTTCAACCTCGGCACGGGTGGCCGAAGTAAAATCCATCCGTAACCCCCGGCTGAAATTCCACCGGATGCCGAAGTTACGGTTCCATAGGAAGTCTTTGGCTACAGACAAAGGTATATCTGTAGTACCCTCGCCAGGTTCCACATCCCGCAGTTGCAGTTCGTAATAATGGCGTGATAAATCGGTATGGAAATTAATATTCTGCGGTAACCAGTTCAGGTTAAAATCGCGCACAAACTTTAACCACGACGATTTATTCTCCATTTTCTTAAACGGTTCCCACGGTTTTACAGAGGGAGAATAATCATATGTCATGCTGCCCTGCCAATCCTTTTCATCTTCATATCTGGTCGTGTTTCCGCTATTAAACCTCCGGGTGTACGAATAGCTGAACGAGAAGTTAGCCGGGTCGTACGGCATCGGCTTTTTACTGGCAATCCCTACCCGCATATTACTCAGGCTAAAGTTTTTATAGGTAACAATCTCTTCGGCTATGTTCCTGAGCGAATCTTTTTCCCGTTCCGTGCCAAGCATTTTTAAAGCATCTTTCAACAATATATCCTTATCCAACGGGTTGTATTTGGGAGAGGTCTTTTCTTTGGAATAAGAGAAATAAACAGGCACACTGATTTTCGCTTTAGCCGGCAGAAAACGCCCCAGTTCGAAGCTGGTAGTAAAACTATACTGGTAATAATCGTCCAGACGGCGCTCGTTAACCCCCTGTTCCAATCCGCCGAATCCGGCAGTTTCTACATGGCCGCCCACATTGATATTGCCTATATCCGACAATTGAACATTTACATTGCCCCGTGCCGCCCAGCCGCCGTCCTCGTCGAACTCGGTTAGCCGCAGTTCGTTTACCCATACCTCGGCCGACTTTCGGGTACGGGCATTGTTGCGTACGCCAATCATAATTGTTTTCACTTCGGCCAGCGAAGGATTGCCGATAATGCTTACTTTGTTTGCCGGTTTTTCCGGGTCATAATTACTGTACAATCTGGTAAAAGTTACCCCTGATTCCGGGTCACTCTTTTCCTGGTTGCGTTCCAATTTCAGATTAGTAAACAACGATAAAGGGATGTTGAGCATATTACTTTCCGGCCATACCGCCAATGCGCCTGCTTCTGACAGGCTGCTGTAATTACCATGCTCGGTGAGAGATAGCGGTATCTCGTATTCGTAATAGTTACTGCGGTAATCAGAGCCCAGCCGTATAAATACTGCCATATCATTATTTTCCAGCTCTGTATTATCAGTAAGCAGTTTTTCCGCATGAACAAACATCTGCAAACGTTTATACCGCCGCATATCCATGCCTGTATTCTTATATACTGCCCGCGCGTCTCCGGCTGCCAAATCCTCTACTTTCAGGCTAAGGGATTGTTCGTTTTGTTGCCGCAGTTGCGGCTGACCGGGGTCGATAACCCGCGACACTCCTGGCGGAAGTACATAATTTACCGGAGTGCGGCTTCCATTTTCTTCGATATTTACTTTAGATACTTCCAGCGTACCGGTAACCGACGGCGATGGATTCTGAGTATTATCCAACGGTTCGGTATACGTTCGCCACTCTCCCCTGATAAGTTGGAAAGTTGCAAATCGCAGTACCACCTGTTGCTCAAAACCGGTAAGAAACATACGCATAAAACGTATGGATTTGAAATCATTGATACCTCCCACCGACACGCCGCTACGCACGGGAACCTTGAATTGATACCAGGTTACTTCTTCCGTATCACCGTTGCGCAGATTCACCGTAGCCTTCCGCTTATCGGTAATGTAGTTGCTACCCACCTGCAAATTCTCCGGCCGCAGACTTATTTTATACTGAAAGTATTTCTCGTTCTCGTTCAATGTATTATCCTGATTTATATCTTCAACATCGGGCACCGTTTTGGCCGATATATCGTACCTTTCGGGCGAATCTTCGGCAGCCGTAGAATTCCCTTCGGTATTGTTGTAGTATTTATAGCGGTCTAAAATACTTCTTTCTTCCTGGTCGTAGTCCGTACCCCGAAAGTAGTGGTAGTTATCACCCGCCGGGTCGTCCAGGAATTTCTGATACGTTTGCGGGTCAACTATCGCCCGCACCTTATTCAGATAGTCGCTGTAAGTAGAAAAGTTTTGTTCATCGGCTGTGGATAGGCCATTGAGTCCAACATCCTGCACCCTGCGGGCACCAGAAGTATTATCGAAAGCATACACAATACTGCGGTCGCGCGGAACACGCCCCCAAACGGTTTCCTCAATCCGGTTCGGGTTGCCGTCGACCGGTAATCCGTTCTCGAAAAACTTCTTGCCGTCTTTGAGGATATCTTCCGATACCTCGCCCAGATTAATATATAGGTCGCCGCCTTGCCGGGTAGTCTCCTCGTTTTCCTTGATAAACGGGTCGAGCAGCCAGAATTCGATATACTCGATATTAGCCGATTCAAAGTCGCTCGTATCCAGTTTGCGCATCATACCGCCCCATCGCTTTGCCGGATTCTTTAATCGTCCGTCAGTCTGAATATCCGTATCGAGGTTGTAAGGCCCGCGTTCGTGCGGGTAATAGGCCAGATTGAGTACCGCAAGTGCGTGCGACTCCTGATACAACGCTTCCTTATTAGGAAAAATCTCCTGTTCGTACACCTCGCGCACATAATGGTCGGACAATTGTTCGAGGTCGGTCTTTATATGCGAAGGCGTAAGTGATGAGTTGCGCCGGGTGAACAGCCTGTCTATATAGTACCACGAAAGCAACGCGCGGTTCTTGCCATACTCAATATCATTCGTTTTACCGGCTTCGGGAAACATCCCCTTTTCACCACTCCACGGGGTGCTGGCATGCATCCAGGCTAAAGGCTGTTTCAGGTCGATACCCGATTGCGTAGATTCGAAATCGTCGATATACGAAGCATCTCCCTGTATATTCTTATTATGACCCGGAATAAGTTGGGCAAACTCGCCCATGAAATTAATGGTCGAGGGTTGCGTAGCCGTAACAAAGGGCAACTTATCAATCATATTCGTGAGCCATTGCGATTGCTTTTTCCACGCCATATTAACACCCCATAATGTATTGGCAATCGGTTCGCTTCCCATGGCAACTTTGTTATTAAAGGGCTTCTCGCGCAAGTGCATAATGGTGCCGCCAAATTGGAAGTCCTTACTGTAATCGTAAGTAAAGTTCATTCCCAGCATCGTTTTACGCATCATATTATACATTGTGAGGCTTTCCAGATTAACACTGATGGGGGTTCCGGCATCGATAATACTTTGGTTGATAATCGTTACCACACCCATTACATAATCAACCGTGTAATCTGTAAACTCGGTCAGCGTTACCCCGCCCGCCGTAACAACTACCGAGCCGGGCGGAACATTCATGGCTCCCAACCTTATTTCAGCCCCCGACGATGCCTTGAACTCGCCCTGTAGCCTGAATTTATTCTTCTCAGCCGTTTGCCGGGCTACCGTAAGGGTCGAGTCGTACAACTCCTGAAACACATATTTATCAGCTACCGCATCGTTGCCAATCATCCGGCGCAGATGCGAGCCAAATGGCTCGACCACCGGGAAGATAACCCGGCCGTTCTGCACCGTAATGGTGTAGCCTTCCACAAAATCAAAGAAACCATCGGCGCCCGGCTGATTGCGAGAGTCGAGCCGGTCGAGGTTCATTACCCGCAGCAACGGCGTACGGTTTATTTTTCCGTCGGGAATGTATTTCAGGTAAACCCCGGCCGTATCGCTCAGGTAAGTAATATCGAGTCTGAATTTCTCTTGCTGTACCTGGTTGGCATTGAGCGCATATACATTCTTCATCATCAACGGCCAGCAACCTGTTCGCGGAGAGTTGGATGTACTTTTAAGCAGCTTCACATACAGGGATGAGGCTGTTTCTTTGATATCCGAAGAGAATTCGCCTACCTGATACCGGCGGCCGGCAATGGTATATTCGAAAGCAACGGCCAGTACTTCATCAGGCTGCAAAGCCTGTTTCAGTGAGATATAACCCAGTGTTTCGTTCAATGTATAGTCTGTCGAAACAAGCAGCCGGGCGCTCTCCACTTTCTCGTAATCGGCGCCACCTGCCGCGCCGATGCCGTTCATAATACCGCTTACCTCGCTTATATTTCGTAATCCGCTATATGCCGTGGTGGCCTGACTATACAGAGAGTTAGCATCGTTTCGTGGTTCAATACCTCCTGATGATTGCCACAAATCGGGACGGCTGATGTGTTTATTCTCGGCCAGGTCGGTAAATGCCACCAGGTTTCGCGGATTTTCGTAATCGCCTCTTTTGTTCGTTACCCACACCTCGATGCGGTTTATCTTTACACCCGATAGTACAGTGGGCAGTTGCGACATATTTTTATCATACGTGTCGCGGAAATAATGTGCCAGGAAGAAGTGACGGTTCTCGTCGTACCTGTCGGCCGAAAACTCAAAAGGTGTTGTTTGTACCCCGCCCTTACTGGTTACTGTGCGGGCTTCGGACTCTTGCTGGCTGACAACCGTTTGCAGTTTCAGCTTCCCGAATTGCAGGTCGGCACGAATACCAAATAGCGCGCTTGCTCCCCGTATCAGTGAGTTTCCGGTAGTCATACTCACATTTCCCGCTTCGAGCAGTTGGATGATATCATCCTCGTGGCCTTCGTAGCTTAGTTTCAGTTTTTGTGAGCCGAAATCGAACGTTGCATCCGTGTTGTAATTCATGTCGAGATTTACCTTCTCGCCCACACTGCCCCCGACGTTGGCATTTATCTTCGGGTCGAAATCGAACTGCCAGGATTTACGCATATTCTCGGGTAGCGTAGGGTTCTGTACGTTGGAGTATCGTAGCCCGGTTTTCATTTCTACCGTACCCTGCAAACGTATTTTAACGCCGCCGGGGCCGAAAATCCTGTCCAGCGGCTTAGGGTTGAACCGTTCGTCCATGAAGTCGAATTCGTACTTTTCGTTAGTGGATTCCCGGGTATTTTTCTCCCGGAACCAGGCTTGCATAGACCGTTTCATTTTCCATGCCGAATATTCATCGGCAGTCATAATCAGGGGTATATCCAGGGTTTTCCCACCCAACCGGGTGTAAACTTTGTACACATTGTTGGCGGCATCGTATTCGACTTCGGTCTTCAGGTTGCGGGGATTTTTTAAATCAACCGGTTTCTGCCACAAATCGTCCGGAGTGAAAGGTATTGTTTTCCTTACCGGATAGCGAAGTTGAGTGGTATCAGGGGGAAGGGTTTGGGCAACAACAAAGAGTGTACAGAGAAAGTGTACAAAAAGACATACTTTTATCCTTCGTAAGTATAGTATCTTTGCGTGCATAGTACGGATATTAAGCATCGACTACATCCCCATGTAGTACCCTACTACATCCGGGTGTAGTCACCTACTACATCCCCATGTAGTCGTATACTACATCCGGGTGTAGTCGGTGTTTAATCACCATTCTAACACGACTCTAAGTACGTACTTTACAAGGAAGAAAGCGTATACTTAAGAAGAGACTACCTATAGCCTCTTGAGAGACAGCTTGATGACGTTTGCCACCGTCATATCGGGATATTCCTGCAGGATAGCCATTACCACCTTCTGCGAGGGCGCGGGTGCAAAGCCCAGCATGGTGAGGGCGGCCACGGCTTCTTCCTGAACGGGATTTCCCATAATGGGAGTTATGCCTAATCCCGAATCGGATGATACGGCACCGGTTTTAATCTTGTCTTTCAGGTCGACGATAACGCGTTGGGCTGTCTTCAGCCCGATACCCTTCACGGCTTTCAGCATGGTAGCATTCTCCGTACTGATTACATTGCATAGTTCGGATGGCGATAGTGCCGAGAGTATCATACGCGCCGTATTTCCACCGATACCCGATACGGATATCAACAACAGGAACAGTTCGCGCTCCTGCTTATCGAAAAAGCCGTACAGTATATGGGCGTCTTCCCTGATTGCCTCGTAAATATATAGTTTACAACTGCTCTTACCCTGTATGGCAGAGTACGTGTTGAGTGATATGTTTATGCCATATCCCAGACCGTTGCAGTCGACTACCGCCATTGCTGGCGTTAATTCGGCAATACTTCCCTTGATGTATTCAATCATTTGATTTACTGGTTAATAGTTTCTAATCAGGTGCGTCATACAACATACTTTCAGTCTGGTACATTATAAACGCAGGTGCAAAGTTATTATTATAAATCATACTGCTTTTCTTACAGATTGATTTTTTCTATCGCAGCATGGCGAATTCATTTCTATTCATGCACACTGTTTCTTCGGGAAACAAAGTAAAATGATTATTTTTGTGACCCAAAGCAATAAAAATGTATTAATATAACCAACAAAACAATGAAAAAAGTAAGAGCAGCCATCGTAGGATATGGCAATATTGGAAAGTTTGTTCTGGAAGCACTCCAGGCCGCTCCCGATTTTGAAGTAGCAGGTGTAGTACGTCGTAACGGTGCCGAAGGTAAACCGGCCGAACTGAATGATTATGCGGTAGTGAAAGATATGAAGGAACTTCAGGATGTGGATGTAGCCATACTCTGTACTCCCACCCGCAGCGTTGAGAAATATGCCAAGGAATACCTGGCTATGGGTATTAATACCGTAGATAGTTTTGATATACATACCGGTATCGTGGATCTTCGCCGCGAACTGGGCAAGGTAGCGAAAGAAAATAATGCAGTGGCAATAATCTCTGCCGGCTGGGATCCGGGCAGTGACTCGGTAGTACGTACACTACTCGAAGCTATTGCACCGAAAGGAATTACTTACACCAACTTCGGCCCGGGTATGAGCATGGGTCATACTGTTGCTGTTAAGGCTATCGAAGGGGTAAAAGCTGCCCTGTCCATGACTATTCCTACCGGAACGGGTATTCACCGCCGCATGGTTTATATCGAAATAGAAGAAGGCCATACTTACGAGAAAGTGGCTGCTGCCATTAAAGCGGATGCTTACTTTGTAAACGATGAAACTCACGTTATCCAGGTTCCTTGTGTGGATGATTTGCTGGATATGGGGCATGGTGTAAACCTTACCCGCAAAGGGGTTTCGGGCAAGACTCAGAATCAGTTGTTCGAGTTCAATATGCGTATTAATAATCCGGCGCTTACTGCTCAGGTGCTTATTTGTGTGGCTCGGGCTTCGATGAAACAACAGCCGGGATGTTATACGATGATTGAGGTTCCGGTTATTGACCTGTTACATGGAGATAGAGAGGAATTGATTGCGCATTTGGTGTAATCTATTTAATTGCCCGTAGGGCATTCATATCAATAGAAAATATAGTTCTCTGATTCTCTTACTACTCCGTAGGAGTTGCAAAGCACTGGATAAATAATGCAACCCATACTGGGTTGTGGTTGTTATTATCATTGATTTTTTATGGATATAAATGCCCTACGGGCAATTTTAATAAATGGGCATGACGGTAGCTAACTTATAATACATCCTCTATAAAACAAGAAAAATATGCTATCCCACTCAGGAACTCAAACCATTGAAACCGAAAGGTTAATATTAAGACGCTTTCGCTACACGGATGATGATATGTTAGCCTATTGGGTCAGTGACCCTAAAATCCAATCACTCTATTCTGAACCAACATATACTACCAAAGATGAAGTAAGGGAATTACTAGACAAATATATTACTTCATACGAAAGACCGGATTATTACCGTTGGGCTGTGATAGAAAAGGAGTCTGATATCTGTATAGGGCAAATAGCCATATTTCTTGTGGATAACAAAAATCATTTTTGCGAAATAGAATATGCGTTAGGCAGCCAATTTCATCGCAAGGGCTATGCCTCAGAAGCCGTAAAATCAATCTTAGACTTTAGTTTTAATAAAGTGAATTTCCACAAAGTACAAGTATGTCATAAAGAAGGAAATATTGCTTCACAAGGTGTAATAAGGAAATGTAATTTCACCTATGAAGGAACTTTACGCGATTTCTTTTTTATGGATGGTAAATATGTAAATCGTTTATACTATTCGATACTTAAAGACGAATACAATAAATTAAAGAAATAAATTAAAGAAATAGATTAAAGAGCTTAATCAAAATATTTGTACCCGCATGGTTAACCTTTAAAGATTAAACCATGCGGGTACATTTTTATGGGTATGCTGCTTTTGTTTTAGAACAAGAACCTCAGTACATCATTAAAGTTAGCCCATATCAGCAGACCGAACAATAGAACCATACCCGTAATCTGGGCATATTCCATAAACTTGTCGCTGGGCTTGCGGCGGGCGATAATTTCATATAACAGGAAGAGCACATGACCACCATCCAGTGCAGGGATAGGAAGGATATTCATAAAGGCAAGAATGATAGACAGGAATGCCGTCATGTACCAGAATGAATGCCAATCCCACTGAGCAGGGAAAATACTTCCGATGGTTGCGAAACCTCCAAGCTGTTTGGCTCCATCTTTGGAGAATAGGTATTTGAAGTCGCCGACATAACCTTTCAGCGTGTTCACACCAAGTTTAGCACCGGCGGGAATTGATTCGAAGAAGCCATATTTCAGGTTAATTACCGGCAGGAATTTCGACATACTTGCCTGAGGCATAACACCTACTTTATATACGGAATCGGCAGTGACTTCAGTAGTATTCAGGATACCGTTCCGGTAATATCCGAGAGTGAGTTGGTGTAGTGCAAGATCGTTTCCGTTGGCCTCGGCATTCTTTTTCAACGCATCCATGGTATCCATAAAGTCATAATAAGCAACCGTCCTTTGCCCGTTGACACTTACAATACTATCCCCTTTTTGTAATCCGGCACTCATAGCAGGAGAATTAACAAGAACACTATCGATTACAAACGGGAAACGGTAGGAGGCGAAACGAACGGAGTCATTCATCAACCGGTTCATCATGTTTTCGGGGATATAAACGGATGCTTTGGAGCCATCGCGTAATACGGTTACTTCGCGGGCATCTGCTACAAGACGAAGCAAATCGGCATCGTAACGTTCGAACTCAACACCATCGGCAGATAAAAGGATATCGCCGTTACGGAAGCCTACATCGAGAGCTGTTTCGTTGAACTGCATTCCCATCGGAGCTTCTTTTACCGGGATATACGAATCACCCCATGCAAAAAGAATCATGGAATAAATGAATAATGCCAGCAGGAAGTTGAATACAACTCCAGCTACCATAACAATCAGTCGCTGCCATGCAGGCTTGGAACGAAACTCCCAGGGTTGGGCAGGCTGGCTCATTTGTTCGGTATCCATGGACTCATCTATCATCCCGGATATCTTCACATAGCCACCCAGGGGCAACCAGCCAATGGCATATTCAGTATCACTCTTTTTAGGTTTATATTTGAATAAAGTAAACCATGGGTCGAAGAATAAACAGAACTTCTCTACCCTGATTTTAAATAAACGGGCAAAAAAGAAATGGCCGCATTCATGAACGATAACGAGTATGGATAAACTCATTATCAACTGAAGGGCGCGAATCAGAAATGTTTCCATTATTTTAAGTTATAAGTTTTAAGTTATGAGTTATAAGTTTTTATTAATTCATGTGCTATGCAGCGGGCTTCGTTATCGGTTGCTACATAATCCTCATAAGAGGGTGATTTTATATAAGAAATCCGTTGCATGGTACGTTCGATTATATCGCTCATACCCAGGAAAGTTATTTCTTCTTTCAGGAAGCTGGCTACTACCACTTCGTTGGCCGCATTGAGAATACAGGGCATATTTCCGGCTATATTCATGGCTTCATAAGCCAGGGCAAGGTTTCGGAAACGGGTAGTATCGGGTTGTTCAAAAGTCAGGGTTGGATATTGGGTAAAGTCCAGTCGTTCGAAAGATGAATACACCCTGTCGGGGTACGAAAAAGCATACTGGATAGGCAACCGCATATCCGGAAGTCCCAGTTGAGCTTTTACGGAACTGTCTTCGAATTGTACCAGTGAATGGATGATTGATTGCGGATGAACAACTACTTCAATCTGTTCGGGTTTAACGCCGAACAGCCATTTGGCTTCGATAATCTCGAAACCTTTGTTCATCATACTGGCCGAGTCTATGGTTATTTTAGCACCCATCTCCCAATTGGGATGTTTTAATGCCTGGGCTTTGGTAACGGTTAATAGTTGCTCCTGGCTAAAGGTACGGAATGGGCCACCGGATGCGGTAAGAATAAGTTTTTCGATACGGTTTCCTATTTCTCCGGCCAGGCACTGGAATATGGCCGAATGCTCGGAATCGACGGGAATGATACGATTGCGGTATTGCTGTATCATTTCATTGATTAGTTCGCCGGCTACCACCAAAGTTTCTTTATTGGCCAAGGCGATTGTTTTACCAGCCCGTATAGCACTCATGGTTGGTTTTAATCCCGAATAACCGACCATAGCCGTTAGTACAATATCAATCGGTTGAGATTCGGCTATCTGGCAAATAGCATCCATACCGGCATAAACTTTCACCGGTAAGTCTTGTAAGGCTTCTTTTAATTGAAGGTATTTGCTTTCGTTGCCAATAACAACGGCTTCGGGCAGGAAAGTCCGTGCCTGCTGAATTAATTCGTCTATTCGATTATTGGCAGTGAGTGCATAAACCTCGTAAAGGTCAGGATGTACGGCTATTACCTGTAAGGCCTGGGTACCGATGGAACCCGTTGAACCAAGAATCGCTATTTGTTTCTTCTTTGTTGTCATTCGGGCTTAAAAAACAATGTAGTTTTCCGGGTTTACCGCTTTGCCGCGATACCAGAGTTCAAAATGCAGATGCGGGCCGGTGGTCAGTGTTCCGGTATTTCCTACCAGAGCAATTGCTTCTCCGGCTGTAACTACGTCTCCTTCACGTTTCAACAATGCGTCGCAGTGTTTATAAACCGATATAAATTCCTGGTTATGCTGTAGCATGATTACATATCCGGTTTCGGCCGTATATGCACTCATTATTACTGTTCCATCCAGGGTGGCAACCACACTTTCATTGGGGTTGGCCGCAATATCGATACCCAGGTGGCGTATTTCTTCGTTGAAACGCGAAGATATTATACCACGTGTGGGTGTATAGAAAATCAGTCCGTCGGCCTGCGACTGGACATTTATTGTATTCAGGTTGTATTTTTCGGCTTCTTCGTACTGGCGGCGGAATTCTTCTTCGCGCACGGTACGCTCCATGAGAGAGTCTTCGCGAATCACCGTTAATTCTTCCATACTCTGTATGGTATCCGGACGGATATTGCCCTGGAATATATCTTGTATATTCATCAGATACATATTCTGACGTTCTACTATTTGTGCTAATGAGTCGGCACGCAGGGCATTGTCTATAATCTGCGAACGGACTTCGCTGTTCAGGTATCCGGGTAAATAATTACGTAGAGGGGTGAATGCAATAATGGCGGCAGTTACCGAGAAAACAATAAGTACAATGGTTAGTAATACAGAGGCGCCGTTGAGTTTGGATAAGCGCAGACCCGCAACCTCTTCCAATGTATTCTCATTGAGAATGGAGATTTTATATTTGAATCTGAAATTATGCCAGAATGCTTTATGGAACTTCTTTTTAGCCATTATTTTTTAATCAAGATGCAAAAGTAAGAAATTCGTTTCAGTTTGCCTGCCTTTCTTGATGCAATTTAACTAATAACCTCACCTATCTCATAAGAGTGTACACTCTTGGTGTCCAAGAGTATATACTTTTACCCCACAAGAGTATATACTCTTATACCATAAAAGTATATATTCTTACCACCTAAGAGTATATACTCCTGGAAGCAAGAGTATATACTCTTATGAGAGGGATAGTAAACCTTCGGGAAGATTCATGGTTAATGTGCGGTGCATCTGGTCTATTTCGACGATAAATTCTTCCCGCGCGGGTATGAGCAATTCATTCCCTTTATAGTCAACAACAAAGAGAATATTTTCCGTAGAATCGTCTATATCGGTTATTTCGCCCAGGGTACCGGCCTGAATGTCCATAACACGGAATCCTTTAAAGAAATCCAGGGATACATTCGAACCGCTTTCAATACCCGAATGTTCTACCGGGAAGTACACTTCAATATTCGTCAACCGCCGGGCTTTCTCGGCTGTATCAATACCTTCCAGTTTAATAAGTGCGGTAAAATCGGAACGGAAACGATATTCCTCGATAAAGAATGGTACAAAGATACCATCGAGCAACAGAACGATGTAATCACAATCGGCACGGTCGAAAGCATCATCGGTAAAGGTAAAAGATAATTCCCCATGTATACCGTGGGGCTTGTTGATGATTCCTATTTTGTAAACTTCTTCACTTTTTATCATAACCTGGTGATGCGGGCTCCGATGGCATTTAACCGGCCTTCGATATTCTGGTATCCGCGGTCTATTTGTTCAATATTGTTTATACAACTTGCTCCTTCGGCGCTCATAGCTGCAATAAGCAGGGCAATACCTGCGCGGATATCAGGAGATGTCATAGTACCTCCCCGAAGTGTAAATCTTCCATCATGACCGTTTACTACGGCACGGTGTGGGTCGCAAAGAATGATTTGGGCACCCATATCGATAAGCTTGTCGACAAAGAAAAGGCGGCTTTCGAACATTTTCTGGTGTATCAGTACGCTACCTTTGGCTTGGGTGGCTACAACAAGGATAACACTTAATAAGTCGGGAGTTAATCCCGGCCAGGGGGCATCCGCAATGGTCATAATGGATCCGTCCATGAACGACTCAATCTCGTAACAGTCCTGGGCAGGAACGTAAATATCATCTCCACGTTGTTCCAACTTGATTCCGAGACGACGGAAACTTTCGGGGATAATGCCCAGGTTATCGTATGATACGTTTTTAATGGTCAGCTCGCTCCTCGTCATGGCAGCCATTCCAATGAAGCTACCAACTTCAATCATATCGGGCAATACGGTATGTTCGGTTCCATGCAGGCATTCAACGCCTTCTATGGTAAGCAGATTGGAAGCAATGCCGCTAATGCGGGCACCCATCCGGTTGAGCATTTTGCACAACTGTTGCAGGTAGGGTTCGCAGGCGGCGTTATAAATGGTAGTAGTTCCTTCGGCCAGTACCGCAGCCATAACAATGTTGGCTGTACCTGTAACGGATGCTTCATCGAGCAACATATAGGTACCATGCAGTTTATCGGCTGTAATCTGAAATGCTCCGCGGTCGCGGATATATTCAAATTCAGCACCCAGACTCTGGATTCCTACAAAGTGTGTATCTAGTCGGCGGCGTCCAATTTTATCACCACCGGGTTTTGAAATCATGGCTTTCTTAAAACGAGCTACCATAGGGCCAAGTAGCATGACCGATCCACGCAGGCTGGAACATTTCTTCAGAAAGTCGTCGCTTTCCAGATATTCCAAATCCACATTTTCGGCTTTGAAGGTATATGTATCAATGCCCTCCTTTGTTACCGTTACACCCATGTCGCGCATCAACTGAATAAGGTTGTTCACATCAAGTATATCGGGTATATTTTTCACTTTTACTTCTTCGGAAGTAAGTAATGTTGCACAGATTATCTGAAGCACTTCGTTTTTAGCGCCTTGCGGGTATATGTCGCCACTTAGTTTGTGTCCCCCTTCAATGATAAATGAAGCCATGATTTTGGAATTATGAATTATGAATTTTGAATTATGAATTAAGATGAAGCCGCACGGTTCATTCAAAACTCATCATTCAAAATTCATAATTAGTATTTACTTTTTTTCTGGTATCCGTGATTATTATTCTGCCGTGGACGACGATTCATATTCATACGGCTTTCCATCAAACGGAGGATGTTATCGGTTAGTTGCAGTTTGCCGCCGGAATATTCTGCCAGGTCGTCAGCTATTTTCTGGTCGTCTACCGTATCTTTGTTCCAGGCCATATAGTCTTTTCTCATATGGTTGGCGATCAGAGCAATCAGATTATTCTTTTCATCACCTTCCGGGAATTCACAAGCCTTTTTTATGAGAACTTCGAGTGTACGGCCGTAGTGACGGTAACGGATTTTTGTACTGGGATATGGGATATTCTCTGGTCTTTTATTCAGATTTTCTTTCTGTACTATTTCGTATGGATAATCGATATCCAATTTAAAATCGGACATAATAGCCAGATGATCCCAGAGTTTATGTTTAAAATCGGGTACATCCCTCAAATGTGGGAACATATTGCCCATTATATTGATAACGGTATTGGCACAACGCTGACGTTCTGCACGGTCGTCAATAGTCAGGGCATAGTCAACCATATTCTGAATACTTCTTCCGTATTCGGGTAGTGGGAGTTTTTTTTGTTGGGTATTGTACTGCATATAATTGAATTTTGAATTACGAATTTTGAATTTTGAATTATTATACTGCATGGCATTCATAATTTTAAATTCAAAATTATGAATTATTAAAGTTGTTTTTTGGGTACAGTTGCAATGAATTCTTTAAGATAAAACGGTTCGAAATAAGCTACATCCCTGAAATCATTGGTAGCGATGGCTTTCTCGGCAAGGGGAGACATCATACCGGCAAGTGGATGAATGTTGTCAATGAACCGTGCATTAGGATGTGTTATCTTCTCTTTACATTTAGCTGCGCCATTTCCAAAGAAATAAACGGGATGCTCATCAAGGAATTCACAGTACGATTCTTCATCAATAATATCGGCCGAAATAGGACGACAGACATTAAGGGCTCTATCGTAAATTGCTGCATATACTTCCATGCGTCGGGCATCAATCATCGGACAAAGCAAAGCATCATCGGGCAATTCATGGTAAAGTAGTACAGGCACACATAAAACTTCGAGCGTTGGTATACCAATCAGCGAAACATCACGTCCGTAACAGATACCTTTAGCCATAGATACACCTATGCGCAGACCGGTATAAGAGCCGGGGCCGCAACTAACGGCTACCGCATCCAATGGAATACCACGGCTGTCAATAAAAGAAAGTGCCTCGTCGACAAATACTCCAAGAAGAACGGCATGCGAAGGGCCTTCGAATTCTTCTTTGACAAAAATATTGTGGGCATCCTGACTTATGGCAACTGAACATACAGAGGTGGAAGTTTCAATATGTAAAATACACGACATAAATTTCGGGTTATAATTGTGCAAATATACGTATAATTACGAAAAAACATCTACTTTTGCAAAAACTAATAATCTTATGATACAATCCATGACCGGCTACGGTAAAGCCATTGCCGAACTTCCTGATAAAAAAGTTATTGTTGAGATAAAATCATTAAACAGCAAAGCACTCGATTTGTTTACCCGCATGGCACCCGCCTACCGTGAAAAAGAAATAGAAGTACGTACAGATGTTTCGAAAGCTTTAGAGAGGGGAAAAGTAGACTTAAGTATGTGGGTCGAAAAGAACGATGCTGCCGATGCTGCTAACACCATCAACCAGGCACTTATAGAGGGTTATTACCGGCAGATTCAAGAGATATCGACCAAACTAAAAATTTCATTTTCGGATAATTATATGTTCCCCGCTTTACTCCGTATGCCCGATGTGATGAGTAAACAGGAAATACAGGAATTGAGCGATGAAGAGTGGGCAGTTGTATCGGCCGCATTGCAAGAAGCTTTGAACCAGCTTATTGATTTCCGTACTCAGGAAGGGAAAGCACTGGAAAAGAAATTCAACGAGAAGATTGAAAATATAAAAAGGTTGCTGAAAGAGGTTGAACCTTACGAAAAAGAACGGATTGATAAAGTACGCGAACGCATCCAGGAAGCTCTAGAGAAAGTTGTCGGCATTGATTATGATAAAAACCGCCTGGAACAGGAACTTATCTATCACATTGAAAAGTTAGATATAAACGAAGAGAAGCAACGCTTAGCTAACCATCTGAAGTATTTCGTCAGCACTATGGAAGGCCCACACGGTCAGGGCAAAAAGTTAGGCTTCATTGCTCAGGAAATGGGACGCGAAATCAATACCCTGGGCAGCAAATCCAATCATGCTGAAATGCAGAAGATTGTAGTTCAGATGAAGGATGAACTGGAACAGATTAAGGAACAGGTACTCAATGTAATGTAAGTTTTTAAGCTTTTGAGTTTTTAAGTTTTTAAGTTCGTTAGCCTAACTTTCTTAAAACTTATAAACTTAAAAACTTATAAACTAAAAAACTCAAATATGTATGAAAGAAGGCAAGCTTTTGATATTTTCCGCCCCGTCAGGTTCAGGGAAGTCAACCCTTATTAATTATCTGCTGGAACAGGATTTGAACCTGGCCTTTTCAATCTCGGCTACCAGCCGCGAACCTCGCGGAGCAGAAGAACACGGGAAAGAATATTATTTCTTTACCCCGGAAGAGTTCAGGAAATGTATCCGGAATGATGAGTTTCTGGAGTATGAAGAAGTGTATGAAAATTGTTATTACGGCACCCTTAAAGCACCAGTAGACGAGCTATTACAAAGCGGAAAGAACGTTGTATTCGATGTGGATGTTGTAGGCGGGGTTAATATAAAAAGGCATTATGCCAACCAGGCATTGTCTGTATTTATTCAACCACCTTCTGTTGAAGAATTACGTTCCCGGTTGACTAACCGGGCTACTGATAAACCCGAAGTTATCGAAAAACGTATCCAAAAAGCTGAATTCGAGCTTACTTACGCCGGATTATTTGATACGGTAATAATTAATGATGACCTTGAGAAAGCGAAAGCTGATATTCTAAAGGTAGTAACGGATTTTATCGGAAACTAAATCACGGATGAATATACGAACCGGAATCTTTGGAGGAACATTTAACCCTATCCATATTGGGCATCTGGCACTGGCTAATTACCTTTGCGAATTTACCAGTCTGGATGAATTGTGGTTTATGGTCAGTCCGCAGAACCCGTTGAAAGGAGAAAGCAGTTTCCTTACTGATAAGCAACGGCTAAATCTTGTTGAAACAGCTATTAAAGGATATGCCCGTTTTCATGTTTCGGATTTTGAGTTTTCTCTGCCGCGCCCATCTTATACCATCCATACAATAGATGAACTGAAAAAAGCTTATCCCGACAGGGAGTTCATACTGATTATGGGAGCCGATAATTGGCAATTGGTAAACCGTTGGAAAGATTCCGGGCGGTTGATTCAGGAAAACGAAATATGGGTTTATCCCCGGCCGGGTTATCATATTGATGAAAGCACTTTTCCGGCTACGGCAAAATTCATTGATGCGCCGCTTCTGGATATCAGTTCCACATTTATCCGGAAAGCGATTGAAGAAAGAAAAGATATCCGGTATCTCCTCCATCCGGAGGTTTACAAACAATTGACGACGTATTTTTAATTATTTTCCCCGATAAGACCACAATCGGCGGCTAATGGGTTTACGTATGTAATCCCATTGGTTCACAATTGGAGTTCCATGGGATTACATTTGAAGTCTCACTTAAAGATACCGGCATAACACCTTAAACATACCGGCATATGTGGTTAATTACAGTACCATAACTACTAAATTATACCGTGATATTATAGATAAGGACGTAAATCCACATACATCTCATCCAGAATTAGCGGTGATGAGAGGGTGGTATCATTCACTCTTACAATGGTTCGTCCGCTAGGTTTTACGGTATTTTCTCCGCGGTCATTGAATACAAAAGTTTGCTGTAAATCATTATCATAATAGAGTGTTACGGTCTGTCCGGCAATACCCCTGAAAGTAGGATAAGTAGTTTGCGTGGTGTATTGACCTTCCAATGCGGTTCCGTAAGTCCAGTCAATAACTGTTACGCTGGATAAAATAAGTTCCACGCCGGTTAATTTGGCACAATAGCAATTGTTGATTTGCATGGATGGAATACCAATGGTCTCCTGATATCTTGCTCCGCCCGCAGTGTTTATATTTACCACCGGGTTAGCCGTTCCGACAGGTAAAATCACTAAAAATTCGGGATTGGTTGTACCGGGCACCGGGTAGGGCTGGTAAATATTGCCACCGGCTTGTACTGTTACCGAACTTATCTGATTCATATCCACATCAAACAACATAAAATTCAGCATGGAATGGCCATGACGCAAGGTGATTACCGGTTTATGAGCCGGGGCTATGGTATATGAAGTAGCTTCTTCCACCAAAATATCCTGTAAGAGAAAATCATTACTGAGCCGTTGGTCGAGTGCAATGGTTGTCCACCCGGAGGGAGCCAGTCTGGCTGTAACGTGCGGACTGTGATAACTGGCAAAATACAAATCTGTTTGAGGAACCCAGGCACTTTCTCCGGTATTATAAGTACATTGCGCAGTACCGGCCGGGGTTACCTGATTATCTTTGTTCAATAAGTTAACCTCGAGCAGCCAATTTCCGCTTCCTGTCAGGCGGGTATTGTCTAAAGTAGGGTCGGCCGGGGTGTTGACAACAAAATCTGTTATAGCCCGTGTATCCGGTGTAGTTGTTTCCCTATCTCCCAACCGGGCACTGATTGTTTCTATTCTGATTTCATCCTCCACTATGGCATTGTTTCCGTCGCCGTCAGTACATGATACTAAGGCATATACCATAAAGAATGCATATAAATAATGGTTTATCCGTTTCATAATGTTGCTTAATTAAATAACTGTAAAACCTGTCCGTTACCATACGGTATCTGGGTGATATTTTGTCCGCTGGTATTTTGTACTCTTCCTGTAAATGATGCGGCAGGAATTTGTTGATATCGGTCGGCATCATCGGCAGTCAATGTAAATCCATCGGCAATAACGTATGTTCTTTCCGACCAGATAAATGACCTTCCATCGTCGTAATTGCGCACCAGATAAGAGAACCCGATAAGCTGTTGAGGGTTCGAGATGATAAAGTTTCCATTTATATCGGGTTGCGGTTGGGCAAAAGGAATGGCTAATCCACCATCTGCATCGGAAAATCCGGCTATAAACACATAGGTATCCATCAGATAACCTTGTGGAGTCAGGGTAACCAGATAGCGGTGACCGGCCTGGAGCGTAAGTTCTGTTTTGGGGAAAATTACGGTATAATCATTGTTTCCTCCGGCAACACGGATACGGCCAATCAGGTAATTATCGGGTGATAATATCTGGGAGCCGGGTGGCATTATCAGTTCGGCGTGGCCGTTGGGATTACCGCAATAAGCATAAAAAGCCCGTGAACCTTCGCTTGTACCACTTTGAAGTTCAATTAATAATGATTCTATATCAAGCCCGGTAGTATTTTGTCCAACCAGTTCGAAATCGAGCAACACATTTTCGCGTTGAAATACCAATGGTACAGGTGCGTCAGTCGCAATGATACCTTCTATTGAAGTACTTACACCACCCGAGAGCCAGTCGGCCGACTTATAATCGGCCAGTAATCGTTGATCAGTTACTAACCCGGTGCTTCGTATATCATCGCTCGGCCAACGAGCCGTTAAGCTCGTTATGTATGTATCATCTAACGGGAAAGTAAATCCCGGAATTCCCCTGAATATACGGTCGGAGCCATATTCGTATTTAAATGGCAGGCCTGTACCGGGGTCACTGCTGGTAAATAAATCAATGGTAATGGTATTGCCGGTAACGAAGAAATCGTCACCAATAGCCCGTGAATGGCTACCGTTTATATGATTTTCTACTACCGACGCGAATATTAATTCATTTCCTGACGTCTTTCCCGTAAGTATATCATCCTGGTTACAAGCTGTCAGGATGATTGCAGGAAGAAGTATATAAAGGTTATATTTATTTTTCATATCGTTTGCTTTTAATTATCTTCTCTCCCATTGCAATATTGGATAAGTAGCGGGTTGCGAACCGTTATTGTACCAGAAACTGGTTCCGGGTGAGCCCAACCATCCGGTAATATTCACCGGCCAATCGCCTGTATATGTATTCCAATCCGGCCAGCCTTCCGTTCCGAATTGATAAACTCCGTTATTTGTATTGGGTAGTTGAGACCATGACTCCTCTACTGTACTCCCTTCGGCAGGAGTAAAATCGCTGCCCATGGTTGTAAAGCCTGTATATTTGTTAATTACAATCGGATTGCCCTGATCATCGGTATCATTTGCCTGGGCGGTTATATCGGTAGTTGTAGTAAAACTACGGCCTATATATCCCTGGTTTAGCCCTACAAATCCTCCGATATATCCATTCTGGTTTTGTGCCGGGGCTCCATTGTTAACGGTGATTGTACCACCTATAACACCTGTATCCCAAATACGCGACATGGAGTTACCATAATCGTTCTTCTCGCCGGCTTGCCCGGCCAGGGTTCCTACGCGCGGATTAGCACCATTTACAGTAATAACCGGGTTTTGTACTTTGGAAGCTACTACATTTGCTTCGGAACTTCCGGCGCTTGCCAGAATTTCCTGAATAAGCGCATCTCTTACAATCGGTGATAACCCTGGAGGCAGATTACCTATTAATGCTTGTTTTTCCTCTTCGGTCATAGGGGTATTTAACCGCCCTACCAACGCACCGACGTAAGCATTATCGCTGTTAACCGTTATTTGCGGGTTAACCAGGTTTACATTGGCTACTGTTGAGTTTCCCTGAATCTGTCCGAATAATCCTACTTCAGTAGCAGTAGAGTTAATCGTCATATTTTCTATGCGATGTCCTCCCCCATCATACCGGGCATTGAAAATGGATATGGGTGTCCAGGGAGTATTCATTGTAATATCACATACCTGATAAGCCGTACCGCTGGCTCCATCCATTCCACTCAAAGTACTTGCATCATTTATCAAACGGGAAGATGTGGGTATGAATATTTCGCCGGTCGACATATTATAACCGTATCGGTAAACCCGGTCTTCCGTCGGGAATAAATCCTGAGAGGCTATTAAGGTAAGTTTATCGCTTTGTAATAATACATCACCTTTTCGTATGTTGTTCTTGTTATCATCGTAAGTCCATATATAGGTGATGTATTGTTGCACATCCGATCCGGTACCATCATTGGATAGAGTATTTAAATCATCATACCATTCTTCGCGTTTACCGTCTACAATCGTATCCTGAGTAGTAACCGGGTCTTTATCCGGAAGAATCTGTACATTACCCGCAGTAGGCAGACTTCCGGAATCATTTGCTACCACCACAACCTCTACTTTATACGTGTGTTTGGGCGAGAAAGTGAGTGATGTATAATAGGCTATTGACGGGTCGGTATTGGTTTGCGCCCGATAAGGTATATATAACTGGTTGGCATAATTATTACGGGTTATCGGGTATTTCTCCTCGTCATCCTTAACGGTGAAATAATTAGCGGGGTCGGACATTGCCGCATTATAAGGGTAAAAGGCAACAATCGTCATCCGGTCGTAGATGTATATCTGTTGGTTGGTACCGGTTTGACCGGCTGCTAAGAGTTCGCCATTGTTAACGGTAAACTCCATGTTACGCACATACGGCTTGGAAAGGTCGCCATTATTATAATCATCGGTATAGTACACGTATACTCCGATGTTCTTGAGCCCAAAATGGTCATTGGCCATTTCATTGGCTCCCGGTAATTCGGCCAGACGTGTTAAGGGCTCAAAAGCTATTGCCAAACGCAAGGGGGTTCCGTCTTTACTGTTGTTTTCATCCCCGTCTATACAGGAATACAGTAAGAAGAAGCCACATATTAAAGTTAGTATTATCCGGATATTATTTTTCATAACAAACATACTGTTAAGGATTAGTTTACTGTAATTGGAGTCGGCCAGGTTACCGCTGTTACCGCGTGGTCGAAACTAAATTGATAGAAAGTTCCCCAACCCGAATCATTCATGGCTTCTGGTAGCTTTTCTTCAATATCAATTTCATCTACATTTCCGCGTAATGCGGCGGGTTCTAAAGAGGCGGAATCTCCAAATCCGGCATTGCCCGAACCAATAGGTACTTCGGGTGACCCTATTACTCGCTGGGCACTTCCCACGAGTCCGAAACTTGTTTGTACCACATTGTTAGCCGATGCAATACTTGTGCCTACAATATATCCGAGGTCGGTTGCACTGGGGTTTAGCATACCGGTATTGATACACGCTACAATAGCACTTTCGGCCGGATTCTGGTTATTCCCGCAAATACCTCCTACGGTTGTTCCGTTCAGTATTGTACCGGTATTGAGACATCCGATAACTCTTCCTGTATTCGTACCACATATCCCACCCAGGGTAGCGGTTGTTCCCTGCGTAGTGATTAGCCGGGATTCATTGATACAACCTACGATGGTACCGGTATTATTTCCACAAATACTTCCGGCACTGGTTTGCCCGGTCGCGTCCACAGTACCTGTTGTAAGGCGTATACCGCGTAATGTTCCCGAGTTGGAGGCAAATAATCCGGAGGCCTGAATGTCAATGGCATCAATACGGTTTCCTCCCCCATCGTATGTTCCGGAAAAGGCTCCGAATCCGTTAAAGATACGACCCGAATCGATAAGGTTCAGTGTACGCAAGTCGATAGTATTGAGTTGCCGGTACGATGCGCCGGTATCGTATTCTACATTCATGAGTTGTAGAGGAGTAGTAACAGCATACGGGTTATTCACCGCATCATAAGCGGCAGTCGGGTCGACCGGTAACATACCACCCTGCGAAATTTGCATATTCAATGTACTGTTTCCGGTGGGATCATAGGTATATCCGGTGGGAGGAATATCCATATTTATGAGCAAACCTTTTTGGGTGTATAAGGATATATTCGTTACCTCGCCCGATGGAGGAAGAAGTACAAATCCGATGGTGGTTCCGCCGCCAATAGCTTGTCCTACATACGTACGATTAGCAGTACGTAGAACTACCCGGTTGATGGCTTCATCACCGGTATTGCTATAGGTCTGTCCGGTTAAATCGGCGCCAAAGTTCAAATTCATTGTGTACGGTAAATAACTGACTTCGCCTGTATTTTCATGCGGAACCCAATTAATTTTTTCGAGGGTAATGCTTTGTACTTTCAGACGCTTCACGGTGAATTTAAGATTATACGCATAGCCAGGCATCAGTACCATGCTTGTTTCACTTCCCAAAGGTTGAATAGTAAATCCGGCAAGGTCTTCGGCTGTTGCAATGTAATCATCTATATGCAGGGATGTAAGTGCCACCCCAGCCAGTTCGGCTCCGGTGGGAATAAGATAGTTGATTCCCAGGTTGATGGTATATGTACCTGCGGCGTTCGTTGCTGTTTCGGTTTCATTTGCCCGGATGGGATAACGTCCGGTAGCGGCTACTCCCGGCAAAGTGAACCTGAGTATAGATGGAAGCTGGTCAACCGGTGGTGTCTCTGTGCTGTCTATGTCTACCGTTACGTTGAGTTGCGTCATTACATGCCGGAACTGAAGTATTTCAGCCGGATTGGCAGTGCTTCCGGGTGTACCTTCTGGAGCATAGGATGGATTTACCGTCGGTTCATTCCTTCTTTTACCATAATTACTGAGTATGGCATCATTATTAATGGAAGTTCCCGCAGTAAGCCTCATCGAGTTATCGGGTGCTTTCCCTGAATAGGCAAAGATTTGTATTTCGTTTGTTTCACCCAACGGGTAATAGGGTGAAACTCCCGGGAATTCTATATTCGTTGTATCACCCGGCGTCAACCCATCCGGTATAGTGGCGAGGGTTTCATTAAAATAGACATTTGCAGGGCCGGGCAAAAATGCTTTCACATATATGTTATTCCGGGGTTGACCATCGGTCCGGGTAATAATACCCGAAAGATGAACCGGCTCATTACCGGGTTTGATTTCGCATTCCGGCTGGCTATCATCAACACATGCCGATAGAAATAACAATACCAGAAATAAATAACTATATTTTCTTATCTTTTTCATAACATCTCATTTATTGGATTGAAACTCCAAAGTCTCCTCTATAATCCCAATCGGTAATAGCACCTTCCAAACTGATATTCCGGTCGGGATTCTGTACACCAACAGTTAATACATTCAAAGTGAGTACTGTATTTTGGGCTCTTTCAAGCGTAACAGCGGTACCTTCGGTATTTGTAAAAAAAGAAACCATATAATCGGCTGAAAAGCTTGTGCCATTGGATGTATCGACCAAAGTAATGGATATTTGTACATCATCCTGCGTTCCCGGAAAAAGATGCATGGTACTGCTGAAAGGTTGGGTTTTAAAATGAGTATTACCCGATATAAGTACCGCTTCATATCTTTCAGGAGCAGGAGTAACGATAAGGGCATCATCTCCTCCATAAAGAGGAAAACTGGCCGACCGTAAATTCGTTGAAACAGCGAGTCGGCTGATTTCGATGTTAGGAGACATATCATTATCTGCCACAACCCGTACCGTGAGTTTACTGAGTATGTGCCTGAATTCACCTAACGAAACAGTTCCCCTGTTTTTGTTGTACGGTTGCGGATTAGTATTGCCCGATGCATACATGATATCCGGTAAATTCAGGTCTAAACCCATCTGTATGGAAGCCCGGTCATCACTTAATACGTAAAATATTAAACTACCGTTGGCTATGGGGCTGTAAGCCATGAAATACAGGTCGCTTCCATCGAAAGGCCAGTACTTCTGATTTCTCCAGCTAAAAGAATAGGTGTCCCCAATCAGAGCCGATGCCGTTGCTTCTTCATTATTTATATCAGTATAAGTATTCCAACCTAATCGCGGGTATTCGGGATCATATGTTGTTGCAGCTATAATACCTATACTACCATTATTTGGAAAATCTTCGACCGCGCGGGTTTCAACATCAGCGGTTATACCCGCTGATGATTGTAACTGTATCTCCTGACCCGGGCTTCCCCCGTTTTTATCTTCCGGTACCAGACCGGAGCAACTGACGGCGAATAACGCCAGTAATGCCAGAACTGTATATTTATAAGTTGTTTTCATAATTATACCTCTTCTGTTATTGTATGGTTATACTACCTGAAGGCCCTTCTGTCCAATCTTCCAGTGTGGCCGAAATCTGAATACCAGTTTTCTGTAAAGTAATGGTTATTACATTTTCTTTACCTGCAACAAATGTCAGATTACCGTCGAGGTTTCCTACGAAAGGAACATTAGGATAACCGGGTAGTACAATGGTTACTACGGATGTTCCTGCCGAAATAGTTTGCGGCATAACAAGTGCGGAGTATTCCGGAATTGATTCGTCATAGTAAGGAATAATATCTTTCCGGGCTGAAGTACCGGTAGCCACCCCGGTACTAAGCGAAGCCGAACCGTCGATGACAAAGTTATTCAAAGTAAGATTCATTCCTTCCAGTTCCTGTGGCGTAAATTCAGGCGCTACTACACGTACCCTGACTTTACTCAGTACATGTGTAAAGTTGAAATTAACCGGTGAAGGATTATCCAACGATAAACTACTCATCAGTAAATCATACTGCGCATAACCAGCCGACTGATTACCGGGCAGGTTCCAGGCGAATACAGTATTATTTTGCGACAAACTGGGTATAGGTGCCTGCTCAGGGTAATATACCCCGGTAATATTTAACGATTGCCCGTCTAAATCATCCCAGTACAAAGTCTGGGTGCCCCTCCATGTATAACTTCCGTTACCATTGGGTGTATAATTATATACCAGGCTCCTGAAATCGGTACCAAGTTTATAGGCATATATGGTTCTATCCTCGAAGAAGCTGGAGGTAGGCCCGAGCGAGCCTGTTATTTCTACCGATGGAGCTACCAGTGAAATACCTGCGCCAGCAGTCCACGGTATAGCATTCGCACTAATTTCAACGCTTGTTTTGCGCATATCGATAACCAGTGTTGTTGCTTGTCCTGCACTGAACTCGATGTTATTGCTGGCTGTAACCGGATAATTGCGGTTAATAACAGGGTCGAATATATTTACAACCGGACGGCTGACAATCGTTTGCGGCCTGATAATTGCAGTAGCGTTATTATTAATAACAGGAACATTAATGGTTCCGACAGGGTTGTCCTGAGGAAATTCGAATACTCCATTATTGTGCTGTCCGCCGGTTATGTAATCAGGTAAGGTAATAACCATTGCTGCCAGTTCGGACGGTGAGAAAGTATCATCGCTTGAGCGTAATTGTACCACGACCTTTGCTGCCGGATGCCTGAGCGTGAAGTTCACCGGCTCCCCTTCGGTCGGGGTAATCGGATCGGCTATCAGATAATCATCAAGTTGTGTCGGGTCGAGCTTAGGCTGAACCAGAATTGATGAATAGAACGCAGGTGGAGGGCTCGGTATTCCTTCCCAGTATACTACCGGAGAAGCTGTCCACGAATCAGCCGGCTGGCTGTAAGTAAACGTCGACAGTAAAGTACGGCCGGCACCCTGAGCCATGTAAACGTTCATTTGTGCCCTATCATCCACTCCCGAACTTGCTCCCGGCACATTAGTACCTACTGTAAATGCATTCAGATCAACCTGCGTTTGAGTCCACGGAATTACCTGGGCGCTAACGGTAAGGTTTTCTTCATTCACATGAATGGTGATGGCATAAGAAACACCCGGAGCATACGTAAATCCGCCTTGCGGAGCTTTTGCCCAATAATCACGAGTTCCTATTCTTACCTTGAATATATTATTACCAGCCTGTATAGTCTGGGGCTGAATTATAGCAATACTGTTATTGGTTGTTTCATCTCTGACTAATGGTATATCCCGGGCGATCTGGCCGGGGATAAACTGCCCCCGTTCTTCATAGCCACCGGTAATATATTGAGGCATTGTAATGGTGGCGCCATTCAAGTCGTCATCAGTAAAAGTGTCAGATAGAAGAGCCACAACCAATCGCGAGCCTACATGATTAAATACAAAATCTGCGCCGGTATTAACCGGTACCCGAATATCATTTGCTATCAGTATATCATCTATTTGCGCCTGATTTAACTTATCCTGTGCAATAATTGATGCGCGCAAGTCGGCATAATCTCCGGTAACCTGTTCCCAGTAAACTTCTGTGTCCGGGCGCCAATTATTTCCACCTGCATAGGTAAATGTAGTCCAGGGGTTATATATATTGGTTTCGTTCTTATATACTGTCATGCGGGCACCAACTTCCACACCTTCCGTATCTTCGAGCGATGGGGTTACCTCGAGAATAGTGAAATTATGCGGTCCCGAAGGAACCCAGTCAATAACACGGGCGCTGACAGAAACATCGCTTTCATTGACCATAATAATGAGTTCGTAGGAAACTCCTGCGTCGTATGAGAATCCGGCGTCGGTAGCCCGCGCAGTAAATTCGCGTCCATCCAGAGTCATTCTTACTAGGGCTCCATCAGGCGAAACCGATTGAGGTTGGATAATAGCAAACCGGTCGTTAAGGTCTGAACTATCTATGATAATATTGCCACGGGTAGTACCGGGAATAAATGCTCCTAACTCTTCACGACCACCAATAAAATACGAGGGCAGAACAATAGGAGCTTCATTAAGTTGTTCTTGGGTGAATACATTGGATTGTAACACAACTTTCACCCGGGAACCAACGTGTTTGAAAACAAAATTAGCACCTTGGTTTCTTGGAACACTCAGCTCGTCGGTCAATATAATATCAGGAATCTGTGTATCATTCTTTGCAGGTTCGCGGGGAATTAACGAAGCCCTCAAATCCAATGGATCCTGAAGGACATCTTCCCAGAATACAGGATTAGGAGTAGTCCATCTGCCATCTGCTCCATAAGTAAATGTACGGAGAGGTTCGTAATCGTTTCCGTTTTTCACAAAGACTTCCATTTGATCACCCACTTCAACACCTTCTGTTTCATCTAGTATAGGGGTAATATCTAAAACATCAAATCTATGCGGTCCCGAATAAACCCAATCAATTACACGGGCACTTACAGATAAATCGCTGGCATTGACAGTTATTACAAGTTCGTATGCCACACCTGCTTCGTATAAAAAGCCATCATTTGTAGCCCGGGCAGATAGTTCGCGCCCATTTACAGTAACAGTAACTATATTAGCGCCTGGCGAAACCGACTGTGGTTGAATGATGGCAAACTGGTCGTTCAAATCAGTTTTGTCAACAATAACATTACCACGGGCAGTACCGGGTACGAATACTCCCTGCTCTTCACGACCTCCTACAAAGTAGGAAGGCAAAATTATTGAGGCATCATTCAATTCTTCTTGTGTGAAAATGTTGGATTTTAATACAACTTTAACCCGGGAGCCAACATGTTTGAATGTAAAATCGGCACCTGTATTTCTTTCTACGCTTATTTCATCAGCGAGAATATAATCCGGTATCTGGGTTTCATTTCTGGCAGGCTCTCTAGGAATCAATGAAGCCCTTAAATCTAAAGGAGATTGCTCAATATCTTCCCAGAACACAGGACTGGGGGTTGTCCATAGTCCATCATCACCATATGTAAATAAACGGAATGGTTGATATGCATTACCGTTTTTCATATAAACCTGCATCTGGTCGCCCGGTTGTACACCTATACTTTCTCCGGCAGGAGTAGATATTCCAAGGATATCGTAATTAGTAGTTGGACCTTCAATCCAGTCTTTAATTGTAACGCGAACAGACATGGATGTACCTTCCAGGGTAATATGGAAAAGGTATTTATATCCAGGTTTGAGAGCCAGTTCTTCGTCCATATCCGCAGAAAAAACACTTCCACCACTGGTAGTTAGATCGAACGACACACCCGGGCCTGCCGGACGCGGTAATACAATACCAACTCTCCTTGAATCTGTTCCTCTATTTGGAATTTCAATATCAGCTGTACTATCATCGTTTACTGTAAGAGACTCGGAGAATAGATCATAAGTACCTGTAGTTTTCATACCTTTCAGGGTTAGTGCAATATCTTCAGGGAAAATCTCCACACCATCGGCAACCGTAAACAGGAATTCTACTTTGGTCAGACGGTGATGAAAGCGGAGGCTTACATCCCGGTCATCCTTTGTAAAACCTGAAAGATGCTCGGCAGACATAAAATCAATAGCCGGCAAATCTGTTTGATCGGCTACTGTTATGGGAAAGCGCAGATCGCGCTGTAAACCGGACCGATAAGGATAATAAGATTTAAAAAGTACCCGGTCTCCATTTTGCGGGAAATAAACGATATCAGCAGATGATTTAGGATGAAAGTCTCCGGCCTGTGTACTTGTATAGTAGCTATGATTAAATACATCCTCCAATATTCTGGCTCCATCTTGATCAATCATAGTAATACCTATGGCATCATCAACATCCCAACGGGCATCTACAACACGGGTAGATATACCTGCCGTAAATTTGGCTTCAACCCTGTTCGTTTTATTTACATCTTCTGTGTCGTCCTGACAGGAAGCAAATACAAGCATAAACATGCAGAAAACACATGTGATATTTCTCAGTTTCATATAGTTAAAGTTTAAGTTATTCTGTTTCTAATGAGCGGTAATCCAGGATTCAGAACCTGCAATCCAGTCGGCAATAGTTATTTCGAAGTTTATGCCTGCTTCGAGTACAATGATAATATACCAGGGTTCATTGATGTCCTGGGTTTGGAATTCTGATAATTCGTCGGTTACATCAATAGTAACAGAAGTCGTCCTTCCATC
>DAMCMT010000001.1:149275-184161 GCA_032108265.1 Bacteroides sp.
CGAGTTTCTGATCGGTATTGCCATCTATACCCAGAAGGTTTTTAGTGTCGCCAAACCAGCCATCATATACAGCCCGTGTAAGAGTAGAAAAATCAAATCCTATACTCCCGCTTCGGATTGCTTGCGGGCGATTTTGTCCGTTTGTGGGTGGAAAGCCATTATCAAGAGAGCGTTCGAGAGCAATTCCATGCAATACACCAGTTATGGTTTGTATCATAGGAGTACCGTCGCCTTCGGTTTCTATTTCGATAACCAATGGACGTACCTGCCGATGCATGGGTAATGGAAGTACAAGGTCGGTATCTGACAGTGTTACTGTTACCGTATTACTTCCGGCACTAAAGATATTGGGAGAAAGTGCCAGTCCATCTGCTCCGGTGGATACAGATACAGTTTTATTCTCAATATCAATTTGCGCATTGGTTGCGGTTTCATATCCAACCAGTGTATATTCGCCAACGCGCAAATCAACATTTACTCCATAAACATCGGAAGTAATAGTATACTCACTTTCAGGAGTATGCGGAATAACTTCTATTTGTACAGATTCGGTGTAGTCAACAGGTTGGGTTGAAACCCACCGAATTTCAATACGCATCTGTGCTATGCAATCTTCCAATCCGGAACTCTTGACACAGGAGATGACAGTTAAGGTTAAAAGTGATAAAAGAATTACCACCGGTTGCTTCTTTGTAAACATTTTTTAGCTTTACTTTTTCTTGATTTTATTATATAAAACCAAAAACAACCGTAAAGAATAAAATGTTCTGATAATTTTTTATAATTACATTTTATTTTAATGGAACTATATGAAAGTGAGAAGTATTAATTGAAAAGTAAATAAGATTAAATATTTTCCGGAGAGAATTTACCGGTTTTCCATGACATTATTATCCGTGGAGTAATATAAGGAATAAGGTTTTCACGGTCTTCTGTATTCAGATATTCAGGGGTTGTATAGGTAAAAGATATTTGTAGCGAATCAGGCGACAATTCTGCTTTATATAAATAAAGGTCGGCTTTTTCCCGGAGAAGATTGTATTCGTAAGATTGTTCTCCGGTAATAATTGAATGATAAAAATCATTTTCCTGGGGTATATTAATAAAATCGGATGCAGGAAGTTCTTGCCATTCCATATTGAAGAAACGGATATTACTATCGCATACCGGAGCACAAGCCGTTGTTACCAGACAGATAACCTGAGAATCATCCGGCAAAGGTAGAAGTTTCATTTGCCAGGTACTTTCTTCAGTCATTCGTATATTGGTGTACGAGTCGGTAAGTTCTGTCATTTCAGCAGTATCATCAAATTTATTTTTGACTTCGGCTTTCATATTACTTTCCATGAAATCCACAAAGTCGGCCCGGTTTACAGCAGTAAGTAGCGGAGTGATAGAATCGGGCATATTAACAAATACCGTCTTAATATCCTGGGCAGGAAGATAAAGGCTGAGAGTAATGATATAGAGGAGGAATATTACTTTTTTCATACGGATTACTATAATTAATTCCGGAGTGCAAATATACTACAACTAACGAATAATAGGTTATAATTGTTAATTAAAAAACAATATGAATATAAAACAAACGTTAGTCCTATACCGTAAGAATAGATTTACGATTCAAACACTATAGATAAACATAGAGTTATATTGTATAAGAAAATTTACTTCAATAAACCTAAAATTATACCCAGGAGAGTTGTATAAACAGTTTTTTATCATTTACTTTGTATCATAGTTTGACTAAAATAAAATCTCATTCCAATCTTAAATTACAGAACCATGACATTCAAAGAAAGAATATTATATCTCATTGAGAAAGAGGGATTAATACCAAATCAATTCTATAGAAAATCAGGTCTTGGAAACGGTTACCTTGATAAAGTTGGCGACTCATTCAGAAGGCCAACAATCGCCAAACTTGAAAAGGCATTCCCACATTGGAACCTCGACTGGATTCTTTATGAAAAAGGTGACCCTTATCAGGAAATCTCCAAATTAGAACCGATTAATATTTATGAATCGCCTCCTGCATATGAAAGTTTACTATATGTACCTTTAGTTAACCAATACGCTTATAGCAGTTACCTATATAGCTATAATGACAGTACATATATGAGTCAACTACCCAAAATTCCATTCCTTGTAGATTATGAAGGCCGGGGAAATTATCTGGCTTTTGAAGTAAAAGGCGATAGCATGGATGATGGTTCGGATAAAAGCTATAAGGAAGGCGACAGATTACTATGCCGTGAATTAGTTAAACAACTTTGGACTCATTCACCTTTACATCATAAGAAATGGGATTTCTTAATTATACACAAAGATGGAATACTGTTGAAACGAATTATTTCTCATGATATTGAGAGGCATACTATAACTATACATTCACTAAACGATTTTTATCCAGACAGAGTGATAGATTTAGTCGAAGTTTATCAGATATTTAATGTAATTGAGTCTATCAGATCAAGAAGAAGATAATACTTAATCTGGTGTAACGTACAAAAGTCTATAGTTTAGTGTAAAAATCTACAGACTTTTGTAGTATGCTTTCTATTCATACCAAGACTTAATTTATATTTGATATGAATTCCTCAGGCAATTCAGGCGTTATACCAAATATATACGTTTGTCCCTGACGGAAAGGCTCAGTCAATTCAAAGTTTTCATAAGAAATACCACCTGGAATAGGAGATTTACCTGCCCAGTAAGTATAACGCCCATTCACAACTCCCTCTAGTCCGGTACCTGGACTTGGGCAATACCAGTATTGGGTTGCTTTCCGGCCTTTATATTTCCAGTGAGTATGGGTATTATCAGCATAAACCGCCTCTGCCGGGTTATCCTCGTCGGGTGAAGCAACAAACCACGCACCACCATCTTTATCTTTTATCATTTCCGACAATGGAGTATGATCATGAGGTGTAAAATTAGAATCTTTATAATCAGGCCATAACTTTTGTGACTCTTTACTTTTCCCGTTGGCTAAATACAGTTTCCTTAACCTTGCTTTATTTCCCATTGTTGCAGTTAGAATAAAACGTTCAAGTTCTGCCGATTCTTCGGTTGCATATGCAGTGAGTTCAAATTCATAAGGTTTATCTTTTGTAAAACGAATGCGGACATAAACATCAGCGCCATTTTCGAAAGTTTCGCAGAAAATATATACAGTAAGTGTTTCCACCCCGCTTTCGGTGGATATAACACCATGAGCAGGATAATATTCATCGGGAAAAGAAGGTGATTGCGATGTATCACCAGTCCAAAAGCGTTTGCCTCGTTCATCATCCAATTTACTCCATTCCAATTCGGATAGTCCACGGATTTTTTTTTCTTTATCTACTGGTTCAAATGCAATGAAATTTGTAGTAACAAATTCCTCGTGTTCCAGATAGGGAGTATATATGCGGATAAGTCCGCGTGGCCCACCCAATGGTGCAATACCTATACGTATACCATCTGCAAACCCCCACACAGGTTGAGCTTTGGTTCTTTGAGCAGGCTGTAACCATACGCCGTTAACCTCAGGTGGCGTTAAAGTCATGGGGTCAATTCGCAAATCAGTTTGTCCATAGCAGTAATTTATACTGCACAAAAAAAATAAAAGAACAGATAGAGTTCGTGTTTTCATTGATTAATCCTCCATTTATTAAGTGTTATTATGGGTAATTGATATACTTTGGTAAGACAAGAATGTTGCAAATATAAATATGTTATAACGAATTAGCAAAAATAATTTGGAATTTTAATTATTATAATTACATTTGCAGTATAATATAACGATAAACTGTTGTATTACAGATAAAAACCATAAATTGAATTTAATACACTGAGCAAAAACGTTTAATCTATATGTCACCCAAAAGAAAAGTTTCACTCAAAGATATTGCCGAAGCTGCAGGGGTTTCTACAGCATTGGTTTCATTTGTATTAAACGGTAAGAAAGACGAATACCGGGTGGGTGAAGAAACAGCAAAGCGCATCCTGAAGATTGCAGGTGAAATGAATTATCAGCCCAATATCGCTGCACAAAGCCTGCGTAGCGGTAAAACGAAAACTATCGGACTGGTAGTATCAGACATCTCCAACCCTTTCTTTGCACAGGTAGCACGTTTGCTTGAGGATGAAGCCAGCAAATATGGATATACGGTACTTTTTGGAAGTTCGGACGAAGATACAGATAAAATGCAAACTGTGACAGCCAGTCTTATAAATAAAGGTGTAGACGGACTGATTATCGTACCTTGCGAAAACTCTGAGAACTATATAGCAACATTGGCAAAAAACAATGTGCCAATTGTATTGTTCGACCGTTATTTCCCCGGCATTAATGTGAGTTATGTAGCTTTCAACAATTTCAATGGTGCCTACACTGCTACGCGGTATTTACTCGATAAAGGCTATAAGGCACCCTGTATGGTAGCCTATGACATCAACCTGATACATATGAAAGAACGTATCCGTGGCTATAAAAAAGCAATGGAAGATGCCGGTAAGAAGCGTTCTTCCAATGTAATATACCTGAAATTAGATACTCCGCGTAAATCTGCCGACCGCTTACTGCCCAAAATGGTCGATAACAAAACTGATGCATTTGTGTTTGCAACCAATATGATATCCCTGGCTTGCTTATATACTTTAAAGGATATGGGGCAAGCAATTATTGGCAAAATTGGCCTGGCGGGTTTTGATGGAAATCCCGCATTCGATTTCTTTGGGGCACCTATATCTTATGTTCAACAACCGGTAGATATCCTCGTACAGAAAGCTCTTAAGATACTGATTGAAAATATTACCAATGGAAATACAGTTCAATCGGTTCTTGCTGAAGGTGATTTTATCAAAACACCCTCATAAGTAAAGGTTTTTAATTTGCGCTATCGCTAAATCGATATAGCTATATTTGTAGTATTAACTGAAAACTATTTGTAAAACCATGACTGATTTAAAATGCAAAAAGAAGGGAGAAAATTTTGGAAATAGTCCCCCACACTGGTAACAAACACTTGCCAGACTAAATACATGAAAACGAAACAGCTACTTTCCAGAACAGGGTGTATCTGGTTCAGCTAAACAACCACGGGCGTTTACGGTTGCTAACTATCTAAGGGATATCAACCCAAGGGATATCCATACAGTGAATAACATAAACAGTAAAGTTAGATTTAAGTAATTAATCTACTGATGGTCTATCCACAATCAGGTACCATATTTATGGTGCCATGGGGATTATTTGCTCAAAACAACTTATAATCTTATTCAGTATTCATAAACCTTATCATTACAAAACTATGTTGAAACTTAATCCAACACGATTTTTATCCGGAATAATACAGATAATGGCGATACTATGCCTGTTGTGCATATCCCAGTCTGTAAGCGCACAAAACAAGACCTATCAGGGCGTTGTAAAAGATACCGAAGGAAATACATTACCCGGCGTAAGTATCCAGGAAAACGGTACCACGAATGGAGTTATCACCAATATAGACGGTGAGTTCCAGATAACGGTAAAACAAGGTAACACATTGGCAGTTAGCTATGTAGGCTATCTCACCGAAACCATACAAACTACAGGAAATACTTTCCTGAATATTACAATGAAAGAAGACATCCTTCAACTGGAGGATGTAGTAGTTGTAGGTTATGGTTCCATGAAGAAAGGAGAAGTAACCAGTGCCATTACCTCGGTAAAGAAAGATAATTTCCTGGCAGGAATGGTAAAAAGCCCCGAACAGTTACTCCAGGGTAAAGTTGCCGGATTGCAGTTATCGAATTATACCGGTGACCCTGTTTTGGGATTGGAAATGACCATACGTGGCGTTAACTCACTTTCAGGGAATACCAGTCCGCTTATTGTTATTGACGGAATACCCGGAGGCAGCATGACAGCAATCTCCAGCGAAGACATCGAATCTATCGACGTACTAAAAGATGGTTCGGCTGCCGCTATCTACGGTACCAGAGGTACAAACGGGGTAATTGTAATCACAACCAACCGTGCCAAAGCCACCAAACTTTCTATGGAGTACAGTGGCTCTGTTTCGTTTGAAAGCATATCCAAACATGCCGATATGTTAACTGCCGACGATTATCGCCGTTTATCCGGCGACACCGAATTCCCCGGCCTCATCGACGAAGGAACCACTACCGACTGGGTTGATGCAATAAGCCGTACCGCCATTAGTCAAAACCATTTTCTCTCTTTAAAAGGTGGTAATGCCGAATCAAACTATGTAGCATCTGTCGACTACCGGAAACGCGAAGGAGTTATTAATAAGACCGACCGCGAATCTATTACAGCCAAAATAGGTTTGAACCATAATATGTTCGACAACAAGCTGCGCTTCCAATTAAACATCAACGACAGTTACGTTACCCAGCAACGGATGTGGTACGCTTCTTACCTGAATGCTTTATTACAAAACCCTACACGCCCGATTTATGATGAAAACGGCAACTATACCGAGTACCGTGTTAACCTGAAACCTTTGAATCCTGTATCCATGATTAACGAAGAATATGATAAAGAAGGATACAACCAGTTGATGATGAGCGGAAAGGTAACCCTGTCACCAATCGAAGGATTAAACCTCAATGCAATGGGAGCTTTCCAACGCTTCGACCGCATGGAGAACAAAAGCAATACCTTTAAACACATGAGCACGGTGGTGAATGGCGATTATGGCAATGTATGGAACTGGGCAGACAATAGCCTCCAGAAAACACTCGAACTGATTGGCGATTACACCAAATCAATCGACCGTCATAACATGGGAGCAATGGTTGGCTATAGCTATCAGGCCGACGAAGCAAAGGGTATGTATCAATGGGCCAAGGATTTCCCCACAGATATGTTCGGCCCTTGGAACATCGGTTCCATGAACGATATGAAAGACAATAAAGCTGCTATGACAAGTTACAAAAACACACATAAACTTATTTCTTTCTTCGGTCGTGTAACATACAACTATGATGAGAAGTACATGTTCATGGCAAGTTTACGCCGTGAAGGTTCATCACGCTTCGGCAACAACCACAAATGGGGATTGTTCCCGGCCGTATCCGCCGGTTGGCGCATCAGCAAAGAATCTTTTATGGAAAATTTCAAAGCGCTGGACGACCTTAAACTCCGCATCGGGTATGGTGTAACCGGAAACGAAGTAAACGCCAACCTCCTATCCATGTATTTACTTAACTATGGTGGTTATGCCTATATCAACAACAAATGGACGCAGGGTATTGCCCCGTACCAGAATCCTAATCCGGATTTGAAGTGGGAAACAAAAAGCGAGTTAAACCTGGGTCTTGATTTCTCGTTCTTCAAAGACAGGATTTCCGGTTCTATTGATGTATATCACCGCGAAACAGCCGACCTCCTTTCGTCGTACGAAGTACCAACCCCACCCTATATTGTATCAAGTATGATGGCCAACGTTGGTAAGATACGGAATCAGGGTATCGAATTGCTATTAAGCGGAACTCCGATACGCACAAAAGATTTACGCTTCAACATCACCGGAACATTTGCATATAACAAGAATAAAATTGTTTCTTTATCGAACGGGCTGTATCAGAAAGACTACTGGTATGCAGGAGCAACCGGCTCGCCAATCCAAACCCATACGCATATTGTAAGGCAGGGAAGCCCCGTAGGTGATTTCCACGGTTTCGAAACACACAGCCTCAATGCCGATGGCTTCTGGATGGTTTACGGCGCCGACGGAGAGCCGAAATTACTTACAGCTGCCAACGACGGTGATAAGAAAGTTATAGGAAACGGTATTCCCACAACTTACGGAAGCATTAACCTGGCACTGAATTACAAAGGTTTCGATGTATCCGTAATGTTCCGCGGAGCATTTAACTTCCAGGTATTGAACCGCCAACGTATGCATTGGGAAACCATATCGCGTATTGGAGAAGGTAACCTGCCACGTTCCGTACTCGAAAAACCATTCAACAGCGGATCGTATGTAAAAGGGGCACCAGCCATGCAAAGTTACTATGTGGAGGATGGCGATTATGTAAAACTGGACAATGTAAACATAGGCTATACATTTAACCTGAAAAACCAAAAGGTTATACAGCGTCTTCGCGTTTTCGCTGCCGGAAACAACCTGCTGACTATGACCGGATACAAAGGACTCGACCCCGAAGTAAGCATCAAAGGGCTGGCGCCGGGTGTCGAAGGAGCCGGTGCAGGCGAATTATATCCTACAACACGGCAATTTACCTTAGGTGTTAATCTTTTATTCTAATCTTAAAAACTTGAAACAATGTTTAGAAAACAATATATTATCACTGCACTCATTGCTGCCGTTACGGCATTCAGTGCCTGTACAAATCTGGACGAGGAAGTTTTCAGCAGCGTTCCCGAAAAGGATTTCTACACTACCGAGAATGATTTTCTGGCTGCTCTGGTTCCTGTATATACCAATATGCGGGTAATGACCGATTGGCAGAACTGGTGGGACCTGGAAGAAACCACCGATATTTGCGTTACACCGGTAAAGAATTATGGTTTGTGGTACGATGGGGGCATTTACATCCGTTTGCACCAACACACATGGAACGAAGAAGACCCACATCTGAATGCTATCTGGAATGTACTCTATGCCGGGGTATCCAGCGCCAACCGGGTACTTCACCAGTTCGAGAATTCGACTGTAGAAATGGAAGGAAAGAACAAATACATCTCGGAACTGAAAGTAGCCCGGGCCTTCTATTACTACCTATTACTGGAAGCCTTCGGCAATGTACCTATTATCGACCGTTTCGATGTACCCGACGGCTATCTGCCTACTACAGAACCGCGTCAAAAAGTTTTCGAATTCGTTGAGTCAGAATTAAAAAACAATGTCGATAACCTCAACGACGACCGTCTGAAAACCTATGGGCGTTTCAATAAATGGAATGGAAAAGGATTGCTTGCCCGCCTGTACCTGAATGCCGAAGCATGGATTGGCAAACCCATGTATAACGAATGTAGAACATTATGCGATGAAATAATCGAATCGACCAGATACCGTCTGGATGGCGATTATTCATTACCATTCTCTACAAATAATGAACTAAGCAATGAAACCATGTTTGTAATCCCGTTCGACGAAACCAAATCGGGAGGACAAATATATATGTGGGCCCGCAAAACCCTGCATTATTCGCAAATGGCAACATTCAGCCTGCAAAGTACATGGCTGGATAGCGGTTGCGTAGGCGTTCCAACATTCTTCGACAATTATGTAGAAGGCGACAAACGTCTTGAAAAAACATGGCGCATGGGACAGCAATATTCGCTGGATGGCACTCCGCTATGGACAAACGGCTGGTGCGGCGACCCGCAAGTGTTGCTAAGTTATACCCGCGAACTGGCTGGTATCGACGGTCCTGCAACCATGTACCAGGGATATCGTTTCGGAAAATATGAAATCAAAGTTGGCGCTACCGGAACACCAGACAATGACTATGTAATTATGCGTTATGCCGAAATACTGATGATGAAAGCCGAGTGCATACTCCGCACCAATGGCAACGCACAAGATGCCGCCGATCTGGTCAACGAAGTTCGCGCACGCAATTTCGAAACTGGCACGTTATTGACCGGAGCCGAACTCTCAGCTACCATCAATCACAACGGAGTACCTGTAAAGTACGGCCGTATGTTACAAGAGTTAGGTGTAGAATTTGCCCTCGAAGGTTTGCGCCGCAGCCAGCTTATCCGTTTCGACGACAATTATACAAAAGGTACATGGTGGGAACATACCCCATCTAACGACTCGAAGCGTAACCTGATGCTTATACCATTCGATCAGTTGCAACGCAATTCTAACTTAGTGCAGAACCCTAAATAGTATTCCATAGATACAGTATGTTTTAGATGCCCATCTAACGCAGTGTTAGATGCCCATCTAAAGCAGCGTTAGATGGGCATCTAAAACATACCGTATTGCAGCAAAAGAAATAACCATATATACCGAATCACATAATAAATATAAGCACAATGAAGAAACTGTTTCTCTTATGCACCGTACTATTCATCTTCACAGGCATCTGTGCCCAGAAGAATGTTACCGTATCCTCCCCCGACGGGAAACTCAGGTTTACACTGAAGGTATCTCCCGATGCTGTTTCCTATAATGTTGATTACAAAAAACAATCCATCGTATCGAATTCTATTTTAGGATTTGACTTCGATAGCGGCGAGTTCGGCAAAAACCTAAACATAGGAAGAGTTAGCAAAAAACGAATCAATGAAAATTACGAACTTGTCGTCGGGAAAATAAGTACCGCTCACAACTACTGTAATGAAATCATCGTACCGTTGAAAGAAAAAAATGCTCCCGGACGATTGATTAACCTGATAGTACGGGCATTTAATGACGGGGTAGCGTTTCGCTACGAATTTCCCGAACAAAACGGTTGGAACTCGTATGTGATGTACGACGAAAAAACCCAGTTCAAGCTTAATGGTAACCCCATGTCTTTATTGATGTACCTTCCGGGCTATATCAACACACACGAAAACGTGTACTCTTTCACCAGATACGACGAAATTGCCAGGAAAAAGCTTATTGAAATGCCGGTTACATTCGAGTATGACAATGGTATCTATATGTCTATTACCGAAGCAGCCATCCTGAACTATGCCGGCATGTACCTGGTGAAAGAAGGCGATACTCTCACCGGAAAGCTATCTCCCAAACTAGGGCAGGAAAAGATAAAAGTAGAAATCAACGAATTTCCGCACCGTACACCCTGGCGTGTAATCCAGGTATCCGACCGTGTAGGCGCTTTACTTGAAAGCACCATACTCACCAGCCTGAACGACCCATGCAAAATAGAAGATACCTCGTGGATTAAAACTTGCCGCACAACCTTTACCTGGTGGAACGGCAACGTAGTACCCGACAGCACCTTCTCTCCCGGAAATAACTTCGAGACGAACAAATACTACATCGATTTTGCGGCCCGCAACGGCTTAGACGCACACGGCATTTACGGCTATGCCGAAACTCCCTGGTATTACGACGATAACTTCAATTTCGGCTGGGCAGGTCCCAATGCAGATGTTACCCGCGCCATCCCTCCGCTAAATATGCCCCGGATTGCCAGTTATGCTAAAAGCAAAGGTGTGGGCATTCACCTTTGGGTACACTGGAGGCCATTGTACGAAAAGCTCGACGAAGCCTTTGCCCAGTATCAGAAATGGGGAGTTGTAGGGCTGATGATTGACTTCATGGATCGCAACGACCAGGAAATGATACGCATACAGGAAGATTTCCTGAAAGCAGCCGCTAAGTATAAACTATTTATCCAGTTCCACGGGTCGAGTAAACCTTCGGGATTAACCCGCACTTACCCCAATGAATTCACCCGCGAAGGAACTCTAAATTATGAAGTATGCAAATGGGATACGCTGGTGAATGCCGACCATGATATTTCAGTACCTTTCACCCGTATGCTGGCAGGATCAACCGATTATCACCTGGGTGGTTTCCGTGCCCTGCCCCGTTCCGAATTCAAGATACAATACGTCAATCCGTATGTAATGAGCACCCGTTGCCACATGATGGCCATGTATGTAGTACTGGAAAACCACCTCACCTCGCTATGCGACGCGCCTAAAGCTTACGAAGGGCAACCTGGCTTTGAAGTGCTACGCACCGTGCCCGGTACATGGGACGAGATACGCGTTCCGGTAGCCGAATTCAACAAACACGTCACCGTTGCTCGCCGTAGCGGTAGCGACTGGTGGGTAGGTTCTTTGAATAACAGCACAGCCCGTACAATCGAGTTACAACTCGATTTTCTGGGAGACGGAACTTACCAGGCAGAGATTTATACCGATGCTGCCGACACTGACAAGAATGCGAATAACCTGGACAAAGAAGTACGTACGGTAAGCCGTAAAGATGTTATTAAGCTACCATTGGCAGTAGATGGCGGCTCGGTAGTACATTTTACCAAATTATAACCTATATACCAACCTAAATACAGTGAGTATGATACGAAAATACATACCGGCACTGGTAGTCCTCCTACTTATAGGAGGACTCACCGGTTGTAGTAAGGACGACCCGGGCGATACCGGGCAAACTCCGGCTATCGAATTATCTGATGATGAAGCTACAGCTACGAATGGAAAAATATCCGTACTTGTTTCCATCAACCATTTTAATGATCTAAACTTTCTGGAAATTACAAAAGTAGATGGTAGTTCTGTGTCGACAGAAAAACTTATGAAGGCTGACCTGAGCGAAGAATACACCTATAATTATACGCTCAAAGAAACCGATCCGCAGCAATTCACTTTCGAGTTTGTGGCAACAGGAAACAATGGCAAAACTTCTGCCAAACAAACGCTGACCGTTAAGAGAGTCTCTGCCGAATCAACCGTAACCCTATCCGATTACGAAATCCGTCCGGACGATTCGGGAAGTTTCTCGGTAACAGCTACCGTATCAAACCCGGAGATACTAAACGAACTGAGAATAACGAGCGAAGCCCTCGCCATGGACAAAACTGTAAAACCCGAAGAATTAAGCGACGGATACAATTTTCAATATAAGCTAACCGACAATGACTGGGATTATTTCGATATTATTTTCACCGCTACTGATAAAAGCAACCGGAGCGATAGCAAAATCCTTACCGTCGACCGCCGGAAAAACCTCATTTTCACCAACCTGAAATGTGTATCGCGCATTACTGGTGCAGAAATTAACGGAAAGAACGGGCTACCCGCTGTTGAATTCGAAGTCAACAACCGTACCAACGAAAAGTATAACGTCGGCGGCACCGATCTGGGTATTGTATGGGAATTACAGCCCGGACGTTACGGTCTGTTCTTCGGCGATACATTCGGAAGCGATTTTTATCCGAACTTCGCCAATCCCGGCCCCAACGGTGGAAGCTGGCGAAGCAATGTATTACTATTCTCCGAAGATACCGACCTCTCCGACGGCATGACAATTAACGGCGCTCCAACCGATAGCAGTGGCAAGAATGCCCGCGAAATATGCTATGGCGGCAAAGACGGTAGCGGAAACGGAGACTGGACTTCCATTCCTACGGCAGCCATTCGCGCCAATGGTATTGACTATGTTCATTACATGAATATTCGCAACTGGACGGGCTGGGTGACTAACTATTCGAGCCTGTATAAATCGACAGATAACGGAGAAAACTGGGAACGCTGCCAGGATGTAAGGTTTGGAACAAATAGCAACTTCGGCCAGGCAGGTTACTTCAAAAAGGATGGGTATATATATATGATAGGAACAATCACCGGACGGGATAATTTCCCGCATCTGGCACGTTTCCGTGAAAAGGATATCGAGTATCAAACGCAATATGAGTTCTGGAACGGAACTCAATGGATCAAAGGAGAAGAATCTTCCGCCACGCCTTTGTTTAATGACAACGCGGGAGAATTATCCGTAGCCTATCATTCCAAATTCGGTAAGTGGATTATGCTCTACTTCAATGGCCCACGGTATGAGATTACCATGCGAGTAGCCAACGAAATAACCGGCCCGTGGGGTGAGCCTCAGAAACTTGTTGATGGATGGGAATATCCCCAATTATACGGTTCATACATTCACCCGGCTTGTCTGACGGATGATGTGTTATACTTTACGATGTCTATGTGGTTACCGTATAATTCGTATCTGATGTCGACGGAACTTACTAGAAAATAATTTTTAGCCACGGATTACGCAGATGGCGCGGATTTAGAAACACGGATATAATTTATCTTTAATCCGTGTTTCTAAATCCGCGCCATCCGTGTAATCTGCGGCTAAAAAAACTAAAGCACCGGCGTAAACAAATGCGCAAACCACCCCACAAACCTCTTCCAGCGCGAGCGTGATTTCCAGTATTCATCCGTCATTATGGTACTATCTTCCTTATCATCCTCGAACATATCCGTTAGTTCGCCCGTTACACCTTCGTCGAAAATGAAAGCATTCGTTTCATAATCATATCGTAGGCTACGGCTATCCAGGTTGGCAGAACCGACCGTACAGAAAGAGTCATCAATCATCATAATTTTCGAATGATGAAAGCCGGCATCATACATATAAACCTCTGCGCCTTTCTTCATCAGTTGCCTGGCTATATGAAATCCGGCATCGGGTGTAAAACCGATATCGGATTTAGAAGATATCATAATTTCCACACGTACCCCGCGTTTAAGAGCCTTCTTAAGTTCTTTCTTTATCGATTTGGTAGGCACGAAATATGGGTTGACAATCTGTATAGAGTGTTCGGCTGCGCGGATAGACTCTACAAAAGTGCGCCGCAATAATTTAGGCGAAACTTTAGGAGCGCGGTCGACTATAGCTACAGTAATATCCCCACATTCCCGGGGATAAGGATAATACTCTTCTCCGTCAATATTCTGTTTAGTCTCCTTATTCCATACAACCAGGAAAATATCCTGAAGGTCTTGCACAGCACTACCTTCTATACGCATATGCATATCCCGCCAGGGGCCGATTTCGGGAAGGCCTTCGATGTAATAATCGGCCACATTCATACCACCCGTGTAAGCTATCTGGCCGTCGATAACCACAATCTTGCGGTGGTCGCGATGAAATACATGGTTGATATACGGAAAATTAATAGGATCAAACTTTATAATTTCAATCCCTGTTTTACGAATGGCATTGAGGTGTTTCCTTTTCAGAGGTTGATTGTTCGAAGCATTACCGAAGGCATCAAAAAGTAATCTTACTTCGACACCCTCGCTTGCCTTATGAGCCAGAATAGTGAAAAGTTCGGTAGCAATAGAGTCGTTCCGGAAATTGAAGTACTCCATATGAATGTGGTGACGCGCTTTGCGGAGTTCGGCAAACATATCGTCGAACTTCTCTTTACCGCTTGGAAGTAGTTTGATGGTATTATCACTGGTGATAGGCGCTCCCGCCTCGGCCAGGAACTCAAGTAATATAGTATCGCTGGCTACCTCGAAAGCCCTTCCATAGCTGGTAGTCAGAAACAGTAAAAAAAGAACAATAAAGAATTTACACCTTGTTACCACTCCATCGAATAGATTTTCTGTACTCCGAAGAATAACAGTACTCCACCGGCAATTACCAATGACTTCAGGTCAATATTCTCAATCCCTTGTATACTCATGGATACAAATACTTCGCGCAGTGTACCGATTATGGCACCCAGCCCATCGAGCACAAAGAACATTATAACTGCCAGAATTACCCCGACAGCCGTTAACATATTGGCTAACCTGTTAGCACGGCCGGGTAATCTTTTCATAACCCGCTGCGTGAAGCCGTTATCAGCTATCTCTTGCCTGTTCTCATTGAAGAACTGTTTCAGCAATATATCATCGTCCATTTTGGTCATAACCATTTTGTTTTAAGTATTCTGCTAACTTTTGTTTCCCCCTCGACAGGTGAGACTTCACTGTGTTTTGGGAGATACCCGTAACGTCCGATATTTTTTCGATACTCAGGTCTTCCATATAAAATAACGTTATACACGTCCTTTCTGTTTCCTTAAGTATCTTCATCGACTCGTATATATCCGATTTCATTCCGAAATTATCCTGTTCGGTATGATGTATATTATCTATTTCCCGGCTATCCAGGTCGGCAGTTTCTTTCCGACTGCGAATATAATCATAAAAAATATTATAAGCAATTCTGTAAAGCCATGTTGAGAAACTTGAGAGATTTTTAAATGATGCAATATTTGTATAAGCCTTAATAAAAGTGTCTTGTGCGAGGTCATCGCTTAATTCGCCATCGCCGCAGGTAAGGTTAAGAAAGAATCGCCGTATCTGCGACTGATATTTCTGCACCAACTGGTCAAAGGCCCTGGAGTTCTTAAACACCACGACCTGTGCGACCAGCGATATATCATTTAGTTGGCTCATTTACCGGTTTTTATCGCCTTTATCTTTGTTGGCATGATAAACCGCCAATTGCCCGAACCCGATAAACATAATGAGCAACCCGATAGAGCCTATAGCAAATTCTTGAGTTATTGCCCATAAGAATATAAACAATCCAATGCCGACAAAAACATTCTTCAGGCCTTTATTCTGTACATTCGTATCGTCGGTAGCCTTCAAGAAACCTTCAGGAAGCGGTTGTCCGCTTTCAAGGGCTTTTTCCATGAGTTTATATTTTTGTCTACGACTGCGATATTGGAAATAAAATGCTATAAAAACAATAACAATCGGAAAAGCAAATGTGATTGCTACAATACCGGCAGTCATTCCCCAAAACGAGTCGCCCAGAAAGCTAAGGTCTTGTCCATCAACAATTAATGAGGGTTTATGGTCAATCTTTTCAATCACGGTATCTTCCCACTCCGTAACCCGTGTAGTATCTTCCTGGGCCGTAACCAGGTTGCATAATGCTAATGAAGCAAATATTGCAAATAAAAATCTTTTCATAATTCTTGGTTTTAAATTCTTTATTTGCCTGTTAGACGTATTGTGATTATTAGAAAGTTGCAAAGTGACGAAATATTTTTCTATTTTCTAAATTTTCCGGGTTTTAAATGCAAAAGTTTTGATATTCCGGTTTTATGATGCAATTTTGTTTTCTCATTAACACCCGATTTGAGCCAGATGGAACTACCTGAAGAATTTGTAAACCGTATGCGCCAGTTACTTGGTAATGAAGAAAGTGCTGCTTTCTTTGCCTCACTGGAAGAATCCTCTCCTGTTAGTATACGCCTCAATCCTAACAAAGCCAACAATTTTCAACTTTCAACTTTCAATACTCAATTATCACCCGTTCCGTGGTGCAATACCGGATATTATCTGGACGAACGTCTTACATTTACTTTTGACCCACTGTTTCATGCCGGAGTGTATTATGTGCAGGAAGCCTCATCCATGTTTCTGGAACAGGTGATAAACCAATTTATAGATAAACCCGTTCTAGCCCTCGATCTTTGTGCCGCTCCGGGAGGAAAATCCACCCACCTGCGTAGCCTCTTACCTGATGGCAGCCTGTTGGTTGCCAACGAAGTAATACGCAACCGCTCCAATATACTGGCCGAGAACCTGACTAAATGGGGCCATCCCGATGTAATGGTCACCAATAACGATCCGGCCGACTTTCCTGTAACCGGCGTGCAATTCGATCTTATCCTGGCCGATGTACCCTGCTCGGGCGAAGGGATGTTCCGCAAAGATCCAACGGCTATCAGCGAATGGAGTCCGGCGAATGTGGACATCTGCTGGAAGCGACAACGACGGATTATTTCGGATATCTGGCCCTCTCTGCGACCAGGAGGTATGTTGATATATAGTACGTGTACCTATAATATATATGAGAACGAAGAAAACATTCGGTGGATAGCCTCGGAACTAGGCGCCAGTGTGCTCCAACCTACTATTCCCGATGAATGGAATCTCCCGGGAGATATGACGGGGAACGGTCTGCCTGTATTCCGTTTTCTTCCACATAAGATACAAGGAGAAGGTTTTTTCATGGCCATTTTACAGAAAGACGGAGAAGATATTCAGGAAGAAAACTTTAAACCTTCCTCGCAGGTCAATAAAAAAGGCAAAAAAGCCGTGGCCGATGCTCAACTGACTGTTACACCTCCTTTCTTTACAAATGAACAACAGAAGCTTACCACTAAGCTTAGAGTACTTCAAAATGGTGTCGAGACAGGAAGCATAAAAGGCAAAGACATCATTCCATCACACGCTTTGGCTATGACTGATATACCACTACGCAATGAATTTAACCGGATTGAAGTAGGCTATGAACAAGCAATAGCGTATTTGCGCAGAGAAAGTATAGTACTGCCTGCCGATGCTCCACGCGGATATGTTCTGCTAACATATAGGCACGTTCCACTGGGATTTGTCAAGAATCTGGGCAACAGGGCAAATAATCTGTACCCGGCAGAATGGCGGATACGAAGCGGGTATTTACCGGAAAATATACGGATTCTGTAGTTGCAAAAAAGTCAAGGGCTTGATAATTCTTTGTCAAGCCTTTGACCTTTCAAAGCCATCGGGTAAAAAATGAGCACTCTTTACGAACACGATGCAGTATTTTTAAGTTTCCTTTATTTATATTAAAGTCAGCAAAACATTTTGAACTTCATTTGGTTTGAGATAGGGACGAATGAAAGACAACCTCATCATAAAAATTTGCGTAAATATGAAAACACTTAAACTCGTTTTACTTGTATTAACCTGTATGCTACTGACATCATGCGAGAAATATTACTATCAATTCCTTTTGCACAATAATACTGATTCGCCTGTAACGGTTACGTTTACAGGATGCGGTGATTATGCTATTAACAATAATGGTGAGCCCAATATCCGAAAGAATAAGAATCAAGATTTTGTTTTAACCATAAAACCACAAAAGTATCTGGCATTCAACTATTATATTCCCTTAAAAGACAACCCTTCGGGAGACTTCGCAGATGATAATCTTCTACCCATGTGGCATTATATCAGCGAAATTAAAGTAAATGAAACCATTGTGGATGAATCTTTCTGGAAAGATGAGAAAAACTGGGATATAAATACATCTGTTGGCAACCAAACTACCTATCAGTTGGATATAAAAGAATAAATGATAATTAGTTTAATATCTTTTGATAGAATTTTACGCAAAGCTTCTTATCAAATTTCTCAGCGACCTCATGCAGATGCCCACAGCAAGTATATCCGGCCTGTTCAAATAGCTTGAGGCTCCCATAGTTCTCCGCATCAATAAGCGCTATGATATTACTGAATCCGTTTTGTCGTATCACTTCTTCAATAGCACTCAGAGCTTCTTTACCGTAACCAATACCGGTATAATCGGGGTGTAAATACACTGTGACTTCTACCGATATGCGATAAGCTTCACGGGGTTTGAACTTATTGTAATAACAAAAACCGCAACGCTCTCCTGTATCAGTATATATAATGTACGAACGATATAAAGGATTGTCAATAGGTATAAATCCTTTTAAATCGGTTATAGATACCGGTTCAAGGAAATAAACCACAGTTGAATTCAGGGTATAGTAATCGTAAATCTCTTTTATATAAACAAAGTCTGATTCCTGTAATTCTTTTAAAGTTATCCTCATTGGGCGTCCTGGTTTTGCGATTTTTCTATATTCCGTTTCACAAACTCAATCTTAAGGTTTGCTTCTTTCATTTCTTTCTTTATCTCTTCAATGGACGATAGAAGTTGTGATAATTCGTATAATTCGGCAGCGGCAGTACGATCGGAAGCACTCATGGTAGTATTGAATTTCCGTTCGCCCAAATATTCTACTTTGATATTTTTATCCTTATTCAGAGCAATAAAGCCGATAACGCTACCATCTTTTCCCAGGCGATAGTCGGCTTTTTCAATTTTCTCGCCCAGGTCGGTCGTCATATAAACATCGCCCGAAGCAGGTGTTTCGGCGAAAGTACCGTCAGGGGCAGTAACTTTTATTGCAAGGTGGTTGATGTTGTTTTTGCCACAATAAATGGAAGTCATTGTCATTATTCCGTTTTCATCTACCTGGAAACGTAAAAAAGCGCGGTGCAGGTTCTTCTCCACAGTTTGAGTGGGCCAGAAGTAATTGCCGATATCCTGGTATTCGGCATCTTTTTCAAGAACAAAGCGACCCTTAATTTCTTCGAACTGATTTTGTTTAGCTTTCAACATACTGTCAAGGTAAGCCAAGGTATTGGTCTGCTCGGCCAGTTCTACCTGCTGCATCAACTTAATACCTTCTTTACGTGCGTTGTAGGCCTTCGGGTATAGTATTTTAATACTATCTATTTCTACTTTGGCTTCGTTATATTCGCCAGCTTCCAAAGCTATCCGGGCGTTATTGAGTTTCGCGGTTGCTTTTTTTTCTCCGTTATCTCCGCATGCTGTAACAAGCAGAGCTGTTGTCGCAATAAGTAATAATTTCTTCATGCTCATTATATTGATGATGTACATATCGGCTTATAACAAGAAACAAAAATACAACTTTAGTTTTAAAATTGTATTTTTGCAGTCCGAAACTTATAATATTAAGATGATTGAACTCACTAAGGAAGAATTGAGGGAACATTTCAGCGGAAAAAACTTCCGCCCTATTACCGAAACGGCAGATGAACTTGGACTTGAATGTTATGCAGTAGGTGGCTATGTACGCGATTTGTTTCTCGAACGCCCTTCCAAAGACATAGACGTGGTTGTAGTTGGCAGTGGTATCGAAATGGCCGAGGCATATGCCGCCCGTTTGGGAAAGTATGCCCATATTGCTGTATTCAAGAATTTCGGCACTGCGCAGGTAAAGTACAAGAATGTTGAAGTAGAGTTCGTCGGAGCCCGAAAAGAATCTTATCAACGCAACTCGCGCAACCCTATTGTAGAGAACGGTACATTGCAAGACGACCAGAACCGCCGGGATTTTACCATTAACGCCATGGCCGTTTGCCTGAACAGCCACCGTTTGGGCGAATTAGTCGACCCATTCAACGGCATGGAGGATATGAAAGAACGTACCATCCGTACCCCACTCGACCCGGATATAACATTCAGCGACGACCCATTGCGTATGATGCGGTGTATACGTTTCGGAACTCAACTGAACTTTTATATTGACGATGAAACTTTCGAATCAATCTGCCGGAACAAAGAACGAATCGAAATCATAACACAGGAGCGTATTGCCGACGAACTTAACAAAATAATACTGTCGCCTGTACCGTCCAAAGGTTTTATCGATCTGGAACGCAGTGGACTATTAGCATTAATATTTCCTGAACTTTCTGCCTTGCAAGGCATAGAAGTAAGGGATGGTCGCGGACATAAGGATAATTTTTACCACACCCTCGAAGTCCTCGATAATATCAGCAAAGTTACCGACAACCTTTGGTTGCGTTGGGCTGCCCTTTTGCACGATATTGCCAAACCCACTACCAAACGCTGGGAACCACGTATCGGCTGGACATTCCATAATCATAATTTCATTGGCGAAAAGATGATTCCGAAAATCTTCCGGAGAATGAAGCTGCCCTTGAACGAAAAGATGAAATATGTTCAGAAACTGGTAGGCCTTCATATGCGCCCCATAGCCATTGCCGATGATGAAGTAACCGACTCGGCCGTACGTCGTTTGTTGTTCGAAGCCGGCAACGATATCGACGACTTAATGCAACTTTGCGAAGCTGATATTACTTCCAAGAATTCGGAACGCAAACAACGATTCCTAAATAACTTTCAACTGGTAAGGCAGAAGTTAAAAGATATCGAAGAGAAAGACCGCGTGCGCAACTTCCAGCCTCCCATTAGTGGAGAAGAAATTATGGAGATATTCAACTTGCCGCCCAGTAAAGAGGTTGGTTCGTTAAAATCATCAATAAAAGATGCTATTCTCGACGGGGTAATACCGAACGAGTACGATCAGGCATACGAGTACATGATAAAGAAAGCATCGCAAATGGGATTGAAACCAGCGAAGTCCGGGCGTAACGATTCATAACCTGATTGTAAACATATTTCCCCAGCCCATCTTGGGCAGCACTTTAAAAAAACAGTTACCCATCCCCTCCACAACATACTACAAGGCCGTTTTTCTTATAGCTGCTGTACACCGAAGTGTATAGCCGCTATATATCAAAGTGTATAGCCGCTATACACTCCGGTATATAGCCGCTATACACTTCGGTATATAGCGGCTATACAAGACAGGCTTTTTTAGAGTAAATAATTTTCAATATAATATTCCAAGAAATCTGGTTAAACCTCCTGTAATTCGGAAATTTTAATTAAGTTTGCCGACTGATTTAACAGCATCGTTTATCAGCCTAAACAACTAATTATGAATTTCCGACAACGACTTACCTACACCCTACTTTTTATTTTATGCACATATACGGCCTTTGGACAGAAATACAGAGTCTCAGGCACGATTACCGACTCACGGACAGAAGAGGCATTGATGCGGGCATCCGTTACCTTAAAAAGGAGCCCTGGAACCGGCACTCTGACCAATGATAGCGGTGTATATTCACTGGAACTAGAGCCAGGACGCCATACTCTCGTATTCAGCTACCTGGGATACGAAACCCTGGAAAGAACCGTTAATGTCACTAACAAAGACATCAGACAGGATATTCAATTGACGGAGAGAAGCACTTCTCTCAATGAAGTCGTAATATCTACACGTCGCCCCGATGCTGCCATATCAGACCCACAAACTGGAGTAACCCAGCTCGAAGTAGAGCAAATCAATAAACTACCAGTACTGATGGGCGAGCGAGACGTAATCAAATCGCTCGAGTTACTCCCCGGTGTTAAAACAGCCGGCGAAGGGAGCTCCGGTTTTTTCGTTCGTGGCGGAACGGCCGACCAGAACCTGATTATCCTAGATAACGTTTCCGTTTACAACGCTTCCCATCTCATGGGTTTCTTTTCTACCTTTAATTCGGATGTTTTACGGGATGTTGCCTTATATAAAGGTCCTATTCCGGCACAATACGGCGAACGCCTTTCGCCCATACTCGATGTGCAACAGCGTAATGGCCATATGCAGGATTATCACATTTCGGGCGGTATCGGACTTATTTCTTCTAAACTAAACGTCGAAGGTCCCATCCAAAAAGGAAAATCCTCCTTTCTGATTGGTGCCCGGCGTACCTATGCCGATGCCATCGCCCGACTGTCGGGTGTCGATAAAGCAAAGGATGCCTACCTTTATTTCTATGATTTGAATATGCGGTTAAACTTTTACCTCTCCGAAAAAGACCAGTTATCCGTATCAGGATACCTGAGCCGGGATAAAATGGTATTGAAAGATATGGCCGATATGGGCTGGGGGAATGCTTTTCTCAATGCCCGGTATATCCGAACCATGAATAACGCCTGGTTATCTTCTACCTCACTACAGTTCAACCAATACAGCTACGGCTATAGTATGGATATGGGAATGGAAATGAAAGGCGATGCCAAAATACGCGATTACGGACTAAAACATGAATTCCATTATGATGCAAGCCCGCGAAACAAATGGCGGTTCGGTTTACAGTCGACCTGGCACGACCTGGCTCCGGGCGACTTTGATATGAACGACGATCCGGCTAATACCATCAACCTGCGCCATAGATACTCGTGGGAAAACGGTATTTTTGCTTCCAACCAATTGAATATATCCGAAAAGTTCGAAGTGCTGTATGGCCTGCGTTTATCCGTATTCTCGGCCATGGGAAAAGGCGAATACTATACACTGGACGAACACAAGGAAGTAACCGATACTATCTGGTACCCCGCCGGAAAGTTCGTTAAAACATACGTAAACCTCGAGCCCCGTCTGTCTGCTGTTTACAAACTCAATGATGTTTCTTCCGTCAAAGCATCCTACGCCCGCACTACACAGAATATGCACCTGCTGACTTATGTTTCCCAGGGAACCCCATTCGACCGGTGGACTTCTAGTTCCAACAATATCAAACCGCAGATATCCGATCAATTTACCCTTGGGTATTTCCGCAACTTTTACAATAATGCCTACGAGTTCAGCATAGAAGGATATTATAAGAATATGCAGAACCAGATTGATTTTAAGGACCATGCCGAGTTACAGGGTTATGATGTAATCGACACTGAATTACTATTCGGCAAAGGTCGCGCTTATGGTCTGGAAATGATGGTACGCAAACGTACCGGACGCCTCACCGGTTGGGTAAGTTACACTCTTTCCAAATCCGAAAAGAAGATTAATGGCATTAATCAGAACCGCTGGTACAACGCTTATCAGGATCGCACACATGATTTATCTGTTGTAGGTATATACGAACTGAACCGCAAATGGACGCTATCCGCCACATGGGTATATTATACCGGAAATGCTATCACCTATCCCAGTGGTAAGTATCAGATTGACGGTAAAGACGTTATGTATTACGCCGAAAGAAACGGATACCGCGCCCCTGCATATCACCGCCTCGACATTGGCGCTACCTTACAATTAAAGAAAACAAAGAAATACGAGTCGGAACTGGCTTTCAGCCTCTACAATGCGTATGGTCGCCGCAATGCGTATATGATTCAATTCCGTACCAATGACGACGATCCCAGCCGCACATCAGCCTACCGTTATGCATTATTTACCTACGTTCCTTCCATATCATGGAACTTTAAATTTTAACCCTGTAGCCTTATGAAATTTAAAATAGCAACTCTCTGCCTTCTGTTTTCCGTAATATATTTATCGTCCTGCGAAGATATTATCGATGTAGACCTCAATTCCGTAGATCCCGAATTAGTAATCGAAGGGGTTATCCGCATGGGAGAAAACCCCGAAGTGCTTATCACCAAAACAAAGGATTTCGGCGACAACAATGATTATCCACCGATTACGGACGCACAGGTAGTAATTACCGACGATGCAGGCAACAGCGAAACCCTACAAACGAACGAAGCGGGCAAATACATAGCTACCACATTGGAAGGAACGGAACGTCGCACATACTCGCTTTCAGTAACTTATGGAGATAAGCAATACACCGCATCCACCCGTATGCCGCCCCGCGTGGAACTGGACTCGCTCACTATGTTCAAGTTTCCTATGGTCGATTTCTATGATCCTATGGTACACTTTGTCGACCCCGTTGGCGAAGAAAACCAATACTACCGCTTTGTAATGGCTATAAACGGCGAATGGCCTAAACTAAGAATGCGTCTAATGTCAACAGAATTTGTAGACGGTAGTATCATCCGCCAACCAATCTTTGTACGTTTTGATGATGACCGGGATGACGGCCCCATCCAGAGTGGAGACGTAATAACGGTAGAAATGCGTTGCCTGGATAAAGGAACCTATACCTTTTTTGAGACAATGGACAATGGAGATTTTGCGTTGGCAAATCCTACCAGTAATATTACCGGCGGAGCATTAGGGTATTTCGGGGCTTATTCGTATACCAGGAAAGAAATAGAAATGAATTATTAGAGAGCTGTATTAAAACAATCACTTTCCACTCGTTTGTATTTTAATACTTCCGTGTCGAGAGTAATTCTTCAATCTGCTTTTCTAATTGTAAAGCTTCCGGCGCCATTCCATCCATTAAAACATGAAAATTATAAGTACTTGTCATGTGAGGAGAAAAAATATCTACTTGGAGGGCATCGTTCGTATTCAACCTGTATAGATCCATAAATATCTCCATTTTTGTATCTAAAAATTTGTTGTGCGACAAACTGAACTCTTCCAAACCTGTATAAATTTCCGTAATATTTAAAAGTAATTCCCTGTCGGTAAGCAGTTTCATGGCACCGCTATTCACAAACATATTATATGCACCTTTTTTATAATTAAAAGATGCTGTATGAGTATAAGCGGTTCTGTATTTATTTATGCTATCTTTGAGATGAAGCTGGGGTTCAGCAGCATATTCTGTCAGAAACCGCTTTAACTTATCATGCAGTTCATAATAACTATATATCTCTTTTAATCTTAAAATATTGTATTCCGACTCAGAATAAATAGCATTAAGCTGTTGTTTCAGGTCTTTTTTTTCCTGACAATTACTAATCAGGCTACTGATAATGAAAGTTATGGCAACTCCGATTACAACAGTCGATAAATCGCGCATATAATTACCAATACGGAACTTTCCATTTATTTTAAATATACCCATTCTATGCCGAATTAAAACTATATAAATTTCGCGTCAAATATATTAATATTTATCCTATACAACAATAACAGTTAATCTTTTAATGGAGATTACGCCAAGGGTTTTGAGTTTTAAGTTAGTTTTCCTAACTTTGAACCCACTTGTATAAACCTATAATTCAAATTCATAACCTTATGACAGTCAACAAATCTTTTTTACTTACACTACTTTTGTTATTCATGGCATCCCCCCTTGCCATATATGCTCAGGACAGTTGGGGAAAAACCGGGCTAAACACCCTTTGGCAGGGCCTCCGTCAAATTCAACCCGACGACCAGTTGCCCAAAGGCAATGCCCCGTTCCAAATTCCGCAACGAGTTCCTAAACAGAACATTCCTACCCGCCTCGTTCCTACCGGAACAAGCAACGAATGGATCATTTCCGACGGTTGGGAACTCGGAACATCTACCCAGGTACTCGAAGCCCAGGAGTCTATTTTTAGCCCGGGTTTTAATACCAGCGGATGGTATAATGCTACCGTACCCGGAACCGTACTTACAACATTAGTTAACCAGGGTGTTTACCCCGAACCAAGCTACGGACTGAATAATATGGCAATCCCCGATACCCTTTGCCGTATGGATTGGTGGTATCGCACCATTTTCGACCAGCCGGAAGCCACCTCCGGGAAAAGAACCAGCCTTATATTCGAAGGCATTAACTACCGTGCCGAAGTATTTCTGAACGGGAAGAAACTTGGAAACATTGACGGTGCTTTCATTAAAACCCAATTCGACATCACCTCACAAGTGAAAAATAAAGGCAATGTACTTGCCGTACTCATTCATCCTCCCTATAACCCGGGCATATCCCATGAACAGTCTATGGTTGCCGGACAAGGTTTGAACGGTGGACAACTCAGCCTCGACGGCCCCACATTCATTGCATCTATGGGCTGGGACTGGATACCCGGTATCCGCGACCGTAACATCGGTATCTGGCAGGATGTAAAATTGAAGATTGGCGGCGACGTACAAATAGGTTATCCTCATGTAATTACCAAATTACCATTACCCGATACCTCACAAGCGTTCATTACTATTGATGTTCCCGTAAAAAATCTTTCTGCAAGCGCTACCCAAGGTGTAGTAAAGGCAACATTCGACAATGTAAATATCAGTATACCCTATTCGCTGAAACCCGGCGAAGAAAAAACACTTACCTTCACTCCGGAGCAGTATGGCGAACTAAACCTGAAGAATCCCCGCCTATGGTGGCCTAATGGCTACGGCGAACCTAACCTGTATAACCTTGAACTCATTGCCGAAGCCGGCAATGCAGTATCAGACATCAAGAAACTACGTTTCGGTATCCGCGAACTCTCTTACGAGTTGATGATACACACCGCCGAAAAAGGCAACCACCGCGTACTCTATACCCCGGTTGATGCCGATAACAACAATAAACCTGTATTCAATTACGAAAAAGTAATGTTGGTAGGCGAGCCAAGGTCGAATCAAACCATCCCCACTTTACAAGACGGTGTTAACGAAAGCAAGGTGGTTCAACAACTTCCAAACGACGACCCGATGGGGCAATTTCTCGTATTCCGCGTAAATGGCAAGCGCATCTTTATCAAAGGCGCTACCTGGGGTATGGACGAAATGATGAAACGTATCTCTCGCGAAACGATGGAACCTGCCTTCCGTCTCGAAAAAGAAGCCAACTTCAACATGGTTCGCAACTGGACAGGCGAAAACACCGAAGAACTATTCTATGAATTGGCCGACGAATACGGTTTACTTGTTTGGAACGACTTCTGGATTACTACCGATGATACCGTAGACCCGAACGATCATGTACTCTTTATGAAGAATGCCACCGACGTGGTACGTCGCTTCCGCACCCACCCCAGTATCGCTATCTGGTGCCCGCGTAACGAAGGATATGCACCCAAAGGACTGGAACCACAACTTAACGAAATGGTAACCCGGGAAGACCCTACCCGTCATTATCACGGTAACTCGCGCTTCCTGAATGCAGTGAACAGCGGCCCTTACGGATTTATCAAAGACCGCAGCCAGTATTATACTCGTTTTGCCAATGGTTTTAACACCGAACTGGGAGCACAATCTATCCCTACTGCCAACACCATACGCAAGTTCATCGCCCCGGAAGACCAGTGGCCGATAAATGATGTGTGGGCATACCATGACCTGCACCATACAACTCACTTCTTCGAAGACTTCATGGAAGCTGTAAACAGCTACGGCAAGGCCAACAGCATGGAAGAATTCAGCAAGAATGCTCAATTTGTATCATACGATACCTGGCGTGCTATTATGGAAGGTGTGCATAGCAAGATGTGGAACAACACCAGCGGGCTTATTCTTTGGATGACTCATCCTTCCTGGCCAAGTATGACCTGGCAAATATATACTTACGACTACGAAACCCCGGGTGCTTACTTCGGTATGAAAAAAGCTCTCGAACCATTGCATATACAGATGAACCTGAACGACAATCAGGTAGTTATCATCAACAATACCCTGAACGATGAAAACAACCTGAGGGCAACAGTACGCAGTTACGACATCAATGGTAAGGAATTATTTGCCGAAACAGGCCGTTTCAACGTAGCAGCAATCAATAAAACCGAATGTTTTAAAGTATCTCCCAAAGACGGATTAACTTTAGTACGCCTGGAATTGAAAAACAAATCAGGTAAAGTAGTATCAATCAACGACTACTGGGTGAATGATGGCAACCTAAACAATAACAGCCTGATGAGTACATTGGCAGATGCTAATATTACAACAACTGTAAAAGGTTTCAACAAATCAGCCGACAAAACTACCATCGAAGTACGAAACGCAGGTAAATCCATCGCTGCAGCCATCAAGCTAAATGCTGTTAACAAGAATACCGGTGAATTTATTCTTCCTGCCTTCTTCTCGGATGGTTACATCAATCTATTGCCGGGCGAGAAAAGGAATATTGAATTATCATTACCCGATAACAGTGTACCGTTCACTATAGCGGTCGATGGGTATAATGTAAAGTAAAGAAAAGTTTACACTACACATAAATAGTCCTGTAAAAGTCCGATTTTTACAGGACTATTTATTTTCTGCACTTTATATTTGCATTCGCTAACAAACGATATATTAATATGAACATTAACGACTTATCTATTACCTTCCACACCGAAAAAATAAAAGAATGTGTGGATTTTTATGGGAAATATTTCCAAACTAAAGTAACTTTCGATGCAGAGTGGTACGTTTCAATCAAGCTCGAAAGCAACACTCCCTCCCCTATCTACCTATCTTTCCAGGGTTGCAACGAAGATATGCTTCGAGATAACTTTACCGGTGGGATAACTCTTAACCTGATGGTAGATGATGTAGATACCTGCTACAGCGAATTGAAGCAAACCGATATTACTTTCTTCGAGGACATTACCGACCATGAATGGGGCGACCGGGCTTTCAGTGTAAAAGACCCTATCGGAAACCTTGTCTACGTATATTCAGAGCGTCCTTTACACGAAAAATACAACAGTGCTGTTAAGGGATAGAAGAAAATCGACAAATGATTATTTTTTTACGAGAATATTAAAAGTTAATTCTCTCCCACGCATTTTAAAGTACCTGCTGGTTATATTAAGTTGGTCATATAATGTATACTCATATTTCTTTTTATTAAAGAGATTATTCACATTAAACGAAAATTCTAATTTATTCGTAGCATTATATACAAATCGCATATCAGTCAGGAATAGATATTTATATTTATTGCTCTGTAATTCATTACTATAATGAGAAGCCGATAGCTGTATTCCTATTTTTTTAATGGGAGTAATATAACAGGAAAGATTCTGAACAACTGATGTAAGATGCGAACTAGTATTTTTTAAAGTATTTAGTTTTCGATCACCATATTTTATCTGATATTTCCAATTCATTATATCTTTAACTTTCCCATTTAATAATAAATCAAAATTGTATGAGTTTTGGCTATATGGGATTGTCAGATTACCGGAAATCAAACTACTCCGGTTATTAGTGTAGATAGTTCCTAATGATATTGTTCCGTTAATAAATGCCAGCAAAGTACTTATCCTGCCATTGATAATTAAACTTTTGTTGCTTCTGTTAGATTTTACGGGACTGGTTATTAGATAATCACCAATGAAATATTGACTATTTTGATATTTAGGATTACCCTGAGAATGCATTACCATTAACCATGCGAACCAACCTTTAATGGGATTTTGATAGTTAATTCTTCCATTTATTGAAAAGCGGTGGTTTGCGTAATATTCTGTTACACCACTGTTTAACGTTCGATAATTCTGAAGAATCAGACCATTGTAATATTCGTTCATATCCAATGACATTTCCGACCGGGAGAGTGCGATAGTCGTATATATTTTTTTTGTAATATCCCATTTCAATCTAAACTGAGGTGAAAACAAAATATCGTTTATTACCGGATTATCTTTTCCCAATGAATAATTATAATATTGCATAGGAAGATTAAGTGTCAATCTAATCTTTTTTAAAGAGTATTCAATTTTTGGTATAGCCTGAAATCTGATATATCTAGGACTATTGTTATTATATAATATCCCTATAGAATCAGGAATACCATCCGAATAGGTTTCAAACCTACGTATGTATGCTGAAAGCCCCCCTTCCAAATCGAAATAAAATCGGTTAATACGAAAATTATAAGAAATATTCTCGTTAGTAAAAAAAGTCTGAGTATTGGCTGTTTGCCGGGAAGTCATATTTTCTTTATGAACACTCATACGATTAGGCCGATAGCCCCAAATATTATAAGCATTAATCCTTATTACTTTTTTCTTACCTATGCTTTTAATTAGTTGAAAATCATCGGAAATGTAATATTCCGGATTATGGATTTTTTGGTTATTTGAATATGACCCCAGGGTATTTATTGTCTGGTCATTCCAATTAAAATCCGCATTTAAAGTGTTCTTTAAATAGAATTTATTACGATTTGTTTCTTTAACAAACTTTGTTGTTAGATTGTGGTCAAAACTTAAAGAGTTAATATCTTCTTCTACTATTTTAACTCCGTTTTCTAAGTAATATTCAGTAATTGAAGCCTCATCAGATGTAGTTCTGTTATTTAAATAATTAAGCTGATATTTTAGTTGAGTTTCATTCTCGAAATCATGCAAATGACTTGTTGAAACATAAAAAGAACGGTTGAATCGGGTACTTTCATTTCCCAGAAAATCATTTGTTTTTATGGGTGGATTTATATAAGCTGGTATGGAAAATTTATTTTCAGAATTATTTAACAGGAAATCTGTATTATCCATTATAAGTTTTCCGGTATTATTACTTTTTAGGGTTGTCAGATTTTGATTTTTTCCTTTAACCAGCATAGCAAATATTTCAGCATCCCACAAAGCCCCTTTGGGACAAGTTGAATATCCTCCTCCGGCTTTCAGTGTGGCAACCCATTGGGCTTTGGCTTTGTCTTTTAATCGGAGATTGATAGCAGCCTGATCCGTAAATGTTTGCTCAGTTAATACTTTAATAGGTTGATGGTTTTGGAATACTTCAATGGAGCCTACTTCCTCTTGCGGTATACCCTGAGTGGCTATACCATACCTTCCTTCTAAAAGATCTTTCCCTTCAATGTAAAATTTATTAATACTTACACCATTATATTGGATACTACCATCATCTTGTACATCGACACCAGGCATTTTTTTTAAAACATCCCCTATACTTTTATCCTGTATATTAGCAAAACTGGCAACATTATATACTAACGTATCGCCATATTGGTTTATCTTAGGAGCATTTATAACCACTTCATTCAATTCTATGCTCGAAGAGATAAGTAAAATGTTTATAGGGCTCTGGATTTCTGTCAGTTTAATGATTTGTGTTTTATATCCGATGTAAGATATTTGCACCATACAAGTATTCAGAATATCTTCTGAAATTGAAAATGAAAAAAAGCCGTCCGCGTTTGTTTGGATAAATTTAATTACGGTATTATCTTTTTCATTTTTGATTGTTATTAATACATTGCTTAACGCTTCTTTTTTTTCATTATCACATACAATGCCAGATATGGTTATTTGTGCTATTGCAGATGAAAAAAAAGATAGGGTCAGTATGGATAGTATTAATAATTTCTTCATTCATCGAATCTTAATCATTTCTTTTGTATCAAATCTGTCTTTTGAGATGTCAGTATCAAAATGGTTAATAGCCCCAATAAATACTGAACGCAGAAGATTTGTATAATTACTTCTGCGCCTTAGTATTGCAGCTTATGAATGAAAAGAAATAAATTTTCTTAATAAGCTTTTTTAATCCTTATTATGAACACCAGCGTTCAAAATCATCTGCCCATGTATCCCATCTTGCATTGCTCCAACCACTACCATATACATTGGCCTGTCTTATGTAATATTCACAATACCATCCGCCGCTATAGCCACCTGTGACTTTTTTCATTTCATCTTCTTTCAAGATATTACAGGTTCCCAATTTTAATTTCTTAAGTTTTTTCATACTGTTATAAATTTAGTTAATAATAATTTTATAATAGAAAGACTTGATTTAATCTTAGTAATCTCTTTCTTCAGAATCGTAATTCATTTGTCGCAGCTTTTTTGATGTGTCTAAATCTACTCCAAGCTTGGCATTTATAACCATTCTTGGATCGGTTTTCCTACTATGATTCTTTAATTTCAGCAGTGATTTTCTGGTTGTCTTTGCATAATCGCGTTCCCTATAATTGTATAGGCCAACATCTGAGACTCCTTGCTTTTTGATTCCAGTTAGGATGTAATAATAATCTTTGTTTTCATCATATGCCTCCATTATTAAACCAGGAGTTCCACATAATTTCCACGGGCCATCACTTACCGGAATGTCCATGGTGAACCATGCATACCATGTTCTTCCTCTATAATTAGCTTTAGCAAGATGGCATGTATAATCTAATATGATTTTGATGGAATCCATATAGTTCCAGTCTTGCTTTTCCCATTCTTCCTCATATACAAAATCCATAGATGAATGGTTGTAATGTGTCAATTTTCCGGGAGGGTAATTTTTGTAAATTTTCATAAAACTACCTCCGGGAGGAAATCCTGTCCTATCTATCTCTTTAATCAACAATTCAAAAGCATTATCATTATAAGCTTGTATTGAATCCCAATGCATCCTTTCGGGGCAATAATACATACTGATATTCTTGCCGATACGCAAATTCATGTTTTCAGTTGAAAAGTTATTCTCTCTGTCAAGCGTATCCTCAATAATTTTTATATGGTAATAACATTCCAAAATAGCAGGTTCATATTTGACAATAGTTTGGGAGAAAGACTTTGTAGTCATTGCCCCAATCATAATTATTAATATGATTAAAAATTTCATGTGATATATTTTACAAATTAAATTTTTAAAAATACAGAAACAACTAATATCTATATAATTAAGTCAATTTATTTAACATATAATAACAGTGTAATAAAAGAATAGAGTACTATTTCGTTACTTTCCATATTTACGGGAATTTTTATTGGGAGATTAGGGATTTAGTATTAATTTTACAGGAATTTTTATTCGTTTAGATGTATTAATCTTTTCGTTCGGATGCATTATTTTTTTCGTTTAGATGCATCTAAACGAAAAAAACGATAAAGCTAAACGAATAAAAATCCCTGTTTTATTATTAGTAATTGGTGTTTTAAAAAAGAAAAATGCCGACTGCGCCAATAATTTTAAGGGCAAATCAAAAAGTACATTCAAATCCAATAAAAAATAAGACTATGCCATTACAGTATGATTTCTTTGAAGTAAACGAGTTAAATAATACAAAGGGGAAGTACCGTGCCCGGGCTGTATACAAAGGTAAAATTACAACTGAATACCTTACCCATTGGATGAGCCAGACTCACGGTGTGAGTAAGGCAGTTGCAAAAGGGTTCATCATGATGTTTACAGATAGCTTACTCGACTTTATATGCAGTGGTTATGAAGTGGAAGCGGGTGATTTGGGATATTTTTCAGCATCCGTAACCAGCAAGCTAGTCGATGATTCACGGGAGATACGTGCTGAATCGGTAGATTTTAGCCGTTTGAATTTCCGCGCAAGTATAAAAACCAAGAAACGGATTAAATCTGCCGGAATCGAAAAAGCTCCTACCTTTACCAATAAGAATAAGCTTCCACAAAGCACGCGCGAACAGAGGAGCGAAAAATTAAGAGAATACCTCTCGGCTAAAAAGCCTTTTGTAACCCGTGCAGACTACATGAGAATAACTGCCCTGAAACGGAAAAATGCTGCCGTGGATGATTTGAATGCATTTACCACTGAGGGATGGCTCGTAAGACATGGCGCAGGAAGAACGGTGATTTATATGCTGAAGGGATAACAATACCGCATAAGTTCATTGTATTTGTAATATTTTGATTCTCTACTAAATTTCACCTTTTTAGGGGATTGATTGATATGTGAAGGAGGTGTAATTTAGCACACGAAAAAAGTTGAGAATCAACAATCACCATTATTAATCATTACAAATACAAGTCGAACACATGAAAACAATTAAAATCATTCTTCTCGCAGCACTTTTTCTGAGTACTATTACGCTTTATGCACAGGAAAAAAAGACCACTTTCGGAGTAAAAGCCGGATTAAACTTAAGCAATATAGGCTCGAGCGAAGGTAATTATGACAATACCAAAACAAAAGCAGGTTTCCATGCTGGTTTTACATTGGATTATGCATTTACGCCCAACTGGTATTTGCTGACAGGTTTGGAATATACATCCAGAGGGGTTAAGGTTGAGTTAAGTTCTAACGACCAGGATATAACTGCTGCTTATGTACAGTTACCGCTTGCGGCTGCATTCAAATTCCAATTCACGGATGATTTAGCGATTCTGGTCCATACAGGGCCTTATTTTGCGTATGGAATACATGGAGAAATAAAACGAGGTAGCCATACACAGGATACTTTTAGTGATGTTGCTTTGAAAAGGTTCGATTGCGGTATGACTTTAGGGGCGGCTCTGGAATGGAGAAAGCTATTCTTCACTATGGGGGGCGAACTGGGATTTGTTAATATCATGCAGAAAAACAACAATAAAGCGGAAAACAGGAATTTTACTCTTTCGGTGGGGTATAAGTTTTAAGGGCTGTAAAGTGGATCATCCCGTATTCTTGTGGGGTTGTTTATGCATAAATTTTAGTTAAT
>DAMCMT010000002.1:0-111289 GCA_032108265.1 Bacteroides sp.
GTTAGTAAAGTTAATAATTTATTCTTTACTGACACAGTTTAAATTACAGTCTCTACCAGTACCATTATAAGCTTATACCAGTGCCAATACAAGGTTACTTTAGAAGCTTGTCTAGTTGCTGTACGGAAGCCCGTATTTGCCTGCGGTCTTCCAGTTCTTCGGCATTGAAAATATATTGGGCTTTCGAGTAATGGCACATCCGTTTAGCAAGTGCTTCCTCAATAAAGGATACAAGTTCTTCATCCGTCTTTCCCTGTAATATAGGCCGCGATTGCATGGCTACCCGCAACCTACGGAAAAGGACATCGGTATGAACATTCAGGAATACAGTTTTACCGGCACGGTTCATATACTCCATATTATCGAAAAAGCAAGGGACGCCGCCTCCGGTGGATATAACTACATCTTCGAACTGCGCTGCTTCATGAAGCATTTTTCTTTCGATTTCGCGAAAGCCTTCTTCACCTTTTTCTGCGAATAGCTCGGATATAGTTTTGTGATACCGTTCTTCAATATACCAGTCAAGGTCTACAAATGTCAGCCCCATCTCGCGGGCAAAAGCCTTGCCGAGGGTGGTTTTCCCCGCTCCCATATACCCTATCAGAAAAATACGCTCCATTATTTAGAAATTAATTCCTGCAAATGTAATGATTAGGAAGCGGAAATAAAAATTTCCTGTAGGGGCGAATGCAATTCGCCCTCTATGTTATTTAAAAACCAATAACCTATGAGCGAGTGCGTGGTATTCTTTCTCACCCGGTTGGCCTACAGGAACACCAAAAGGCATCTGCGAAATTAACTTCCAATCCTCAGGCAGGCTCCATGTTGCCCGTACTTCGTCGTCTATTAATGGATTGTAATGTTGAAGTGACGCGCCGAAGCCAACGTCTTCCAACAAGGTCCATGTTGCAAACTGATGCATTGCTGAGGTTTGGATTGACCAGCCGGGAAAATTATCGGCATACAATGGAAACGACTCCTGTAACTTCTTCATTATAGCCTCGTCTTCAAAGAATAGCACAGTACCATAACCAGCCTGAAAACAAGTATTTATTTTCTTTTCGGTATTAACAAAAGCTTCTGCCGGTATTTGCTTCTTCAGTGTTTCTTTTACAATATCCCAAAGCTTCCTGTGATTATCTCCCAACAACAAAACCGTACGAGTAGTTTGCGAATTGAAAGCAGAGGGCACGTGTTTGATAACTTCTACGAGTATGTCCTCAATTTCGCGGTCGGTAATCGGCGATTCGTTCTTTATTGCATAATAGCTTCTGCGATTTTCCATCGCTTCGATAAATGTTCTTTTCATATTCTATGTTTTTGTTTCACTATTATTACCACATCATAATAACAACAAAGTTAAACAAATATTGTGAACTCTTACTATAGACTTCTCTATTGCTATATAGATAAAACTTATAAGATATTTTTCACTACTTTTGCAGCCAATAATTTCAATCATTTTATCGGTATGGTCAAAAAAAAGTTTTACGTTGTATGGAGTGGGGTCAATCCGGGGATATATGAGACCTGGAACGATTGCCAGCTTCAGATAAAGGGGTACGAAGGAGCAAAATACAAGTCTTTCGACACGCACGAAGAGGCGGAAAAAGCTTACTCGTCTTCGCCGTGGGCCTATATAGGAAAGAATGCTGCCGATAAAAAAACTATGCTCACTGCTTTACCTCCGGAAGTTATAGAAAACAGCCTGGCTGTAGATGCAGCCTGTAGCGGCAATCCCGGAGCGATGGAATACCAGGGAGTGCATGTGGCCAGCCGCCAGCAGTTATTCCATTTCGGCCCGATGAAGGGAACCAACAATATTGGTGAGTTCCTGGCTATTGTACACGGCTTGGCTCTGTTGAAACAAAAGGGTTGGGATATGCCTATTTATACGGATAGCGTGAATGCTATGAAATGGGTGAAGGCAAAGAAATGCAAAACCAAACTGGAGCGAACTCAGGAAACAGAAGAACTTTTCCGGATTATTGAACGCGCGGAAAATTGGTTGAAAACAAATACCTATACTACCCCAATTATAAAGTGGGAAACGAAAACCTGGGGAGAGATTCCGGCAGATTTCGGAAGGAAATGACACTCGGGGTGACGTAATATTATAAACTCTGCATCTCGTTCAAGCGTTTGTAATATCCATCGAGTAACAGTAATTCTTCGTGCCGTCCACGCTCTACAATTCTTCCGTCGTGCATTACACATATCTCATCAGAGTTTTTAATGGTTGACAAGCGATGGGCAATGGCAATGGTAGTACGAGTCTTCATAAGTCGTTCGAGTGCTTCCTGAACCAGACGTTCGGACTCTGTATCTAGTGCCGAGGTTGCTTCGTCCAGGATTAATATGGGCGGATTCTTCAGGATTGCACGGGCAATACTGATACGCTGACGCTGGCCACCGGAGAGTTTACACCCCCTATCGCCGACATTCGTATCATAACCTAGCTCGGTTTCCATGATAAAATCGTGCGCATTGGCGATCTTAGCCGCTTCGATTACCTCTTCCATAGTGGCCGATTCTACTCCGAAGGCTATGTTATTGAAAAAGGTGTCATTAAAAAGAATAGCTTCCTGGTTTACATTTCCAATCAATCCGCGAAGTTCGTGGATACGGACATTCTTTATGTTTATTCCATCTACCAGAACTTCTCCATGCTGTACATCGTGATATCGTGGGAGCAAATCGACTAAAGTCGATTTACCCGAACCTGATTGTCCAACCAACGCCACAGTTTTACCCTTGTATACAGTAAGGTCAATATCCCTGAGTACCTCTCTTTTATTGTCATAACTAAAAGTTAAGTCTTTGAAATGGATCCTATCATTAAAGCCGTTCAGGGATACTGGGTTTGTAACTTCTTCAATCTTATTCTCTGCATATAGTATTTTATCAATACGCTCCATGGATGCCATTCCTTTCGGAATGTTATAAGCTGCTTTCGAGAATTGCTTCAACGGGTCGAGTACACTGTAAAGGATGGTAAGGTAAAATATAAATGATGATGCACTTATGCTCGCGTTATCACTCCAAATAAGGGCACCACCAAACCACAAAACAATTACAATCATTACAGTACCCAGAAATTCACTTACCGGATGCCCTAAGGCTTGCCGGGTTGCCACTTTGCCTGTTAACCGCCGATAGTCGTTCGTGCAAGCATCAAAACGGCTTACCATCTTCTTTTCAGCTACAAATGCTTTGATAATGCGCAATCCACCAAGAGTTTCTTCTACCTGTGTCATTGTTTCACTCCATTTTTCTTGTGCAGCCAGCGATTTACGCTTTAATTTACGTCCTATAAGCCCCATAGCCCAGGCCATAATGGGAATAACAAGAATTGTAAACAAGGTCAATTCCCAACTTATAACCAGCAGGGTAATAAAGTATATTACAATGAAGATTGGGTTTTTTATGAGCATATCCAACGAACTGGCCACTGAATTCTCTACTTCATTTACATCCCCGCTCATGCGTGCTATGATATCTCCTTTACGTTCTTCAGAGAAAAAAGACAGGGGCAGATCGACTATTTTCTGATACAGAGCCATACGGATATCTTTTACTATCCCTGTACGCAGAGGTATAATAATTGCCGAAGAGCCAAAGTAACCGGCAGTTTTAAATAAAGTAAGAACAATAAAGATGATACCTATTATAATAAGCGTAGTAACAGGCCTATAAGATCCGATGAAGTTAGTCATGTAATAATTGAAGTTGTTCATCGCTACATCCTTAATGCTATTAATGGTAGAAAAATCCCAGGGCATGAACTCATAAACTTCCGGGGTTTCTTTCTGGAAAAGAATATTCAATATAGGTATAAGGAAAGAAAAAGAAACGACATTCAATAATCCCGATAAAATATTCAGGAATAAAGCGCCGAAAAGAAACCGTTTATATGGAGCAACAAATCGTCTGATTAATCGGATTAAATCTTTCATTGAACTGTATGGATATGGATATTTATAAATCTGATTTCTTTTTGTAATCAATAAAGGTATAAGGGTACTGGTTCTTTTCGTCGGCATCATGCGATTCCCGGCTCACTTCTTTCCAGTAATCGGTAATCTCGGGTACCGATGTTTCTCCATCAATCAGGGTATGTACCCGGGTAAGATACAGGTTATCTGCTTTCTCCCACATCTGGGAATATATCTGACCGCCGCCGATGATGAAAACTTCATCGTGTCCGGATACCATATCCAGTGCGTCTTCAATAGACGAAACCACATCGCAACCCGCAGCGGTATAATCAGCATTGCGGGTAATGACGATATTCTGCCGGCCGGGCAACGGGCGTCCCAGCGACTCGAAAGTTTTACGTCCCATGATAACGGGATGACCGAAAGTGAGGGATTTGAAACGTTTGAGGTCGTTCGAAAGATGCCAGGGCATCTGATTGTCGTGCCCAATTATGTTATTATCGGAGGCAGCAAGGATGAGCGATATTTCCATGTTTTACTTTATCTTTCCTGCCGGTAAAAACTCTATTGCCGAAATAAGTTTTACCAACAATCGGCAAAACTATACATAATTTGGGGAATGTCCAACGTTTTCAGGATTTTTTAACGAGTAATTCTTCGGATATCCCAGAAAGCAATTATAATCAATTCTGTATCATTATAACCATAAAATATCCGGTAATGTTTATACATCAGGAAACTGCGCAAAGTTAAACCTGATTTGGAGTAGTCATATTCGTACCGGCCAATACCGGGCTGTCTTCTGAGACGTTGAACGCTTGTATTGACACCGTCAAGAAACTTTCGTGATGTATCTATGCTCATATTATCCCGGTACCATTCAAGGTACTCTTCCAGAAAATCAAGAGCAGCCCGCCTCCAGATTATTTTTCGTTCTGCCAACGTGTAAGAAAGTCTTGTAGTTCTTCTTCAGTTGCATTCTCACCGTCAAGTGACTTTTGTATACGCCGAGTTAATTCTTCCCTCCTCATAGAGGGTAGGTTTGCTGCCGGAAAGTTTTCAACGGTAGATTTCCGCTTTTTCCGGCTTGTAGGAGTACGCTGAACCTGCACAAAGTCCAGTTTCTTGGCATAGTTGAGAAATGCTTTCCCTTCCGGCCTATCAGTATCTATAATTATGGTTGCCATAATATTCTTTTCAATTGTTGAGTTTAACAAAGATACTAATTTGAGATGTAATGTCAAAATATAGCCGGACAAAATAAAGTTTCCGCCACTTCGTGGCGGAAAAGATAATCATAACGATATCAGCTACGCTCGGGGTGACGGGAGAGAATACTTAATCAGCCCTCTCCATCGACTTCGCAATCCCCATTTCCAGTCCGCGGAGTTCGGCCAATCCGCGAAGGCGTCCGATACAGGAATAGCCCGGATTGGTTTTCTTTTTCAGGTCGTCAATCATCTGGTGACCGTGGTCGGGGCGCATGGGAATGGATACCTGACGGCGTTGCTGTAATTCGAGGAATGCTTTCATGACATGGTACATATCCACATCGCCTTCGAGGTGATTGGCCTCGTAGAAATTGCCTTCTTCGTCGCGCTGGGTGCTGCGGAAATGAACGAAGTTTATCCGGTCGGCAAAGCGGCGCATCATACCTTCGAGGTCGTTAGCACTGCTTACCCCGAAGGAGCCGGTACAGAGGCAAAGACCGTTGGATGCGTTGGGTACGGCATCAATCACCTTTTGGAAATCATCGGCCGTGCTGAGGATACGGGGCAAACCAAGGATAGGATATGGCGGGTCATCCGGATGGATAACCAGCATTACTCCTGACTCATCGGCTACCGGGGCTATCTCGCTAAGGAAATATATAAGGTTGGAACGGAGTTGTTCGGCATCGATATCATTATATCTGTCGAGGGCTTCCTGGAATTGCTCAAGAGTAAAACTTTCTTCCGAGCCCGGAAGTCCGGCGATTATATTACGAATAAGACGATGCTTTTCTTCATCACTCATTTGTTCGAGACGGGTTTTGGCTTTAGCCTTTTCCTCATCGGAATACTCATTTTCCGCTCCCGGACGTTTCAACAGGAATAAATCAAATGCTACGAAAGCGGCTCTCTCAAAACGCAAAGCGCGGGAACCATCGGGAAGTTCGTAAGCCAGGTCGGTACGTGTCCAGTCGAGGACGGGCATAAAGTTGTAGGTAACAATCTTCACGCCGCACTGGCCTAAGTTGCGAAGGCTTTGCTTATAGTTATCGATATACTTCCGGAAATCACCCGTCTGGGTTTTGATATGTTCGTGTACCGGCACACTTTCTACCACCGACCACGTAAGGCCGACGGCTTCTACTTCCTGTTGCCGTTTCCGGATTTCTTCTACTGTCCATACTTCACCATTGGGTATATGGTGTAAAGCGGTTACTACTCCGGTAGCACCTGCCTGCTTAATATCCCACAAGCTTACGGGGTCGTTGGGGCCGTACCAGCGCCATGTTTGTTCACAAGTAATCATAATTAAGAATTTTGAATTAAGAATTTTGAATTATGAATTACTGGTTATAGATTTTAAACGATGCCGCAAGGTCATTCAAAATTCTTAATTCATAATTCAAAATTAATTTATACGCTGAAACTATCGAATCCACCGTCGACTACGGCTACTGTTCCGGTAACGAAGGATGCGGCGTCACTGATTAAATAATGTATGGTACCACATATTTCCTCGGGGCGACCCATGCGGCCAAACGGGGTGTGACGGATAACGTCCTGTCCGCGTTGTGTCCACGAGCCGTCGGGGTTCGTAAGGAGGGCTCTGTTTTGCTGGGTAAGGAAGAATCCCGGTGCAATGGCGTTTACACGGATTCCTTCGCCAAACTTGGTAGCCACTTCAATGGCCAGGTATTTGGTAAAGTTGGATATTCCGGCTTTGGCTACTCCGTATCCGGCCACACGGGTAAGCGGACGAAGGGCCGACATGGACGAGAAGTTTACAATGCTTCCTGATTTCTGTTCGACCATTGCTTTCAGAAAAACCTGGGTAGGCAATACTGTACCGACAAGATTCAGGTCGAGTACTTTCTTGAAAGCATCGGGTTGCATATCAAAAATGGTCTGGTCGGGAGTGATGGTTGCGCCGGGCATATTTCCACCGGCAGCGTTCAACAATACGTCGATACAACCATATTTTGTCAGGATATCTTCGCGGTTCTTTTCGAGTACCTCCTGGTTTAGTACATCAGTAGTAAAGAATGATGCTTCGCCTCCGGCTGATTTGATGGCTTCGACTAATTCATTCCCCGCTTTCTCGTCTCTGTCGAGGATAACAATCCGGCCACCCTCACCTGCCAGGTATTTACCTAATTCTCTTCCCAGGATACCGGCTCCCCCGGTTATCAGGATAACTTTGTCTTTGATGCAAAATAAATTTCCCATGGTTTTTTAATTACTTTTCTGCAAATATATGGATAAATTTGGAAGGTAGTATATCCGTTCTGATATAAATGTGTGCGTTAACGGAGAAATTTTCTGTTGGTTTTACTTTAATGGTTGCCCGGGCGTTATATGCCTGTAACCTGCGCGAGCCAATTGAAGTGTGAATGGTTTCACCGAAAAGTTACTTTATTAAGGTACGTTACTTAGGGGTATCAAGGTACGTACCTTGAGGGTATCAAGTTACGTTACTTGAGGGTATCAGGGTACGTACCTTGGGGATGTTAAGTTACGTACCTTTATGATGAAAGTAGGGGTACCTTTATGGTTCAGGCTACGTACCTTTACAGTGTCAAGTCGGGCAGGTATAATTGCTAAGGTATGCTACCTATATACTCTGGGTATGCAACTTAATAATTCGTTATCCCGATACGCCTCAACATGGCCTCCAGATAATAATAATCAGCATAATTTATCGGCATATCAATCTCATCGTTCTTGGGATAATTACCGGTGGAATGGAGCAAAAGGAATCCTTTCCATGTTCCGGGCTCCGGCCTGTAGTCGGCAGAAGACAGACTATCCGTAATGGTGTCGGCCCATGAAATATACTGGTTACTGTCGTTCCGGCCAACATAATTGGAAAGTTCGTACAATGCAGATGCAGTAATGGCCGCAGCCGAAGCATCGCGCGGAGCATTCGGAATAGCGGGGTCTTTCATATCCCAGTAAGGTACAAGGTCGGCAGGCATCCCGGGCTGGTTGAATATGAAAGAGGCAATATTGCAGGCTTGTTCCAGATATGCCGGATTTTTGGTATAACGATAACACATTACATAGCCATACAATCCCCATGCCTGCCCACGGCTCCACACGGATTCATCGGCAATGCCCTGGTGGGTGATTTTCATATGGGCTTTGCCTGTAAGGGTATCGTAGCCAACGACATGGTACGAGGAATAATCATCCCGGAAGTGATTGGCCAGGGTGGTATTGGCATGGTTTACGGCTACCTGCCAGTATATGGAGTCGCCGGTTTCGCGGGTTGCTTCGAACAGCAATTCAAGGTTCATCATATTATCAATGATAACCGGGAACTGCCATCCGGCAGGAGTCCAATCCCAGGAGCGTATAGCTTTCATATCATCGTCATAACGGGAAATAAGGGATTGCGCACCCCGTATCGTTACATCTTTGTACGACCGTTCGCCGGTGAAACGATAGGCCTGACCGAAGGAACAATTAATCACAAAGCCCAAATCGTGGGTGCCTTTGTAATTTTTCATTTCTTCTATCGGCCAGGTGTAACTGATGGCGTGTTCGCGCCAGAAATCACTTTTCATATAGGCAAAAGTGTGCCACAAGGTTCCGGGGAAAAAGCCCGAACACCAGTCGCGCGGGCCTATTAACCGCAGGCTGCCATCTTTTTCGACGGTACGCGGGCCAACCAGGCGCTTATTGGGCGATTCTTTTTTGGCTTCTTCGGTACATTGCATGGCATATTTAAGCTGTTCATCGGCGAAAGCAAAGGTATTATCCACGACATCGGCTTTAAGGAAAGTCAGGTTGAAGCGGTCTTCCCAGTCGATACGCTGATATTTACGGTATAATTGAAGGTAATCGGTGCGCTCAGGGGTAAACAGGGAGATTCGGTATAGGTCTTTCCCTAATTCGCTTTGTTTATAATCCCATTCGCTGATTTGCTGGTAGGGCCAGGTGGATTTATCTTTTCCGTAGAACTGAGCCAGATAATCGACTGCCTTGTAGAAATTACGTCCGTCGGGCGAAGTGGAGTTTTCGATAGAAAGGCCTATTTTGTGTCCCATCAGGAAAATATCAATCATATGGCTGAGGTTGTATTGAGAGTAACCGAAAGCCAGTGTACGCCATAACTCGTTGGGTTGTTTGCCGTCGGGTTCGATGTGGGTGAAAAGTCGCTTTTCGGGGAATTCCATAATCAACTTCTCTGCTACCTGTTTTTCTCCCGAATAAAGGGCAAAGGCTATCACCTGGGCATCGTAGGCTATGCTATGGTTGTTTTTCTGGCGGCTTTCTTCAAGTCCCTGTTCGCTGGTGAGCATCCAGTTAAGGAACTGTTTGAACCATTGTTTCAGTTGGCGGGAGTCTTTAGCGGTAAATGCTTTGGAACTTTCGAGCAGTTGTACGCCATCCAGCATCTCGACGAAAGAATATGCATCGATTACACCGTAACAGCGTCCTTTGTTGTCGTTACGCCCGGGTACTACCTGCGCATAATTCAGGTTGGGGTTCATACGGGTATCTTTATTGAAAAACCATACGCGGATTAGTTCGGTTGCTTTGGTGGCGTATTTGTCGTCTCCACTGAAATACCAGGCCAGTGAAAGGGTGGTTACGCGGGTTGCCATTTCACCGAGGCGGTTGCGGTCGAAGTTGTTAATTTCCGGGTTCGTTTGTCCGTCGAGGGTTATGTACGGAAGTCCGTCGGGTTTAGTTGGGTCGGGCCATACGTAGCGTGCCTGGCTCATATAATCGTGTTTATCGCCGCTGGCCGGGGCTTTTTTTTTCATCATTACCGAGGGGGCGGGTTTTTGCATGGCTCGTTCGGCTTGTTGAATGAGTGCTTGGTAGGCTTTGTTGTAAGCCGGTTGGTCGATGGATTGTTTTACGTATTCCAGATGTGATTTATCCCAGATAGATTGCGCCTGTGTGCCGGTAATTCCGAAAAGGCAGGCCAGGATTAAGGTTAGTAGCTGTTTCTTTTTCATGGTATATATTCGTGTTAATTTATGGCGATGATGTCATTGATGACACAAATATAAGACATTTTGTGTGCGCACACAAAACATTTCACGAACTTTCCCTATGTATTGTGAATCGACGGGTCGTACAAGAAAAATCCTCCTCCCTCCGGGCACCTCTTCCAAAGAAGGACAACTACGCTAAATAGTATATCCGCATAGTGTCCTTCTTTGGAAGAGGTGCCCGGAGGGAGGAGGATCTTCTGGGTACCCCCTTATAACTGCTCTATATTTATTTCTTCGGTTTCCTTCTTGCCCAACCTTCTTCCAAGAAATCCGGTTCGGGTTGTTCTAAGAATTGCCTCCAGTCGTCTTTCTTTTTGGGTCCGCGGGATGCAGAATATCCTCTTTCTTCGCGGGTTTTATTTTTTTTCATTCCACCACCTGTTACACCGGTTTGTTCTCGCCTCGGAGATGGTCTACCTGATGCCTTTGGCGCATCACCTGCCTCTTCAACGTTTATCTTCCGTCCATTAAAAGATGCTTTGTTCAATGCTTTGATTACGGTAGATGCTTGTTTTTCCTCTACCTCAAAGAAAGAGAAGCTTTTCAGCAAGTCAATCTTTCCGACGCGTACGCGGCGGGGGAGGTTCTTATTTATCAGTTCAATCAATTGCGCCGGATAGAAATTATCAGCTTTACCCAGACTGATGAATAGGCGGGTAAATCCGGGTTCCGCTTTGCGTCCGGTTTTATCCTGGTCGGTTTCGCGGCCGCGTCTTTCCTGTTGAGGACGTTCTTTGCGGCTGTCGGAAGGGATTTCGATTTCTTCGCGGTCACGGTAATATTCCAGGAAGCGGTTGAACTCCAATGATACCATGCGTTTGATGATATCTTCTTTATCCAGCCATTCCAGTTTGCGGTAGATGGATGGCATATAGTCGCCGATTTCTTCCTCGTTAACCTTTACTTTCTCGATTTCATCGATAACTTTAATCAATTGTTTCTCACAAATCTGTTTGTTGGATGGCATTACACCGGCGATGAATTTCTTTCCGATCATCCGTTCGATATCACGCATTTTACCTTTTTCGCGTAGATTGATGATGGCGATTGAAGTACCGGTTTTTCCGGCGCGACCGGTACGGCCGCTACGGTGGGTATAACTTTCGGTATCATCGGGTAGTCCGTAGTTGATAACGTGGGTCAGATCGTCTACATCCAGTCCGCGGGCGGCTACATCGGTAGCTACCAGCAATTGCAGGTTGCGAATGCGGAATTTCTGCATTACGGCATCGCGCTGAGCCTGGGAAAGCTCGCCGTGCAAAGAATCGGCGTTATATCCCTCCTGCATGAGTTTATCGGCTATTTCCTGGGTTTCTTTGCGGGTGCGGCAAAAGATGATACCGTATATTTGCGGGTAATAATCTACTACTCTTTTCAGGGCGGCGTATTTGTCTTTGGCGTGAACGACGTAGGCCACATGTTTCACCGCGTTGGTACTTTCGTTCTTGCGGCCAATGGTTATTTCTTTGGCATTACGCAGGTATTTCTTAGATATCCGGGCAATGTCGGGGCTCATGGTTGCCGAGAAAAGCAGGGTATTCCTGTCTTCCGGAACATCGGCAAGGATGGCATTGATGCTGTCGGTGAAACCCATATTGAGCATTTCATCGGCCTCGTCGAGGATTACATTACGAACGGTAGTAAGGGATACGGTTTTGCGTTCCATCAGGTCGAGCAAACGTCCCGGGGTGGCTACAATGATGTGTACACCTCTTTTCAGGCTTCTAATCTGGCTGTCAATGGATGAACCTCCATAAACGGGGAGTACTTTAAGACCGTCAACGTATTTGGAATAATCGCTCAGGTCGCCGGCAATTTGCAGACAAAGTTCGCGGGTAGGACATAATACGAGGGATTGTGGTACTTTGTTACGAACGTCAATTTTCTGAATAATCGGTAAACCAAATGCGGCAGTTTTTCCTGTTCCTGTTTGTGCCAGCGCTACGATGTCGTTGTTTTCGCCCAATAAATAAGGTATTACCTCTTCCTGTACGGGCATGGGGGCGGCGTATCCCATTTCTTCAATTGCTTTAAGTATTTCCGGGGAAACGCCTAACTCTTCAAAAGTCTTCATTAAATATGTATTAAGTGATAAGTTTTAGTAGCTATGAGTTCCCAACCTTGAAATACTATGCCAATTGAGGCACTCATAACTCATTACTTTAAACTCACAACCTAAAATTCGCCGCAAAGGTAGGGATAATTATTTAATAATCAGTGTAGGAGGATGTTTTTCAGTTGTTTTATTTCATCGTCGGTCAGGCCGATACCGTTGTGCAGATAAGCGTCCATGCTACCGTAATTTTTATCAACTTGCTGTTTTGCGGCGTTCAGGAACCCCTCACGAGCCGAGAAAAGCGTAGTAATAGCTTCCTGGGCGTTGGATGGAAGCCGGTAGGCAAAGCTGGATACTCCCGGTATGTCAAAGAAATTATTACTCATGCGGTAGTCGGACATGATGACGTCTTGGGTTACGCCCAGAGTATATAATATAAGGGCGGATGCGATGGCGGTTCTGCCTTTTCCGGTGGTGCAGTGGATAACCAACGGATAGTTATCTTCTTCGAGCAATACATCAAAGATTTTCCTGTATTGGGGGTTGTAATTAGTTACGAGGTCGCGATTCATACGGAGCATGAGGCGATAAATACTGTCGTTCCTTATTTTACCGTCGCGCAGTTCTTTAAGTACGTCGTTGGTATTGGGTATATTTATGGGGATATGGACTATATTGAGTGAATGCTCGTCGGGGCTGCCGCCTTCGGCGACTTCGGCTGCCGTACGGAGGTCGACTACCGTTTTAATGCCCATATTTTGCAGCTTCCCGTAGGCCGAATAAGGAATATCGCCTATTTCTCCCGAACGGTAAAGCATTCCCCAGCGGGTTTCTTTCTTTTTCGGAAGGGTGTATCCACCGATGTCCCGGAAATTTTGTATTCCCGGAATATTTATATTGCGGCTGCCTACTACCTCCTCGTATTTTCCATCGAATACGAGCTTATAGTAAAAGCGTTTGGATGGGTCGGAAGTTACAATTGTAATGAGCTGGTCGGAAATATTAGTAGTAGCTACCGGATGCTTGCGGGAAATCTTATCGGGATTGGTGGAAGCGTATATCTTCAACTTCCCTTCGATAGTGGGGGTTGTTTCCCATTTGATTACATGGTTCCCCACGCTGTTCTCTTCGCATACAACCGATATATCGGGCGAATTATCCGAACAAGAGGGAAGCAGTAAAATAAAAGTAAACCAACCTAAAAGATTCTTATTCATATTAGCAGCCATTCCGTTTCCTAACATACAAAGATATGAATTCTAAGTTCACTGTAAGATATGTTTGCGATAATTAGCGAAAGTATAAACTTTTTAAGAGATTGCGTATTCACGGGCAAATTCGATGGATACGGAGTTGGAATACCCCATACACACCTCGGATGCGAATGCTTGTCCGCAACGTATTATCTTATCCCAGGTCGCTTCGTTAAGGGTGTTCAGCTCCCGGTATCCTACATCATATTTTAACAGTCCGTAGATAATTCCGGCATTGAAATTATCGCCTGCGCCGATGGTACTTACCGGTGTAATATCATTCACAGGGTATTCTTTGGTGATGCTTGTGGTTCGCATAGCAATGTTTTCTTTGCCGTTGGTGCAGATAAAGTTGCGGCAATAGAATTGTATTTTTTCTTTATAAATTTTATCTACGTCGTCCATATTGTACATATTACCAAAATCCTCCATAGAACCGCGTACAATGTCGGCATATTCCAGATTCTCAATGATGGATGGAGTCAACCTCATGGCTTCATCTTTATGCGCGCTCCGGAAATTCGGGTCGTAGTAAACAATGGCTTTCCGTTCGCGGGCAAGTTCCAGAATCTCAATCACACGTTCGCGTACGGCCGGGTTGATGGCGTAAAAGGAGCCGAAGATTACGATATCGTCTTCGTTTATTCGTGGGATAACGACATCCAGCCGTTGGTTGGGGTAATTCCGGTAGAACAGGTATTCAGCATCTTTGTTATCGTCCAGAAAAGCCAGCGACACGGGTGATTGCCCGTCGCGAAAGATATTCATGTGGGCGGTGGAAACGTTGTTTTGCTTCATAAAGTCGAGAATTCCGGTTCCTACACGATCATTCCCGGTTTCGCTGATGAATGCTACTTCAGCACCCACACGGCCGAGGGATATGATTCCGTTAAATACCGAACCGCCGGGCACTGCCATAGATGGTTGGTTGTCCCGGAAAATAATATCGAGTATGGTCTCTCCTATTCCTATTACTTTTCGCATGCGTATAATGTGTGCTAGGTTTATGGGTGCAAACATATATAAAATTCCTGAATGATTAAATGTAAAGGCTCTTAATTTCCTCTTCTCAGGATATTAATATCGTGCCAGGAGGAAATAGATATCGTACCCGAAGGAAATAGATATCGTACCAGGAAGATATCTATATCATCGGAGGAGGAAATAGATATCCTCCCTGTACGATATTTACATCGTACAGGGAGGTTATTAAAAGGGGTAAATTTACCTCATTTCATTCTGTTTTGAGTTAAACTATTTTCATTAGAACACAGAGACACAGAGGCACAGAGTTTTTAATTGCCCGGAGGGCATCTATATCAATAGAAAAGCACAATAACAACAAACACAACCCGATACGGGTTGCATAGCTAAGTCGGTACTATGCAACTCCCAAGGGAGTTGTGTTTATTGATATTTATTGTTTTCTATTGATATAAATGCCCTCCGGGCAATTAAAAGGTCTGTGGCTCCGTACCTCTATGCTTCCGTGTTCAATTTTCATCATTTCTTACCTGTTTGCAGTAAACACGAATAATTCAGGCTAAAAAGGTACAAGAAATAAACGAGGAATTATCGGCTATTCTATAAATCCCACCAAGTTTTGTTGTATTTTTGCGCCGTCAAAACGGACAAGGACATAGTTTATAATGAATTACAATCAACATACTTTCCCTAACGGACTCCGGGTTATACATACGCCGACTGCATCCAAAGTTGCTTATTGCGGGTACGCCATCAATGCGGGTACACGCGATGAATACGACACGGAGCAGGGCATGGCGCATTTTGTAGAGCATCTTATTTTCAAGGGAACACGGAAAAGAAAAGCCTGGCACATCTTGAACCGCATGGAAAATGTGGGAGGCGAATTAAACGCTTATACCAACAAAGAAGAAACGGTTGTTTATTCCGCTTTTCTGTCTGAACACTTCGACCGGGCAGCGGAATTGCTGACGGATATTGTGTTTCATTCTGTTTTTCCTCCGGTAGAAGTGGAGAAGGAAACGGAAGTTATCATCGACGAAATCCAGTCGTATGAAGACAATCCATCGGAACTTATTTTCGATGAATTCGAGAATATGATATTCCGTAACCATGCCCTCGGGCATAATATTCTCGGCGAACCGGATTTGTTAAAGACATTTCGCACACAAAATATTGTGGATTTTGTATCACGGTATTATCATCCGTCGAATATGGTGTTCTTTGTTCTGGCTAACCTGGATTTCAAGAAAGTAATCCGGACACTGGAAAAACAGATAACTGAGATACCTTTCGTGGAAATTACTAATAAGCGTATGCCACCGCCGGAATATAAACCGGAAGTATTAATGGTTGACAAAAACACCCACCAGGCACACGTTATGATAGGAAACAGGGGGTACAGCGCATATAATGAAAAGCGGACGGGACTTTATCTGTTAAACAATGTCCTGGGTGGCCCGGGGATGAACAGCCGCCTGAATGTATCGCTGCGCGAACGTCGCGGACTGGTATATAATGTAGAGTCGAACCTGACTTCGTACACCGATACGGGAGCATTCTGCATTTACTTCGGAGCTGATAAAAATGATGTGGATAAATGCCTGTCACTCACCTATAAAGAATTGAAACGGATGTGCGATACCCGTATGTCAGGTTCTCAGTTGGCTGCTGCCAAGAAACAACTTATCGGGCAGATAGGAGTTGTATCGGATAATAACGAGAATAACGCCCTGGGAATGGCTAAATCTTTTCTGCATTACAATAAATACGAGTCGGGCGAAGCGGTTTTTAAACGTATTGAAGCTTTGACGGCGGATGTTCTTTGGGATGTGGCAAATGAAATGTTCGATAGAGAGCGGCTTTCGATTCTGATATACAAATAATACTGCTTTTGCTAATTTCATTTAATTATTGGGATACCATTCAATCTTTTTATACCTTTGTTCGTCATTTCTAAGGCATCTACATGGAAGAAAACTTTGATATACGAAACGAAAGGTTAAACAACAGCGACCGCGAATACGAAAATGTATTGCGACCGCTCAGCTTCAACGACTTCAGCGGACAGGAGAAAGTGGTGGAGAATCTCCGCATTTTCGTTCAGGCCGCCCGGATGCGTGGCGAAGCACTCGACCATGTTTTGCTGCACGGCCCTCCGGGGTTGGGAAAGACAACACTCTCCAATATCATTGCCAATGAACTGGGTGTAGGATTCAAGATAACCTCCGGCCCCGTACTCGATAAGCCGGGAGATTTGGCTGGTGTTCTTACCAGTCTGGAACCTAATGATGTCCTTTTCATCGACGAAATACACCGGCTTTCGCCCGTAGTCGAAGAGTATTTGTACTCGGCTATGGAAGATTACCGCATCGATATTATGATTGATAAAGGCCCCTCGGCACGAAGTATTCAGATTGATTTAAGTCCTTTCACGCTGGTAGGCGCTACGACCCGGAGCGGTTTGCTCACGGCTCCTCTGCGGGCAAGATTCGGGATAAATCTACACCTCGAATATTACGATGATGATGTATTGAGCGGCATTATAAAACGCTCGGCAAGAATATTAAATGTACCCTGCTCCTACCAGGCGGCTAACGAAATAGCCTCCCGAAGCCGGGGAACTCCACGTATTGCCAATGCCCTGTTGCGCCGGGTGAGGGATTTTGCGCAGGTGAAAGGTTCCGGCTCCATTGACACGGAAATAGCCCAGTTTGCCCTGGAAGCGTTGAACATCGACCGGTACGGACTCGATGAAATCGATAATAAGATACTTTGCACTATTATAGATAAATTCAGTGGTGGCCCCGTGGGTCTTACCACCATCTCTACCGCCCTGGGCGAAGATGCGGGAACGATTGAGGAAGTGTACGAACCCTTTCTTATTAAAGAGGGCTTCCTGAAACGCACCCCCCGCGGCCGCGAAGTAACCGAACTGGCTTATAAACATCTGGGCCGCAGTCTTTACAACGGACGACAGAATATGCTGTTCGACTAGCCCCCGCCCCATTCCGCTTATGATAAACTACTCGCCATGTCACATCTGAAAGCACTTGCCAAAGACACCGCTATATACGGCCTGAGTAGTATTGTGGGCCGGTTAATAAATTACCCGCTTGTTACACTTTACTCCTATGTATTTGTTGCCGGGTCGGGCGGATACGGAGTAATCACCAACATTTACGCGTATACATCCGTTTTACTGGTACTGCTTACCTACGGCATGGAAACGGGATTCTTCCGCTTTGCCAACAAAAAAGACGAGAATCCGCAAAAGGTTTATTCGAGTATCCTGATAATGGTAGGAAGCACTTCTACCCTGTTTGTATTGCTCTCCCTGATATTTCTTCAACCCATATCCGCCCTGATGGGGCATGCCGAACATCCCGAATACATCGGTATGATGGCCGTTATCGTGGCGCTGGATGCTTTTCAGAGCATCCCTTTCTCCTATCTGCGCTACAAACAACGACCGATCCGGTTTGCCATCATCCGGCTTCTGGGAATATTGATTACGATAGTACTGAACCTTTTTTTCCTGTTGCTTTGCCCGTGGCTATACGAGCATTCACCAGGGCTTATATCGTGGTTTTACGACCCAACGTTCGGTGTGGGTTATGTCTTCCTTGCCAACCTGATATCCGTATGTATACAGATGCTTTTCTTTATTCCTGTACTGCGCGGATTCCCGTATGTATTCGACAGGGCTTTGATGAAGCGTATTTTCAACTATTCCTTCCCCCTGATGACTTTAGGGTTGGTAGGTATTCTGAACCAGAACGTAGATAAAATTATCTTTCCCAAAATCTACCCCGACAAGGAGCAGGGAATGGTTTTGCTCGGTATCTATAGCGCCTGTACCAAGATAGCCGCCATTATGCTGATGCTGACCCAGGCATTCAGATATGCGTACGAACCCTTTGTTTTCAGCCGCAGCGACAGTTCCGACAACCGGAAAACGTACGCCGACGGGATGAAATATTATATTATTTTCGCTTTACTGGCATTTCTGGCGGTAATGTTTTACCTCGATATCATTCGGTGCATCATTGCCCCCGGTTATTGGGAGGGGCTTCGGGTGGTACCCATCGTTATGTCGGCCGAAATACTGATGGGGGTTTACTTTAACCTCTCATTCTGGTACAAACTCATTGACGAAACCAAGTGGGGAGCGTGGTTTTCGCTTATCGGCTGTATTATCATCGTAGGTCTTAACGTATTGCTAATACCTACCTACGGTTACATGGCCTGCGCCTGGGCGGGGCTGGCTGGATATGCCGTGATAACAGTTATTTCGTATTTCCTGGGACAAAAGAAATACCCTATTGAGTATAATTTACGGGCGATAAGCGTTTATATATTACTGGCTGCCGCGTTGTATGTCGTTTCGCTATTCGTTGTACCCGAAAATATGATAATCAGGCTTGCATTCCGCACGCTGTTACTCTGCGTATTTTTAGCATACACCATCAAAAAAGACTTACCACTAAGCCAAATACCCATACTAAATCGTTTGATGAAAAAAAACCGTACCAAATGAACAACCTACAAAGAATGAAGAAATTTATTGTTTCGGTAGCGCTTCTGACCGGCGTTACGTTCGCCCATGCCGATGAGGGCATGTGGATGCTGGGAAACCTGAACAAAGAGACCCGCAAAACGCTCAAAGAAGTCGGCCTCAAACTACCGGCCGATAAATTATTTAACCCGAAAAAGGCTTCGCTTACCGATGCAGTGGTCAGCTTTGGGGGCTTCTGCTCGGGCGTGGTTGTATCGGAAGACGGATTAGTATTCACCAACCATCACTGCGGATTCGACGCTATCCGCCAGCATAGCAGTGTTCAGAATGATTTCCTGGAAAACGGATTCACGGCTCACAACCGTTCGGAAGAACTGCCGAACCCCGAATTATATGTCCGCTTCCTGCTTCGTACGGAAGATGTAACCAAGCGCATCCTGGGAGCAACCAACGCTTCGATGACGGAACAGGAACGCGAAAGCGTTATCGACTCACTGAAATTTGCGATTGAAGAAGAGGTATATGCCAAAGACACTACGGTAGTTGCTATGGTTGATACCTATTACGGCGGCAATGAATTCTGGCTCTCCGTTTATCAGGATTACAACGATGTAAGGCTGGTTTATGCACCACCCTCCTCTGTCGGAAAGTTCGGTTGGGATACCGACAACTGGGTATGGCCACGCCATACGGGAGATTTCAGCGTATTCCGCATCTATGCGAATAAAGAGAACAAACCCGCCAATTATTCCGATGAAAACGTTCCTTTCCGACCCAAATACTTTGCTCCGGTATCGCTGGACGGATACAACGAGGGTTCATTTTGTATGACGCTAGGCTATCCGGGAAGAACGGAACGTTATATGTCTTCTTTCGGGATTGAAGAACGGATGAACGGCCTCAACCAAGCCATGATTGATATACGTGGTGTAAAGCAAGAGATTTGGAAAGAAGCCATGAACCGGGATGCGGATATCCGCATTAAATACGCTTCGAAATACGATGAAAGCTCGAATTACTGGAAAAACAGTATCGGCTCCAACAAATCCATCCGCCAATTGAAAGTTCTGGAAAAGAAACGCGATATGGAAGCGAGTCTCCTACGTTGGATACAGAATAACCCAGCTGAACGCGAAAACCTACTGCACCTGATTTCATCTTTGGAACTGGCTTACAAGGAGCGTCGGGTTACCGACCGGGCCATGTCGTACTTCGGCGAAGCTTTTCTCAACGGCCCGGAACTGGTGCAGTTGTCACTGGACATACTGAACTTCGACTATGAAGCCGAAGAAAAGCAACTCGTTGCCAACTTCCGCCGACTGCTCGAAAAATACGAAAACCTGGATGTAGAACTCGATAAAAAGGTATTTACCGCTATGATTAAGGCTTACCGCACACAGGTAGATTCAACCTTCCTCCCAGATTTTTATGCCGTTATAGCCAGCGATTATAATGGTAACGACGAGCAATTCGTAGATGATATTTACGCAAACACCAAACTAGATACCTCCGCAGGCTTAAAGCTTTTCCTTGAACGGGATACCACTTACAGTTTGATGGACGACCCTGCTGTTTCCCTTTCCATCGACCTGATAGTGAAAGTTTTCGAGATGAACCAGGCAGTTATGCCATCTACCGAAAAAGTGGTCGAGGGCGAAAGACTGTACAATGCCGCCCTCCGCCGTATGTATGCTGATAAGAATTACTACCCGGATGCCAACTCGACCATGCGTCTGAGTTTTGGTACCGTGCGGGGATATACTCCTTTTGATGGTGGCGAATATGATTATTATACCACTTCTACAGGTATCATCGAAAAGGCTCGGGCGCATTACGGCGACAGGGATTTTAAAGTTCAGCCGGAGATATTAGAGCTTTTAAGTACCGGCGATTTTGGTAGATATGCCGATAAGAACGGAGAAATGAGTGTTTGTTTTATCTCGAATAATGATATTACCGGAGGTAACTCAGGAAGCGCAATGTTCAATGAGAACGGCGAATTAATCGGGCTGGCTTTCGATGGAAACTGGGAGGCCATGAGTAGCGATTACCAGTATGAACCGGATTTGCAACGTTGTATCGGGGTAGATGTGCGGTATATGTTGTTTATTATGGAGAGGTTTGGAAATGCAGGGCATATTGTAAAGGAGTTGTCGCTGAAATAAGTTCCTTTCTTTGCCAGGTAGATTTATCACAATGTCATCTACTTAAGTAAATTCTCTGTATATATCATTATCCCGCATGGCTCAACCGGAACGGTTGTTAATCTTGGTAGCCCGTTGCTTTAGCTTCGGGTTATTAGCATTAGCCATACCCACCAACATTGCGTGCTGAAAGTACGCAATCTCATCTTGCCTATTTCACCTCAAATAATTATATTTGCCGATAATCATTAATACACGATTTATGGCTGGAACCTATTCTCAATTGCACATACAACTTGTATTTGCAGTCAAAGCTCATCAATCTTCATTGATAAAAAAAGAGTGGAAAGATGAATTAGAAAAATATATTTGTGGCATCATATCCAATCACAATTGTAAGGTATTAGCTATTTATTGTAATCCGGATCATACTCATATATTGCTTGGAATACGTCCAACAGTATTAATAAGTGATTTAGTAAGAGAAGTTAAGGGCTCTTCATCCAAGTTTATTCATGAACGGTTTGACAAAAACAAACATTTTAAGTGGCAAAGTGGATATGGAGTGCTCAGTTATTCGCGTTCACAAGTCGAACAGGTAAGTCAATATATCATGAATCAGCAAGAACATCACCGTAAAAGAACATTTAGAGAGGAATATATGGATATGTTAAATAAGGCGGGGATTGCGTTTGAAGAATCGTATTTGTTTGATTGGGTGAGTATTGATAATTAGATTGCGTACTTTCAGCACGCAAGAATGTGGGGTTTGCTTACAACCCGAAGCTAAAGCAACGGGCTACCAAGATTACAGCCGTTCCGGCTGAACCATACGGGTTCATAACAGAATAATACGAATTAATTATGAACATCTACTTATAAATCACCACATATCAGTAGGAGACATCGACCGACTCAACACCAACAAGCTCTCCGGCCCCATATTAAACAGCAAATCAATCACACTTAAATTTGAAAGGAAACCAAGCCGGCTTTCAAAAACCTGATAATAAGGAATAGATATAAATTCAGGATCTACCAATACATTGTCTTTCTTAGGGTGTATTAATTCACGGAAGTCTGCCTCATCCGGAAGTAAACTTGTCTGATATTCAGTACTCCGTTTTATATCCGGCTGAATATCAATCAATGCGCATAACAACCGCATAATTTCCTCGTTGAAATCGGCTAAAAACTCATATCTCTTTTCGTAGAACGGCCGGAAATCATCCTTATAATATTCGAAAAAAGGTGTACTATTATAAGCCGATTCAATCGCATTCCAGTGCAGGTGCCGCCAGTTTCCGTGGTCGGAAATACGGATGTCTTTTGTAAAGGCTTTCAATGTATCCGGCCTTACAATAGGAATAGATAAGGATTGTACCCCTGATGGTCCCGCAATGTGGCAACGGTTCCGGTAAGTCTGTTTCAAATAATGGTCGTATTGTTCGATGACTACTTTACCGTAATGAAAAAGTTTGGAAAAGTATTCAATTGGAGGCAGGTAGGCTGAACTTAACAGAACGGTTTTATCTTTGAAAATCATATTCGTTATCTTGCGGCTTTTAAAACTCTGTTCCAGCGATACCCTTCGAGCAAATCCGTATCCGGTTCTTTCGAGAACCAGATAAAAGCAGCACGGCCTATCAGGTGATTCACAGGAACAAATCCAAATAAGCGGGAATCGGCCATATTGACGGAATTATTGGAAACCATCCAATAGTAATCCTGGGTAAAAGTGTACGATTCCATCGGTTTATTATCCACAAAAAGGGTATCGTTGGTAATACGGGCTTGCGGATTCTCATGCAGAACAACCATGTTCATATACAAGGTACGGTTCCAGGGAGCGAATTCAATCGTTTGTCCCGACTGAGGAACAACCAGTTTCCTTTCTTCCGGTATGGTATCCTGAGCCTGAACAGGAATAATCCAGTTACCTTCTCCCAATGCTTGTTCAATAAGATATATTTCGTAACGGCTAAAACTACGTACCTTTTCTTTCTCATTCTCTCCCATCAGGCGGTTATCATTCAAAGCAAGTACATTGAGCAATGAATTCATCTCGTTCTCCTTTTCGGAAGGATAGGTGTACAGCCTCTTCCGGTCGGGACCGGCTTTTTCCCAACGAGACATGACCGTAAATAAAGTATCTATTAGCAGGGTATCGCCGGGCAAACCCAGGCAACGGCTGAGATAAACCTGGCGTTTATCAATAACCGCTTCGGACGAAGCAGGGTCGTTGAATACGGCAATATCGCCCAGATGTACCTCTTTCGGGAGCCAGCGATGGTAAGAGAAAAGAGACATATACGGAACCCGCAGACCGTAGCTCCATTTATTGACTACAATACGGTCGCCCTTGTACAAGGCATTTTCCATACCCGAAGAGGGTATAACATAAGGAATGAACAGAAACCCACGGAGCAAAAACACAATCAGGAATGCGCTTGCCAGAAAAACAATCCATTTCCATACTCGTTTCATAAGTATTTACTCCGGGGATTGAAGTGTTACAATTTAGCGAACCCGCGTAAACAGGCGACTCCAACGAATTTTACCATCGAACCAGCCGCGGTCTTTATCCAGAGAAAGCCATACAAGCAGGGGTTTTCCAACTACATGGTCTTCGGGAACGAATCCCCAGAAACGAGAGTCGGCCGACTTGTCGCGGTTATCGCCCATCATCCAGTAATAATCCATCTGGAATGTATAAGTATCCGTTTTCACTCCATTAATATAGATTCCATCGGATTTTACTTCCAGCGTATTTCCTTCATAAGCACGGATACATCTTTCGTATATCGGCAGGTTATCCCCGGTCAGAGTAATCGTTTCGCCTTTGGCAGGTATCCATAGCGGGCCGTAGTTGTTTCTATCCCAGTTAGTATGCAGATTAGGCGGATATAATATGCCACCTGTCAGTTCTTCCGGTTCCCTTACTATCTTCTGGATAAGTGCAGTATTCGCCGAAAGAGTACTAAGCATCTTTTGTGTAAGTGGCAGGTTGTATATAGGATTGAGTGCGCCCTGTCCATTCCGGCCGTTAATACCGTATTGGGTGAAGTAGGTGGACCAACCCTCGGTTGTAGGCCATAGAATCTGGTCTTCCAGGCTGATACCCAGTTCCCGGAACATATCCTGCGGAATAAGCGGGCCGGTAGTTTGTACGAAGTAATTGAATTGTAAACCTTCGGCGTTCTCAATAGGGTTACCGTTGATAAGTACTTGTCCGTCGATTATTTTCATAGTATCGCCAGGTAAGCCAACACAACGTTTAACATAATTCTCGCGGCGGTCTACAGGGCGGTAAACAACCTCTCCGTACATACGTGGATTGGTATGTATGGCTTTACTACCCGCTTCGTAATAGGCGTCGTAGATAATACGTTGTTGCTCGCGGGTAAGACTATCCATATCTACACGGTTGTTGGCAAACATTTTCCGACCCTCAGAATAGGCGATTGAATAAAAATCGCGCTGCTGGTCGTTCAACGCCACGGTATCACCCGCGGGGAAGTTGAAAACCACAATGTCGTTAAGTTTCACTTTCCCGAAACCTTTCACCCGTTTATACGGCCATTGAGGCCACTCGATGTATGATTTTGTGTTAACAATCGGCAAGGTGTGTTGTGCCAGAGGCATGGAAAGCGGGGTATTCGGCACACGGGGGCCGTAACTTACTTTGCTCACATACAGGAAATCGCCTACAAGCAGAGACTTCTCCAATGAAGAAGAGGGAATCTGATAGTTTTGGAACAGATATATATTCACAAAGTACACCGCTATCAACGAGAATACAATTGCATCCACCCAACTCATTACATCGCGCAGGGTTTTATTTTCGGATTTTTTCCAGAAAGTCCACGGAATAATTTTACTGATATAAATATCGAATAATATGGGAACAAATAACAATCCCCACCAGCTTCTAATCCAGAGCAGGAACAAAAGATATAATGCCAGTACTATCGAAAAGGTAATCCACTGGCGGCGCGTTGCTTTTCTCATTCTTATTTTTTTATTTAATCAGTCGCTAAAAACGGAAATAAATCACACATACCCAGATAGCCTTGCTTTCCGGCTGTAAATTCGGCAGCCAATACAGCGCCCAGCGCAAACCCTTTTCTGTTTTTAGCATCATGGGTAAGAGTTATGGTATCCGAAGCAGAACGATAGTTAATAGAGTGAATACCAAAAACCTCCCCCTCCCGGATAGATTCGATTGGAATTTGCTCATCACCGGCTTCTGTTCCTTTCACCCATTCTTTTTTTCTGTCCAGGTTTTCCAGAATACCTTCGGCCAGCGTAATGGCTGTACCACTGGGAGCATCCAGCTTATGGATATGGTGAGTTTCGCTCATAGTAACATCGAATTCAGGGAACTGGTTCATTATACGTGCCAGGTATTTATTGACAGCCGAAAAGATAGTAACCCCGAGGCTAAAGTTCGAAGCCCAGAAAAGAGTTTTACCTCCTTTTTCGCACATCTCCCTGATTTCATCGCCGTGCTCGTCCATCCATCCGGTACTACCCGAAACAAGCTTAACACCCGCGTTGAATGTTTTTATATAATTGCTGTATGCAACCATGGGGTTGGTGAACTCAATAGCCACATCGGCCGAGCGGAAAGCTTCCGACTCAAAATCCTGTTGGTTGTCGATATCAATAATGCAAACAATTTCGTGTCCACGGTTCAGGGCGATTTGTTCAATCTCTTTGCCCATCTTGCCGTATCCTATTAATGCTAATTTCATTTTAAGTTATGAATTATGAGTTATGAGTCTTGAGTTATAAGCTATAAGTTTTATGTTATAATGCAACCAGTTGTTAATTATAGTACCGCATGGTTCAGCCGGAACGGCTGTAAATCTTGGTTGCCCGGTTGGCTTTAGCCCCGGGGCAAACGTATAACCAAAGAAAACAGCGTGCCAAAGGTACGCGATATTTATCCAAAAGCTTTTTCTTAATGAGATTGCATACCTTTGGCATGCAACTACATTAATATCTTATCTCAACCCGGGGCTAAAGCCAACCGGGCTACCAAGATTAACAACCGTTCCGGTTGAACCATGCGGAAAAGTACCTAACAAATTATTGTTCCGCATGATTGATTAAATTATAAATATCAAGCAAGAGTCTTTGCTAGAAAACTTAAAACTCACAACTTATTACTTAAAACTTAATTATTTGTCGCAAAGATAAGGATTTTGCACTGTAAGTTATTATTTTTGCTGCACATTAATACCTTGTTAACACATGGAACAATTACTACATTACGTATGGAAACACAAAATCTTTCCGCTGGGCGAACTGCATACAGTTTCGGGCGAACCTATTGAAGTCATCGACCCCGGACTTCCCAATCACCACGCAGGCCCAGACTTTTTCAATGCGAAAATAAAGATTAACGACACCATGTGGGTAGGCAATGTTGAAATTCACACCATTTCATCGAACTGGAAACGGCATGGACACGAAACGGATAAAGCATACGACTCCGTTATACTCCATGTTGCCGGCGAGGTAGATTGTGATATTATAAGTACCGACGGCCGGAAGATTCCGCAGTTACAGCTATCTTGCCCCGACAGCGTAAAGCAACGATACGATGAATTGAGATTAGCCGAAATGAAACCGCCCTGCTACTCCGTTGTGCCGACACTCTCCAAACTATCCGTCCACTCCTGGTTCAGCGCTTTGCAAAGCGAAAGATTCGAACAAAAAACAAATATCATCAAAAAACGTTTACAGCAGCTCAATAATCACTGGGAAGACGCTTTTTTCATTACCTTAGCACGTAATTTCGGTTTTGGGGTAAATGGAGATGCTTTCGAAGCATGGGCCAGCCAACTTCCATTCCGGGCTGTTGATAAACATCGAGATAGTTTGTTCCAGGTCGAAGCGTTCTTTTTCGGACATGCCGGTTTACTTGAAAACAATTTACCTGATGAATATTACCGGGAACTACAGAAAGAATATAAATTTCTTGTACAGAAGTTCAATCTTGAACGAAAAGACCCGGCTCAGTGGAAATACCTGCGTATGCGTCCCGGAAACTTTCCGCATGTGCGTGTAGCGCAACTTGCCTGGTTTTACCATCAAAAGGAGGGAATATTCTCCCGCATCATCGAAGCCGAAACGATTGAAGCATTACAAACCGTGCTGCAAACAGGTACTTCTGTTTACTGGGAAGAGCATTATAATTTCGACAAAATCTCTCCCCGTAAAGAGAAAACTCTGGGCACCGGTTCGATTAATTTAATAATTATCAATACAGTAGTACCCTTTTTATATGCCTATGGACTAAGCAGAAACAATGAAATATATTGCTCGCGGGCTACCTCATTATTAGAAAGCCTCAAAGCAGAAAACAATTATGTAACCAAACTATGGGACGGGACAGGAATTCCCGTTTTCACCGCGGCCGATTCGCAAGCACTCATCCAATTGCAAAAAGAATATTGCGACAAGAAAAAATGCCTGTACTGCCGCTTTGGTTACGAATATTTAAAATCCCGATAGGAACGGTTCGCGAACCGTCCACAAAACAAAACATAAACATTTAAAATTATGAGATTCAAAGCAATTATAATCACTTTATTCCTTTTCATCGCTGTTTCCTGGGGAAACGCGCAGAAGACGGAAGATTTCAAAACATTCCTCAATAAATTTACTACCAGCGCATCGTTTCAGTACGAACGGGTGAAATTCCCATTAGCCAGCCCCATACTCCTGGTTACAGATGATGGTGAGGAAAAAGAATTCCAGTTTACCCGTGAAAAATGGCCGCTACTCGACAACGAGTCATTCCGTGAAGAACGTGTATCGCAGGAAGAAGGCGGCATTTATGTAGCCCGGTTTGTATTAAATGAACCCGTCCGCAAAGAATTTGAAGCCGGATATGAAGAATCCGAACTCGATTTACGGGTAGTATTCGAACAAATCGAAGGTAAATGGTATGTAACAGATTGTTATAACGGCTGGTATAGTTTCGACCTGCCGCCCGGGGAACTGGACGATACAGTCAAACAGGTTCAGGAACTGAATGCAGAATTTGAAGAGCTGCACCCATAAAAAACGAATTGCCACTATTCACGTTAATTAATGTTTGTTATTCCGCAATCTTTTGCAATCCCCAAAAACTAAGTTATTTTTGTGAGAATTTTAACCTTAATAAGAATTTATTTATGAACAAAATGAACGACATTGTGTCACATTTCGCTATCCAAGGCGGAATCAGTGAAATAACACCTCTCGGAAGCGGTTTAATTAACGACACCTTCAAAGTTAAAAACTCAGAACCCGGCAAACCCGACTATGTACTTCAACGCATTAACCATGCCATTTTCCAGAATGTAGATATGTTGCAGAATAACATTGCCGCAGTAACCGCCCATATCCGCAAAAAACTGGAAGAAAAAGGAGAAGACGATATAGAGCGTAAAGTACTTAATTTCATTCCCAATAAAGAGGATGGTAAATATTACTATTTTGATGGCGAAAGCTACTGGCGCATCATGGTATTCATCCCCGACGCCATTACCTACGAAATAGTAAACCCCGAATATTCCTATTACGCCGGCCGTGCATTCGGTAACTTCCAATCCATGCTGGCAGATATTCCCGAAGAACTGGGCGAAACCATCCCCGACTTCCACAACATGGAATTCCGTCTAAGCCAACTGCGCGAGGCCGTTGCCAATAACGCCGCCAATCGCCTGTCGGAAGTACAATGGTACGTCGATGAAATCGAGAAAAGAGCCACCGAAATGTGCAAAGCCGAGAGGCTGCACCGCGAAGGTAAACTACCTAAACGTGTGTGCCACTGCGACACCAAAGTAAACAATATGCTTTTCGACGACAAAGGAAACATACTTTGCGTTATCGACCTCGATACCGTTATGCCCAGCTACATATTCTCAGACTTCGGGGATTTCCTGCGCTCGGCTGCAAATACCGGCGATGAAGACGACAAAGACCTCGACCGCGTAACCTTCAACATGGAAATATTCAAAGCATTTGCTAAAGGATACCTCGAATCAGCCAAAGCATTCCTAACCCCTATTGAAATAGAAAACCTGCCCTATGCAGCCACTCTCTTCCCATATATGCAGACAGTACGCTTCCTGGCCGACTATCTGAATGGGGATACGTATTATAAGATTAAATATCCGGAACACAACCTCGTTCGCACCAAAGCCCAGTTCAAATTGTTGCAAAGTGCGGAAGAGAATATTCCGGCGATGACCGAATTCGTAAAATCATGTCTGTAAAGCTAATATCCATCAGTATTATTTTATGTTGCCTTGTTTCGGCTACATGCAAATCTCAAAATGATATGAAAGAACTTAAAGTTAAAAAAATAGATACAGCCATAACCGACGCTGCTGCCGTACCAGCTTTGCTGGACAAAGAAAATATCGAATTCCAACCGGTAGATGTTTTAAACTGGGAAGAATACTCATACCGTCCGGATGTAAAATTCCGCATCGCCAACACCGGCAATTCCATATTAGTGAACTTTTGGGTGAAAGAAGCCAGCGTACGCGCCAAATACGGCAACGACAATGGCTCCGTATGGACAGACTCTTGCGTTGAATTTTTCAGCATACCGGGACAGGACGGCATTTACTACAACCTCGAATGCAATTGCATCGGAACCATTCTGCTAGCTGCCGGAGCCGGAAGAAGTGGTCGCGAGCCTGCCAGTGCTACAGTTATGGAAAGCATCAAACGCTGGGCAAGCCTGGGAAATAAACCATTCGAAGAACGCATCGGCGAAACAGAATGGGAAGTAGCCCTTATCATACCCTATACAGCTTTCTTCAAAAGCAATGTCACATCGCTGGATGGAAAAGAAATCAGAGCTAACTTCTACAAATGCGGCGATGAGTTGAAATCGCCACATTTCGTATCCTGGAACCCTATTAAAACAGAAAAACCGGATTTCCATAGACCGGAGTTCTTCGGAAAGTTATTGTTTGAATAGATTATTCAATATCTTGTTTTTTTGATTATTTAGTGTAAAAAATAACGCTTATTACCCGATAACATTTATTTTTGCACCATGTTAAATTGGAAAGACAATAGCCTGAAGCGATTGATTCGCAATACATTCTATACGGTATCGATAGCCGGGATAGTATATTCGTGTGCCAGTATCGGTCGGCCCGATGGCGGAGAGTACGACGAAACGCCTCCCCGGTTTATCGGAAGCACACCAACAGCCGGCGCAGTAAACAATACCCGTACCCGGATTTCTATTGAATTCGACGAGTTCATCAAACTTGAAAAAGCCAACGAGAAGGTTGTTATTTCGCCGCCGCAGTTAAGACCACCCGAAATAAAAGCTTCCGGTAAAAGAATCGACGTCAATCTTAAAGATACTTTAAAACCGAATACTACCTATACAATCGACTTCGCTGATGCTATTGTCGACAATAATGAAGGAAACCCGCTGGGAAATTTCACTTTCACCTTTTCTACCGGCGAAGCTATCGATACCATGGCTATATCGGGTACACTGCTCGAAGCAGCAAACCTCGAACCTATCAAAGGAATGCTTGTGGGCTTGCACAGTAACCTGGCCGATTCAGCATTCACAACACTTCCCTTAGACCGCGTTTCGCGCACCGACAGCCGTGGCCGCTACACCATCCGTGGAGTTGCTCCCGGCACCTACCGCCTGTTTGGACTGATGGATGCCGACCAGAACTTTATTTTCAGTCAAAAAAGCGAAGCCATTGCCTTTTACGATTCTCTTATCATACCCAGGTTTGAAGAACGCATACGGCAGGACACGATGTGGAAAGATAGTCTGACAATAGATACCATCATTCAGCGCAACTATACACATTATCTTCCCGACGATGCGATTCTTCGCTCATTCAAAGAAGAAGTATTCAGCCAGCGACTCGTAAAAAGCGAACGGATCGAACCCAATAAATTCGCCCTGTTTTTCAGTGCAAAAGCCGACACTCTGCCTACACTTACAGGTCTAAACTTCGATGAAAAGGGTGCCTTTGTCATTGAAAAGAATCAGCGCAACGACACCATAAATTACTGGATAAAAGATTCGCTGATATATAAGATGGATACCTTGCGACTTCAATTGAACTATTTGCATAGCGATACGTTAAATAGATTGGTTGAACGAACTGATACGCTCAGACTGGCCACCCGAAGGGCACGCGGAGCAGCAAATGAAGAATCATCGAAAAAAGAAGATTCGGGAAAACGTAAAAGAGGACGTGATAAAGATAAAGAAGAAGAACCCGAACCCACAGTTTTCCTCAATATGAAAGCAGACATTCCCGCATCGATGGATGTTTACGGAGCAATTACACTGACATTCGACGAGCCAATCGCCCGTTACGATACGGCGGCTATACATTTGCGACAGAAAGTAGATACATTATGGCAAGATATAAATTACGTATTCGAACAAGATTCGCTCGACATTAAAAAATACAACCTGTATCACGATTGGATACCTGAAACCGAATACCAGTTCGAAATGGATTCACTGGCCTTTTATGGGCTATACGGTTTGCATACCGATAAGAAGACGCAAGCAATAAAAGTCAAATCGATGGATGATTATGGTGCCATTATGTTCAACGTCACAGGTGCCGACTCGATAGCTTTTGTCGAACTGCTCGATCCACAAGACAAAGTGGTCCGGAAGAGACCTGTTATTAACGGGCAAGCCGATTTCTATTTCCTTGCTCCGGCAAAATATGGCGCCCGCCTGGTGAACGACACCAACGGAAACGGTGTTTGGGATACGGGTAATTATGAAGAAAACCGTCAGCCGGAAGTGGTATATTATTATTGGCAACTAATTGATGTAAGGGTACGCATGGAATTCGAGCAGGATTGGAATTTACATTCTCACCCGCTGGACAAGCAAAAACCCGATGAACTTAAAAAACAGAAACCTGATGAAGAAAAAAAGAGACCAACTAGGGAAAGAGACCGTTCATCCACTCCGGGAAGGCAACGGCAGCAACAGCGCTAAACCAAAACATATTGTCCTGGCAATAGCCCTTTTGATAAGCGTTATTTCGGTTCCTGCATGGTCGCAGTGTGCGATGAATAATGTACAAATACAATCCGGAGAAGAAATAACTTACGAATTATCATTCAACTGGAAGTTTATATGGATGACAGCCGGAAAGGCTAGCCTGAGCTTTAAAAAGACGACTTATAATTCACAACCAGCCTATCGTATGGATTTACTAGCTATCGGCAATGGAAAGGCAGATAATATATATAAGATACGTGATACACTCACCTCGTATATCAGCGAGCGCCTCGAACCTTTATATTTCAGGAAAGGTGCCGTTGAGGGAAAAAGGTACTGGGTAGATCAGGCTTATTTCTCCTACAAAGATGGTGCAAGCCACGTACGGCAAACCCGCGACCGCGATGGAAAACAAACCGAATACCTTAATAGCGACAGCCGTTGCATACACGATTTGTTAAGCGTTATCGCATGGGCACGAACCATGAATTTCAGCAATCTTAAGGTAGGAGATAAATTAGAAATTCCGGTAGCCACCGGCCGCAGAGTTGACGAGCAAAAGCTAGTGTTCGAAGGCCGGGAGATTTATAGACCTGAAAATGGGATTCGATACAACTGCTTGGTATTCACCCTTTGGGGAAAAGACAAAAAAGGCAAAGAAAAAGAAACGATTACTTTCTATATTACAGACGATAGAAACCGTATACCTATCATGATCGATTTGTTCCTGAATTTCGGTGCAGCACGGGCCAATATGGTAAAAATAACAGGAGAGAAATACCCTTTTGACTCAATCGTCACCAACTAGCGGCAACGTGCCGCTTCGAAGCTATAAATTAAAAGGTAGTTCAATATTTTTTCTGTAAACAGTAGCTTCGAAAGTAGCGATTAAATCATCGTTCTGGTTCGTGACGTCTACCTGATAGTGCCCGGTTTTCCTGCCGGCATACCTTTCTTTTGCCTCAGCATACAAGGTATCTCCGGGGCCGCTACTGCGCAAAAATGTAATGTTGGAAGTGGTAGATAAGGCAAGCGTACCGTGCGAGTTGGCAGCAGCAGCCAAAGCTAAATCGGCGAGCGTAAAGATAGCTCCGCCCTGTGTGGTATTCCCAGCATTCAGATGCTGGGGACCTACTACAAGCCGGGCTTTACCGTAACCTTCGCGAATATCTATTAATTCAATTCCGTTTTCTGTAGCAAAGCGGTCGAGTTTGAAGAATTCTTTGGGACTCATAATTATATAATAGATAGTTTTATTTACTCAGTTTCCATTCGAAACCGTCTTTCGTATCTTTAATTTCGAATCCCAACGCAGTCAACTCATTCCGTATCTTGTCCGATGTAGCCCAGTCTTTATCCGCTTTCGCCTTCATACGTTGCTCCAGCAGCATATCAACTACCTTTCCATAGGCTATTTCGCGTGTATCAGACGAGCCATTATCTTCACGGAGTCCCAGAATATCAAACATAAAGAGTTTGAATGTTTCTTTCAAGGTCACTAAGTCTGCCGATGAAATCGTATTATTTCCGCTCAGGATATTATTAATTATCCTTGCGCCATCAAACAGGTATGAAATGACTATGGGTGTATTCATATCGTCATTCATGGCCGCATAACATTTCTCGCGCACTGAATTAACATCTACATCCGAAGTTGCAGAAGGAACAATTTTATCGAGATTATTTACAGCTTCAAGCAACCGTTCCAATCCTTTTTCTGATGCCTGCAACGCCTCGTTACTGAAATCCACAGTACTGCGGTAGTGTGCCTGGAGAATAAAGAACCGAACCACCATTGGAGAGTAAGGTTGCTCCAATAAAGGATGATTCCCGGAAAACATCTCTTCAAGGGTTATAAAATTCCCCAACGACCGGGCCATCTTCTGCCCCTTAATCGTTATCATATTATTATGCATCCAGTATCTTACCACCTGATGCTTCTCCGCAGCAGTATTCTGTGCAATTTCGCATTCATGATGAGGAAAAATAAGGTCCAATCCACCGCCATGTATATCGAATTCAGTGCCCAGATACTTCATACTCATAGTGGAACACTCGAGATGCCAACCGGGAAAACCCACACTCCAGGGCGAAGGCCAACGCATAATATGCTCGGGCGACGCTTTTTTCCATAAAGCAAAGTCCACCTTACTACGCTTTTCTTCCTGCCCGTCCAGTTCGCGAGTTGTATTTAACATATCCTCGATATTCCGGTGAGACAATATACCGTAATGGAAATCCCTATCATACTTTTGCACATCAAAATAAACTGAACCGTTACTTTCGTATGCATAACCGTTATCAAGTATATCTTTGATTGTTTGTATCTGCTCAATAATATGACCCGATGCATGCGGTTCAATGGAAGGCGGTAGTGTATTAAGGTCATTCATTACCTTATGGTACCTATTTACATAATACTGTACGACTTCCATAGGCTCTAATTGCTCCAAACGTGCTTTTTTGCCTATCCTGTCTTCGCCGCTTTCACCGTCATTCTCCAAATGCCCGACATCAGTAATATTACGTACATACCGTACTTTATAACCCAAATGCCGTAGATAACGGAATACGATATCGAAAGTTATCCCATGCCGTGCATGTCCCAGGTGTGAATCACTATATACTGTTGGTCCGCACACATACATTCCCACATGCGGGGCATGAAGCGGTTCAAATACTTCTTTCTTTCTGCTCAGCGTATTGTAAATAGATAATGGCTGTTCCATAACATTCGGTTATTTTTTGAGAATACAAAATTACAATAATTTTTGGGAATACAGAATATAGGAGCAGTAAGTAATAAAACCTTTAAAAGACGAGTGTATGATATCACTGAGGTACCCATCGTCCCTCGCCGACGAACGACCTGTCCCTCACCGACGAACAGCTCTTCCCTCACCGACGAACAGCTTGTCTCTCACCGACGGACGGCATCTCCCTCGGTGACGGACAAAGGTTACCTCAGTAAGAAAATCATTACCCCTTCAGTAGCTCCATCCACTCGGCATCCGTCAGTGCCGCAAAAGGATTTGAATCATTAATAAAGGTTTCCGACAACTTTCTTTTCCCCTCCTGTAAACGAATAATTTTCTCTTCGATGCTTCCTTCTGTAATAAACCGGTAAGCTATCACTTGTTTATCCTGCCCTATCCGATGTGCCCGGCTGATAGCCTGCATTTCAGCGGCCGGATTCCACCACGGATCAATGATAAAAACATAATCTGCCTGCGTTAGGTTTAGTCCTACCCCACCCGCTTTGAGTGAAATCAGAAAAGCCTTGACATCGATAGAATTATTAAACTGCTCTATCTCTTTCTCTCTGTTAAGCGTGGAGCCTGTAAGCATCGAATACTTCCATTCCCGTTTGCTTAAAGCATCTCCGATTAGTTCCAGATGCTTCACAAACGATGAAAAGATAAGTACCTTATGCCCTTCACTCTGCAAGGTTTCGAACATTGCCAGTATATCTTCTAATTTACCCGATGAACCGGTGAAATCGGGATAAACCATTGCCGGATGGCAGGCCAATTGACGCAAAAGTGTAATACCATTCAGTACCGTAAGGTTATTCCGGTTTTCGCGTTTATGGGTTTGTTCCAATAATATATTTCGTAGCCCATTCTTTTCACGCTGGTAGATTTCTTTCTGTCCATCTGTCATACCACAATAGAAGTATTCTTCCATCAGCGATGGAAGTTCCGGAGCCACCTCCTGCTTACTGCGGCGCAGAATAAATGGTGAAATAAGTCGGGATAAGCGATCCTGAATATTTATATTGCCCTGTTTAACCGGGGTAATATACCGTTTCTGATAATAACTTTCCGAGCCCAGCAAATCCGGTTGCAGAAAACGGAATTGCGACCATAAATCTTTCAGCGAATTCTCAATAGGCGTTCCGGTGAGTATTAATTTATGATTTCCCCGTAATTGGATAGCTGCCTTGAACGTCAACGAATCGCTATTCTTTATATTCTGACTCTCGTCCAGCACAATGTATTCAAAGTTATAACGGCTCAGTTCCTCCACATTATTACGCATAATGCCATAACTTGTTATCACCAGATGAAAACGTCCAAAAACACTTTCAATCTTTTCGTTTTTCAGGTGGCTGCCTCCCGAATATTCAAACTCCGACAATGCGGTAAACTTACGTATCTCGCGTCGCCAGTTGTGTAACAGGGAAGTCGGCATAACAATCAGGGATGCCGGTATATTGTATTGCTCTTCTACAGCACCAAACAAAGATAATTGTCCGCTTTCACCGGAGTCGGGTGAGATATTCAGTGAAGGAACCGCGGTAGACTGCATATAAATATACTGCAACAGCGTAAGCGTTTGCAATGTTTTCCCCAGCCCCATATCATCTGCCAGACAGCCGCCCAGTTTATTCCTGTTCAGGTGTAACATCCAGTTAAAACCATCTTGCTGATAATTCCTCAATGTAGCCTTCATTTTCGATGGAACGGGTACTTTTTCTTTGGGCTGATACACAAACTTCTCCCGGTCTTTATCACTAAAAAATTCAGAGACAACACCCACAAGCGAACGTTTCAGTTTTAAAGCTTCAGCACTTTTTTCACTGAATTCGAATACATCCGCATATTTTATAAACCACTCTTCGGGTAAAAGGATAATACGCCCATCGGGCAAAACAAATTCCCGGTTCCCTTCCAGTATATGATTACGGAAACGGATAAATGGTATGCGGAACTCGCCGACTGTTACCGTGATTTTCAATTCGAACCAGTCATTATCCTCGGAAATATCCTGTGATACAGAGATTTCATCGAGGCAATAATCTGCTTTTTTCTCCGCGTTCAGAAGTTGGAAGTTATCCGTCAGCAGCTTTTTATTCCGGCTTATCCACTCCGAAAGGTCGTGTATAGGCCAATCTTCCCGAATGGCATAATACGAATCGGTAAATAGGCGGAGTCCGGCCTCTTTCAGCAAAGCAATCAACTCATCCTCGCGCTCCGTGTTCCGGTAGAAATAATGAATAACCTTTCTTCCATTCGTTTCGCGGATAAATGCATACTTACCTACACTGTTCTTACCCGGATAGAACACCTTATCCCCATATGCAAATATCAATTGAAGTACCGGCTTTTCATAGATGTTATTTTCCAGGCTGAGTTGTGAAGTCAGGCTGCGTTCCTCCCGAACTATCGGCAAACCTGTAGAAGAGACCTCGTGAAAACGAATGATTGGTAATACGACATTTTCCAGATACTTATCCATCTGAGATATATCGACACTTACCAACGGTTTATTTGTAAACGGGATGATACGGCTAGACTGTATATCACGAAATACATGCAACTCATTTCCCAACATCAGTATAGCGGGCGAAGAAACAAGTGTCGTAACCGGTTTTTTATCAAGTAATGATACGTCTTCACCACCCCGTGTACATACAACACCATATTTGAAAGCGGTTTCATCGGCCTCGAAATGGAAACTAACTTCGGTCGTATTCGGCGAAACCAGGTAGCGGCTATGTTCATAAAGCATTTTATTCCCGGGCATATTCTGGTAGAGCGGGATGTTATTTCTGCGTAATACTTCCACCATCTCTACCAATTTCTTCTCGATGAAAGGACGGATTGTTCTTTTCACGGTATCTTCGGTTACCTTTTTAAGGAAGGCACTTACAGTCTTTTCTTTCGAATATACCGCCATCAACCTTTTATCGGAATAGCTTAAACCAATTTCAATCGTCTTCTGCTCCTCCTGACTCATTCCCGCCAAAGCTTTACCCGACACATGAAATGCCTGTTCCAATAACGAAACCGTTCCATCGGTATTGTTACAAGCCGTATAAGGTACCAACATCGCACCGAAAACCGGGTGTTGCACAAGAATTATAATTATCCTACTATCTGTACTGGTTTGTTGCATTAAATCTGCTTTTAACAAGCAAAGGTAGACGAAAATATGTAATTTTGCCGCATGTTTGGAAAAAACAATCGGGTACTTTTAGGAATGAGCGGCGGCACAGACAGTTCCGTAGCCGCCATGTTATTGCAGGATGCCGGGTACAATGTAACCGGAGTGACTTTCCGCTTTTATGAAAAGGGCACCAATAAACATCTTGATGATGCCTGCGAACTGGCTGCACGATTAAACATTCCCCATATCATCTACGACGCCCGGCAGGTATTCGAAGAACAGGTAATCAATTATTTTATTGGCGAATACATGAGCGGCCGCACTCCTGTGCCCTGCGCTGTTTGTAACAATACCCTAAAGTGGCCTTTATTGGCCAAAATTGCCGATGAAAACGATATTTACCACATCGCCACCGGACATTATGTACGAACCCGGCAGATAGATGCCAAATACTTCATCCGCACCGGACGGGATGCCGATAAAGACCAGTCGTTCTTTCTCTGGGGATTAAGTCAGGATATTCTTTCGCGTATGCTGCTTCCTTTGGGCGATATGTTGAAAACCGAAGTTCGCGCCTATGCTGCTGAACGCGGTTTCACACGGGTAGCGGAAAAGAAAGATAGTATCGGGGTATGCTTCTGTCCATTCGACTATCATAGTTTCCTACGCGGGCATATTCCGGCAGATCAGTTCAGAAAAGGTCGTTTCATCGATGAAAAAGGACGTTTTATTGCATTCCACAACGGGTATCCGTTTTATACCGTTGGTCAACGGCGGGGACTAGGCATTCATTTAAACCGTGCAGTTTTCGTCAAGGATATTAATCCCGAAACAAATGATATAGTCCTCGCTCCTTTGCAATCCCTTGAGAAAAGCGAAATGACACTAAAAGACTGGAATATCATTGATGAAACCATTCTTTTCGAACCCGATTCGCCCATTGTTGTAAAGATACGGTACCGGAAACAGAAAAACCACTGCACTGTTTCCAAAACTGCGGACGGCTTACTACGTGTGACCCTGCATGAACCGTTAACGGCCATAGCTCCGGGACAAGCGGCCGCGTTTTATAAGGACGAGTTAGTACTTGGTGGTGGTATTATCGTTTGATAGTATTTGTTTTCAAATAATAGATTTATCGTGCAAAATCCCCCTTTCGTCGATTCCTCACAGTAAATCGTCTACGATTTATTTTGCCATACGCACATATATGCTACTTTTGCCATAGAAACAAAAACAAAGAAAAAATGGGAAATAATATTCGTAAACATTCGGGCGCTTATTGGGTGGCGGGCGTTTTCATTGCAGTAGGACTTTTGTTATTAGGAAGAAACCTTCATATCATCAGTCCGCACGTTTACCATATACTGGTATCATGGCAGATGCTACTTGTTGTTATCGGCATTAACCTACTTACTAAAAAACAGTTTACCGGAAGTTTTATATTGATAGCGGTCGGGGTTTATTTCCTATTGCCCAAGTTCGACATTCTGCACGATAGTCTTTCGGTTTTCTTCTGGCCGGCAGTTTTAATTATCACCGGGGTTCTGTTCATTGCTACGCTGGCAGGCAATAAAAAGCCATTCCGCAACCATCATCGCCCACAGAATGCGACGTCCAACTTTTCCTCGGAAGAAGGATATATCTATGCCGAAAATAACTTTGGCGCTATACAGCAAACTTTTACCGATGAAGTATTCAAAGGCGGTAAAATTAAAAACTCGTTTGGTTCTGTTGTACTCGATTTCCGGCGTACAACTTTGCAGGAAGGAAAAACATACCTGGAACTGGATGTCAGTTTCGGGGGTGTAGAAATATATGTTCCCTCGCATTGGAATGTAAAGTCGGAGTTGCACCCTTTTCTCGGTGGATTCGAGGATTCGCGGCTGGTAGGACTCACCACAGACAGCGAGCGGATGCTTATTATACGCGGGTCTGTATCTTTCAGCGGGGTCGAAATAAAAGGATAGTTATGCACCAACATCCTTTTACCGAAACGTTTCACCGGAAAATAGCCGTACTGGTTGCCGTGAACATCATCGCATCTTTGTATGCTTTAATGCTCAGCATTTATACGGATATTCCTATGTTCAGTGCTTTTTCAGATAGTATTCTATCTGTTGGGCTACTGTTGGCTTTCGGGTATTACTTCTGGTTTATTGTCGATGTTATCCACATTTACCAGGCCGAATTTATCCTTTCCATCGGTGTAATTATCATCTGGCTGGTAGGTTGCCTGTTTATTCAGTTACTCGATTATCCGGCGGATGAGTCTTTTATGTCGCGCTTTCTTTTCTTGTTGCCGTTGCGACTCTGCATGGGTATATTTCTCTGGTTCGGGTTGGTTCAATGGTATCGCAGCATCAAACTGCAACGGTGGAAAAAGGAAAGACTTGTAAACGAAAGCATACAGGCCGAACAAGGAGAAAATGTAGACCGGATTGCTGTTAAAAGTGGATCGCGTATACACGTCATCCCCATCAAGGATCTGGTGCATATCCAGGCTTGCGGAGATTATATCATGTTATATACACCTGCAGGCGAGTTTCTGAAAGAGCAGACAATGAAGTATATGGAAACGAATCTTCCTGATAATTTTGTGCGCATTCACCGGTCATATATTGTAAATGTGGAGTATATTGACCGGGTGGAGTTATACGGGAAAGAGACTTATCATGTGCAATTAAAGAACGGTACTACCTTGCGGGCAAGTTCTTCGGGGTATAAAGTATTGAAAGAGCAGTTATCCCTGTAATAAGATAAAAAGTAAAGTTATCTTTTACTTTTTATCTTATCAATTCTGCGCCAGCATTTCCTCCATATAGTCACGGATATTACTTAGCCTTGGCACCTTGTGCTGCCCGCCCAGTTTACCCTTCTCCTTGAGCCAATCATGAAACAATCCCGGACGAGCCACAACAATCTCAAGAGGTTGTAATGCGATATCCTTCCATCGTTTTGCCTCGTAATCCGAGTTCACTTCTTTCAATGTATCATCGAGAACCTGGGCAAAATGCTCGACGGAATCAGGCATTTGAGCGAATTCAACCAACCACTGGTGTCTGCATTTAGCATTCTCATCCATAAATACAGGAGCAGCCGAATATTCAGTAACCTGTGCGCCAGTTACGGCACAAGCTTTCTGAAGGCCTTTTTCCGCATTATCAATAATAAGTTCTTCGCCAAACGCATTGATATAGTGCTTCGTACGGCCGGTTATAATAAATTTATGAGGTTTTTTGCTTGTAAACTTCACCGTATCGCCAATCATATACCGCCACAGACCACAAGAGGTCGAAATAAGCATAGCATAATTTTTACCTACTTCCACCTCATCCAGTGAATAAACACGGGGATTCTCACTTTCTACATCCTCCAACGGTATGAATTCATAGAAAATACCGTAATCAATCATTAACAACATTGAAGGGTCAGCTAAATCGCTTTGAGTACCGAAATAGCCCTCGGAAGCATTATAAGTTTCGACATAATGCATCTTATCCGATTGAATAATCTCTTTATACTGTTCGCGGTAAGGATTAAAGCTAACGCCACCATGGAAAAAGACTTCCAGATTGGGCCATACATCGGCAAGATTCGTTTTCCCTGTCTTTTCCAACACACGTTTAATAAGCACCAGAAACCACGAAGGTACACCTGAAAGACTTGTAACATTGACATTTATTGTATCGTTGACAATAGCTTCAATCTTCGTTTCCCACTCGTCCATTAGAGCAACTTTTTTGCTCGGCACCCGGAAGAAGTTCACCATCGGTGTAACATTCTGGATAAGAATTGCCGATAAATCACCCACCAGCCCATGCTTGGAATTATGATTCGGCCGGTGACTGCCACCCAGAATTAACCCCTTACCTGAGAAAAAGCGACTGTCAGGATTCATTCTGAAATACAGTGAAACCGCATCGGCTGCACCTTTAAAATGTATAGTCTTAAGTGATTCTTTGCTGATAGGAAGGAATTTGCTCTTGTCGTTGGTTGTACCGCTGGATTTGGCAAACCATTTAATTTCGGCAGGCCAGATTAGATTCTTTTCGCCCGCACGCATACGCTCGACGTACGGTTTAATATCATCGTACGTTTGCACGGGCACCCGCGCCCTGAAATCATTATAAGATTTTATGGATTTATAATCGAACTTCCGCCCCCATTCCGTATTCTGTGCCTTTCGCAAAAGGTCGGCCAGCACGCGTTGCTGGATTTCACCGGCACGGCTTTCATACAAATCTATTTCCTTCAATCTTATGTCAAAAACCTTACTTATAACACGAGTAATATTCATTTGCTGTTTAAATAACGTTTGGCTGTGCAAAAGTAAGCTAATTTCTGTTTTTTTTATACCTTTACCAATCAAATAAACATAAAATGTTGTTTTTTATAGAATTATAATCGACTCATTACGATGATCTTTCATTGATCATTGTTTTAAAATCAGTAACTACTTATAATAATATATTATCACGTATGAAAATAGGAATACTTACTTCAGGAGGCGATTGCCCTGGTATTAACGCAACCATCCGGGGAGTGTGTAAGACGGCCATTAATCATTATGGCATGGAAGTAATCGGTATAAATAGTGGCTTTCAGGGATTGTACGAAAAAGATGTAATTGAACTTACCGATAAAACACTCTCGGGTTTGTTGACGCTGGGGGGTACCATACTGGGTACATCACGTGATAAACCTTTCAAGAAACGGGGCCTCGATGGGATAGACAAGCCAGCCATCATAGCCCAGAACATACAGGATATGGGTATGGACTGTATCGTTTGCATCGGCGGAAACGGTACCCAGAAAACCGCCGCCCGGTTTGCAGAAATGGGTGTTAACATCATATCCATACCGAAAACAATAGACAATGATATTTGGGGAACGGAAATGACTTTCGGTTTCGATACTGCTGTAAGTATCGCCTCAGATGCTATCGACCGCCTGCACTCCACCGCCAGTTCGCACAAACGGGTGATGGTAATCGAAGTGATGGGACACAAAGCCGGTTGGATAGCCCTACACTCAGGCATGGCAGGTGGTGGAGATGTTATCCTGATTCCTGAGATACCTTATAATATAAAGAGCATCGGAGAGACGATTTTGAACCGTTTGAAGAAAGGAAAATCCCATTCCATCGTAGTGGTTGCCGAAGGGATTACAACCGACGGAGTAGCCCGCCCTGCCGAATACATCGCCCAACAAATAGCATTGGAAACGGGTATCGAAACACGCGAAACGGTATTAGGATATACCCAGCGTGGAGGATCACCTACAGCTTTCGACCGCAATATGGCTACGCTTATGGGTGGACATGCAACAGAAATGGCGGCAAATAAACAATTCGGCCGGATGGTGGCTTTAATTGATGGGAAAGTATCATCAAGATCACTGGAAGAAGTAGCCGGGAAATTGAAGTTGGTGCCGGTAGATCATCCGCTGGTTATCCAGGGAAAACGAATAGGTATTTCGTTCGGGTGACAAAGGGGTTAAATATTCACGTCATTGCGAACCATAGGTGAAGCAATCCAGCTTATATGCATTGTGGGCTGGATTGCTTCACCTACGGTTCGCAATGACGTGGATGGCTTTTAGATATTTATTCCGCTTCTTCCGGAAATATATCCTTTTCGCCTATCAAAAGAATATTATCTTCATCGGCTATTTCTACAGGAATATCTTCTTCCAACACATTATCAAAAGGAATCTCTTCCTCTTCAAATTGTTCCAGCTCCATTAGCATCTGTCTCTCCTTCTCTTCCAGAACCGAAACCACAAATTCCGACGAACCTTTAATCTTCCTGAGCGCCATTTGCGCCGCATTCTGTTGAGACTCCTTCTTGGAATACCCCACACCATGCCCCGCCGAAATGCCCTCAATCAATACCTCCGTCTGGAAAATCGGATTACAATCCTGGTCGAGAGTCTGTTCGATAAGTTCGAAAGATACTTCAACCTTATTCTTCTGACACCACTCGATAAGTTTCGATTTGAAATTCATTTCCTTACGCGAAAGTTTATCAAGGTCGATATACTGCCCGATAATCTTCTTTTCGAGAAACTCCATGCATCTATCATAACCCTGGTCGAGATAAATAGCCCCGATAAATGCCTCAAATGCATTGCCGTACATATAACTGTTGTGCGACGATGACCGCGAAGAATACTTAATAAGCTTATCCAGCCCAATCTGCACCGCCAGCTTATTCAACGTATCCCGCTGAACAATCTTCGAACGCATATTAGTCAGGAAACCTTCGCGTTTGCCCGGGAAGTGACGATATACAATATCTCCCACTACTGCATCCAAAATGGCATCGCCAAGAAACTCTAACCGTTCATTGTTAACCGGGCGTCCCTGCTCCGAACGAACCGAAGTCGATTTATGCAGGAGCGCCTGATTATACAGGTTGATATTCCGTGGATAGAAGCCAAGTATGCCGTAAAAGCAAAAATAAGACTCTTTGTCCTTGCGGAACCAGAGCCTTATTCTATCTATTATGTTTCTTAGCACGATTTTAATCAGCGTATTTCTTAAAGATTACACAAGCATTGTGACCACCGAAACCAAATGTATTGGAAAGGGCAACCTTTACCTCACGTTTCTGAGCTTTGTTGAACGTAAAATTCAGGTCATAGTCAATATTCTCGTCATTATCTCCTTCGGCATGATTGATAGTCGGCGGAACAATTCCGTTCTGAATAGCAAGGATACTCGCAATCGACTCGACCGCACCGGCAGCACCCAGAAGGTGACCCGTCATAGACTTGGTCGAACTGATATTCAGCTTGTAGGCATGTTCGCCAAACACATCCTTGATAGCCTTCGATTCAGATATATCGCCTACCGGAGTCGATGTTCCGTGAACATTGATATAATCTACCTCTTCGGGCTTCATTTCAGCATCTTCCAACGCATTCCTCATTACAAGTTTCGCTCCCAAACCCTCGGGGTGAGAAGCTGTGAGGTGATAAGCATCAGCCGAGAAACCGGCACCAGCCACTTCGGCGTAGATTTTAGCTCCGCGTGCAAGTGCATGTTCAAGTTCTTCCAGGATAAGGCAACCACCACCTTCGCCCATCACGAAACCATCGCGGCTGGCGCTGAACGGGCGTGATGCTGTTTTGGGATCGTCGTTACGTGTCGAAAGCGCATGCATAGCATTGAAACCACCCACTCCGCCAACAGTGATAGCTGCTTCGGAACCTCCGGTAACAATGGCATTGGCCTTACCTAAACGAATCAGGTTAAACGCGTCGGCTATTGCATTGGTTGAAGTAGCACATGCCGAGCATGTAGCATAATTCGGTCCATGAAAACCGTACATGATAGAAATCTGTCCGGCAGCAATATCCGATATCATTTTCGGTATAAAGAACGGATTAAAACGGGGACCTTTATCTTCGTTTACAAAGTAGTTTCCTACTTCTTCCTCAAAGGTTTTGATACCACCGATACCTGCTCCGAAAATTACACCGATTCTTGTCAAATCTTCTTTCTCTACATCCAGACCCGAATCCGCAACCGCCTCTTTAGCTACGCTAATGGCAAACTGCGTATATATGTCCATCTTCCGAGCTTCCTTACGGTCAATATATTTGGTAGCATCGAAGTCTTTCACTTCGCATGCAAAACGAGTCTTAAATTGTGATGCGTCGAAATGAGTAATAGGCCCCGCTCCACTAACCCCGTTCACAAGATTGTCCCAAAATTCGGGAACACTATTGCCAATGGGAGTAATAGCGCCAAGGCCTGTTACTACAACTCTTTTTAATTCCATATTAATGAAACAGAGATTACTTATTAGCGTTTTCGATGTACGAAACAGCGTCGCCTACAGTACCGATTTTTTCTGCTTGGTCATCTGGAATAGAAATTCCGAATTCTTTTTCGAACTCCATGATAAGTTCAACAGTGTCAAGAGAGTCAGCACCCAAATCATTAGTGAAGCTAGCTTCATTAGTAACTTCTGATTCTTCAACGCCTAATTTATCGACGATAATAGCTTTTACTCTTGATGCAATTTCAGACATAACTTTAAATTTTTAATTAATAAATAGATTTATTTCTTTAATTTTGCGGTGCAAAGGAATGAATATTTATTATTCCTAGCAAATATTTCACTAACAAAATACAGGTTATTGCACATTTTTCACTAATTTGTGCAGACAATTTAGGAATTATGACTAAAAACATCGCCATCTTTGCTTCGGGCTCAGGCTCAAATGCTGAGAATATTTTCAGGTATTTCCAAGGGAATGACGCAGTTAGCATCAGGCTGATTATAGCAAACAAGAGCGATGCATACGTATTGCAACGGGCTGAGAACCTGGGTGTCCCTTCCCTCGTATTCCTTAATCCGGAGTGGAAAACTGCCGAAAGCATACTGCCCGAATTACGGAAACACGGCATTGACTTCATTATTCTCGCCGGTTTCCTGCTTCGCATACCCGATGCACTTTTGTATGCTTATCCAAATAAAATCATAAATATACATCCGGCACTGCTTCCTAAATATGGTGGTAAGGGAATGTATGGCGATCGCGTTCACCAGGCAGTAGTGGCTGCGGGCGAAACGGAAAGCGGCATCACTATACATTATATAAATGAAGAATACGATGAAGGCGAGATGATTGCCCAATTCAAATGCCCGGTAAATCCGGAAGATACATACGAAGATGTTGCTTCCAAAGTTCACGCACTGGAATATGAGCATTTTCCCAAAGTAATTGAACAGGTGGTTACTGCCGGATAAAAAACGTTTTACTTCCTCCACCTATCCGTTTGATAAGTCCTTGCTCCACAAACCGGCGAAGATCGGCCAATGCCACATTCTTCAGCCTGCCTGTAAGATTGGTGTACGTTATTCGCGTAATATATCCGTTTTCATCGATAAATTTCATCATTCGTCTGATACATTCTTCTTCGGGCAATTTGGAAGAAGAACGTATAAGCGACGCATCAGCACGCTCCACATATCCACGGGTTTGCTTACGAAACCAGGCCGAAGCGCGGTAACTAATGTTATCGAAAAACACCGAGTCGGAACGGATTTCCTTCGGATCCTTTACCGGACGAGCCGTAAGTGTAGCAGCAAAATACCCGATTTTACCGAGCTGAACCCGATAGCCCTGTACCATATACTTCGACAGTTTCCGGGTAATGGCAGATAGCATCCCTTCCAGATCGGGTACACTGTAGGTTGTCTCTTCCGATATTTCGCGCAATATTCGCTCGGTCATTATGGTGCCATTGTACAGGATACGAGGATGCAAACCGGGTGCTTCGTCGGTTTCTTTCGTACTGGGATTCTCTTTCAGGTAGTATCTTGCCTGCATAATATCTGTTTATTTAAAGATGAAACATAGCTTTATTAAGGGATTATACTTTGTGTATTAAGAGTATATCCTTTTCGGTTTTATTCATCCTACAAGCGAGTGCCCATCATCTCCCGCAGGAGTGCCCATAGGCACTCCGATGCGTGCTAATAAGCCCTCACTTGTGGGATGAACAAAACTGAAAAGCAAAGATAGTTAATCCAACGTAATTAACCTATTAAATACAACAACAAAAGTGGTTATATAAATAATTTAGCACCCATATTGCAACAGGCCAATTGCAACCGGGATAAAACAAGAACACGAATAAAGTTGTTTTTGTATTCTTTTTGCATTTTTTGTTAGTCTGTTATCTCTTTAAACAATCTGATATGCCCTTTCAGGGCTACACTCCATACCTTTGTTTTTCATTAATACCCTAAAATTATGAAAACAGAAAAAGGAATTTATCAAAAACCGCTTATTGAGGTTATTGTAGTTGAGAACGAAGGCAGTGTGATGGCCTTATCCGATGTGACTCATGGTGGCAATATTTACCAAAGCACGGCAACAAAAGGAACCAGCAGAACGGGTACAAAGTACCAATCGCAAAGCCCAATGCAGGAACTGGAAGATATGATTAATGATTTTCTAACCTATTAACGAAAGGAGAATACCCGATGAAAAGGAACAAATTCGTAATGCAGTGGGTAGCGTTAACTGCACTCATCACCATTCCGGTAGCGTGTAACAATGTTGATTTACCGGTAGATAAGCCACAAACCAACACCAATAAAGTAAGTATACGGGCAAGTATTTCCGAGTCGCAACCGGAAACCCGCATGGATGTAACCGACAATGGTATATTCGGTGCCGAGAACATGGAACTGAGATGGAAAGAAGGCGATTCATTTACAGTTTCCCAAGATGCAACGGAAGTTACATTTACTATAGACAAAACCACCATCTCTGCCGATGGTAAAAGCGCCACCTTTACTACTGAGGAAGATGTTTCGGGCATAACCAGTGGTACGGCTTATTTCGGCGAGACGACTGCGGAAAGAAAGCCAACCGTTCCCGTAAGCCAATCCGCAACCGCATTGTTTGCCGGAAAAAAGTTACCAATGAAAGCGGAAGGAATCGACCTGAGTACCGATGGAACCGGAATTACAGACATTGCATTCAAACACATGGCGTATGTGTTGAAGTTCACCTTCTGGTTGCCGGCTGGAGTTGCTGATCCTACTGAAGTTACTTTAACCACCACCGCGAGCGATGCTTTATTGGTAGAGGAAGAAGGAACTGCTACTAATACACATTCTTTCGAATTAACCGAATACAGCTTTGGAGGCAAGGCAACCTATTTTAATGTTTATATTCCATTACTTCAAACAGATGTTGCGTTTGGAAGTTTAGGGGTGAGTTTAAATGATGGTTCTCCTGGAACCTTCGCAGCAACCAATACAAGCAGTCCAGCATTCGAAGCCGGGAAAATGTATCTGGCCAGAATATCTTTTGATAGTGATGGTACGGGCTCGCTTGTACAATCATCCGAATTTAATACGGTTGTAGCCAATAAGTCTATCGAAGATATTAATAATGCTGGCATAGAATACGGAAATCCAACTGGTGGTGACACAGAGGATGACCCCATACTTATTCGTTCGGCCCAAGAGCTTAAAAAGTTGATTTTAGAAACCTCGAATAAGACCAACAATTATGCCAATAAGTATTTTAAACTAACCACCGACATTCATGTAACAGCAGATACGTGGACTCCTTTGGGAGGTTATTACAAAGATTTCTTTGGGAATTTCGATGGAAACGGGCATAACATAACAGGAGAATTAAATATAAAAGGCAGCAATTCTGGTTTCTTTGGTTATATGTTCAATAATACCAATGAGATTGAAATAAAAAACCTTACTGTAGCAGCCAATGTTATAAGCTCTTCAGAGGGCATTGGTGGAATAATAGGAAAGATACAAATGACAAATGGCAATGGCTCAACTGTTACTATTAAGAATTGTCATTTTTCAGGAAACTTAACTGGATCCTACCATTTAGGAGGTGTTTTGGGAGATGCCAACATAACTGAGAACAGTGCACCGACGGTAGCAGTTAAAATAGAGAATTGCACATCTCACGGTAGTATCATTGCCAATGGCACAGATACTTATGATGCAGTTGGTGGGATTATAGGAATAGCGGGTACTAAAAGCATCATAACTTCTTGTATAAACTATGCTCAAATAACTGGGAATAATTCAACAGACGGACGGGTTGGCGGCATTGCAGGTACTTGCACTAATGCTACTATATCTGATTGTGTAAATTATGGAAATGTTACTGGAAATAATTGCTTAGGTGGCATTCTAGGTTCTGTAGATGGGACTGGAAATAATTTTATCAGAAATGAAAATTACGGTTCGATAGGTTATACTACATCCATAAAAGTAGGCGGAATTTTTGGTGAAGACTATTGGGGTAACTCTACATATACCGATAATATCAATTATTCAGAAAGCATATCCGGAAGTTCGTTCGTAGGAGGTCTTTGGGGAATGAAGGATGGTTATAATGATGGTACCGGCAATATCAACAACACCTCTGTGCCCGATAAAGGAGAAGATGGAACAGCCTATCCCACTACCCCATAACCTGATATTCAATAAATTATTAATAACGTAGTGAAGCAATCCGGTTCAAAGACATATCAGCCGGATTGCTTTACATATAATTCGCAACGAACACAACCTATAACAACTTTACCTCTTAACACAGTTGTCAAGCCAATTGTACAAATCATTGTACAGTTCTGTTTCAACAAATCTTCAATTAAAACCCCTAAATTCGTTGGTAAGAAACAAAGTGTGCGAGCATGCTGAAAAGTATAATTATATTGTTCCCTTTTTTTGTTTGTCTGTTCTGGACAACGGTGTTTATCGTTAACAGGAAACAAAACTCCCGCCTGCAAAACATCTGGATGGTAAGCACTGTATTGACTACCATTTTTGCAGGCATAACGGCTTACTACTGGTATGAAGGTAAGGACTACCACCTTTTCTATAAATTAGATATTCTCGATTATATTGTTTCTCTCTCAATCTTTCCGGTTATATTTTTATATTTCCGAGAGTTAACAGGCGACAAAAGCCCGTTGGACTGGAAAATGGTCCTATTGTTTCTACCCCCTGTTTTATGTAGTGGAGTGATAGGTTTCATATATTGGCAGATGGGTGACGAACAGGCAGCAAACTTTATCAGGAATTTAATAGAGGGACAGAAAGAAACACTATATGATGATTCGTTATTATTGCACCGAATTCACAAAATAATAAATGAGTACGGCTACAGTCTGTCGTTTTTTACACAGGCGCTTTGTGTAATTATTTATGCTATTTGCCGTCTGCTATTCTACCACAAGCAATTGGATGATTTCTTTTCGGATATGGAAGATAAGTCAATGAAGCATCATTGGGCCGTATTACGTGGACTGATAGCACTACTCGTACTTGCATTGGTTATAGGGGCATCAGGCTATTTATTATTTATTAAATACGATATATGGGTATCAGTGGTTATGGCGCTTATAGGACTCATAATGTATTATATTTGTTACCATGTTTCTCATTCATACTACACAGCCGCAAATTTCGCACAAGAACTAACCAACACTGGCAGTGTAGAAGAGCCTGAATATTACAGTGGTACTATAGATCAGAAGCTTTTGGGAAAGTTTAATCAGGTTATTGAAAGAGATAAAGTCTACTTGCAAAAGAATCTCCGGGTCGATGATGTAGCTTCCTTTGTTTGTACAAACCGCACTTATATTTCGCGTATATTAAAAGAACAATACAATTGCAGTTTCTGGACATTCATTAATCGCAAACGGATTGACTATGCTAAGGAACAGGTATCACAGAATCCGGCACTTACCGCTGAAACTCTTACCGAGATGTGTGGTTTCTCACACAGTAGTGCTTTCAGCCGGGCTTTTCGTCAGTGCGAAGGTATTACTTTCAGGGAATGGCAGAGGAGATTATTTGTTTAGGCTTATCCGGTAGGCCCCTTTCTCGTGCCTTAATGGATAATTCTCCCGAAGCCATTCAAACTGTTCCGGATTTTTTCGGAGGTTTTCAGTGTCGGTACGGGGGTCGTATATTTTAATCATTGCGTCATTCATTGAAGAGGCAATTATATAGTTGTTTTCCGGAGACGGAGGATTTATATCAAATCTTGCTTTTATACCGAAAAATCGGCAAAGCGCATCCAACGACATCCGCGTAGCATTTGCCTTTCCATCGGCCGAATATCCTGCAATGTGTGGGGTGGCAATAAGAGCCTTTCCCAATAACATTCTATTTATATCGGGTTCATTCTCCCAGACATCAATAATTGCATTCGAAATCCATCCTCTATCCAAAGCAGAAAGGAGCGCAACTGTTTCAATTACTTCGCCCCGGGATGTATTTATTATTACCGGCCTGCGACGCAACGAACGGAAAAGTTTTTCATCCCCCAGATGGAAGGTAGGATACTCTCCACCGACCGCCAGTGGAGTATGGAAAGTAATGATATCAGCCTCGTCCATAATCTGTTCAATTCCGGTGAAAACGGTGTTATTTTCCTTTTCAGCACGTGGTGGGTCGTTCAACAGTATCCGCAAGCCATAACTTCCGGCCAGTGTTTGAACTTTACTCCCTACATTCCCTACACCTATAATCCCAATGGTTTTTCCTTGCAACGGGAAATTATAGACAGAATCGAGTAATAGCAAACAGGATTCTATATACTGGGCTACGGAACCTGAATTACTACCGGGTGCATTCGTCCAGAAAATACCAGCCTGCCGACAATAATCGGTATCAATATGATCGTAACCAATAGTTGCCGTAGCGATAAAGCGTACCTGGCTACCTGCAAGCAGCTGTTGGTTACACCGGGTACGTGTACGGATGATAAGGGCATCAGCATCGCGCACATCCTGCGAAGTGATTTTATTTCCGGGAATGTATTGTACTTCGTCAGCAATAGATTCGATGGCTGGGCTGATATATGGTATTTTATCGTCAACAATTACTTTCATACCGAATGTTTTTTATGCAAATGTACGCAAAAAAATCACTATGTTTGTCTTATTATACTGCATCCCAAAAATGAAAAACAAATTTCTGCTTCTGTGTATTATCATTCCTGCTCTCGGCCTGAATGCCGAAAACAGGCTCGACTCTATATTATCCATACTTGATACTACCATCGAAAACCACTTTATATATACCCAGTTGCGCGAAGAACGTATAGATAATCTTAATAACCGATTATCCCTTTCCACCGAATTACAAAACACTTACAACATCCAAACCGAACTATACAAAGAGTATAAATCCTATAAATGCGACTCGGCTATCCGTTATCTTAACCGGAATATGGAAGTTGCCCTATCATTAAATGATAACCGTAACCTGCTTGAAAGCAAACTCCGGCTGATTCATTTACTTTCGTCCACCGGAATGTACATGGAAGCAAAAGACCTATTAGCTACTATTCACCGTACTGAAGTACCGAAAGATTTAACGTTGGATTATTACCTTTCCAGCCAGACGCTTTACAATGAAGCTGCTTCAATCTCACAGGACTCCCTGTTTGCACGAGAGTACAGACAAATATCAAACAGGTACAGAGATTCTATTTTCAATATCATTGATGCAGATAGTCCACTGTATCTGGAGATGGGCGAAAACAATGCCCGCGTCAACCGACAGTATGATAATGCATTACAGGTAAACGATAAACGCCTTGGTGAAACGACATTCGGTACTCCTGAATATGCGTTGATTACATACCACCGATCACTGATCTACAGAGGCTTGAACCAACCAGACCAGGAAAAGTATTACCTGGCGTTATCTTCCGTATCGGATATTCGTTCGGCCATTAAAGACCATGCATCCCTCTGGCTACTGGCACAATTGCTGTATCAGGAGGGCGATATTGAACGCGCCTACCGCTATATCCGTTTTTCGTGGAGCGAAACAGTATTCTATAATGCCCGGCTGCGCAGTTTGCAAAGCGCCGGAATCCTTTCACTGATAGACGATACTTACCATGCCCTTATTCAGAGAAAGAACGGTGAACTACAATTTTACATATTGCTGGTCAGCACATTAGGATTTCTTCTGGCGGTGGCTCTGCTGTTCATCTACGGTCAGATGAAAAAGCTGGCTATTGCCCGAAACAATTTACAGGAGGTAAACAGACAATTGAAACAACTTAATGAGGAACTTAGCCAGATGAACCTCACCCTGACTTCGACTAATACTGAATTGTTCGAATCCAACCAAATCAAAGAGCAATACATCGGCCGTTTCATCAAACTCTGCTCCACTTACATTGATAAACTGGATGCTTACCGACGGATGGTTAATAAAAAACTCAATACAGGCCACGCCGAAGAACTCCAAAAAATTACCCGCTCGCCCCATGCCCTCGATAACGAACTGGAAGAATTATACACCAATTTCGACAAAGCTTTTCTGCAACTATTCCCCGATTTTGTCGGTGAATTCAATAATTTATTGATAAAAGAAGAACAAATAACCCCGCGCAACGGCGAACTATTAAATACCGAGTTACGTATTTTCGCCCTTATCCGGTTGGGTATAAACGATAGTTCTCAAATAGCCGAATTCCTGCGTTATTCTGTCAACACTATCTATAATTACCGGGCGAAAGTGAAAAACAAAGCGCGCGTTTCTCGCGAAAACTTCGAAGAACTGGTTATGGAAATCAGGTAATAATTTTCCAATCCATCCACTTTTTGAACCTTTTACAATTAAGTTAACAACCTGATAATTAGATAATTATTATACATCAACACGTATCCCTTTCCACTAATTAACTCCTTACACATCCATTCAATCTATATTATATATAATTTTGGTCATACACATTCTGCATAATCAACCTTTATATATTTAATTATCATGAATACAACTTCACTCAAAGCAATGCTCGCCATTTGCTTCATGGGATTCCCGTTTATCCTACAGGCACAAGACGTAAAAGTGCTGGCTACTACAAACGACCGCACGAAAGATTTGGAACAAACAACCATCCATTTCATCGACAAACCTGTGGCCAACTCTAAAGCCATAACTCTTGACCCTACCACCCGGTTCCAGACTATGGACGGGTTCGGTGCTGCCGTAACAGGATCAAGCTGTTACAACCTGATGCAGATGACTCCCGAAGACAGGAACAAATTCCTCGTTGAAACTTTTTCCGTCGAAAACGGCATGGGGCATAGCTACATCCGCATATCCATCGGTTGCTCGGACTTTTCGCTCGATGAATACACCTGCTGCGATACTCCTGGTCTCGAAAACTTCGCCCTGCAAAGCGAGGAATTAGAATATGTTATACCCATTCTCAAAGACATACTCGCTATCAATCCAAATATTCTCATCATGGGGTCACCGTGGACTTGCCCCCAGTGGATGAAGGTTAATAACCTTACCGACCTGGAACCGTTTCCAAGTTGGACAAGCGGCCACCTCAACCCCAAATATTATCAGGATTACGGTACTTACTTCGTTAAGTGGATTCAGGCAATGGAAGCGCAAGGTATTCCAATCTATTCAATAACACCTCAGAACGAGCCGTTGAACAGGGGAAATTCGGCTTCGCTTTTCATGGGATGGCAGGAAGAACTGGCTTTCATCAAACAAGGACTTGGCCCTAAAATGAAAGAAGCCGGACTGAAAACCAAAATCTACGCTTTCGACCACAACTACAATTACGACAATATGCCCGAAGAATTCGGCTATCCGTTGAATATCTATGAAGATAAAGAGGCCGCAGCTTACCTTGCCGGAGCTGCTTACCACAACTACGGCGGCAATCGTGAAGAACTTAACCGTGTCCATGCCGAACGCCCCGACAAAGAACTCGTTTTCACTGAAACATCCATCGGTACGTGGAACCGTGGCCGCGACCTCTCACGCCGTTTAATGGACGATATGCGCGAAGTGGCTCTCGGTACCGTAAACAACTGGTGCAAAGGTGTTATCGTATGGAACCTGATGCTGGATTCTGAACGCGGCCCCAACCGCGACGGAGGTTGCCAGACTTGCTACGGTGCCGTTGATATCGACAAAAACGATTATAAAACAATCACCCGTAATTCGCATTATTACATCATCAGCCATCTATCAGCAGTAGTAAAACCGGGTGCAACCCGCATCGGAAGTACCGGATATGAAGAAGACGGAATAATGTATTCGGCCTTCGAGAATACCGATGGAACCTACGCTTTTGCCATTCTTAACGAGAAAGAAGAAGAAGTACAAATCATATTAAATGACGGTAATAAATCGTTTTCCTACGATGTCCCTGCCAAATCGGTAGTATCGTTTAGTTGGAATAAATAAACACATAATTTACACCTACAATTATATTTATCATGAAATACGCCATTTTATCAGTCTTGCTATTACCCCTTATATTTGGAAGTTGTAACGAACAACCAGCGGCACAATCTGCCGATGATATTGGATTTATTACCATTAACGGAGCCGATTTAATACAACCCGACGGTACGACACTCTTCATCAAAGGAACCAACCTCGGCAACTGGCTCAATCCCGAGGGGTATATGTTCAATTTCAGCAAAACCAACTCAGGAAGGTTTATCAACGAGATGTTCTGCCAAATAGTGGGTCCCGATTTCACCGCCGAATTCTGGAAAGAATTCAAAGACAATTATATCACCAAAGAAGATATTACATTCATTAAGAATACCGGAAGTAATACCATCCGTCTGCCTTTCCATTACAAGCTCTTCACCGACGAAGATTACATGGGTCTTACCGTCAACCAGGACGGCTTTGCCCGGGTAGACTCTGTAGTAAAATGGTGTCGCGAGGAAGGACTTTACCTTATACTCGATATGCATGATGCCCCAGGAGGACAAACCGGTGACAACATCGACGATAGTTATGGTTATCCCTGGTTATTTGAAAGTCCGGCCAGCCAAAAACTATATTGCGACATCTGGCGTTCCATAGCCGACTATTATAAAAATGAACCTGTTATTCTCGGCTACGAGCTTTTCAACGAACCGATTGCCCCTTATTTCGAAAACATGGAGGAGCTGAACGGAAAACTCGAAGATATATACAAACTTGGAGTAGCCGCCATTCGCGAGGTCGACAACAACCACATTATTCTTCTCGGTGGTTCGCAATGGAATGGTAACTTCAAACCATTCAAAGACTCCACATTCGACGATAAACTGATGTACACCTGTCATCGCTATGGCGGCGCACCTACCAAAGAGGCAATCATGGGATTCATTAATTTCAGGGACAGTGTAAATCTTCCTATGTATATGGGCGAAATAGGTCATAATACCGACGAATGGATGGCCGAATTCTGTCAGACGATGGAAGATAATAATATCGGTTGGACATTCTGGCCATACAAAAAGATGAACGGATCAAGCTTTGTCGGCATCACCCCACCCGAGAACTGGAATATTGTTGTAGAATTCTCGGAAGCGCCACGGGGAACATATAAAGAGATACGCGATGCACGCCCAAACCAGGAAGTTGCACGCAAAGCAATGAGCGATTTCATCGAAGCATCCAAATTTAAGAATAATGTAATTCAGGAAGGGTATATCAAGGCGCTTGGACTGAAGCCCTAATGACTTATAAAACTCTTCTATACAGAAGCAAATAACTAAATATATAAAACAAATGAACATTAAAAAGATTGTACTCAGCCTGTCCCTTGCCATTGCCCTTCCCGGCATGGCGCAGCAGACCCCGGTCTACCTGGACGACAACCAACCCATTGAACAACGCGTCGAAGACGCCCTCAAACGAATGACTCTGGAAGAAAAAATCGCAGTCATCCATGCACAATCAAAATTCAGTTCCGCCGGCGTACCTCGCCTCGGTATACCCGAACTATGGGCTACAGACGGTCCTCACGGCATCCGCCCCGAAGTTCTTTGGGACGAATGGGAACAGGCCGGATGGACAAATGATTCCTGCTTTGCTTTCCCCGCCCTCACCGCCCTGGCAGCAACCTGGAACGAAGATATGTCTATGCTTTACGGCCAATCCATCGGCGAAGAAGCCCGCTTCCGCAACAAAGACATACTACTGGGCCCCGGTGTAAACATATACCGTACTCCGCTGAATGGCCGTAACTTCGAATATATGGGAGAAGACCCGTTCCTAGCCTCCCGTATGGTAGTTCCGTACATCAAAGGAGTACAACAAAACGGAGTTGCAACCTGTGTGAAACACTACGCACTCAACAACCAGGAGGTTAACCGCCACACAAGTAACGTTATCCTGGACGACCGTGCTCTTTACGAAATTTATCTGCCTGCTTTTAAAGCTGCTGTGCAGGAAGGTAAAACCTGGACTATCATGGGTGCTTACAACCTTTACAAAGGACAACATGCCTGCCACAACCAGTATTTACTGAACGACATTCTTAAAAAAGACTGGAGCTTCGACGGAGCTGTTGTTTCCGACTGGGGCGGTGTACATAATACCCTCCAATCCATCACAAATGGCCTTGACCTTGAATTCGGTTCGTGGACCGACGGACTTGCCCGTGGCGCAAGCAATGCCTATGACAATTATTACATGGCTAACCCATACCTCGACCTCATTAAATCAGGCAAAGTAGGAACTAAAGAACTAGACGACAAAGTACGCCGCGTTCTTCGTCTTGGCTTCCGTACTTCAATGAACCGCAATAAACCGCTGGGTTCGATGAACTCACCTGCACATAGTTTGGCCGGTAAAACTATTGCCGAAGAGGGTATCGTTCTTCTCCAAAACAAAAATAATGTATTACCTATCGACCTGAGTAATGCAAAAAGAATCGCAGTCATCGGCGAAAACGCTATCAAAATGATGACAGTAGGCGGCGGAAGCTCATCGCTGAAAGTGATATACGAAATCTCTCCCCTTGATGGATTGCGCAACCGCATCGGTTCACAAGCCGAAGTTGTATATGCCCGCGGTTATGTAGGCGACCCAACAGGTAGCTACAACGGTGTCGAATCAGGACAGAACCTGGAAGACAGCCGCTCGTTCGACGAACTCCTGGCCGAAGCTATCGAAGTAGCCAAATCTGCCGATTACGTTATTTTCATCGGTGGATTGAATAAAAGTAATCACCAGGACTGCGAAGATTCCGACCGCTTCGGACTGGAACTTTCATACAACCAGGACAAAGTAATCAGCGAACTGGCTAAAGTAAACAAAAACTTCATCGTAGTAAATATTTCAGGTAACGCCATAGCTATGCCGTGGGTAAATGAAGTTCCCGCCATTGTTCAAGGCTGGTATCTGGGATCGGAAGCAGGAAATGCGATTGCTTCCGTACTCGTAGGAGACGCCAATCCATCAGGAAAACTTCCTTTCACTTTCCCCGTTAAACTGGAAGATGTACCGGCTCACAAATTAGGAGAATATCCCGGAAACAAGGAAGAGCTGGAACGCTCAAAGAGCCGCCAGGATACTATTAATATTACTTACAATGAAGGTATCTTCGTAGGTTACCGTTATGCAGATATGCAGAAAAAGGTAAAACCACTCTTCCCATTCGGTCATGGAATGAGTTATACTACCTTCCAATACGGTAAACCTTCGGCCGATAAAAATGTAATATCTGCCGATGAAACCATTACTTTTAATGTAACCGTGAAAAATACCGGTGCCCGCGAAGGACAGGAAATCGTACAGTTATACATCAGCGATAAGAAATCATCTTTGCCACGTCCCATCAAAGAACTCAAAGGTTTCAAAAAAGTGAAACTAGCTCCGGGAGAAGAAAAAGTTGTTTCAATCACTGTTGATAAAGAAGCACTTAGTTACTATGACCCGGCTGTAAAAGGTTGGGTAGCCGAGCCGGGTAAATTTGAAGCAGTCATTGCAGCGTCAGCCAGTGATATACGCGGTGTTGTTGCGTTTGAATTGAAATAATGTAACGTAAAACATACTCTAAAGTCTGTTTTTCACGTCATTGCTTCACCTACGGTTCGCAATGACGTGAAATGGCTAATAATTCTACTTATCAAAAAAAAATGTATATTTACAACCTCAACTTAATTTTAAAGATATGTTAGAGCGAGATTATATCATGCGGTTAATACAGATGTTTTTCGAAGCATTAGCGAAATTCATCCGCAACAAAGAGGGTAAAGATCCCGAAATACTACATAAGGAAGTAGACGAACTGTATAAAACTTTTCTGAAACTACCCCGTGACCATTTCTATAACATGAAGTTCGAGGAAATCGTAGATTCGTTCGATTTAACGGAAAGAGTTTACAAAGCAGAGATTGTAGCCGAATTATTTTATCAGGATGCTCTTTTGAACGATGAAATCAATGAAATGTTACTAAGAAAATCGCTGGATTTATTTAAATACGCAGATTTAAATACGGAGACTTTCTCCGTTGACCGTCATCGCAAAATGACCGAAATTGAATCTATTCTTTCATCCATTTCCTGAAACCCCGCGCGCTCCACTTCAACGCGATTGGTTTTATAAATGGAAATACATTCATAAACCAAACAGTAAAATTGAACAATGGCATCGGCCGAATGTATCTTTTCTTTCTCGGCACCCCTTTAAGTATCTTATTTACAACCACTTCTGGTTTCTGACGAAATATAGGAGGTAACGGTGCCCCCTCTCCGCTCCTTTCGAAAAATTCCGTTTTCATCGCTACAGGATAAACAGTAGTAAGATGTATGTTTGACGGTAATTCCAAATGCATAGCCTGAGAAAAACCATCGACTGCAAACTTTGAGGCAGTATACAAAGAAAATCCCGCAAGTGTAGTCTGAGCCACTCCCGACGCGGTAATAATATAAGAAAAGTCCTTTTTACCGGATATTTCAATCATTTTTTCGAGTCCGTAAATAGGAGAATAAACATTGGTACGGAATATATTATCTATACGATAAACGCACCTATATTCAAACAAATTTAAATAAAAAAGTTTCATAAAGCAGAACATATTCTTAATTTTGCTGATTAGAGTAACTTAATATTTAAACTCATTACTTACAACTCATTACTCAAAACTCTTTATGGTTCTGAATTACATCTGGATAGCCTTTTTCGTTATTGCTTTTATCGTCGCCCTGATACGATTAATTTTCTGGGGTGATACGCAAATATTCACCGAAATAATTAATTCCACTTTCAGTTCCTCAAAATCCGCATTCGAAATATCTCTCGGTTTAACCGGCATCCTTGCCTTGTGGCTGGGAATCATGAAAATAGGCGAAAAAAGCGGACTTATCGACGCCCTTTCCCGCGGACTAAGCCCTGTATTATGCAAGTTATTTCCTGAAATACCCAAAGGACACCCTGTAATGGGTTCCATGTTCATGAATATTTCGGCCAATATGCTGGGACTGGACAACGCCGCCACCCCTATGGGGCTGAAAGCCATGAAAGAGCTTCAGGAACTTAACCCTAAAAAAGATACAGCTACAAATTCCATGATTATGTTCCTGGTACTCAACACTTCAGGACTGATGCTAATACCAATAAGCATCATGATGTACCGGGCTGAAATGGGTGCGGCGCAACCTACAGATGTTTTCATCCCCATACTATTAAGTACATTCATATCCACTCTGACGGGGGTTATCGTTGTAAGTATTTCCCAACGAATTAATTTGCTGACAAAAGGAACATTTATTTTCCTTCTTTGCCTTAGTTTGTTCTTCGGACTGATAATTTTCCTCTTTGCCACCATGCCTCGCGAACATTTGGATACTTATTCCACGCTAACAGCGAATATAATACTTTTTTTAGTCATTATCTTATTCATTATCAGCGGTTTACGTAAAAAAATAAACGTATATGACGCCTTTATCGAGGGTGCAAAAGATGGTTTCACTACCGCTGTCCGCATCATTCCTTACCTGGTAGCTTTTCTGGTGGGAATAGCCGTTTTCAGGGCATCCGGAGCCATGGATATGTTGGTAGACGGAATCGGGGCCTTCTTCGGTTTTCTGGGTGTTGATACCAGTTTTGTTGGCGCTTTGCCCACCGCGTTTATGAAATCCCTGAGTGGTAGTGGCGCCAACGGACTAATGATTGATACCATGCGCGAATATGGTGCGGATTCTTTTGCCGGCCGGGCAAGTAGCGTTGTCCGAGGCGCGTCGGATACTACATTTTATATACTAGCTGTTTATTTCGGTTCGGTCGGTATCAGTAAAACCCGGAATGCAGTGAGTTGCGGACTTATAGCGGATTTTGCGGGTATTATTGCTGCTATCTTATTCAGTTACCTTTTCTTTTTCTAAAATAATAAAATTATGCCTATATATTATCAAGCCGAAGATGCGATAATGCCGGATATTCCGGAATCTGTAATAAACACCTGGATAAGACGTGTAGCAGATATTTATGGAAAAAAGATTGGTGATATCAGTTATATATTCTGTTCGGACGAAAAGATCCTGGAAGTAAACAGGCAATACCTTCAACACGATTATTATACGGATATTATTACGTTCGATTATACAAAAGGAAATAAGATATCGGGTGATCTCTTTATCAGTCTGGATACGGTGAAAAGTAATTCGCTGCAATTTGGTTATGAATATGAAGATGAACTGAACCGGGTGATTATTCACGGGATATTGCATCTTTGCGGGATCAATGATAAAGGACCGGGAGAACGGGAGATTATGGAAGAGGCAGAAAATAATGCGCTAGCATTGCTTAACAACCACGTCTAAAACTAAGATACAAAACTATAGCGCTATACTATATTCCTTATAGCCTTATACGATCTGCCTTATAGCCCTATACGATCTGCCTTATAGCCCTATACGATCTGCCTTATAGCCCTATACTGCATAACACATAGCCCTATACTGCATAACACATAGCCCTATATCTCCTAACATATAGCGCTATACAATAAAACGTATAGCGCCAGAAAGTAAGCGCTTTTATGGACAAGCCGGTTAAAAAACATTTCCTTGTTGTTATAAGAAAAATAATGGTGTAACTTTGCACTCATAACAGACCAATTTACAATGAATTTTAAATACGACGTTATTGTTATAGGCGCCGGCCATGCGGGCTGCGAAGCCGCCGTGGCTGCCGCAAACCTTGGTTCGAAAACATGTCTTATAACTATGGACATGAATAAAGTCGGGCAGATGAGTTGCAATCCGGCCATTGGTGGAATAGCCAAAGGCCAGATTGTAAGAGAAGTAGATGCATTAGGCGGATACATGGGATTGATTACCGATGAAACCGCCATCCAATTCCGGATGCTTAACCGTTCGAAAGGCCCTGCCATGTGGAGTCCGCGCGCTCAGTGCGACCGCAACAAATACATCTGGGCCTGGCGCGAGGTTCTCGACAATACCGACAATCTACATATCTGGCAGGATACAGTAAAAGAAATTATGGTTGAAAACGGAGAAATAACCGGTCTTGTTACCATGCTGGATGTAATATTCCATGCCAAAACAGTAGTTCTTACTGCCGGAACATTTCTCAACGGATTAATGCATGTAGGCAAATCTCAAATAGCCGGCGGACGCATGGCCGAACCCGCCTCATTCCATTTAACCGAATCCATCGCTCGCCACGGCATAAAATACGATAGGATGAAAACAGGTACACCCGTACGCATTGATGGAAGGAGCGTGGATTATAGTCTTATGGGAACGCAGGACGGTGAAAGTGATTTCCACAAGTTTTCCTTTATGAATTCGCAAACAAGGTCGCTCAAACAACTTCAATGCTGGACGTGTTATACCAACGAAGAAGTACATGCAGTGTTGGAAAAAGGATTACCCGATTCACCGCTATATAACGGACAGATACAGAGCATCGGCCCCCGTTATTGCCCGAGCATTGAAACCAAGATAGTAACGTTCCCCGAAAAAATCCAGCACCAATTATTCCTGGAGCCGGAAGGAGAAACCACCCGGGAATTATACCTCAATGGTTTTTCGTCCTCACTCCCACTCCATATTCAGTTGGAAGCTTTGCGTAAAATTCCGGCTTTCCGCGACCTGGTTATTTATCGTCCGGGATATGCTATTGAATACGATTTCTTTGATCCTACCCAACTAAAACATACGTTGGAATCGAAGATTATCCGGAATTTATTCTTTGCCGGACAGGTAAACGGAACCACCGGATATGAAGAAGCCGCCGGACAGGGAATCATCGCGGGTATTAACGCACACATTAATTGCCACGGAGGAGAACCGTTTACTCTTGCCCGGGACGAAGCATACATTGGCGTACTTATCGACGACCTTGTTACCAAAGGAGTGGATGAACCTTACCGAATGTTTACTTCGCGCGCCGAATACAGAATACTGCTTCGCCAGGACGATGCCGATATGCGGTTAACAGAAAAAGCGTATAAACTGGGATTAGTAACCGAAGAACGTTACCAACTTGCCCGCGAGAAGAAAGTACACATACAGCGGATTATAGATTTCACGAAAAAATTCTCGATAAAAGCGGCACTTATTAATGATGGGCTTGAAAAACTTGGTACCACTCCCCTACGGCAGGGATGCAAATTAATAGACCTCATTAACCGTCCACAAATAACTATAGAGAATATTTCGGAATACATTCCCGCATTCAGAAAAGAACTGGATAAGATAACCGACCGCAAAGAAGAAATAATTGAAGCTGCGGAAATCCAAATCAAGTATCAAGGTTATATTGAAAGAGAAAGAATGATTGCGGATAAACTTACCCGACTCGACAGTATCAAAATTAAAGGGAAGTTTGACTACGATACCATTCAATCCCTTTCCACCGAAGCCCGGCAAAAGCTTATCAAAATAAATCCCGAAACCATTGGCCAAGCCAGTCGTATTCCGGGAATATCACCAAGCGACGTAAATGTATTGCTTGTTCTTTCACAAAAAGAGAGCAACGTTCCACGTGAAACAATTTAATAAAATATCAAAGCTAAAGTAATGATTACCAGAGAAGAGAAGCTAAAAAGCAACCTGAGAAACATTCCGGATTTTCCAATGCCCGGCGTACAATTCAAAGATGTTACGACACTTTTTAAAGACGCGGAGTGTTTACAGTTGCTATCGGATATGCTGTACGAAAAGTATAAAGACAGAGGGATAACTAAAGTTGTAGGCATAGAATCTCGCGGATTTATTATGGGTCCTATACTTGCGACACGACTCAATGCAGGATTTATTCCCATACGTAAACCGGGAAAGCTTCCGGCAGATGTAATTGAAGAAAGTTACGAAAAAGAGTATGGAACGGATAGCATTCAGATACACAAAGACGCATTGAACGAAAACGATGTTGTTTTACTGCACGACGATTTGCTTGCAACAGGTGGAACAATGATTGCCGCATGTAAGCTGGTAAAGAAACTAAATCCAAAAAAAATCTATGTAAACTTTATCATTGAACTGGAAGACCTCCACGGAAAAGAATTATTTGATAAAGACACCGAAGTAGAATCAATTCTTATTATCTAATTGTTATGTAATATAATGGATAGCAAAGAACTCAATACAACAGATTATCTCAAAGGAATAGTGATGAGCCTGCCTGAAAAGCCAGGTATTTATCAGTATCTGGATGAGAACAAAAAAATCATATACGTCGGGAAAGCTAAAAACCTGAAGAAAAGGGTATACTCATACTTCAGCAAAGAGCACGAACCGGGTAAAACAAGAGTTCTCGTCAGCAAGATAAGAGATATCCGTTACATAATAGTGAATAGCGAGGAGGATGCGCTTTTATTGGAAAACAATCTCATCAAAAAACATCAGCCGCGATACAACGTGATGCTGAAAGATGATAAAACCTATCCTTCTATTTGTGTGGCTAAAGAGTATTTCCCCCGCGTGTTCAAAACCAGGAAAATATTAAAAAACGGTTCTACATATTACGGCCCTTACAGTAATGTAAAGGGTATGTACGAACTGCTCGACTTAATACGCAAACTTTATCCGTTAAGAACCTGTTCATTGAATCTGACTCCTGAAAATATTCAATCATGTAAATTCAATGTGTGCCTGGAATATCACATAAAAAATTGTGCCGGTCCATGCATCGGGCTTCAATCTCCCGAAGATTATCAGAAAAACATTGAGCAAATCAGGGAAATCCTGAAAGGCAATACCCATAAAATCAGTCGCGACATATATAAAGAAATGGAAAAACTGGCTTCTGAAATGAAATTTGAAGAAGCCCAGAAACTAAAAGAGAGGTATGCGTTACTTGAAAATTTCCGGATGAGATCGGAAGTTGTGAGTCCATCCCTTCACAATATCGACGTATTTACAATTGAAGAGGATGGCGAAAAATCAGCCTTTATCAACTACCTTCATATCATTAATGGCGCCATTAACCAAGCATTTACCTTCGAATACAAGAAGCAACTGGACGAAACGAAGGAGGAATTGCTTCAAATGGGTATCATCGAAATGAGGGAAAGATATAAAAGCAAATCCAAAGAAATTATCGTACCCTTCCCTCTCGACCTCGAACTTAATGATGTTACTTTTACCGTACCACAACGCGGCGACAAGAAAAAACTTCTGGATTTATCGCGCCTGAATGTTAAGCAGTACAAAGCCGACCGGATGAAACAGGCAGAAAAGCTAAATCCCGAGCAACGTACCACCCGGCTGATGAAAGAGATACAGGACGAACTCCATCTAAAAGGACTACCGATGCAGATTGAATGTTTCGATAACTCAAATATTCAAGGTTCTGATGCGGTAGCAGCTTGTGTGGTCTTCAAAAAATTAAAACCATCCAAACAGGATTACCGAAAATATAACATCAAAACCGTTGAAGGCCCCGACGATTATGCCTCCATGAAAGAAGTTGTTTACCGCCGTTACAAGCGTGCAGTGGAAGAAGAAACTCCCCTACCCGACCTTATCATTGCCGACGGTGGAAAAGGGCAAATGGAAGCCATACGCCAGGTAGTAGAAGACCAATTAAATCTGAGTATCCCCATAGCCGGATTAGCGAAGGACAGGAAGCACAAAACAGCCGAATTACTGTATGGTTTTCCCACCGTAACCATCGGAATGAAACCGGGTACTCCCTTATTCAAACTCATGGAATCAATACAGGATGAAGTTCACCGTTTTGCAATAACTTTCCACCGTGATAAAAGAAGCAAACGGCAGGTAGCATCAGAATTGGATAGTATTAAAGGCATTGGTGATAAAACCAAAGCAGCACTTTTGAAAAAATTCAAAAGCGTTAAGCGCATACGCGAAGCTACAATGACAGAATTATCTGTCGCCGTAGGTCCGGCCAAAGCAAAAATAATTAAGGAAGGACTCAATTCCTAACTCTGTATTTTGTAATTTTGTATCAATTTAAATGATATGAGAGTAATTATTCAACGAGTTTCGCATGCGTCAGTTACCATCAATGGAAAGTGCAAAGCATCTATCGGACAGGGTCAATTGATTCTTGTCGGTATAGAAGAGTCTGATAATCAGGATGATATTGACTGGTTGTGCAAAAAGATTACTAACCTCCGAATATTTGACGATGAAAACGGTGTGATGAATAAATCTATTCTTGATATTAGAGGTAACATACTGGTAATCAGCCAGTTTACCTTGCACGCTTCTACAAAAAAAGGGAATAGGCCTTCTTATATCAAAGCCGCCCGTCCGGAAACAGCGATTCCCCTTTATGATAGATTTTGTAAGGATTTAAGTTCAATATTAGGTAAAGAAGTAGGAACCGGAGAGTTTGGTGCAGACATGAAAGTCGAATTACTGAACGACGGGCCTGTAACCATTTGTATAGACTCTAAAACCAAAGAATAATGACACTTGAACAAGCTCAACAGGAAGTTGACAACTGGATAAAAACACACGGAGTACGTTACTTCAGCGAACTCACCAATATGGCCGTTCTCACCGAGGAAGTCGGCGAACTGGCACGTGTAATATCCCGTAAGTATGGCGATCAATCTTTCAAAGAAGGCGAAAAAGATAACTTAGCGGAGGAACTGACGGATGTACTTTGGGTATTGCTCTGTCTGGCCAATCAAACAGGGGTTAACCTGACGGAATCATTCGCTCTGAACCTGGAAAAGAAAACAAAAAGAGATAATCAAAGACATAAAAACAATCCGAAATTAAATGATAATGGAAACAAATAATAACCTGTCAAAGTACGAACTGGCTTTAAACAAATACAATACCGAACTAAACGATTCAGTCATTGCTGATAAAGTAACCAGACTTATAAACGAAAAAGTCGCAGAAAACAATACCGAAGTTGTAAAAAAATTCCTTTTTAGCTGCATTGACCTTACTTCGCTGAATACTACCGATAGCGATGAAAGCATCATGAAATTCACTGAAAAAGTAAACAAATTCGATGACAGGTATCCGGATTTGGAACCCGTAGCAGCAATTTGTGTTTATCCGAATTTTGCTCAGGTAGTACGCGATACACTCGAAGTTGAAAACGTAAATATTGCTTGTGTATCAGCAGGTTTCCCATCTTCGCAAACATTTACCGAAGTAAAAATAGCCGAAACGGCCATGGCAATTATGGAAGGAGCTGACGAGATTGACATCGTTATTTCTGTCGGCAAATTCCTGAGCGAAGATTACGAAGGAATGTGCGAAGAAATACAGGAAATAAAAGACGTTTGCAAGGAGCATCATCTCAAAGTAATACTGGAAACAGGAGCACTTCAGAATGCATCGAATATTAAAAAAGCCTCTATCCTTGCCATGTATTCGGGAGCGGATTTTATTAAAACGTCTACCGGTAAGATGTCTCCGGCAGCTACTCCTGAAGCCGCGTATGTAATGTGCGAGGCTATCAAGGAATATTATACTGAAACAGGAAATAAAATCGGTTTTAAGCCCGCCGGAGGGATTAATACAGTACAAGATGCATTGGTATATTATACAATTGTAAAAGAAGTCTTAGGGAAAGAATGGTTAACGAAAGATTTATTCAGGTTGGGTACAAGTAGACTAGCTAATCTGTTGCTTTCGGATATCTGGAATGAAGAAATTAAATTTTTCTGATACAATCGACAAAAAGAGAAGTTACTTATCTTCTAAAGAGTATAAGTAAGTTTTCTAAAGAGTACAAGTAAGCCATCTTTGGAGTATAAGTAACTTCTCTTTAGAGAATAAGTAAGTTCTCTTTAGAGGATAAATAAGCTCTGAAAGTAAATTAAAGAAAATAGTTATTTATCTCTACCAACTACATAGTCAGCGAATAGTTTCAACGAAGTTTTATATACAGAATCAGGCTTCACGTTAAGCATTTCCAAAGCCTGAGATTGGTAAAAATACATCTTTTGAGTGGCATATTCAATACCACCATTGTTTTTTGTAAATTCGATTAATTGGCTAATTTCGTCCATAGATGCACTATTATCGCGCACTTTCATGGCTACTCCCCTCGCCCATTCATCCGAAGTATTATTCAATGCAAAAATAACAGGCAAAGTCAATTTACCTTCAAGCATATCATTGCCGGTTGGTTTTCCTATTTCCTTATTATCATAATAATCGAAAATATCATCTTTTATCTGGAAGCTTATTCCAAGATATTCACCGAATTGACGCGCCCATTCGAATTCATCATCCGTAGTATGTACAGATAAAACACCTGCGGTAGTACAGGCAGAAAAAAGAGCTGCTGTTTTTTTACGAATAACATTAAAATAGACATTTTCCGAAAAATCCTGAGTCTGCACATTGGATAATTGCAATAATTCGCCCTCGGCAAGATCCTGTCCAAGGCGCGTTATAACATCAATTATACGTGAATTATTCGTTTTTGTAGCCTCAATAAGACACGTTGCCAGCAAATAATCGCCGCCAAGTACCGCTACCTTATTATTAAAAACTGCATTGATAGATAATTGCCCACGCCGTTCATCGCTTTCATCGACCACATCATCGTGTATCAGGCTAGCAGTATGTAGCAGTTCCAAAGATAAAGCAGCATATAGAGTTTCCTGATTAATAGTACCAAAAAGACTTGCAGTAAGCAGTGTAAGCATCGGACGCATCAATTTACCATCCCGTTGTCTCAGATGAGCGAAAACATCGTTCAGCAAAGGATTAGTATTGACCAAAGACTCGCGCAAAAGACACTTAAAGGTATCAAGCTCTTTATCTATAGGTTTCTTTATTACGGTTAGTTGATTCATCTTTTTACTTATCAAGCACAAAAGTAATAATAAAACCGTTAATATGGTATTTTTTTGTACTTTTACAGTTAAAAGTAGTGAGTTTTGAGTGAAACTCATTACTCCAAACTCATAACCCACAACTTTTATGGACAAACTTTTTCTACTCGATGCATATGCTCTAATTTACCGGGCCTATTATGCTTTTATTAAAAATCCCCGCATTACATCGAAAGGTTTCAATACTTCTGCTATTCTTGGTTTTGTGAATACATTGGAAGATGTTCTAAAAAAAGAAAATCCTTCGCATATCGGGATAGCATTCGACCCACCTGGTCCAACATTCAGACATGAGGCTTACGAAGAATACAAGGCACAACGGGAAGAAACACCCGAAGCTATCCGTCTGTCCGTGCCTATTATAAAAGACATCATAAAAGCTTACAATATCCCTATTCTTGAAGTAATGGGTTTCGAAGCTGATGATGTTATCGGAACCCTCGCTACGAAAGCAGGAAAACAGGGCATCGAAACCTTCATGATGACTCCGGATAAGGATTACGGTCAACTGGTTTCTGATAATGTTTTCATTTACCGACCTAAATATGGAGATAAGGAATTCGAGGTTATGGGTCCGGAACAGGTGAAAGCTAAATACAACATCACCTCTCCTACTCAGGTGATTGATATTCTTGGATTGATGGGCGATGCTTCGGATAACATCCCGGGTTGTCCCGGCGTAGGCGAAAAAACTGCCCAGAAACTTATCGGCGAATTTGGGAGTATCGAAAACTTACTCGAACATACAGATGAATTAAAAGATGCGTTGAAAACTAAAATTGAATCAAATAAGGAACAGATACTTTTTTCTAAATTTCTGGCAACTATCAAAATTGATGTTCCGATTGAATTAAATATGGATTCACTCGTCCGCGAAAAATGTGATGAAGATGCTTTACGGAAAATTTTCGAAGAACTTGAATTCCGCACATTGAGCGAGCGGGTCTTCAAAAGAGAAAAAGGTATTTCACCCGAAAATGTAAAAACTGAAAAAACAGGTGCCATTCAGGGCAATCTCTTTGAAATATTTCCGGCCGAAGTTACGGAAGAAATAAAATACGAAAATCTAGCGTGTTTAGATTCTTTGAATTGCGACTACCAACTCATTGATACAGAGGAAAAAAGACGTGAAATTATTCAAATTTTACTTACATCCAAAATTATCAGTCTAGATACTGAAACCACCGGAACGGAGGCAATGGATTGCGAAATGGTGGGTATGAGCTTTAGTATCCGCGAAAATCAGGCATTTTATGTTCCGATACCATGCGAACGTGAAGAAGCGTTAAAAATAGTAAATGAGTTCCGCCCGGTCTTCGAAAATGAAAAATCGATGAAAGTGGGTCAGAATATGAAATACGATATTCTGGTTTTAATGAATTATGGTATCGAAGTAAAAGGCAAGCTTTTTGATACGATGGTTGCTCATTATGTTATTCAGCCCGAACTTCGACACGGTATGGATTACCTGGCAGAAATTTACCTGAATTACAAAACTATTCATATTGATGAACTTATCGGTCCAAAAGGAAAGAATCAAAAGTCAATGCGTGACTTGCATCCCGAAGATATTTTCAAATATGCCTGCGAAGATGCAGATGTAACGCTCAAATTAAAAAACATACTCGAAAAGGAACTAAAAGATAAGGATACAGAGAAATTATTCTATGAAATTGAAATGCCACTTGTCCCGGTTCTCGCCCGAATGGAAAATAACGGCGTACTCATAGATACGGAAGCACTTAAACAATCTTCACTACATTTTACCCGGAAGATGAAAGAATTGGAACAGGAAATATATGCGATGGCAGGCGAAGAGTTCAACATTGCATCGCCCAAACAGGTAGGTGAAGTACTGTTCGATAAGATGAAAATTGTTGAAAAGGTGAAGAAAACAAAGACCGGTCAGTATGTTACTTCAGAAGATTTTCTGGTAAGTATCAAAAATACACACGAAATTGTGGCCAAAATTCTTGAACATCGAGGGCTAAAGAAATTATTGGGCACATATATTGATGCACTACCATTATTGATTAATACTAAAACCGGAAGAATCCATACATCCTTTAATCAAACAGTAACAGCTACAGGCAGGCTTAGTTCCAGTAATCCGAATTTACAAAATATTCCTATTCGCGACGAAGATGGAAAAGAAATCCGTAAAGCATTCATTCCGGATGAGGGCTCATTGTTCTTCTCTGCCGACTATTCTCAAATTGAACTTCGCATTATTGCACATCTTAGCGAAGATAAAAATATGATTGATGCTTTCCTAAGTGGAAATGATATCCATGCGGCCACTGCTGCGAAGATTTACAAGATTGATATCAGGGATGTAACCCCGGATATGCGTAGGAAAGCAAAAACCGCTAACTTTGGTATTATTTATGGTATCTCTGTTTTCGGACTGGCAGAACGGATGAATGTGGATCGCAAAGAGGCAAAAGAATTGATTGACGGGTATTTTGAAACTTACCCGCAAATCAGAGAGTACATGGATAAAAGTATACAAGTAGCCCGCGAAAATGGATATGTCGAAACCGTTTTCCACCGGAAGCGTTATTTACCGGATATTAATTCACGGAATGCAGTTGTACGTGGATATGCCGAACGAAATGCCATCAATGCTCCTATCCAGGGTAGTGCTGCCGATATAATAAAAGCAGCCATGATCCGAATAGACCAACGGTTCAGAGATGAAAAAATTAAAGCTAAAATGATTCTTCAGGTACATGATGAATTGAACTTCAGTGTACCGCCAGAAGAAAAAGAATTAGTTGAATATATTGTCATCGAGGAAATGGAAAAAGCATACCGTATGCATGTTCCTCTTAAAGCTGATAGCGGATTTGGAAAGAATTGGCTCGAAGCACATTAATTAATTTAGAATGAAGAATTTTGAATTATGAATTAATGTATGACACTTTATTAATTCATAATTCAAATTCTAAATTCTAAATTCTCAAACGAAGTCTTTCAACTCCTGTTGTAACCGCTGTCTCGTAAAGAAAATTCTGCTCTTAACTGTTCCCAAAGGTAATTCCATTTTATCGGCAATCTCCCGATATTTAAAACCAGCAACATACATTGAAAAAGGTTGACGGTAATCTTTAGGTAGTGCACCAACAATACGGCGCATTTCCTTTAAATCATGGGCACTTTCTGTCGATTCAAAGCCCGAATCTTGTGGTAAACTCAAATGATACAAATTATCAGTTGTATCAACGTACGTCTGTTCACGGATAATCTTACGATAATTATTTATGAAAATGTTACGCATAATCGTATAAATCCACCCCTTAAAGTTTGTTTCGGGTAAAAATTTATCCTCATTGTCTAATGCTTTAAGAGAAGTTTCCTGTAACAAATCATTAGCTTCTTCTCTATCCGCTGTTAATTTATATGCAAACCGAAATAATTCATCCTGGACACCGACCAGATTTTTTCTAAAAACAAAATTGCTTTTCATATTATCTCTCTCTTATTTTATGTTCTCTCAATTTCTGAAATAAGTTTTCCCTATCCCTAAAAATTAAAAATCTTAACTTAATTCGGCAACAAATGTAATTTAGGTTAACAACCTTTACAGACTGAAAATCATTATAAATAGGGGGAATAACTATCATTTGATAATTTTTGGGTTATTTTTAACAGTCAACAGGTGATTATTGCCGCCTTAATGACAACTAATAGGTAAACCATAGCAAAAGAATAATTATCTTTGCACACTATAATTTATATTTTTAATACAAAATGGCATTACAATGTGGTATAGTAGGTTTACCGAATGTAGGAAAATCTACTCTTTTTAATTGTTTATCTAATGCAAAAGCTCAGGCAGCGAATTTTCCTTTTTGCACTATAGAACCCAACGTAGGAGTTATAACTGTTCCTGATGAACGACTGAATAAATTGGCGGAACTCATTCATCCTCAGCGTATTGTACCTACAACAGTAGAGATTGTGGACATCGCCGGATTGGTAAAAGGTGCCAGCAAAGGAGAAGGTTTAGGAAATAAATTCCTTGCAAATATTCGCGAAACCGATGCTATTCTTCATGTACTGCGTTGTTTCGACGATGAAAACGTAACTCATGTAGATGGTAGTGTAAATCCGGTTCGCGACAAGGAAATTATTGATTACGAATTGCAGTTAAAAGACCTCGAAACAATAGAAAACCGCATCCAGAAGGTTCAGAAGCAAGCTCAGACGGGTGGTGACAAGAATGCAAAGCTGGCTTATGATGTATTGTTGAAGTTCAAACAGGCACTAGACCAGGGAAAGTCGGCCCGAACGGTTGAATTTGATACAAAAGATGAACAAAAAATAGCCCGTGAGTTCTTTTTACTGACCAGCAAACCTGTCCTGTATGTATGCAATGTTGACGAAGAAAGTGCGGTAAAAGGGAACAAGTACATAGACATGGTTCGGGAGGCAATAAAAGACGAAAAAGCCGATATCCTTATAGTAGCGGCGCGAACAGAGGCTGATATTGCAGAATTAGAGACGTACGAAGATAGACAAATGTTTCTTCAGGAAATCGGTCTGGAAGAGTCAGGTGTTTCGCGTCTGATACAGGCTGCATACAAGCTTTTAAATTTGGAAACTTTTTTAACAGCCGGTGTACAGGAAGTACGTGCCTGGACATACTTAAAAGGCAGCAAAGCACCCCAATGTGCAGGTGTTATCCATACCGACTTCGAAAAGGGCTTTATACGGGCCGAAGTTATCAAATATGAGGATTATATCAAGTATGGTTCTGAAGCCGCCGTAAAAGAAGCCGGAAAGCTTAGTGTGGAAGGAAAAGAATATGTAGTACAGGACGGTGATATAATGCACTTCCGTTTTAATGTATAATGTAGTAGTTAGTAGCTAGAAGTTATTAATCAGAATCTGACAAATATTTCTAGCTACTAACTTCTAACTACTAACTTCTAAAATATGAAATATTTAATTGCTGGTACAGGCGGCGTAGGTGGCAGCATTGCTGGTTTTTTATCACTTGCGGGAAAAGATGTAACATGTGTTGCACGTGGAACACATCTTGAAACCATACAGAAGAATGGTCTGAGGCTTATATCTGACCTGAAAGGAATACATACCCTCCCTATTAAAGCATACGAGGCGGAAAGCTATACAGATAAAGCTGACGTTATTTTTGTATGTGTCAAAGGTTACTCCATCGATTCAATATTGAACCTGATTAAAAAAGCATCGCACGAAAAAACTATTGTAATACCTATCCTAAATGTATACGGTACAGGGCCGAAACTACAGAGGTTATTACCCGGTATTACGGTATTGGACGGATGTATTTATATTGTCGGCTTTATCTCCAATCCTGGAGAAATAACTCAGATGGGTAAAATATTCCGTATTGTTTTTGGAGCACATAAAGGTACAAAGGTATCTGAGGAACTATTACGTAATGTACAATCAGATTTGATTGAAAGCGGTATTAAGGCCGAAATATCCGATAACATTAACCGTGATACGTATATAAAATGGTCATTTATCTCAGCTATGGCATGTACAGGTGCGTATTATGATGTCCCCATGGGCGAAGTTCAGAAGCCGGGAGAAATAAGAGATACTTTTATTGGGTTATCGACCGAAAGCGCCGCACTTGGAAATAAACTAGGTATCCATTTCAATGAAGATATCGTTGAATACAACCTAAAAGTACTGGACAAACTCGACCCGCAAAGCACAGCATCCATGCAGAAAGATATAAAGAAAGGACATGAGTCGGAAGTGGAAGGATTGTTATTTGATTTCCTTACCTTAGCCAACAAACAGGGTGTAGCGGTTCCTACCTACGAAAAAGTAGCAGCTAAATTCAACAAACCGGCTCCTGAGGAGCTATAAATATAACGATTATGAGCAATCTTATGAGTCTTCTGGCAGTTCCCATGCAAATAGTATGGGACCCGAATCCGGAATTATTCAACCTTTTTGGTATCCCACTCAGGTGGTACGGATTATTATGGGGTGTGGGGATATTCTTAGCTTATCTCATTGTAAGACAGGAATTTAAAGACCGTAAAATAGAAGATAAAAAGTTCGATCCATTGTTCTTTTACTGCTTCTTCGGTATTCTGATTGGGGCTCGATTAGGACATTGTTTATTCTACCAGCCCGAATATTATCTGTCACGGCCGTTGGAAATGATTCTGCCCATTCATGTAATGCCCGATGGTAGTTGGAAATGGAGCGGATATCAGGGCCTTGCCAGCCACGGTGGAACATTGGGATTAATTATCGCTTTGTGGCTGTATGTACGCAAAACAAAGCTGAATTTCATGGATGTTTTGGATATGATTGCAGTTGCTACCTGTATAACTGCCTGTTTCATTCGTTTGGCCAACCTGATGAATTCAGAAATAATCGGTAAACCTACGGATGTTCCATGGGCATTCATATTTACAAGTGTAGATAATGTGCCCCGCCATCCTGCTCAGCTTTATGAGGCAATAGCATACTTTATATTCTTCCTTATTATTATATTCATTTATAAATATTACGGAAAGAAAGTTCATCGTGGATTTTTCTTCGGATTATGCCTGACGTTGATATTTACATTCAGGTTCTTTATCGAGTTTTTAAAAGAAAATCAGGTTGGATTCGAAGATGGAATGAACTGGAATATGGGTCAGTTGTTGAGTATCCCGTTTGTAATACTTGGAGTAACTTGCATATTGATAGGCAAACGACTAAATAAAATGAAGCCGGTAAGAACGTATAAAGATTAAAAATAGGATGCTTATAATTTGATACTGCCAAACGATTGGTTTGATACTGGGAAATGATAGGTTTGCTAGTATCAAATGATTGGTTTGCCAGTACCAAATAAACAGAATAAAACTATCATGCTTTTAGAAACATAACGGTGCCATTTTGATAACAAAGTGGCACCGTTATATTTTATTTATATTATATTCGCTTATTTTCCCTTAACAATTCGCTTAATATCGCTCAATTTATTAAGTGCTTCCAATGGGGTTAGATTATTAACATCCAGATTCAGAATCTCATCCCGTATCTGACTCAATACCGGATCATCTAACTGGAAGAAATTAAGTTGCATTCCTTCCCTCGTCTCACTAACTTCTGCTAATGGTTTTCCGGAAATGCCTTGTTTACGGTTATCAGTTTCCAACTGTTTAAGGATATCATTTGCCCGCTTTACAATACTTTTAGGCATTCCGGCCATTTTAGCTACATGAATACCGAATGAGTGCTCACTCCCACCCCTTTCCAGTTTACGCAAAAAGATAACTTTATTCTCAATTTCTTTTACAGATACATTATAATTCTTAATCCGTTTGAAAGATTTCTCCATTTCGTTCAACTCATGGTAATGAGTAGCGAATAAAGTACGGGCGCGAGCTTTGGGATGTTCATGAATATGCTCCACAATAGCCCAAGCAATGGAAATTCCATCATAAGTAGAAGTTCCACGACCTAATTCATCAAACAATATAAGACTGCGAACGGACACATTATTTAAAATATCCGCGGCTTCGTTCATTTCAACCATGAAAGTAGACTCGCCAAGTGATATATTATCACTGGCTCCGACACGGGTAAATATTTTGTCAACTAATCCGATATGGGCACTCTCTGCTGGTACAAAAGAACCCATCTGAGCAAGAAGCGTAATAAGTGCCGTTTGTCGCAAAAGAGCAGATTTACCTGCCATATTTGGTCCGGTTATAATTATAATCTGCTGTGATGTAGTATCAAGTTTTACATCATTCGCAATGTACTTCTCCCCTATCGGCATTTGTCGTTCAATAACCGGGTGGCGCCCCTGACGAATATCCAGTACATCGTCATCAACAATTACCGGACGTATATAGTTATTTTCGCGGGCTACATTAGCCAGAGCTAGTAAACAATCCAGCCGTGCTATCTGGTTGGCATTAATTTGTATAGCAGGTATAAATTCCAGTAATCCCAATACCAAATCATTATATATCCTGGTTTCAAGTGCTAGTATTTTATCTTCGGCACCGAGGATTTTTTCTTCGTATTCCTTTAGTTCCTGAGTTATATAGCGTTCGGCATTTACCAGAGTCTGTTTACGAATCCAATCCTGAGGAACTTTATCTTTATGTACATTCCGAACTTCAATAAAATAACCGAAAACATTATTGAAAGCTATTTTCAGGCTCGGAATACCGGTAGCTTCACTTTCGCGCTGCTGAACTTTCAATAAATAATCCTTTCCGGAATAAGCAATCTGACGCAGTTCGTCTAACTCAACATTTATTCCGCTTTTTATTACCCCACCCTTATTAATTAGTAAAGGTGGATCGTTAGTTATTTCTTTCTCTATACGGTCGCGGACAGATATACAAAGATTCAACTGCTCCCCTATCCTATTCAAACTCGGATTATCAGCCGCTAAACAAGCTTCTTTTATAGGTTCGATTGCCCGTAATGCTATCTTTAACTGTACAACTTCACGAGGTGAAACACGTCCGACAGCCACTTTGGATATGATACGTTCAAGATCGCCTATCAGTTGAAGTTGTTCTTCTATAAGTTCTTTAAATTCGGGTTGGCGGAAAAAATATTCTACCACATTTAACCGGTCATTGATGGGTCTTTCGTCTTTCAGTGGGAAAACAATCCAACGTTTCAACATACGAGCGCCCATTGGGCTTATGGTACGGTCAATAACATCGAGCAGGCTTTTTCCACCTTCGTTCATAGTCGAAATAAGTTCCAGACTACGCACAGTAAATTTGTCCAGACGAACGAATTTATCTTCCTCAATTCTCGATAGAGCAGTTACATGACCAATCTGAGTATGCTGGGTCATTACCAAATACTGAAGAATTGCTCCCGCAGCCACTACCCCACTCCTTAAATGCTCAACACCAAATCCTTTAAGATTTTTAGTTTCAAAATGTTTCAGCAATTTTTCACGGGCTGTAGATTCGGTGAAAACCCAGTCTTCAAGTTCAAATGTAAAAAATTTACTTCCAAAGTTTCCTTCAAACATTCCACGCTTTCCACGTTCGAACAACACCTCTTTCGGAGCAAAATTATTCAGTAATTTATCTATATAATCAAAAGGACCTTCAGCAGTAAGAAATTCACCGGTTGATATATCCAGAAATGCAATACCACAACCGGCTTTCCCGAAATGCACGGCAGCCAGAAAGTTATTTTCCTTATAATTCAGTACATTATCGTTGATGGATACACCCGGAGTTACAAGTTCGGTAATACCACGTTTTACCAATTTTTTGGTTGCTTTGGGGTCTTCAAGTTGGTCGCATATTGCCACACGCTTCCCGGCACGCACCAATTTAGGCAAATACGTATCGAGTGCATGATGTGGAAATCCTGCCATTTCAACAGTCTTTTCTTTTCCGTTAGCACGTTTTGTCAAAGTTATACCGAGAATCTCTGATGCTACAATAGCATCGGTAGAATATGTTTCATAGAAGTCTCCACACCTGAACAACATCACAGCATCAGGATGCAGAGCTTTCAGATCCAGAAACTGTTTCATCATCGGGGTAAGAACAATATCGTCGCTATTTACAGGGTGATTTTTCATTGTTAGTTTATTGATAAATCAGGAGGACAAAGATATAAATTTTGGAGGGATTATTTATCTTTACGGAAAATAATAAACTACTATGAAATCCTCAGAAATAAAAGAATTATTTGAACAATTTGAAAAAGCATCATTTGATTATCAGGGAGTAGAATGTTGGAGTGCACGCGAAATGCAAACTCTTTTAGGATATTCTAAATGGGAAAATTTCACAAAAGTAATTGAAAGAGCTAAAGAATCTTGTAAAAACAGTGGTCAAAATGTCTCCAATCACTTTCCTGACATCAGGAAGGTGATAGAAGCAGGAAAAGGTGCAAAACATGAAATTGATGATATATTACTATCACGGTATGCCTGCTATCTTGTAGCACAAAACGGAGACAGTCGAAAAGAACAGATTGCATTTGCACAAACTTATTTCGCAGTACAATCCCGACGTGCAGAATTAATAGAACAACGTATTCTGGAAGTAGAACGTTTAAAATCAAGAAAAAAACTACAAGAAACAGAAAAGCGATTATCCGGAATTATGTACGAACGTGGAATTAATGATAAAGATTTTGCCATCATTCGTTCTAAAGGAGATCAAGCACTTTTCAGATTAAATACATCCATGCTGAAAAGACGTATGGGAATTCCAGATAATCGTCCAGTTGCAGACTTCTTACCCACAATAAGTATTAAAGCAAAAGATTTTGCAGCAGAAATGACTAGCGTAAATGTACAGACAAATGACTTGAATGGAATTGATTCTATCGAAAAAGAACATATTGATAATAATTTAGCTGTACGTAAGATGTTAATTCAACGGGGAATTGTACCAGAAAACCTACCAACAGCCGAAGATATAAAAAAAGTAGAGAGAAGATTAATATCTGACGAAAAGAAAGCATTAAAAAACAATAGTAAATAATGTATGAACGTTTAATTCACTATCTTTGTACCCCGAAATAAAACGCCTCAAAGAGAGTGCAGACGTATCATTAAAAAAATACTACCGCTATGGAGTACAATTTCAGCGAAATCGAAAAAAAATGGCAGAAAAGGTGGGAAGAACAGAAAACCTACCAGGTGACGGAAGATGCATCAAAGGAAAAATTTTACCTCCTAAATATGTTTCCTTACCCATCGGGTGCAGGCCTACATGTTGGACATCCGCTCGGATATATTGCATCAGATATTTATGCCCGTTACAAGCGCCTACAAGGATTCAATGTATTGAATCCGATGGGGTATGATGCCTACGGTTTACCTGCTGAACAATATGCTATCCAAACCGGACAGCACCCGGCTATAACAACCGATCAAAACATCGAACGTTACCGCGAGCAGCTCGACAAAATAGGTTTTTCATTCGACTGGAGCCGCGAAATACGGACATCAGACCCAGTATTCTACAAATGGACACAATGGGCCTTCATCAAGATGTTCAACAGTTATTACTGCAACGACGAAAAGCAGGCACGCCCCATATCCGAACTTATCGAAGCATTCGAACAAGTAAGTCCGGCCAAACTGAATGTGGCTTGCAGCGAAGAAATGGACTTCACGCCCGAAGAGTGGAAGTCATACGACGAGCAGAAGAAACAGGAAATCCTGATGAACTACCGCATTGCTTACCTGGGCGAAATGATGGTAAACTGGTGCGAAGGTTTAGGAACCGTTCTGGCTAACGACGAAGTTATCGACGGATTATCCGAACGTGGCGGATTCCCCGTTACCCAGAAAGTAATGCGCCAGTGGTGTTTGCGTGTATCGGCTTATTCACAACGTTTACTGGATGGACTTGATACCATCGACTGGACCGAATCACTCAAAGAAACCCAACGTTACTGGATTGGTAGGAGCGAGGGTGCCGAGATGAAATTCAAAGTTAAAGATTCGGATATCGAATTCACTATATTTACTACCCGGGCCGATACGGTATTCGGAGTTACTTTCATGGTACTGGCTCCCGAAAGCGAATTGGTTTGCCAGTTAACCACACCCGAACAGCAAGCAGAAGTAAATGTTTACCTGGAACGTACCAAGAAACGTACCGAACGCGACCGTATATCCGACCGTACTGTAAGTGGTGTATTTACAGGAAGTTATGCCATCAACCCATTAACTAACGAAGCTATTCCGGTATGGATCAGCGATTATGTACTGGCAGGTTATGGTACTGGAGCCATTATGGCAGTTCCGGCGCACGATAGCCGCGACTATGCATTTGCCAAACATTTCGGATTGGAAATACGCCCGTTAATTGTAGGTTGCGACATTTCCCAAGAAAGTTTTGACGCCAAAGAAGGTATTATGATGAATTCTCCCCGTCCCGGAGCTCCCGAAGGTGGATTGGTATTGAACGGTTTAACAGTACCCGAAGCTATTGCCAAAACCAAAGATTATATACAGGAAAACGAACTGGGCAAAGTAAAAGTAAACTTCCGCCTGCGCGATGCTATTTTCTCGCGTCAGCGTTATTGGGGCGAACCTTTCCCGGTATATTACAAAAACGGTATACCACAGGTAATTGAAGAAGAAAATCTTCCGTTAGAGTTGCCCGAAGTAGATAAATACCTGCCTACTGAAACCGGAGAACCTCCATTGGGAAATTCTAATAACTGGGCGTGGGATAGCGTAAACAAAAAAGTCGTTGAAAACAGCCGTATTGATAACATTACCGTTTTCCCGCTTGAATTGAACACAATGCCAGGTTTTGCAGGTTCTTCTGCTTACTACCTGCGCTATATGGATCCGAATGATACTGAATTTTTAGTTGCCCCGGATATAATAAATTACTGGAAAACCGTTGATTTATATGTAGGTGGTACCGAACATGCAACAGGACATTTGATATATTCCCGTTTTTGGAATAAATTCCTGTATGATTTAGGAGTAGCCATTACTGAAGAACCTTTCCAAAAGTTAATTAACCAGGGAATGATTCAAGGTCGCAGTAATTTCGTATATCGTTTATTTATAACTGAATATGATCGAAATGACGATTTATTAAATATAACAAGCACTAGTTATCCAATATATATATCAAAAAATATATATGATGAAATTCTTAAATCGTTCTCAGAAATTGATGAACACAATTATAATATTGAAGATATTGGTGATATATATGTAGAAAATTTAGTCAGAATATTAGATAAATATGAATTCAGAGATAAAAATAATTCTAATAAAAGAAAATTTTCTGAAGTTTATCCAGATGCCAATAATATTTTTGTAACAAACGTTATTTTAGATCCACAAATTCAACAAGTTCGAGTTAATATTAACTATGTCTCAAATGACATATTGAATATAGAATCATTTAAAACATGGCGACCCGAATTTGCAAATGCTGAATTTATTCTTGAAGATGATAGTAAATATGTTTGTGGGTGGGCAGTAGAAAAAATGTCTAAATCCTATCATAACGTAGTGAACCCGGATATTATTGTTGAAAAATACGGCGCTGATACCCTGCGTATGTACGAAATGTTCCTCGGCCCCCTCGAACAATCGAAACCGTGGGATACAAACGGAATAGACGGAGTTTACCGTTTCATCCGCAAACTTTGGTCACTGTTCTACGACAGGAACGGCGAATATCTTGTAAAAGACGAACCGGCAACAAAAGAAGAACTCAAAGCCCTGCATAAACTGATAAAGAAAGTATCAGGAGACATTGAGCAATTCTCTTTCAACACCTCAGTAAGTGCATTCATGATTTGTGTAAACGAGCTATACAGCCTCAAATCAAGTAAAAAAGAAATCATGAACCCGCTTATGATAGTTCTTTCTCCGTTTGCTCCACACCTTACCGAAGAACTATGGGAAAAACTAGGAAATGAAGGTTCGATATTCGATGCCAAGTGGCCGAAATACAACGAAGAATACCTGAAAGAAGACGTTATCAATTATACGATTTCTTTCAATGGTAAAGCCCGTTTCAATATGGAATTTGTTGCCGAAGCTACAAACGATACAATCCAATCGGAAGTACTAAGTGATGAACGTTCACTGAAATGGATGGATGGTAAAGAGCCTAAAAAGGTTATTATAGTACCGAAGAAGATTGTAAATATTGTAATCTAAGTTTTAAGTTATAAGTTCTGAGTTTTAAGTTTCCTTGCGGATAATGACTTATCTCTCAGAACTTAAAACTTATAACTCAAAACTTAAAACCCGATAATGAAACGACCAACTACTGCTGAAATCCTACGGGACAGCAGGGATCTATTATTCATCACTTTTGGACTAGCCTGTTATGCATTGGGTTGGTCGGCCTTTCTTCTTCCTTATCAAATTACTACAGGAGGTGTAACGGGTATCGCTGCTATCGTTTATTATGCAACGAATATCCCTATTCAATACACTTACTTTGCCATTAATGCCGTATTTATGCTGGCAGCATTTAAAATACTAGGTTCTAAGTTCACCATTAAAACCACGTACGGTATTTTTATGCTCACATTCCTGCTGGGACTATTCCAGGAATTGATAGGAAATGTACAAATAATTGGTCCCGGACAAGAATTTATGGCCTGTGTACTGGGTGCAACCCTTTGTGGATTAGGACTTGGCATTGTATTTATCAATAACGGAAGTACCGGAGGCACGGATATAATTGCTGCTGTAGTCAATAAATACCGCGATATTACTTTCGGCCGGATGATATTGTATTGCGATATCGTTATTATTTCGTCCTGCTATTTCATTTTTAACGACTGGAAACGTGTAGTATTCGGGTTTGTAACGCTGGTAGTAATCAGTTATGTACTCGATTTGGTTATCAACAGTGCACGCCAGTCTGTGCAATTCCTTATTTTCTCCAAAGAATATCAAAAGATAGCCGACCGTATTATATCCGATACACATCGTGGCGTTACTGTCCTCAATGGCACGGGATGGTACAGTAAAAACGATGTAAAAGTACTTGTAGTTCTGGCCAAGAAAAGCCAGTCGGTAAGTATATTCAGACTCGTCAAGGAGATAGACCCGAATGCGTTTATATCACAAAGTTCTGTTATTGGAGTCTATGGAGAAGGGTTTGATAGGATAAAGGTGAAATAAATCATATTTTTACGTACATTTGTAATATCACTAAATATCAGCATTATGAATGCCTACGAACTAAATCTATATAAAGCCGAAGTGATAAAAACCATTATCGCCCAAATAGATGACGAGAAAATACTACACCGCATACAAGAAATTATTGACGATTATTTATCAACAAAAATATATCCAACAAGCAGTGCTGAACCAACTGTATCTTACGTTCGGAAAAACAATGAACTTAAAGCCGGATGTATTCCCGGATTACCTTATACACTCGAAGAGAGAATTGAATCATTAAGGCGTGCGGAAGCCGAAGATCCTTCGGAATCTATAACTATGGAAGAGTTTAAAAAAGAAACAGATACATGGTAGTTAAATGGAAAAAAGAATCCCGTAAACAATTGCGAAACATCTATAATTATTACTTTCGCGTTAGCGGACAAAAAGTAGCCCATAACATTCTCGACCAGATATATACTACCATCAGTCTCTTGCCCAATCATCCACACCTTGGACACATCGAACCAGGCATGAACGATATTACATATAATTATCGTAGCATCGTAGCCCACGCACATTATAAAATAGTATATCGCATTGATGACCCTATTATATATATTACCGGTATATGGGATTGTAGGCAAAATCCGGAAAGAATGCAGATTGAAGTCAAGTAATTTTCAAAACACCAAATTATACTCAAATGAAACTCGTTTTCGCCACCAATAATCAGCACAAATTAGAAGAAGTTTCTCATATATTGGGAGATAAAATAGAGTTGCTGAGTCTGAAAGATATAAATTGCGATACCGATATTCCCGAAACAGCCGACACACTGGAAGGCAATGCCTTACTCAAAGCCCGATACATCTATCAAAACTACGGACTGGATGCTTTTGGTGATGATACCGGACTTGAAATTGAAGCACTAAATAATGAACCCGGCATCTATTCTGCCCGATACGCAGGAGAAGATAAGAACAGCGAAGCCAATATGCTCAAAGTCCTTCATAATCTGGATGGTATTAAAAACCGTAATGCGCGGTTCCGTACTGCTATTTCTTTGATTCGGGATGGTAAAGAATACCTGTTTGAAGGAATCATCAACGGAAAAATTATAGAAGAGAAGAGGGGAGAAGCAGGCTTCGGTTACGATCCTATCTTTATGCCCGAAGGATATGATAAAACTTTTGCCGAACTGGGCGAAGATACAAAAAATACTATCAGTCACCGGGCATTAGCTATCAACAAATTAGTTAATTTTCTACTTTCAGTCAATTCATAATTTACACCAATACTACTATCGTTTTATACTAGCGCTAGAAGAATTCTTTACTAGCGCTAGAAGAGATTTCTTTTAGCGCTAAGAGAAAATTCTTTTAGCGCTAGTACAAACTGCCAAAATAGCAGGTCTTAAACAATCATCAAAACTGCCATTAAGTCACTTTTTACTACCCATATATATTTTAAACTACGTATATTATTATATTTGCATAACACTTTTAATTAATTAATTTATGGCACACTATTTGAAAGTAATGTAATATAGCCAAAATACTTTATTTATAAACTAAAAAATTAATATTATGATCTACGGAAGTAAAAAAGACACATTGCCTAACAAGCAAGGAAAAAAATTATGGAGACCCCGGTTTATAAGAACAAACCGGATTGTGAAAGTTATTGAATTAGCCAAACTTATATCTGAGGCTACAACGCTAACCGTTCCTGATATTGTAGCGGTATTGCTTAGTTTGCCCAAATATATGAATCTCTTTATGAAAGAAGGCCATACCGTAAAACTCGATGGTTTGGGTACATTCTATTTATACGGATATAGTAAAGGAAACGGAGTTGAAACGGAAAATGAAGTAGATGCAGCTCAATTCAACCGGATTGTGTGCAAATTTAATTCGGAATATATCGTCAATGTTGACGGTAGTCGCACCCGTGCACTAGGAAATGAAGTGGAATTAATCAATATTAAAGAATTAATTAAAAAAGCAGAAGCCAACGGTACTGGCGAAAATAATTCGGGCGGCAATGATTCAGGAGATGACGACGGAGGCTTTACACCAGATCCAAATGCTTAAAAACGCAAAAACATTTTAATAACAAACTCCCGGAAAGTGGCTATACTCCGGGAGTTTTTTTATGTATTTACTTGAATTATCAATTAAATGATTATATTTGCCTTTGATAATTGAGTATTAACCCTTAACGATATAGAAAGGGTACAATTATGTTAGTCTGCAAATAATCAATACCGCAGGAACTAAGTTAATTTGTCTATACGACGAGTCTTAACATTCAATACAATCCGCATCTTTCCACTATATTGAAAGTGGTAGGACTGTAATTGATTAGTTCCAAAATTCCAAAATTTCATTTTATTAAACCGGATAATAGTTAGCGGGAAAAGTCTGTATAGATCCCTACACTTATTATCCTTAAAACAATGTTATGAGTTATTTGACATTTACCAAAGATGCCTTAAGTAACTAACTTTATAAAAATTAAATGTATGAATAAAATAAGATTAGACCATGAAGAACCGGAATGCATCGCATCCTGGGGTTGGAAATTTCATCACATTGGTATTCCGACAAATGAAAAGAAAGAAAACGAAAAATACATTCCTGAATTTAAATGTTATGTTTCAGGCTTTGATAATAATCCCTTTGGAATAGAATGGATGAGGTTTGAACAAGGTTCGAAAACACAAGAATTGATACGAAAAGTTCCTCATATTGCATTCGAAGTAAAGAATCTGGATTGGGAACTGGAAAACAGAGGATTCAATGTAATCTCTCCTCCATTTGTTACTGCCGATGGCATCAGGGAAGCGATGATTGATTATAATGGCGTTCCTGTTCAATTATTTGAATTCGAAATGAATAAGTAAAGCTGTATAGGGATTGTCTAAAGAAGTTGTATTTAGACAATCCCTTTTTTATAAGGCTGATACGCAAACATATTACATATCACAAACCCAATTTCTCTGAGATCTCCAACATGCGCCGGATAGGTTTTACTGCTTCGCGGGCAATATCTTCATCCACAATTATCTCGGGGAATTCATATTTAAGGCAGTTATATAATTTCTCCATCGTATTCAGCCTCATGAAAACACATTCGTTACAGGCACAAGTACTATCATTGGGTGGAGCAGGAATAAATTCCTTATTAGGAGATTGCTTCTGCATCTCGTGCAATATACCCGATTCCGTAGCAACAATAAACTGTTTCTTATCACTGTTAACGGAGTATTTAAGCAATGCAGCGGTAGAACCGACAAAGTCGGCCAGGGCAAGGATAGTACTTTTACATTCGGGATGTGCCAGAACAAGTGCTTCGGGATACTGTTTCTTTAATTCTACTATCTTTTCAACGGAGAACTGTTCATGTACATGGCAGGCACCATCCCATAATTTCATTTGGCGGCCTGTAATGGAGTTAATATAATTTCCAAGGTTACGGTCGGGACCAAAGATTATCTTCTCGTCAGCAGGAAAACTATCTACTATCTGCTTGGCATTGGTCGAGGTTACCACTACATCGGTCACAGCTTTCACCGCAGCGGTCGTATTTACATACGATACTACTGTATGTCCGGGATTTGCACGAACAAATTCGGCAAACTTATCCGCCGGACAACTGTCGGCCAGCGAACAACCGGCATTCAGGTCGGGTACAAGTACCTTTTTATCGGGAGAAAGAATTTTAGCTGTTTCTCCCATGAAATGAACACCACAAAGTACAATGATATCGGCTTCGGTTTTTGCTGCCCATTGTGCCAGGGCTAGGCTGTCGCCTACATAATCGGCTATATCCTGTATATCTCCCGTCTGGTAGTAGTGTGCCATTATTACGGCATTCTTCTCTTTACGCAACCTTTTTATTTCTTCTTTAATATCCATGTCCGGGCTTACGGGTTCATCCGCAAAACCTTTTATCAACCATTCTTCTTTAATCATTATTATATTGTTTTTTTAAGTTTCTAAAATTGAAAATCTATGGTGATTATAATAACCTGTTAATACTGTTGGAAACTAATCCGGTTTTTTCTTGCAAAATCGGTTATTAGATCCCTACTTTGCCTTATCAATAGTATACTAACAATTGTGAATTTCGTTAATGCCTGAATATAAGGACTATATTTAACTCTATTAACAATCTGTTGATAAAGTGCAAAGTTAAGAACTTCTATCTGTTCACCGGAAATAAACGGCTGAAAATTATGTTTGAATTGTTTCCAAAAAAAGATAGTTTTAAATTTGGAATGTTAATTTTATAAGGCTTTAAAAATATTTATCAGTAATCTGTCATTTTCTGTCTACAAATTCTAAAAAAGTTATTCCGGGTATTTAACAGGTTTTCAACAAAGATTTCTCAAAAGATTTAAAAAGATTATTTTTGCATGAACAAAATATTTAGTATGAGAAAACTGAAAATTACCGAACTGAACCGTATAACGCCCGAAGAGTTTAAAAGTTCTGCCAAACTCCCTTTAATTGTAGTTTTGGACGATGTGCGGAGCCTGCATAATATAGGTTCTGTGTTTCGTACTTCGGATGCCTTCCGGGTCGAAAGTATATACCTGTGTGGTATTACAGCTGTTCCGCCGCATCCCGAAATGCATAAAACTGCACTGGGTGCCGAGTTTTCTGTAAAGTGGGAATATTTCAAAAATACACTGGAAGCTGTTGATAAACTTAAAACCGCTGGTTATACCGTTTATTCCATTGAACAGGCCGAAGGTAGTATCATGCTGGATGAATTGGAACTCGATAATTCACAGAAATATGCGGTTATCCTTGGCAATGAAGTGAAGGGGGTGAAACAGGAAGTCATAGACCAATCAGATGCTTGTATAGAGATTCCACAATATGGAACAAAGCATTCATTGAATGTATCGGTAACGGCAGGTATTGTAATTTGGGATTTTTTTAAAGGGTTGAGTACTGGGTTTTAGTTACAAAGTTATACTTTAATTGTTATCTTTGTTATATATATTAAAGTGAAAGGAGAATTTATTATGAAAAAACCTTCACATCGTAACTTGTTACCACGTATAAAAGATGTAGTTGAACGGGTTGCACCTGGTGCTGAGATTATTGTATATGGTTCTGTAGCTCGTGGAGAAGAAACTGAAGAAAGCGATATTGATTTGGTTATATTAATTGATGAGGAATACCTCAGTCCAAAACGTCAGTGGGATATAACCGAACCTCTTTATCAAATAAGCACATGGGAACTTATACCTATCTCTCCTCACGTATATACTCGCAAAGAGTGGTATGGACGTCCTTTCCGCTCTCCTTATATGATAAATGTAATGAACGAAGGAATAAAATTATGAAGCAGAAACTCAGTATTGAAGAACGGACTGCCATGGTAAGATTATATATTGATAATGCTTACGATATGTTGAATAATGCCCGGGAGAATATGGAACATGGATTTTATAAAGGTGCTGTCAATAGATTGTATTATGGTGCTTTTTACATTGTTAACGGGTTATTGTTGAAACATGGTATTACAGCTAGTACGCATAATGGTGTTTTTAATCAGTTTAGTTTACATTTTATACATAGCGGTCGGTTACCAGTGCGATGTTCCGTTATTTATCGTCGTTTGCTTGAGGAACGTTCTAAAGGTGATTATGATATTTTTACTCTTTTCGACAGGGAAACAGTTGAAGAATATTTAGCACAAGCGCAGGAATTTATAACGATGGTTGAAGAAGAAATAGAAAAAGGAGGTGGAATAATAGAATCTTAATATTATATCTGTCCGTTTTCAACCATTATAACTACCTGCTCGGTTAATTTATCATCTCCCTTTGGATCATATTTTTTTCTGAGGCTTGCACCGAATAATCCTGCAAATGTTTGATAAAAACCTGCTTTGAACGGTCCCATGAAAGCTTTTACCAAATCGTAAGAAGATTGGTTGCATTGTCTGTCAACCAACTTTATTAACAGCTTCCCCTGCGAAAAGGTTAATTTCTTCATGCGGGGGGTGTATTGTTCTTTTAGTCCTTTTTCAACTCGTTTAATATGCTTTTCTTTTGTTTTTTCATCGGGTAAGGTCTGTAGGTATTCATACGTTTCCAGGGTTATTTTATATATTTCCTTAGATAGTGGAAGTGTTTTCTTTACATTGCGCACAAGTTTATCGTATTCTCTTCGTTCTTTTTCGTTTTTAAAAACCATTGGTTTAAATATATAAACATCGCGCAATTGAACGTAGGGAATGGTATCACCTTCGTAAATGCACATAGGAACAAGAAAAGCTTTTCCATTATTGGTTTCCTGCGAATATGCCAGAGGTGATAAAATAAATGAAAACAGGGTAATAATCAGTATGTTAACTAACCATTTCATATAACAAAAATAGTAAGAAAAAACATTTTGTATTCTGATTTGAACAATTTGCTTGTATAATTAACGTATTTAAGGTAAATTGTGGCTCGTTACGATTATATTAATTGAAAAACACACGAAGAATTTTGAGAATTACAGGAAAAACACACGTCTGGTTTGTATTCGTATTTTTATTTTTCAGTGTATCGATATATCCACAGAATGGGGTAGGGGCTGTTGAAGATATATTGGAACAATTGACTGAAAATGGAGAAGAAGAAATAAGCTGGGCCAACGAAATCGAAGAATTAACTGAACGGTTACAGGAACCGAAGAATTTAAATAATATCACGAAAGAAGAACTGGAATATTTTTCTTTCCTGAGTGATAAACAAATTGAAAATATTCTGGCTTATCTATATATTCATGGTCAGATGCAAACTATCTATGAATTGCAGTTGGTTGGTGAAATGGATTACGAAACTATTCAACGATTAATTCCTTTTGTATATGTTGAACCAGTAAAAGAGAAAACTAAGTATCCTTCACTAAAGAATGTTTTAAAGTATGGCAAACACGAATTAGTAACCCGTTTTGATATTCCTTTTTATACCCGCAAAGCATATAAGGAAACGGATAAGATTCAGAACCGTTATTGGGGAACGCGTGAATATCATTCGTTACGGTATGGTTTCAGGTATAAAGATAACCTATATGCAGGAATTACTGCGGAAAAAGATGCGGGTGAACCGTTCTTTGGTATGCATAATAAGAAAGGGTATGATTATTATTCATTTTATTTTTATCTGCATAATATAGGTAGGCTAAAGAATCTGGCAATTGGGAATTACCGGGTTAGTTTTGGACAGGGATTAGTGATAAGTCAGGATTTTATGCTGGGTAAATCGACCACAATGTCAACGTTATCGACGCGCAAGAATAACATTAGGAAACATTCATCCACGGATGAATTCAATTATCTTCGGGGATTAGCCGGAACATATAGGGTAGGAGATTTGTATGTTTCTGCATTCTATTCGCACCGTTCTATGGACGGAATTATTAGTGGTGATACTATTACCTCTATTCAGAAAACCGGTTTGCATCGTACAACGCGGGAAGGAGAAAGGAAGAATGCACTCACCATGCAACTGGCTGGTGGAAATATTACGTATAACGGAAAATTTCTAAGATTAGGAGTTACGGGTATTTATTATTTCTTCGACCGTTATTATCAACCGCAAATACGCGAATATTCCAAGTATAATCTACATGGTAATCATTTTTATAATGTGGGAATGGATTATCGTTTACGTTGGAATCGTTTAACATTCGCCGGTGAGTTTGCTATGGATAAGAATCAGTACATAGCCATGGTGAATAGTATAAATTATACATTTAAATCAGATTATAAGTTTATGCTTATTCACCGGCTTTATCCACATGATTACTGGGCATTTTATGGACGTTCTTTCTCAGAGGGTGGGTATGTACAAAATGAAAACGGATGGTATCTGGCAAGTGAAATAAGTTCGCTGGCAAACTGGCGGTTTTTTGCTTCAGTAGATTTGTTTTCTTTTCCATGGTGGAAATATAGAATTGATGCTCCTTCGAAAGGGCAGGAAGCTTCATTTCAGGCAACTTATAATCCTAACAGGAAGGTAAGTATGTATTTACGATACCGTTATAAAAAGAAAGACAGGAATTATGCGGGAGATGATAAGGTAAAAACAGTCCGTCCATTGTATCATCATCGCGTTCGGTATCAATTGAAATGGGATTTTACTGATAATCTTTTTATACGTACAACACTGGATTATAACCGGATTAATCCAGGTGGGATAGTGGCTTGTCAGGGATTTCAGGCGGTACAAAGCTTATCCTATCAATTACCATTTGTTCCATTACGAGCTGAATTGCATGGTTCTTATTTTAATACGGATGATTATGATTCGCGAGTTTATTCGTACGAAAAAGGGTTACTCTATTCGTTTTATTCACCGTCTTTTTATGGAAGAGGAAGTCGTTTTGTAGTTCATCTTCGTTGGGATATTAATAAATATCTTATGGTAATAGGTAAGCTGGGACAAACCCGTTATTACGACCGTAGCGAGATTGGTTCTGGCTGGGATGCATTCGAAGGAAAGCATAAAACAGACTTACAATTGCAGTTAAGAGTAAAATTATAATTACTTTCGTATAAAAAATAAGAATATGTCAACCATTATATATCCGTCTCCAATCTTTGGTCCGGTACAATCGCGCAGGCTTGGAGTATCGTTAGGAATAAATCTGTTACCGGGTAACGGTAAAGTTTGTTCTTTCGATTGTATTTATTGTGAGTGTGGTTTTAATAAGGATTTCCGTACTAAAACACCGTTACCCACCCGTGAAGAAGTAAAAGTTGCTCTGGAAGCTACGCTTCGTGATATGCAGGTTAATGGTCCTACACCGGATGTTATTACATTTGCAGGAAATGGTGAGCCTACTATTCACCCGCATTTTGATGAAATAATTGACGATACATTGCAATTACGTGACAAATATTTCCCTGCTGCAAAAGTTAGTGTATTGAGTAATGCAGTACATATTAATCGGCCGAAAGTATTTAATGCGCTTAATAAGGTTGATAATGCCATACTTAAACTTGATACTGTAAATGAAGAGTATATGCGGTTGGTTGATCGGCCGGTTGGCCGTTATAATTTACCAGAAATCATAGAAAACATGAAAGCATTTAAAGGTAAATGTATTATCCAGACAATGTTTTTGAAAGGAAAATATGAAGATAAAGATGTAAATAATACAACAGACGAATATGTTTTACCCTGGATAAAGGTAGTTAAAGAAATAAATCCTCGTCAGGTAATGATATATACGGTAGACCGTGATACTCCTGATAATGATTTACTGAAAGCCAGCCCGGATGAACTGGATAGAATACGGGATTTATTGGTAAAAGAAGGACTGGATGTAAGCGTATCCTACTGATTATTTTCTATTATCTCTTTCGCTCTTTCCAGTGCTATATTGATATTCGGACAAATGTTCTCTTGCCCAATTAACTCATAAAAGTCAGCTTTTGCCAATACAGTATGTACTTTCGGGTTTACACCGGATAATACAATAGTAATCTTTTCCTTTTGCGATAGTTTACAAAGGTTCGTAAGATTATGAATACCCGTTGAATCTATGAAAGGAACCTTACGCATCCGGATAACCCGAACCAGAGGACGTTCTTTGAGCATAATCATTTGCTCTTCAAACTTATTAGCGATACCAAAAAAGTAAGGGCCGTTAATTTCGTATACTTCTACACCTTTCGGGATCATTAGTTTTTCGTCTTTCAGTGCTATGTCAACTTCGGCTCCGGGATTAATTTCATCCGTAAGAACAGATATTTCAGTAGTTTCGGCTACGCGTTTCATAAATAACAGACAAGCAATAACCAGCCCTATTTCAATGGCTACTGTCAGATCGAAAATAACCGTTAACAGGAAAGTAATTAATAATACGATAATATCCGATTTTGGATTTTTGAGCAAGGCTTTGAATGTACGCCATTCAGACATATTGTATGAAACGATCACCAATACTCCCGCCAGGCAAGCCATAGGAATATATTGTGCAAGTGGCATCAATAACAACAGAATTAATAACAATACAACTGCATGGATCATTCCCGCTACCGGTGTGCGACCACCGTTATTTATATTGGTCATGGTACGTGCAATAGCTCCAGTAGCCGGTATACCACCGAATAACGGAGTAATAAGATTTGCTGCACCCTGTGCAATCAGTTCCGTATTTGAATCGTGTTTATCTCCAATCATACCATCTGCTACCGTGGCAGAAAGTAACGACTCAATTGCTCCCAGTACTGCGATGGTTATTGCTGCCGGAAGCAAGCCGTTGATTACCTCCCAGTTTATAACCGGAATTTCAGCATCCGGTAACGAAGATTGAATAGTAAAACGATCACCAATAGTAGGAATACTATCAATTCCGGCAAAATGTTTCAACAGATAGACGATAACTGTAACAACAATAATAGCAATCAGCGAACCAGGTATCTTTTTTACTATTTTAGAAGAATAAACAATAATAAGAATACTCAGAATACTTATAACCGTATTCCACCAGTTAATGGTATCGGAATGATTAAAATACATGGCCCATTTTCCCAGAAAATCACCCGGTACCTTTTCTCCACCAAAATCCAACCCGAAAATATCTGCTATCTGCGTCGTAAAAATAGTTACGGCTATACCACTGGTGAACCCAACAATGATGGGATAAGGAATAAATTTGATGATAGCTCCCAACCTGAATACTCCCAGCAGAATAAGCAATACACCTGCCATCAGCGTAGCTATAATGAGCCCCGATTCGCCGTATTGCTGAATAATACCATATACAATAACTATAAACGCACCCGTTGGTCCTCCAATCTGTACCTTGCTACCTCCCAGAAAGGAAATTATAAAACCTGCAATTATGGCCGTAATAATACCTTTTTCGGGCGAAACACCCGATGCTATACCAAAAGCAATGGCTAGCGGAAGTGCAACAATTCCTACAATGATACCGGCCATCAGGTCGGCCATAAAAGTTTCGCGTGAATAATTCTTCAGTGTAGAGAATAATTTAGGCTGGAAGGGAAATGGTTTCATAGTTACTTGTTTGTCTATGAGTTTATTTAATCCTGTTTATAATGAAGTTTAAATGAACTTATTTAAAGTATAAATGTTTATATTTAAAAAAGATTTGCAAAATTAGATAAAAAACACCGGATATACTCTAATCATCTTATTAAATTATAAAATATAGATTTAATCAATTTCATCATAGATATTTATTTAATAACAGTTTTATAATTTTCAGAAATCAATTTCTATCTTTGCATTAGTATAAAAATGTAAACGTAATAAAGGACGAGTAGTCCATATAAAATCTTTAGAATTATGGCTAAAAGTATTAAAGGAACAAGAACAGAAAAGAATCTGCTAATGACTTTTGCAGGTGAATCACAGGCAAGAATGCGTTACACTTACTTCGCAAGTGTAGCAAAGAAAGAAGGCTTCGAACAAATTGCTGCTATCTTTACCGAAACTGCTGACCAGGAAAAGGAACACGCAAAACGTATGTTTAAATTCCTCGAAGGCGGAATGGTTGAATTTACCGGTACTTTCCCCGCAGGTGTAATCGGTTCTACACTCGAAAACCTGAAAGCTGCTGCTGCAGGCGAACACGAAGAATGGGCTCTTGACTACCCGAAATGTGCTGATATCGCAGCCGAAGAAGGTTTCCCCGAAATCGCTGCTATGTACCGTAACATTGCTGTTGCCGAAAAAGGTCACGAAGAAAGATACCTTGCTTTCGTAAATAACATTGAAGACGAAAGTGTATTCAAGAAAACCGAAGAAGTATTGTGGCAGTGCCGCAACTGCGGATATATCCACGCCGGAACAGAAGCTCCGAAAGTATGCCCTGCTTGTATACACCCACAGGCTCACTTTGAAGTTAAGAAAACAAACTATTAATACTGTTTTATTCTCATATTTCATGAAGGCTGCTCTTTTGGGCAGCCTTTTTTATGGAAATATTATATAATAAGGTGGTAATCATTTCCTAAAAATAATGAAAAAGAAATGTAATCATTCTTTATAATAATTGTACAATCAGCGTCTCACCTCTGTAACATAATCATCCCAATTTTGCATCGACAAACAAAACATGCAAATTGAAATGAACAGAAAGTATCGAATAATAGCCCTACTCTTATTATTCATTTTCACAATCCCGCAACTCGCTGCGAAAAATATTAAAGGAGTTATTCTTGATAAAGCATCCAAAGAACCACTGATAGGAGCAACCATACAGGTAATCGGTACCGAAACAGGTGCTATTACCGATATCGATGGAAACTTTACCTTAACCGGACTTACCGACGGAGAAAGTTATCAGATTGAAATTAAATATATTTCGTACAAAACACTGGTATTGACTGTTAAAGTAAACGACAATACCGAAAATATGGTTTACGAACTCGACTCAGATACCCAGACGCTCGCTGATGTAACCATTGTAGCCCGCAAAAACCTGGAAGGCGATAAAGTATTGCTTCAGGAACGACAAAAAGCCGTCTTTGCCATAGAGAATATGGGTGCCAAGGAGATGAATATGAAAGGTATCTCCAACGTATCCGACGGAGTAAAGAAAATCACCGGAATATCCATAGCCAGTGCCGGACAGTTAATCGTCCGCGGACTGGGCGACCGCTATAGCACAACCACACTGAATGGACTTCCCATTGCATCACCCAACCCCGACCACAAGTTAATTCCACTCGATTTATTCCCCACATCCACCGTAAAGAATATCACCATAAGTAAGGTATTCGAAGTAGGTTCATTTGCCGATTATTCGGGCGCCCATGTGGATATTGGCACCAAAGAGAATACCAATGGAAACTTCTTCTCCATTTCGGCTAATACAGGGGGAAATTCGAATACATTGTTTAAAGACTTCTACCACAGCGACCGCAAAGGAACATTATTCAACAACAACAAAATAGATAAGAAATACGTGAATATGAGCAAAGCGGATTTCAATGAGGCCGTCAAACAACGGGATATATTCGGAACCACCTTTTCCATATCCAAAAGAACTGCACTTCCCGATTTCGGAATCTCCGCAGGAGGGGGAAAAGAATGGTACATTGACAATCAGAAACTTAGCCTGCTTGCTTCACTAAGTATAAAAAATGATAATCGTGTCTTATCTGATGCTTACATCACCACACTAACAGCGCAAGGAAACCAATACAGCCACTTTGATTACGACAGTTATACCTCCAAACTCGATGTAGCAGCACTCGCCAGTATGAGTTATACACTTCGCAAAGCCGACCGTATAAACTACACCCTTTTCTATGCCCGCAATGCCATCAACAATTATATGCGCCGCGAGGGAACGGATGCCGAAAAAGTAAATTTAATAGGCAGCAACAGCATTTTCCAGGTCTACCAACTACTGAACAACCAATTAATGGGGCATCATGAATTTGGCGACAAATGGTTTGCCGACTGGAGCGCCTCTTACGGCGTAACCGGAAGCGACGAGCCCGACCGCCGGCAAGTTATGTTCCGCAAGAACGACAACGGAAAGATTACTCTCTTTAAACTCAACCGACAGGAAACCATGCGTTACTTTGGCGAGCTGGACGAAAAAGAAATCGTAGCCGATATCCGTGGAGGGTACCTGTTCGGCGATAACAACCGGATCCGTTTCGGTGGAACTTATAAAGACAAAAACCGGGATTATACGTCCGTTCGCTTCTATTACATCCTGAATAAAATAAACCCCGATATAACCGATATATATAATACCGACGGGTACCTGAATCAGGATAATATAGCCAATGGTAACGTTGGTATCGACCGGAATACTGATGCAAAGTACACCTATTATGCCGGAAACGATATATATGCCGGATTTGTGGATGTGGATTATTACGTAACACCTGCTTTCCTTATCAATCTGGGCGTAAGATACGAGAATTCCCGGCAATGGGTACGTTATTGGTCGGACAGTTCGATAGAAAAACGTTCGGAACTGAATACCAATGATTTTTTCCCGGCGGTGAATCTAAAATACACATTTAACTCCTCGCATACCCTGCGCTTGTCTGCATCCAAAACCGTTACCCGTCCGTCCTTTATCGAAATGGCTCCGTTTCTGTATGTACCATCTTACGGAAGCACTGAAATGCGCGGTAACGAGAACTTGAAGAACGGTTATAATTATAATATCGACCTGAGGTACGAATTCTTTCCGGATGGAAGCAGCGATATGTTTTCAATAACCGGATATTACAAGAAACTCGATTCACCGATTGAGCGCATACAAAAGTCGTCCGGAGGTTCCACATTATACTCTTTCCGTAACTCCGAAGACGGTATGGCAGCCGGTGTAGAACTGGAAATACGCAAAGAACTGTTCAGGGATTTCCGCGGTGGTTTGAACGGCTCATATATGTACACCAATGTCAACCTCACTCCCGGCGAGGGTATTTATACCGATACCCAACGCCAGTTGCAGGGAGCATCTCCGTATCTTTTCAATGCCGATATAAGCTACAACCCCCGCTACGGAGAAGACCGGCAGTTGGCTCTGGCAATGATGTACAACCTGCAAGGCCCGCGTATAAATACGGTAGGAGTGTCCGAAGCCGGGAATATTGTACAGCACGCTCTGCATACACTCGACTTTGTAGGTAGTTACCAATTCAACCGCCATTTCAGTATGAAAATACAGTGCAAGAACCTGCTTAACAATACCATAAAATTCACCCAGGAACTCCCCAAAGTGGATAAAGAAGTAACCGTAGAAGAGTTTAAACTCGGTATAGACGCCGAAATCGGATTCACCTATAAATTTTAACCCAATAGATAGTTTTTTAAACGTTAGAGATCAAAAACATTAATTATTAGAGTATGAAAATGTCTAGTTACAAAAGTTTGACCATGGCAGCCATAGCTACCATGTTTGTATTCGTCGCCTGCGACAACAGTGAAACTACAGGCGGAGGTAATGAAAATGAGGATGATATGCTCATTACCGGCGAAATAACCGAAGACCTTACACTGGAAAAAGGAAAAGAATACAAACTTTCCGGAGGTGTTGAAGTGAAAAAGGGAGTAACGCTTACCATCCAGGAAGGCGTAACAATCGTTGCTCAGGAAGAAGAAGTAGATTACATCTTAATAGAACAGGGAGCCAAAATCAATGCCCAGGGAACGGCAACCAGTCCTATTATTATGACATCAAAGACCAAAGAACCCGGAAAATGGGGCGGACTGCACATTTGTGGATATGCACCTACCAATATCGGTACGGTTGGCGAATCTGAAATCGGAGAAGCTGCTTACGGTGGCGATGACCCGGCAGATAACTCGGGAATATTACGCTACATCCGCCTGGAGTATACCGGATATGCCTTTACAGACCAAAAAGAATCTAACGGTGTTACATTCTACGGTGTGGGCAATGGCACCAAAGTAGAATACCTGCAAGCTTACAAAGGCTCCGACGATGGTTTCGAATGGTTCGGTGGTACTGTAAATGCCAAATACCTGGTAGCTACGGATTGCAGCGACGACTCTTTCGACTGGACCGAAGGTTGGAGCGGAAAAGCCCAGTATCTGGTAGCCTCCCAGGGAGCAGAATCTGAAATAGGTTATGATTGCGATTGCTTGATTGAAGCAGATAATAACAGCAATAACGCAGAAGCCACTCCGGTATCTAATCCTACATTGGCAAATCTTACACTGATTGGAAATTCGTCCGAAACCAATAAGCGTGGTATCCGTCTGCGTGCCGGAACGAAGGCTCAAATCTACAATACACTGGTGAAAGGAAAAGCCAACTGTTTGACTACAGAAACCGCTGAAACAGAAAATGCCCTTGTAGATGGTGAGTCTATTTTGGATTATATCTACATTGAAAGCGGTATGAAGGCGTCAGAAGGTATTTATTCGGAAGAACTCTTTACCGCCAATGCTACCAATGGTATTAACCAGGATTTCTCTTTCAGCAAATATATTGGAACAGTTGCCGGTGGTAAGAAAATGTCGGAAGTTGATAGTTTCTTCGATGCAGCCGAGTATAAAGGTGCGATAGAAGAAGGTAAAAACTGGGCAGAGGGCTGGACACTGTAAGGGTCGCAATATAAATTTCAAAATGAGGGTGTGTCTGGGAATCAGGCGCACCCTTTTACAATGTCTACTTGCTGCCTGTTAATTTCGATAAGATAACTTTACCAGGTTTGCATCTACAAGATACGTACTTACACTATTCAGACTATATAGGTAGACCTGTCAAAGTATATAGGTAAGATAGTGCAACACCCGGATCTTGCAACTTGCAACACCCGGATGTTGCAAGTTGCATCACCCGGGTGTTGCATATTCTAAGTACGTACTTAGATATCTGTACCTACCCTGTTAGAGATAGCTTAACTATATAGTCAGAACCCCGTTACTATATCAACTGCTGAAAACAACCCCTTTCTTTACCATTTCAGGTCGGTTGCGTGTATATACATATCCGCCGATGATAGCAGTCAGTGGGGCAACAAGTACAAGCCCGAAGCTGCCCACGAGCGTCTGAAGAATTTCGGCTGCAATGTAACCTGTATTTACAATGCTTTCCAGTGCTATACCTTTCGCCATAAATGCCATAAACGCAAACATAAAACTACCCGAGTAGGCAAAAAGAAGGGTAGTCGTCATGCTTCCGATAACGGGATTGGCTACCCTGAATCCTGATTTGATAAGTTCTTTACGAGAAAGGTAGGGCATATGTTGTATAAGTTCGTATTGTGCTGCCGAAATATCCATGGATACATCCATAACCGCCCCGGCGGATGATATAAAAATTACTGAGATGAATATCTCGGAGAGGTTAAGGTTGGTGAACCCTGTATATAATAGTGCTTCGGAATATTCCTGTACGGTACCGGGTATGTTAAATAAATAGCCGAAAACTATGGCAAGTAAAGCTGTAACAAATACTCCTGCCATGGTGCCCAGTAAAGCTACAATGCCCCGGCGGGTGATACCGCCTACCAGTAACAGTATTACAACCGAGCATATAAAAACAACGCCGGTGGCAACTATCAGGGGCGAAAATCCTTTGAGGTATAGTGGAATAAGTACTTTCCACAGGCAAAGTGCTGTGAAAACAAAGGATAATATAATCTTGACTCCTATAAACCTGGAGAAAAGAATGAGGAAGACTGCAAAACAGATGAAGAGCACGATAATCATATCTTGCCGGTAATAATCGGCCGCACGCACACCGGTATATGTTTCTTTTTTCGAATCGAGTTGCATTACTGCGAGCACTTTATCTCCGGGTCGGAATATTTTGTCGATATTCTTTTGGCCCAGTAGTGTGTTTTTGGCCGAAACGGTATCTCCGGCAAATCTGCCCGATTTGATTTGAAGTTTCAGCACCTGTGTGCCAGTGGTGATGATAGAGAAAGATTGTAAATCTGTATTGTCTGTTTCGAGCACTACACCTTTCTCAAATAAAGACGATTTGGTTATGGTTGGGTTTTCATATCCTGTCGGTATAAAAGCCAGGGTAATGGTTAATATGGCAACGACAATAAGGAATATATGATTTTTCATTGCTTGCTTTTGTTAGTGTTAATATGGAATGAATTGGAAATATACTATTCGGCATCGTCACCCCGAGCTTGCCGAGGGGCCTACAGGCTTTGAGAGTAAGTAGTTCCCTCGGCAAGCTCGGGATGACGTTAAATTATAAAAGAATACCCCTTGGAAACCAGTCGTAGCCGGTATATTCCGCAGGGTATTCGGACAAACAAAGAATATTTATTCTTTCTCTTCCAGACGTCCGGCTTTAATTATTTTCTTTGCAACATCCGTATTGTCATAATAACCATTAAACAGGTCCTGACAGGCGCCAATCGCAAATACTGGTACCGGTACACCGGTGTGGGCATAGGTTGTCCAGTCTATGCCGGCTTTATTATTCAGTATGTGGGTGATGGTTACTGTAAAGGGGTCGTAAACACCGTAATACAGAATAAGTTCTTCGGGCAATATATTGGCTGCGCCTTGTCCTTCCATACTAACTTTGAAAGATTGTTTCAGTAATCCCAGTTCGTAATCAGAAAGTTCGTAAGTAGGATTCAGATAATCGGGTGTCTTTTCTTCATCGGTATATTCGTTTACCAGTCCGAAAGCATTACTTACTTCGGCAAAAGCTTCGTCGAATGTGGGTTGTTTTTCCTGTTTTGACCACGAGATAACTTTATCCGAGAAATTCTGGAAAGATACGTTTTGAACTTTCAGCAGGTTAAATGCGGTTTCGTAGTCTGTTGCGGCAAATCCGAGCGTAAGGCCTCCACATTCATGGTCGCCGGTTATGATAATTAATGTTTCGTCGGGGTGTTCTTTGTAGAAATCGAGGGCAACGCCGATGGCTTCGTCAAAGGCAATCATGTCATACGTGCTGGATACAACGTCGTTGGCATGGCAGGCCCAATCGATCTTTCCGCTTTCGACCATCATAAAGAATCCGTTTTCATTGTCCAGTAATTCAATACCCTTTGCGGTGAAATCGGCCAGTGATATTTTGTCTTCATCTTTCTGGTTTTTCCAGTCGATAACGTATGGCATGGCCGAACTATCGCCGGTATAACCTCCTGTACCAATGAGGTTGAGGGTGGCAATTACTTTTCCCGAATTATTATTCAGGGCGTTAAATCCGGCTTTGGTATCCACAAAACTATAATCTTGTTCGGTGGCTGCGGCTTTATATTCGGCTGCGGTTTTCAGGGTTGTGCGTTTGTTCCAGCGTACGGTTCCGCCGCCGAAATAATCGAATCCGGAGGTAAGCAGTTGGTTTCCTATTTCTTCGTAATTATTCCTGTCTTCGGTGTGGGCATAGAAACAGGCGGGGGTTGCATGGTCGATGCTTACTGAGGAAACGATACCTACCTTCATACCTTTTTCTTTAGCCATTTCGGCTATGGTTTTTAAGTTCTGACTACGGTCGCTGTTCATACCTATTGTATTAATGGTGGTTTTATAACCCGTAGCCAAAGCAGTTGCTGCCGCAGCCGAACAAGTGATGTAGCGGTCTTCGGCATGAGTATTTGCCATTCCGGCAACAGGGAAGTCGCGTAGATTCAACTTACCGAGCCCTACCGCCCGTGTGCGGGTCGATGTGCGGGTTTGGGCCTCATAGGCTGCTTTAAATTCGGGTTCGTTCAATGCTGCCTCGGCAACATTAATCTGCGGAGCCGCCATACCATCTCCGATAAGGAGGAAAATATACTTGGCTTGCTTGTCTTCGGTTGCGGGAGGATCGGTTTTATCATCCGTTAGCTTGTTGTCGGTACACGAACTTATACCTATTACAATACCCGATAAAAGAAATAGAAATACTGTCTTGATGGTTTTAATCAATGAAATCTTCATCTTTTTGTTTATTTGGTTATACACCGCAAAAGTAGATGGTCGATATTTCAACAATAAAACTATTCGTAGACAAATAGGTTAAGAGAATGTTATTATTTTGTTAAGAAATACGTGTTATATTATGTTTCTTCCTACCCACCACACAATAAGAAGTACCAGATAGATACGTACCGTAACCGGATGATTGGATATCTCTTTTAGTTTAGATAGTTTATTCTTCGGGTCGAACCAGGTAGTTACAACCAGCGCCAACAGATAAGGCATTGAAATAATCAGGAAAGGATTATATGCGAACGCAGTACCCCAATTTAAATGTACGAAATGATAAATAGCCCGTTGTGTTCCGCAGGATGGACACTCCCATCCGGTAATCATATAGAAAAGACATTTGGGTAATAAAACCGAATGTTCCGGATTTACTATAAAAAGTAAAACCAGAACACACAGTATAGATGTTAGAATAAGTATTCTTTTAATCAAAATTCCTGGAGCGCAGCTAAACCAATAATACCAAATATATAAATTATATATGCAATATACGAGAGTATACCCAATGCAAATGATACCCAACAGAATGTTTTTGCTTGTTTGGAAGCCTGTTTGGCACCTTCAACATTGCCCGTATTCCATAAACTATCTACTTTGGTAGAGTAAACAATGGCAGCAATACCAAATAAACCGCCTATATTGAAGGACAAGCAGCAAAGTACAGTTAAAAGGATAGACCATACCAGGTAATTATCCGGTTTGATTCCCATATTCGGTCGGGAAGGAGTTGCCGGAGAATAAGTTTGCGGTGCTTGTGTGTAGGTTCTTTGCTCGGGTACCGGCGGCGCTTCCGGCTGAATATTATCAGCGAATAATTCGGCAACTTCGGGTACGGAACTTGCAGGTTGCCAGTTGGGCATACCTTTTTTCCAAATCATTGTTTGTTGCCTTACACCGGCAGAAATCAATTCAGCAAGCCCTACGGGGCCTCTTTGCTGATTGTTTTCGTCTAAATAATAGTATTGTTCCATTGGTTTTAATTTGAATCCTTATTTCTGAAATTAAGTTTTCAAATATATAAAAAATAGTTGAAATAATGTATAATCAGTTAATAATAAGACTATAATGGTTTGTATATAACAAATAATACCCCTCATAAAAACATTTAATTACCCCGCCTTTACTAATGGAACCACGCAGGTTAACATAACAGGTGCTTTGTTTGGTTGAATGGCCGTAGCTTTGTATGCGGTTCATCAGAGCCGAATTAACTATTCATATTTAACCAATAAATAAGGTACGATGCGAAAAACATTTCCACAAACGTGCATAAAAAATCATTTATGCAGTATTGCACTGGCACTGATACTTCTGTTGCCTGCAATCGGCCTCCGGGCTAATCCCTTGCAAAGCAGAACCGTGACCGGTACGGTTACTTCGGCCACCGACGGCGAACCGCTTATCGGTGTAAGTGTTGTCGTAAAAGGTAGTTCCAATGGAGCTATCACAAATCTCGACGGCGAATTTACACTGAATATTAGTGAAGGTAACGTGCTGGTATTCTCGTATGTAGGTTTCAGGAATCAGGAAATAAGCTATACCGGGCAACCTACAATGAATGTTATACTGGAAGAAGACAGCGAAATGCTGGACGAAGTAGTAGTAGTGGGTTACGGTGTACAGAAAAAGAAACTCGTAACCGGTGCCACTGTACAGGTGAAAGGCGAGAATATAGCCAAACTGAATACCACAAACCCTCTACAGGCCATGCAGGGTCAAACTCCGGGGGTGAATATATCTTCTACTTCCGGCCAACCGGGTAGTGATATGAAGGTGAGCATCCGTGGTTTGGGTACGGTAGGCAACGCCAGTCCGCTTTATCTGATTGATGGTATTGGTGGTGATATTTCTACTCTGAACCCCGCCGATATCGAGAGTATCGACGTATTGAAAGATGCCGCTTCGGCTGCTATCTATGGTGCGCAGGCTGCCAATGGTGTGGTACTTATTACTACAAAAAGTGGTAGGGAAGGCAAAGCACAGATAAGCTTCGATGCGTATTATGGTGTTCAGAATGTGGCTCGTAAAGGCAATATGCTGAATGCAACCCAGTATATGGCCATCATGGACGAACAGGCCTTGAACAGTGGAAACGCAGCTTACGACTGGAGTAATATCCAGTCTATTTATGATGCTAACGGCAATGTGTACAATACCGATTGGGTCGATGCTATGTTTAAAGATAATGCAACTACCGAAAGTTATACGTTGGGTATCACCGGTGGCTCGGCTACATCTACTTATGCAATATCATTGGGTTACATGAATCAGGAAGGTATCGTGGGAGGTTCGGATGTTTCGAACTACAATCGTTATAATTTCCGTGTCAACACTGAGCATAAACTCTTCAACGGTTTGCTGAAAATAGGCGAGCAGATTAGCTTTGTTTACAGAAAGAATAACGGAATCGGAGTAGGCAATCAGTACAACAACACATTGCGGGGAGCTTTCGGAACTTCACCCATTGCTCCTATTTATAGCGATAATAACATTTACGACTCTCCGTACAATGATACATCAAACAGCGATTGGTATAACGGCGATGGCAACCCCTATGGCCTAATGATGACCAATACTAACAACGAAAACAAGAATGCTACATTCAGCGGTAATCTATATGCTGAAATCGAACCGGTGAAGAACCTGAAAATACGTACCGTATTTGGTGCCGTTTACGGTTCGAGTGAGTACCGGAGCTTTACTCCATTATATCATTTCAGTATCTATAATTATAACGATACCCGTACCAGTGTATCACAGAACATGAACCATAGCCTGGGCATGACCTGGACAAATACTGCTACCTATGATTGGACCCTGAACGACCATGCTTTCAATGCACTGTTGGGTATGGAATCTTATCAATACCAGGGTACTTACCTGGGAGCCGGTAACGGTAGTTTGAAAGAAGGATTCGATACCTGGGATTATGGGTATATAAATAATGGTACTGCTTCTTCGAGCACCGAGGGTCTTAGTGCAGAAGGTAATCCGCACGATGAGGCCCGCAGCGTATCTTATTTTGGCCGTTTGGGCTGGAACTGGCGGGAAACTTATATGGTAAATGCTACCTTACGCGCCGATGGTTCTTCACGTTTCGCCAGCGGAAACCGATTCGGTTACTTTCCTTCCATTTCTGCCGGTTGGACCATTACTAACGAGGCATTTATGGAGAAAACCCAGTCGTGGCTGGATTATCTGAAAATACGCGCAAGCTGGGGACAAGTAGGTAACCAGAATATTGACAACTACCAATACCTGGCTCCGATGAGTAGTTCGAATACCCATTACCTGTTTGGTAGCGGATATGGAGATGCCGATGCAGCCAGCCAGTTGGGTAGTAACTGGGGAGCATATCCCAGCCGCCTTGCGAATGAAAATGTAACATGGGAGACTTCCGAACAAAGCAACATCGGTTTAGATGCCCGTTTTATGAATGGCCGTTTAGGAGCCAACTTCGACTTTTATATTAAAAACACGAAAGACTGGTTGGTACAAGCTCCCATCCTTGCTACAGTAGGAGCAGGAGCACCATATATAAATGGTGGTAGTGTAAAAAATACGGGTGTGGAACTGGCTTTGACATGGAACGACCAGATAGGTAGAGATTTCAATTATAACATCGGACTTAACGGTGCATATAATAAGAATAAGGTTGGTAATATACCGACGGAAGATGGTATCATCCACGGTTCGACCAACCAACTGTACGACAATACCCCTGAGTTTTACAGAGCTGAGAACGGTAAGCCTATCGGCTACTTCTGGGGATATAAAACGGCAGGTATATTCCAGAACAATCAGGAAATAGCGGATTGGATCGCCGCAGGTAATGGAGTACTTCAGAGTAATGTACAACCTGGTGATGTGAAATTCGTTGATATAGACCACGATGGTGTCATTGATGATAAGGATAAGGTGAACCTGGGTAATGGTATGCCCGATTTTACTTTCGGGTTCAACCTGGGCTTTGATTATAAAGGTTTCGATTTCTCTATTCTGGCAAATGGTGCGGCGGGTCATCAGATTGTACAATCTTACCGCGGACATACTAACAAGTATGCTAATTACACAACTGCTATTCTTGACCGTTGGACGGGCGAAGGAACTAGTAACCGGATGCCTCGCGTAACGGAACAGAATATCAACTGGCAGTTTTCCGATCTTTTTGTTCAGGATGCCGACTACCTGCGTATCAGTAATATTACTGTCGGTTACGACTTTGCCCGGTTAATAAAAACCAAAATATTCAGCCAGGCACGTATTTATGCTCAGGTGCAAAACGCTTTTACATTTACCAAATATGATGGTATGGACCCGGAAATAGGTTATGGCCCCGAAGGAGATAACGGAATGGGATGGGCTTCGGGTATCGACGTAGGTTATTATCCCCGTCCACGTACCATTCTTTTTGGAGTAAATCTTAAATTCTAGCGGCAAGGTGCCGCAGCCAAATTCCATGCGGTAACTTAGCTTTAAATTAAACATATAAAATGAATAAAATGAAATACAATATATTACTGGCAGGTGCCCTTTGCTTAAGCCTGGGAATAAGTTCCTGCGCCGACAGTTTCCTGGATGTATCATCAAAAACCGAATCGACCACCGGTACTTCTTATAAAAATGAGAACGATGCCTGGCGTGCTTTAATTGGTTGTTACGACGGATGGCGTCAAACGTCATCGGCTATGGGAGTAGGATTTTACCTGGGCTCTGAAAACATGAGTTATGAATGTTTCGGTGCAACCGGTAATGCCGACGGACGCGGTTATCAGGCTATCGACCGTTTCGACATCTCGCAATCACCAGCCGACCTTAACCTGTACGAAGCCGATTGGAGAAACTACTACGCGGGGGTTTATCGTTGCAATGAATTGATATCGCGCGAAGAAACGATTGAGTGGAAAGAAACCGACAGTAAACGAGGAACGTATATGGGAGAATGTCGCACCATTCGCGCACTGCTTTATTTTGATATGGTTCGTCTGTGGGGAAACATTCCTTTGTTTGACGAACCGGTAAATGAAAACCGCCCCCAAGCCGAACCCTCTGAAATCTTTGCACTTATTTTTGAAGATTTGCAGTATGCAATAGATAATATTCCTGCCGATGCTTATCCCAAAGCAAATGCTTCGAGCAATGACGGACACATAACCAAGTATGCAGCCGAGGCTCTCTTTGCCCGCGCTTACCTTTATTATACAGGTTACTACGGAACCGAACCTGCGGGTGTTACCCGGGCACAGGCTTTGGCGGCTGTAGAGGATGTTATATCTTCCGGAGAATACAGTCTTGTTAGCGAATTCAAAAACTTGTGGCCTGCTGCATCAGCCGGTGTGGCTGAAATCGGTGATATGGAAACACTCTATGGTACCTATGCCGGAGACGGTAATAGCGAAACAGTACTAGCCATGAAATTTACCAGTTCACAGGATTACAACGGTAATAATGATGGTAACCGCTGGCAGGTAATGGTAGGAATGCGTTCGCTCGATGCTGCTCCTTATGGTAGAGGTTGGGGAGGATTGACTGTTAATCCGGCATTCGTAAGCGAATTTAAAAGTGGCGATACGCGTCGTGCTGCTTCTATTATCGACCTGGCCGGAGAAGGCATAACCTCCTTACCCGATTTCCAGAACAGTTATAAGGATCAACGCGAATATACCGGCTATGCCGTGAAGAAATACTCTCCATTGTGCTTTGCCGATGGTACTTCTGCATCGAAAGAAGATGGCTCTGGCGACTTCCAGATAGCCAATCACCAGGATTATGTAATTATGCGTTATGCTGATGTATTGCTGATGGCTGCCGAACTGGGAAGTCCTAATGCACAGAGTTATTTCGATCAGGTTCGCAGGCGTGCATATACTTCCAACGGTTCGCTCTCTCCGAATTATTCACAGCTTACCGTTAACACAGAGAACATTATGCAGGAACGCCGTCTGGAGTTTGCGTTCGAAAGTATCAACTATTGGGACTTACTTCGTCAGGGAGTAGACTATGCGGCAAACAGATTAGCACTCGAAACTGAAGTAGTCAGTGCAGGGAATGCTGATATAATCAGCATTAATGCCGAGCGTGTTCGTGCTACCAGAGGGCTCAGTCAGATCCCGTATAACCAGATAACGCTGGCTAACGGCAGTTTGGTTCAGAACCCCGGTTGGTAATCAGTGAATTCAAATAAATAATAAAGAAAAGATTATGAAATTAAAATCTTATATATATACACTTGTTGCAGGCGTAATAATGGTATTCTCCGCTTGTACACCCGATAAATATGATTTGGGTGCGGCAACCTATGTATCTGATGATTTGGTACAAGGTATAGCATTCAGGGTTACTCCCGATACTGAAGATCCTAACATTATACATCTTGAATCACTCGTATCAGGTGCTATACCCCTCTGGGAAACTCCGCAGGGACGTTCGCAGAGTAGCAAAATGGATATTGAGTTGCCCTTTGCAGGCGACTATGAAGTAACGTTTGGAGTAATGACACAGGCAGGTCCGGTCTACGGCGCACCGTATAAGTTCACCGTTGAATCGAACAATTTCAATATGCTCGACAATGAAATATGGTCGAACCTGGCTGGTGGTGTAGGCCAAACCCGCAAATGGATACCCATGGATGGTAATTATGGTATCGGACGTTGCTCGGGTCCGTTAATGTATATGAGCAATACGGATGTTAACAACGACGGCTCCAATAATGCCGATTTAACATTTGGTAGCGACAACTGGGCACCGAACTGGGATCCCGGTTTCCAGTCCTGGTTGATTCCGGCTGATGACCCGTATATGAGTTCATATATGACTTTTGGTCTGGATGCTACCAATGGATGTACCGCCGAGGTATTCCGTAATGATGCCAACGGAGGAACCATGATGAACGGAAAATTCAGTTTGAATCTTTCAGACCCCAGACGTCCGACTATTACCTTCGACAGATGTTACTCGCTGCACAATGCTGCATTCGACGATGTATGCGATAACTATACGGTTGATATTAAGATTATCGAGTTAACGCCTTATCTTCTCCAGATAGCTACCATGCGTACCAATAGTGAAGGTCCCTGGTGGCTTGTATGGAATTTCATCTCCGAAGAAGCCCAGAAAGATCCGTCCCTGATTCCGACAGACGACCCTGGTTTGCTGCCAACGCTTCCGGTACAGGAACCAGCGTATGATAACCTCAGTGAATCACTCTTTACCATTGTCGGTTCGGATGCAACGTATGTGGCTACTGCGACTACCTATCTTCTCAATGAAGATGCTCCTTACGACTGGATGTGGTGGAACGGTGCAACCGGTGCATGGGAATCGAATGGTTTCGATGGTGCCGGAGACTATACCAAAACCTGGGCCCCCGCCTTTGGCGATGCCGGAGATTTTGCCATGAACCTTTCAACCACTGGTACTGCCGGAACATATTCCTGCAATCTTGAAACAACTTCCGAAGCTACAGCTACCACATTTACCATCGTGGGTAATAAAATTGTTTTCGCTGATGAGATTTCTTTGCTCGCTACATCCAATGATTTTACAACCATTGATATACAGGGCAGTGAATTCACTGTGATGGCT
>DAMCMT010000002.1:111299-112018 GCA_032108265.1 Bacteroides sp.
GGGTATTCCTGCGGGAACAGATGCAACAGGTGCGGTGAATCGTTATTTGTGTGCTAACCTTATCATTAAACCTATCACATCCGAATCCGGCCCTACGGTAGTCGCGGTGGATAATACTACATTGAATTGTTATGTAGAGGCAAACAAGTATTTCCGGGTCGAAATGTATAACCCATGGGGAGACCGGGATTGGCCTGTCGACGCAACGAGAGTGAGTCTAAAAAAAGACCAGACTCTAACCATCAAATTTAAAGTGAGTGGAATTACCTGGAATGAAGGAGTAAATCCTAAAGCGGTAATTTGCCATAATGTAGGAGCCGGACTGTGGGAACCTGCCTGCTTTGATGATGCTTCGGCTGTGAACCTGAATAAAAACGGAGAAACCACCGTAACATTTACCAATACCACAGGTGCTACCGTGAAGTTTACAGAAGCGCCAAGTTGTCTGACTATTGCCATGCAGATTGATGGCCTTGTTTCAGCTCCGCTGCTTGAAGGAGTACTGGACGCTTCGGCAGTTACAGTTGAAGTGACTTCAATGACCATAGAATAATCACCTATAAAGAATTTAGTATATGAAAAATAAAATATATCTAGGGATAATATCTCTCATTATGGGGCTTGCGTTTGCTTCATGCGAGGACGATGACTTCACTATTGTTACTACACCTGTTCTGAACGATTCATCCGTAGTAACAGGTTCGTCCGAAGTTACAGCC
>DAMCMT010000002.1:112028-138089 GCA_032108265.1 Bacteroides sp.
ACAACAGCTACCCTGCACGGAACAGTGGATGGTTTAAATAATATGTCTTCCAGTGCGTATACTGTGGGTTTCTTTTACGGTTCAGCAGAAGATAACCTGACCGGGAGTGTTACAACGGCATTGGTCGATGGTGCATTCTCAGCAACACTTACCGGTTTGGAGAATCATTCCACCCTCTATTATCAGGCATTCGTACGCCTGCAAGGAAAGGTAGATTACAAAGGGCAAATTAATAACCTGACTACTGCCGATGCCAAAGTTACTACCAGGCCGGCAACAGCGATAGATTATGCAACTGCCACACTGGGAGGTACAATCGCTGACTATCCGGACAATGCCACATGTGGGATAGTGATTTCTACCTCATCTGATGTTGAAGACGTTCGTGGTGGTTTGATTATAGAGAACACCGGCTTGTCGAACGACTTTACTATCGCACACACAGGCCTGCTTCCCAACACCCAGTATTATTATGCAGCTTACCTGGATTTAGGCAATGGTGTACTTTATGGGGAAGTGGAAACCTTTACCACTACCGCTTATGACTTTGACCTGAACAATGATCTTATCGACCTGGGGTTGTCTGTTAAATGGGCACGATTCAATGTGGGGGCTAAGGAAGAAACTGACCTGGGCGGACTTTTCGGCTTCGGCGATCTTAGCGGTTGCAACAACAGCATCAATGTAGACGATTATCCTGCGACGACAGATACATACAGAACAGCTTACGATATTGCCAATGCGGTATATGGGGGTAAGGTGACTTTACCTACGGCAGCCGACTTCGAAGAACTTTTCTCGCTTTGTACCTCGGAATGGATGGAGCAGGATGGTGTTACCGGATTTAAACTGACCGGTCCTAACGGAAATTCAATCTTCCTTCCTGCTGCCGGTTCGCGTACAATGAATGATATTACCGAACAAGGCGCTAAAGGATTTTATATGACGGGCACAGTGAATCCATCGAATACAGATTTTGCCATTAGTTATGAGTTTAATTCCGGTACCGGTGGAAAGACTACAACTGCCCGTTATCAGGCAATCTCCGTTCGCCCTGTTTCTACAGCCAAGAATGTTCCATTCGAAAAAGAATTAATATATAAAACCTGGAAAATTGATTTAGCCAGTGATGGTTCTTATGTTACTTTCCCTGGCCCTTCTTACTTCTATGGTATGGACGATTCCTGGGCAACAGTTAGCAACGGCGAGCCTGTGATAGGCGATTCATGGAACTGGGCACCCGACTTTGCCGGAAACTCCTGGGTGGTTGGCGGAAGTGCTGATAACTGCCGTGGGTATATGACTCTCTCGGAAGATAATGGCGTAAACAGGGTGATTGTTTCGCAAGTCACAACGGAAGGAACCTTTGTAGAAAGCAGGGGCACATTTACTATCGACGAAAAGAACAAAACCCTTACCCTTGATGTAGACATCCTGGCTCCGGTTAATTATGTTCCCGACTTCGTGGATAATAAAAAGACCGGTGTTAAGATCCTCTCCCTGACGGAATCTTCCATGCAACTGGCAGTGGTACGCACCGATCCGTCGCAAGGACCCTGCCTGCTTAGTATCAATTACATACCACAACAGTAAAAGAAATGAGTATGTGGGCAGATAAATTCAAAACTTCTCTGATGCTTCTGATAGCATTATCGTTCTTCTCTTCCGGAATGGCTTGCTCGGACGGCGACAGTCCGGAGACGCCGGAAATTATTGTTGCCAATCCGGAGGTAACCATCTCTAAAACAGGAGGAACGGAGACGTTATCTATCAAATCGAACGTTACATTGGATGTGAAAAGCAATGACGAAAGCTGGTGCCGGGTGGTGCCAGCCTCTTCTGCTTCGGCTACCGTTTATAAGTACTCTGTTACAGCAGAGGCTAACCCGGATACCAATGACCGTTCGACTACGATAACAGTAACAGGAGGCAGTATAACCGAAACAGTACACGTGTTACAAACTGCAAACGATGGCTTAATTGTTGCGCAATCCACATTCGATAACATACCCGGAACAGGCAGCAATATTGAGATTAAGTTCACGGCAAACGGCGAAGTTACCGCCACCAGTAACGATAGCTGGATTACCCGGACTTCTACCCGTTCCATGACGGAACGGACAATGACATTTAAAGTAGACGCAAACTACGGAAACTCCCGTACCGGAACCATAACATTCAGTCTAGGCAGCCTTACTGAAATCGTAACCCTGAATCAGCTTGCCGGAAACATTCCGGATGCCGGTATGGAAAGCGACGCTATAACATTGGCTTCCAGAATTTATGCCGGGTGGAACATTGGAAACACCCTCGAGGCCATGGGTGGTGAAACGGGCTGGGGTAATCCTCGGATTACCGAAACACAGATAAAAAACCTGAAAGACCGTGGTTTCAATGCCATCCGTATTCCGTGTGCCTGGGACCAGTACATTGAAGATGCGACAACTTATAAGGTTCGGGATAGTTGGTTGGATCGCGTAAACGAAGTAGTAGGATACTGTGTGAGCAATGATATGTATGCCATTGTCAACATTCATTGGGATGGAGGTTGGCTTGAGGAAAACTGTACGCCCGACAAACAGGAGGAAAACAACAGGAAACAATATGCGTTGTGGACACAGATTGCCAATAGGCTGAACCATTACGACGAGCATCTGCTCTTTGCCGGTTGCAACGAACCCAATGCAGATACAGCCGAGAAAATGGCTGTTCTGAAAACATACGAGCAAACTTTTATCGATGCCGTACGTGCTACAGGCGGAAACAACGCGGTACGAAACCTGATTGTTCAGGGACCAAATACCGACATTGAGGTGACCGACAGGCTCTTTGGAGAAATGCCGACAGACATTGTACCCAATCGCCTGATGGTAGAAGTACACTATTACACCCCGTGGACATTCTGCGGCATGACACAGGATGAAACCTGGGGCAGGATGGCATACTATTGGGGTGATTACATGGTAGAAGGTTCGGACCGTAATGCTACCTTTGGCGATGAGGCCGAAATGAAATCCCTTTTTTCCCGGATGAAAACAAAGTTTGTCGATAAAGGTATCCCGGTTATTCTGGGCGAGTATGGTGCCATTACCATCCGTACAGGGCTTGGAGAAAACCAGGAAGCACATAATAAATCGCGCAACCTGTACGACAGAACAGTTACTCGCGAAGCCAAGAACCACGGGCTTGTTCCTTTCTATTGGGAAACGGGTAGTGTTATCAATCGCGCAACGGGTGAAATAAAAGATAATTATGCTTTCGACGGCATTATGCAGGGGGCAGAAGAAGGGGAATATCCTTTCTGATTTAATATTACAGGATTAGTAAATATAGGTAAAAGATTTGTTTTCATGGTAGGGGGGGGCGAACCGCCCCCTTTCTGTATTTTAACTTATGGATTCTCGATTGTAGTCTCATGGGTTCACGTATGTAATCCCATGGTCTTACGTCGTGGGACGATGGGTTTCCATACGTGGGATCAGTTAATGCAACCGGCATAATACATTAAATACGGTACCATAACACACTAAATGTAGTAGTATTGATACTTAATTACGGTAGGATACCTTATGTAAAGTGGTAACTAATACTTCTGCAATAACTTCAACAGTTTTTTATCCAGCTTATGCCCGTAATAATCTTCATATTCTACGTCTTTTCTTCCCGAATCAATTATTCCGAAGTCACCCCTGAAATTCCATAGTCCCCATCCTATGCCATTGGATGTAAGTATATCCAGTTGGTCTTCAAACCATCTGAGGAACACATCGTGAGGGGTTTCTCTGTAACAACCGCACTCGCCGCAATGTACACCAACACCTTGCTTAACAAGTTCAGTCCAGGGGCGGTAGAATTCTTCCAGAACCTCACGGTCGAAGTATTCTCCATTGATTGTTCCCGGCCATACGGGCGTGGGCGAATCATCCGGGTTTTTCCAAACCCAGCTTGCACGGTGGTGTGAAATATAGTGTGGATAATAACCCCGGCAACTTTGGCCGATGGGTAAATCATTTAACTCAGGTATCACAAGAGCACCACCGTGGTTTCCGTCTGCAACAACGATTCTGTCCGGTGTTTGTTTATGAATTACATCCAGGCATCCCATGGCTATTTTCCTGTAAATATTTCCCGGAATAGCAGTAGACGGTGAATGCTGGTCGTTCATATCTTCTTTGAAGCAAGGTTCATTAACCAGGTCGAAGCTCAGCATTTTCCTGGATATATTTTTAAACCTTCTGGCCCACATATCCCAATGTGTATAGAATGCTTCCTGCGCTTCGTTATCTTTCCATAGGTTGAATGGTTCATGGAAACCCGCATTGATACAGAACCCCGGGGCACGATGAAGATTTAAACTGACATGAAGTCCATACTTATTGGCCAGGTATACGGTCTTTTCTACAATTTCTATGGCCTCTTCTTTAAAATCAATTGTTTCTTCGGGTGTAATAACTTTGCCCGACTCGGGTGTGTAATTTAAATAGCCGGGATAAGCCATGGGGAAGCGGACAAAGTTGAATCCCCAATCGGCCATCCATTTAAAATCCTGTTCGGTTAACTGGAAGTTTTGTGTACTGTACCGGCGCGGAGAAAAGAAGTCCAGGATATTAAATCCTCTCCACATAGGCAGGTTGTTTTTTATTTGAGGCTGGCAACTGCTTAGCGACCCGGGCATTGCTGCTAAAAGTACTCCGGCTGCTGATGTCTTTAAAAACTCACGACGGGTAAATGTTTTCATGACTATTAATTTATGTTTACAATTAAATATCAGATTTTGATACGTTTGCAAACATACAGAACTGTAGCCGGAAAGGGATTAAAAAATGATTCTATTATTATAATAGACTTTAGAATTTGGTTCTTTTCGTTTATATTTTATTTCATTCCGTGTTTTACCGCTAATTACTTTATTCATGTTCGCTAAATTCTTTCGGGGTAATTCCATAATAATCGCGGAATGCCTGGCTGAAATAAGAGGGTGAAGAAAAACCTACACTGAATGCTATCTCAGAAACAGTCAGGTTGTTTTCCTTGAGTAACTGAACAGATTTCTGTAAGCGTAACTGCCGGATATAAGTGGCCGGAGACTCGCCGGTTAATTCTTTCATCTTTCTGTTTAAATGAGTCCGGCTTAATCCCAGTTCTTTGCATAGCATATCTACACTAAGGTCTGTATCGTCTAGTTTGACATTGATAAACTCGTTTAGTTTTACCAATAACTTTTCGTTGTATGACTTTGATGCGGGTGGTGTTTCTTCTTCTTTTGATGGACTTTCAATATATTTCTTTTTGAGCTTTTCGCGGCTTTTTATCAAATGCTCTATTTTTGCCTGTAGAAATTGCATATCGAAAGGTTTAGGGATATAAGCATCGGCACCGCATTCCAATCCTTCTATTTGTTCCTCTATGGACGAACGCCCTGTTAACATAATAAATGGAATAAGACTTGTCTTTTCGTTGTTACGAATCTTCTCACAAAACTCTATTCCGTCCATTTTGGGCATTATTACATCGCTTATAATGAGGGTCGGTTCTTTTTCCATCGCTATATGCAGGCCTTCTTTACCATCGCCGGCTTCCCATATCTGGTATTTATTGTTGAACTCAGAATTTATCAGTTGCCGGATGTCTTTATTATCATCCACAACCAGCAGGCTGTAACGGAAGTTTGTTTTCGATTTGTGTTTCTGGTTTTCTTTTCGGGAGGTATCTTCCGGGAGGGAAATTGTCTTATAAGCCGATGAAGTATTCTGTTTGTGTTTGATTTCCTGAGGCGCATAATCTTCTTTCAGGAAAGGGATGATAATAGAGAAAATGCTTCCCTTACCTTCCTTGCTTTCCAATACGATTTTCCCATGATGCAACTCCGTTAGTTTATGCGTCAGATGCAACCCGATGCCCGAACTGTTTGAGCGTTGCTGTGTAGAGGTGGTAAAGAATCGTTCAAAGATTTGTTTTTGCTGATTTCCGGGAATTCCTTTGCCCGTATCGGAAATAGAAATAACCAACCTTCTTTTTTTGTCTATACCAATGGAAACATGAATACCCCCACTTTCGGTATACTTGAATGCGTTGGATATGATATTTGAAAACACTTTGGCTACAATATCCTGGTCGATGTATCCGCTAATCTCTTCCGGCACGGAACTAAATGTAAATTCCAATCCTTTTTCCTCAGCCAGATTATTAAATGACTTTTTTAATTCCCTTATGAATTCTGTAATATTCGTTTCCTCCGTATATAATTTTTTCTTTCCAAACTCTAAAGCCCGCAGGTCCATCACCTGATTAACCAATTGCAACAGCCTGATTCCGTTTCGGTGCATGGTGTTGTAGGTTTGTATCAGGGATGAATCTGTATTCTGATTTATCAGCTTGCTTAACGGAGACAATATTAATGTAAGCGGTGTCCTGATTTCATGCGATATATCCGTGAAGAACTGTAGCTTTTCCTGCATCAGTTGTGCCTCCTGCCGGGTTGATATACGTATGTGTATGTACCTGTAAATCATATAACCTATCATGACTAATAACAACAGGTAGGAAATCATTGCCCAACTGGTTTTCCAAAAAGGAGATAAAGTTTCAAAGATGAGTTTGCGCGTCAGCGCCTGTTCTTTATCATTAATCCATGCCTTTACCGTCAGGGTGTACTTTCCCGGGTTCAGGTTGGTGTACGTTACCATATTGTTATTTACGGTTCTCCATTGTGTGTCGAATCCTTCCATCATAACTTCGTATCGGATTTTTTGAGGTGTTTGATAATCGACAGCAAAGAACTCGACAGAAAAACTGTTTTGAGAGTGTTCCAGTGTTATTTTATCCAGGTAATTGATTTTCTTTTTCAATAGTTTGTTGTCGGGGTCGTCTATTTTCACTTTTTCGTTGAAGATATAAAGGTCGGTGAATAATAAGTTCAACGGTTCGCTTTTATAATCTGTTTTCTCGGCCGGATTGAAAGAAATCATCCCTTTCATGGTACCCATAAAGAAATATCCGTCTTTGGTTTTACCAAACGAGCTTTTAGTAAACTCATTTGTATGCAATCCGTCTGCGGTGGTGTAGTTAGTAAAAAAATCCTTTTCGCAGTTGTACATGGATAAGCCGTCATTGGTGGCAATCCACAAATTACCTTCCGGGTCTTCTTCAATGCAGTTTATGGCGCTGTTGGGAAGTCCGTCGTCAATATTAAACATTCTTATTTCTTTCCTGTCGGGGCATATGCGGGCCATTCCGTTTTCTGTTCCTACCCAAAGGTTCTTTTTTGAATCTTCTTTGAGGTACCTTACAATGTCGTTAGGTATTTTTTTGTTTTTAAATGTATAATGAGTGTACGATTTATTTCGCGGGTTGTAAGAACATAATCCCCGGAAAGTTCCAATCCAGAAAATGCTGTCGCTGTCAATAAGTAGTGTACTGCAATAGTTGTCGATAAGCTGGTTGTCATCATCTTTAGGCTCGTTCCGAACAAGGTATTCGAATGTTTTGTCGGATGGATTGTAGATATTTACCCCTCCTCCGCTGGTTGCAATCCATAATTTGCCATTGGCGTCTTCTTTGAAATCCTTAACATGGGCGCTTAACAGGCCGTATGGTTTTTCTCCTTTTGTTAATGATAAATCAAATTTGTTTGTCGCAAGGTTGTAGCGCATAGCTCCGTTAAGGTAAGTTCCTATCCAGACGTATTCTTTACTATCTTCGAACAAGGTGGTTGCAACATGGTCGTACAGATTACTTTTGTCCTCCTCTCCGTAATGGCTGATGATTTCTAACTTTTCATTTAACCGGTATACCCCTTTGCTGTCGACTCCCAGCCAGAGGTTTTGATGTGAATCAATCAAAAGTGGTGATACGGCTCCTTCTCCGACGGTTTCTTTTTTTGAGAAAGGATTATAAACGTGGTTTCTGAAAAAAGACTCTTTCTTGGGCATAAAGAAAACCCCTTTTTGAAATAATCCTATCCAGATGTTTCCCTGTTTATCTTCAAACACTGTTTGTACTTTGGTGTTCAAAAAGTCTATTTTCTCATTCTGAATATTTGTATGGATAAGTTTGTTCTTACTGGTGGAAAAGATATCGAATCCTTTTCCCATCGTCCCTATCCAGATGTTTTTTTGACTATCCTTATGTAGGTAGCTTATTTTCTGATAATCATAATCGAACGCATGAAACGCCTGGTTGGCAAACGAATAGATGTTGATGCCTCCCGTCATTGTGCCGACCCACACATTGCCGTCCGAGTCTTCGCAAAAAGACGAGATATCATTCGACGATATACCGTTTTTGTTTTCAGGATGTTGCCTGAATGTTCTGAATGTTCCGTTCGATGGATTGTAAATGCTGAGTCCGTTTTGCCCGGAGCCAAACCATATATTACGGAATCTGTCTTCGTATATAACGTTGATATGGTTGCTGCAAATGCCCGAATTCATGGTGTTGAAATAGAGAAACTCTTTCCGGTCGGCATCAATTCTTACTACACCATTTCCGGAAATACATGACCATATATATCCCTGGTGGTCTTCAATCAGATGATAAAACTGCAAAACCTCCTTGCTGCTGTTGTTGAAATGCGGAACTTTAAACGGAATAAATTTATCGGTTGTTTTATCATACAGGCAAAGCCCGGTCAGGGTCGCTACCCAAAAACGTTCTTTGCTGTCTTCGTAAATACTCATAATGTGATTATTTATCAATGAAGTCGTGTCTTTCGGAATGTTTCTGTAAATCACGAACCGGTTTCCGTCGAACCGGTTTAATCCATCTTCCGTTGCAATCCATATATAGCCTTCCTTATCCTGCATAATGGTGCTTACACTGCTGCTGGATAGTCCGCTGTTTACATCAAAGAAGTTATGTAGCTGTCCCCAGGCAGAAGCCGAACAATATAAGAGGACTAATATAAAAGAATAAAATTTCGTTTTTGTAAATCTAGTATATTTCATCGGAGCTATTAGAAGTTTAGGGTTAATTGGATTATAAAAATATAAAATGTTTGAGGAATATCAGCCGTTAAATACACATAAAAGCTTTATAATTGGAGTTTTGGGTCATTTTCTAAACGAAATGGATTAAAACCTGTATTAACAAGAAAATATCGGTGGCTGATATGGTCAATATTTAAAAAGAGATTCAATTTTAAACTATAGTTTTGTCTGAAAAGAAAAGAAACCTGAACGGATTACTATATGACAAGAGAAATGTATTTTATATACTTCTTTTTCCTGATACTTTTTCCGGGAGGATGTCAGAACTCAAAAACACATCCGTCACCCGGAGATGAAGTAAGCAAAGATATAAATATAAAGCGCGAAGCAGTGCTAAGTCATACCCCCCTTTTAATAACTCCGGACGCTTCCAACGTCCTGGCGTTGGATTACCTGGTTATTGAAACCCAAAAAGGAGAAAAGAAAACTTTCTTTGGTGCTGTCAATGAATCTTTTATGAATGAGGAAAGCGGTTATTACACCATAAGTTATCCCTTTGTTATTACCGGGAACATAGACTTTTCGACTCTCCGGTTTGCTTTGCATAGAAAGATGGGTAATAGTATCCGGATAAACGGGGAAACCGTTTTTCCTCTTCCACATTCCTATTTCCTTACCAAAGAATATTTATTGTACGAAATAGGTAGTCATAGTAACTACGGTAAAAACACCTGCTCTGTTCAAGTAGAGCGAGGTAACATGCCGCATAAGTGGACGGCCTATCTGTTAGGAACATTTAGTTTGCTATCGTCCGAAACCGGGTTCGAGGTATCACAACCCATGGCGCTTCAAACAGGGAACTGGGTAGAGCAAGGAATGCCTTTTTATACAGGAGCAGTTACTTATTCTAAAATTTACATATTGGAAGATAAGCAGGCCGGATATACATTGACATTACCCGAATGGTCGGGAGACAGGGCTGAAATTTATATAAACAACCAACTCATCTGTTTAACGAAAACAGGAGAAAAAACAATCGATATCACTCCATATATAACTACGGGTGAAAACACCATTGATATTAAAGTATATGCTCTATCGCACAACATTAAAGGAGCTTACTATTCCGTAGACAGTTTGAACAAAATGCCTTTGCCCGGAGATTCGTATCGTTTTTTACCCTCCGGGCTGTACTTTGATTTTCTTGTAGAAAAACATCCGGAGCCAGTCAAGTAAGCCTACATTACAAATAAAGTAGGCTGACTCTACATGTAAACCCAGACGAAACACCATGTAAAGTAGTCTGGGTTTACATATTGTTTAGTCTGAGTTCATAATCAGACCTGTCTGGGTTGAGGGTGCAATGTCGTCTTAAAAAACTTTCAAAGTAGTCCGGGTTACAGGTGTAAACCTTGGGAGGTTGCCATGTTGTGTATGGGAGGTTGTTATGTGTGAGTAAGGGAGGTCGTTATGTATGAGTATAGGAGGTCGACATGTACGATTATAGGAGGTCGACATGCACGAACATGGGAGGTTGATGTGTAATAGTTTAAAACATAAAATAAATGGTTCAAAATATAAATTCAGAGGTTGAAAAGTGATGTGAAATGAGATGATACTACCCTTGAATTGGCTATGTATATCTTAATTTTGAAATATTGATAGTGATATGTTTTGTAGAGTTGAAGAGTAATTTACACATGACAATTAATCTTAAAATTGAAGTACATGAAAGATGATTATGGAAAAGGTCTGATCGGAAAAGTGTGGATATGCATATGTATAATATGCATAGTACCCAATTTCTTATGGGCTCAAAATTTGATTGTGAAAGGTAAAGTATCGGACGATACTGGCGAGGCCTTAATTGGTGCTGCTGTCCAGGTAAAAGGAACTACTACAGGAGTAATAACAGATTTAGATGGCAATTTCTCCATACAAGTTGCTTCCGGACAAACTCTTCTAATTACATTCCTGGGCTATCAGCCCCAGGAGAAAATAGTTAATAACAATTCCTTTATTAATGTAGTATTAACTCCGGATAATACCGAGTTGGAGGAGGTGGTGGTTATTGCGTATGGTTCGCAAAAGAAAGTAACCATTACGGGAGCCGTTTCCAGTGTTAACAGCAAGGAGTTATTAAAATCTTCTGCTCCCTCCCTGGGAAACGCCTTGTCGGGCAAATTACCCGGTATGTCAACCGTTCAATACTCCGGCGTACCGGGTGCCGACGACCCCAATATTTTTATCCGGGGTATTGGTACGTTGAACAGTTCTAATCCACTGGTTATGGTTGATGGAGTGGAGCGAAGCTTTACTCAGATAGACCCCAACGAAGTAGAGAGTATTTCTATTCTGAAAGACGCTTCGGCAACGGCTGTATTTGGTGTACGGGGAGCCAATGGCGTTATCCTGATTACAACCAAACGAGGAGAAGCGGGAAAAACAAAAATATCATTCTCCACTTCTTTTGGAGTTCAATCGCCCACACGGTTCATTGATTATATGGAAAGTTACGAATATGCAACTTTCTACAACCGTGTTCAGGAACTAGACGGTTTGCCCAAAGACCAATGGAAATATTCGGATGAAGCCATCCAACATTTTAAAGACAAAGATATGCCCTTGCTCTATCCCAGTGTCAATTGGGCCGATTATATTTTTAAAGATGTTGCCCCGCAGTCTCAACACAATGTCAATGTGAGTGGAGGTAATGACCGGGCACGTTTTTTTACCTCTGTCGGTCTGTTAACGCAAGACGGATTATTTAAAACTTTCTCCACAGACAAGAATGCCAATTTTAAGTACAACAGGTTGAACTACCGGGCAAACCTTGATTTGACATTGAATAAAATCAGTACACTGGCTTTAAACATCGGAGGACGTTTGCAAACCCGTACCACCATCGGAGGCGATGATGCTAATATATTCAGATACATGAATGAAGCTAACCCCATGTCGGGCGCGGGCGTTGTAGATGGCAAATACATCATTGGAAACCAGAATTATGTAGGATTATATGATAAAGATGGTATTCAAACTTATTATGGAATGGGATATACCACCGAATCAACCAATGTTACAAACCTGGATTTAATCTATAAATTAAATCTGGATGCCGTCACCAAGGGATTAAGCTTTTCAATCAAAGGCTCCTACAACAGTTCCTACACCAAACAGAAAAAACGTACCACCTGGGAAGTGGTAAAATATTTGCCCAAGCTGGACGAGAACGGAACAGTCGTACTGGAAAAGTCAGGCGATAACCGTCCTTTCGGTTACGAAGAAGGTAGCTGGTTTTCCAGAGACTGGTATGCCGAAGCAAGTTTAAACTACAGTCGGAATTTTGGTTCGCACGATGTATCCGGCTTACTACTATATAACCAAAGCAAGAAATATTACCCGGATTCTTACAATGATATACCCAGTGGATATGTGGGGCTGGTGGCACGCGCTACTTACAATTATGCTTCGCGTTATTTATTGGATGCAAACATAGGATATAATGGTTCCGAGAATTTTGCACCGGGAAGACGTTACGGCTTTTTCCCCTCTGTATCGGTGGGCTGGATTGCTTCGGAAGAGGCTTTTATGCAAAAACAGAAGTTTATAACCCACTTAAAGTTGCGGTATTCTTATGGATTGGTAGGAAACGACAGGATGGGAAGTTCACGTTTCCTGTATATACCCAATGCCTGGCAAATAGTAAATGGATATAACGATGCCTGGAATTATGGAGAAACTCAAGGCTATAATTTTGGAACCAATTCCAGATTATTTTATAATAAAGCAATGGAGTTGTCGTCAGGAAATCCTTTGGTATCCTGGGAAACGGCCACTAAGCAAAACATCGGGTTAGATATTAAAATTCTGGATAATCGGCTGGGGTTGAATCTTGATTTCTTCTTTGAAGACCGTAAAGACATCCTCATTAATAACAGCAGTATGTTACCCGAATATACTTCCATGAAAGCTACTTCGGTAAATATGGGTCGTGTAAAAAACAAAGGGTATGAATTAGTACTCACATGGGCTGATAAGGTAAACGATTTTCAGTATTCAGTTTCTCCCAGTGTCACTTTTGCCCGGAATAAAGTTATCGAAATGGCCGAAGTTAAGAAAAACCATGAATGGTTGTACAGTACAGGGCATCCATTCGGCCAACCTTTCGGAAAAGTGTTTTATGCCTTTTATGCGGGAAAAGAAACCGAAGAACAATACATGAAAGATTTTGGAGTCGATTACTTCCCCAAACAAATAGCCGGTGAATTAAAACCGGGAGATTGTGTTTATGTAGATTTGGATGGGGATGGAATGATTGGGCCTGATGATAATACAGCCATAGGCTACTCCGATAATCCGGAATATACATTCTCCCTGAACGCCAGTTTTAGTTATAAGGGATTCGACTTCTCTATGTTATGGACGGGGGCAGCAAACGTTTCGCGTATGTTGGGTAATCCGTTCCGGAATCAGTTTGGTATAAAAAACAATTCGGCGTTGTCCAGGTGGGTTTACGAAAACAGTTGGTGGCCCGAACGGGCAGAGAGTGCAACGCTGCCCCGGGTGACTTTCGAGAATCTGACCAATAATACACAAGATTCCAGAATCTGGCTGATAGATGCTTCTTATGTAAGGTTGAAGAATGTGGAACTAGGATACACATTCCGTATTGCCAAGTTGAAAGCATTGCAAAACGCCCGTGTGTATCTGAATGGATTGAACGTTTTTACTTTCTCCGGATTCAAAGGGAACGACCCCGAGAACAAAGGAGGAACGTATAATAATGATATACGTTATCCGATGACAAAGGTCTTTAATATTGGTTTGCAAGTTAACTTTTAATTCATACGATTATGAAACATAAAAATACGATATTATGGTTGTTTGTATTCATGTTCTACGTGGTTATCTCTAATTCCTGCGTCGATAGATTTGGAGTAGGCGATAATTTTCTGGAAAAACAACCGGGAGTGGATATAACTATGGATAGTATCTTCTCCAAAGCCGAGTATGCCCGTTATTTCTTATGGGAAAGTTACAGAGGTATGCATTGCTCCTTTAATGATGCTTTTTCTTTAAACTCGGTTACAATAGATGCTTTATCCGATTGCTGGCATTCCTTAATGGGATGGGATTTTGCCTGCCAGTATTTTTATAGCGGCTCTTTACAGGCAAGTACAAACGACTGGATGGACCGCTACAAATATTATAACGCATATCCGGGAACCTCCGGAGGTAAAGTTTATGGTGTTTGGTATACCGCCCGTACTTGCTGGCAGTTTATCGAAAATGTAGACAGGGTACCTGATATGAGTGGAGAAGAGAAAGAACGCCTGAAAGCCGAAGCAAAAATAATCTTAGCAACCCGGTACTTTGATATGTTCCGCCATATGGGTGGAATGCCTATCGTCCGACGTTCGTATGAGGTAGAAACAGACTATACAAACCCGAGGGCGACCGTTGAAGAAACAGTAAATTTTATGGTAGAACTGTTGGACGAAGCCGCCCAGACACCTTCATTGCCGTGGCGCATTGCTGATGCTGATATATCTACATGGGCAGGACGTTTAACCAGAGGTTCGGCCATGGCTTTAAAAGCTAAAATACTATTGTTTGCTGCCAGTCCGCTGTTTAATAGCGATGAACCATATAGCACCGAACAGCCTCAGGAAGCAGTAGAAGAAAAGCAGGTGTGGTATGGTTCTTATAGAGCTTCTTTGTGGCAGGACTGCCTGAAAGCTTGTGAAGACTTTTTTGCCGAAAACCAGAAAAATGGCGGTTATTATCAATTAATTCAGCCTACAGGAAATTCGGAAGATGATTATCGCGATGCATACCGTAAAGCATATATGATTCGTGGAAATTCGGAAAAGTTAATAGAGATACACGACCGTTATGAATTAGTAGAGTGGGGGCAACAAATGCCGGGTACGGTTTCTCACATGGGAGCATTTTCGCCTACGTTGGAATTTATGGAAATGTATCCCTGGAACGACGGCCGTAATTTTGATGGGCAGACTGTGTACAATACGGATAATCCTGATAACATAGACATATTCGAAAACAGAGACCCAAGACTATATGAAAACATCGTTGTGCAAAAGAAAGGATTTATATGGCAGGGAAAACAAGTGGAAATATGGATTGGAGGAAATATGTACACCACCCCCGGCGAAATATTCGTAGGCAATGGATTCCCTTTATATAAATGGATATTGGATTACTGGAATATGAATAAAGAACCATTCCAGTGGCCTTATTTACGTATGGCTGAAATGCACCTTATTTATGCCGAAGCATTGGCCGAAACAGGAAACCTGAATAAAGCGCTGGAAGAGGTAAACAAAGTGCGCGCCCGCGTGGGATTGCCTAAGATAGAAAATGCCAATCCGGAATTGAATCTGGCAAGCAATAAAACCAATCTGATAAATGAAATCCTCAGGGAAAGAGCTTGTGAGTTGGGTATGGAAGATGTAAGGTTCCATGATATGGTACGTAGAAAACTGGTATCTGACTTTACAAAGCAACTGCATGGCATGAGAATATACCGGAAAGACGGAATAAACAAACCTCTTACTGAAGGTGAAGCTTATCCGGCATTCAGATACGAACAATATCCGATAACTAAATACGCGAGAACCTGGTGGAGAGAAGGAGGATGGTCAAATAAATGGTTCTTAAAAACCATACCTACAGACGAGATTAATAAGGATTATGGCTTAACCCAGAATCCCGGTTGGTAATATGGTTAATCTTAAACAATGAAAACATGAAAAATATTCCTAAAACATATACCTATATAATATGTATAATGGCTTTCTGTATAGGAAACTCTTCGCTGTATGCACAGGAAACTTCTGATAAAAATGAGTCCGGAGTGGATTTAGGTTTTGAAGTTATTCAGCCGAAGGAATTATCATCAGCCTCAACCGTAGCTATTTATGCGGAAGATTTGATAAAGACGGGGGCCATAAATTTGCAGGATGCATTGTATGGTAAACTATTAGGCCTTCATGCCTTTAAAAATGGTGGATTTTCTGGTGACGACGACTATGGCGCTTCATTTGCAATCCGTGGCGTACAAACGACTACCGAGAATAATATATTAATACTGGTAGATGGATTTCCAAGACCCATTGACCGTCTGGATATAAATGAAGTAGAATCGGTAACGGTTCTGAAAGATGCCGCCGCTATCGCCCTTTATGGTTTTAGAGGTGTAAATGGTGTATTGTCCGTTAAAACCAAGAGAGGAAAGAAAGGCTTTTCTGTAGATGTGGGATACGACCACAAATTTGTTTTCAAACCCGATTTGCCCTCGATGGTGGATGCTTATACTTATGCCAATGCGTTGAATCAGGCAAGAGCCAATGACAATTTGACTCCGGCTTATAATTCTTACGAACTGGATGCGTTCAAAAATCAAACACATCCGTTTGTGTACCCCAATGTAAATTGGGCAGATGAAACCATGAACAATCTGGGTGCCGAAGACAGAGCTCATGTAGGCGTCAATGGAGGCGATGAACGGCTGGCTTATTATGCAATGTTGAATTATACCGATAGTCGTGGGCTGATGAAAGAGATGAAGTCGAACGAAGGTTATCCCACTAAATTGCGTTATTCAAAAGCAAGCATACGGGCAAATATAGATTATCAGGCTACAGCAACAACTAAATTGCAAATCAGTACTCAGGCCGGTTTTATTGAGACCACAAGACCGGACCAGTTTTCCGCATACGATTTATTTAATTATTATTACACACTGCCGTCATCTGCTTTTCCCGTAAAGACCGAAGATGGTATATGGGGAGGAAATACAACCTATGGTTCGGCCAATCCTGTCGCCCGAATCCAGAGCAGTGGTTATTTAAAGAGCCATAATCGCTCCTTGTATACGGATGCAAAGCTGATTCAGGACTTTGGATTTTGGCTGGAAGGTCTGAGTGCTTCGGTGCGGGTAGGATACGACAACTATTCCTCCAACTATGAGCAGAAGAAAAAAGGTTTCGAATATGCCAGTGACAGATTTGTCTATGACGGGAACGGAAATATAACCGAAACCATCAGGTATACGGCAGGAGATAAGACAAGTAATCTGATATGGAATAAATGGTTGAACAAACAGTGGCGAACAACTAATTTTGTTTTTACTGTAGACTATAAAAAATCATTTGATAATAGTAACCTGAATGCATCATTAATCTATTCGACAGAGTCGACAAGTACCGACAACCGGCATAATACATTTAATCGTGCCAACTGGTCAGGCTATCTTCATTATGACATAAAAGAGCGGTATGTTGCCGACCTGGCGTTGGTTTTATCCGGTTCCAACAGAACGTATCCGCAAAAATTAGCTTTCTCTCCAACCTTATCCCTGGCATGGATTGCATCCAAAGAAGATTTTCTCAAGGATGTGGAAATGATTGATTTATTAAAGTTCAGAATGTGTGGCGGTATATTACATTCTGATTATGTTCCCCGGGTAGGAATTGGTTTCGAAGACTATTTAGGTACAGGTAACTTCTTCTTCGGAAACAATTATGGCGAAAACTGGGGGCAGTTCCTGGCTTATATGCCTAATGATAGTTTCAAACTGGAAACGGCAAATAAATTCAACTTTGGTATTGATTTGGAAATGCTGAAATCGTTGACGTTTAATGCTGATTTCTACTACCAGCGCAGGTCTAATATACTGTTACAGGACTATGACCTGAACTCAAAAGTATTAGGCTTACCCGCCGGTTATGTCAATGCGGGTGTGGTAGAAAGCAAAGGTATTGAATTAGGTTTAGGTTATGTAAAATCAGTGACTGACTGGCATATATCGCTCGGAGCGCAATTTTCGTATGGAACCAGTAATTTGAAGGAGTGGATAGAAACTCCGGCATACCCCTATTTATCCAGAATAGGTCATCCTGTAAATCAGGAGTTCGGACTAGAGGCTGTAGGCTTTTTCAAAGACCAGGCTGAAATAGATGACCCGTCAACACCCAGGCATGAATTCGGATTTGTTTCTCCCGGAGATATCCGTTACAAAGACCAGAATGGCGATGGAGTTATTAATGAAGACGATGTGATTCCGATGGGAACCCCTTATCCTAAAATCAATTATGCTTTCACGGCAGGTTTGGAGTATAAAGGTTTAGGATTTAATTTATTATTCCAGGGAACAGGGAAGCACACGAAGTTTTTGTATGTTCCGGGTGTATTCCGGCCAATGGCAAATAATTTAAACCTGTCAGAGCATTACTGGAGAAACTCCTGGCAGCCGGGAGGCGACAATTCAAACGTACTTTATCCCCGGTTAAGTACACAACAAAGTGTAAATAATAACAGAAACAGTACCGTTTGGCTGGCAGACGCTTCGTTCCTTAAACTAAGAAATTGTGAAGTTTATTATAAACTGCCGTCTTCCTGGTCAAAAAAAATGCATGTGAAATCCGCAAGAATCTATGTGCAAGGAGAGAATTTGTTATCTTTCAGTGCATTTGATATAATGGACCCTGAGAATCTGGGAACTAATTACCCGATCTTAAAAGCTGTAAATTTGGGTATAAAAGTTAACTTTTAATTAATACTTGAACTTATGAAAATAAAACAATTAATAATATCGCTTCCTGTTCTGTTAAGCCTGCTTTCATGCGTGGACTTAAGTTATAATGAATTAGGATTAAGAGATGAAGAATGGGTATATGATAGCCCTTTGGAAGGAGTCCAGCGTTTAGTTACAAGTATATATGGTTACGTACCTTCGGGATTTGTGGTTAACGAACAGGGTGCTTTACTGTCTTCGGCTTGTGATGAATCGGATTATGTTGTTCAAACCTCGAATATACACAAATATTACAATGGAGGTTGGAGCCCGATTAACCCATTTTCTTATACATGGGATAATGCTTATAAAGCAATTGCAGAAGCGAATATGTTTTTGGAGAAGGTTGATAAGATAAATCTGGATGATTATAAGCATAACTCGGGTGGCGATGTTGATTATGAGTTGCTAAAACAGAAATTTGCCTTGTTTCCTTATGAAGTCCGGGCTCTTCGCGCCTATTTTTATTTTGAATTGGTAAGAACGTATGGAGATGTTCCTTTGGTTCTTAAAACGTTAACCGCAGCCGAGGCTAATGAATTGAAAAGAGATTCTTATGAAAATATCTTTAAATTCATAGTGGAAGAATGCGATGATATAGCCGAAAAACTGCCGGTTAATTATATGAATGAATTGAGTCAGGAAATCGGACGTACCAACCGTGCCTTTGTATTAGCCCTTAAAGCACGTACCTTACTATACGCCGCCAGTCCTCTGTTTAACCTTTCAAACGATAAAGAAAAATGGAGGCAGGCTGTCGCTGCGAATAAAGATGTTATCGACAAGTGTAACGAATGGGGAATCCGGCTGGGCGCTTATCAGGATTTATGGGGTCACGACAACTTCTTCAACAACGAAATGATTTTTGTCAGAGGTTCGGGAGAGAGAAATGATTTTGAAATGAACAATTTCCCGGTGGGTATTGAAAACGGTCGTTCAGGTAACTGCCCCACCCAAACCCTGGTAGATGCTTATGAATACCGGGAAACAGGTAAATCTTTCGGAGAAACCAGAACTTCCCAAACCATCAGTATGCAGGAGGATAAACCTTTTGAAGGCTTAGACCCTCGTTTTCAACTGACGGTAGTTAAACATGGAGATAAGTGGCCATCGTATAATGATAATCCGATTGAAGTTACAGAAGGTGGCCGTAACGGAAGTCCTTTGTTCAATGCCACAACAACAGGATACTACCTGAAAAAGTATTGCGATGGAACTGTAAATATATCCACAAATAATAGCAGTCAGAAACGTCATAACTGGATTATATTCAGGCTGGGAGAGTTTTATCTGAACTATGCGGAAGCGATGTATTACTATACAGGTTCCGCCGATGCAAAAGGCGAATTTGGTATGTCGGCCAATGAAGCCGTGAATGTTTTGCGGAGTCGTTCGGATATTCAAATGCCCCATTTTGAAAGAAATAATGATTTCGAAGAAAGGTACAGAAGAGAACGCATGGTTGAATTAGCCTTTGAAGGTCATCGTTTCTGGGATGTGAGACGTTGGAAGATTGGCAATACATTGTCTACCGTACAGAAAATGACATTTACTAATGGCCCGGATGGCGATGTTTTAATGACACGAGGTACCATTACCCGCCAGTGGAACGATAAGTTCTATTTGTATCCGATACCTTATACTGAAAGATATAAAAACCCAAATCTGGAACAGAATCCTGGCTGGGAATAACTATTGCAGAAACACAAACCGGGAATCCCGGTTTGTGTTTAGCATACAGGGAATTATTTTATTTAAAACGCTTATACAATGAAACTTATAAATGTATTCTTGTTGCTGCTGTCGGCAATCAATCCGGTAATGGCTTCCCGATTGTTGAATGTTACATCTGTAGATAACAAATGCCTGATGCTTCATTTCCAGGATGGATACGTTGAATACTTGTGGGATGATACCATTTCGGGCTCATGCAATGGCTGGGATTATTATCACACCGAGAACTGGCATCTTTGTAACGAGAAAGATATATATATACCATACGGAGCACCATTAAATACGGATATTGTAAGCAATAAAAAGAATTATAAGCTGATACCCAGGACTAGCGGTACGGAACAAATACTCCATCCGATAGCCGTTCACCGTAAATCGAAGGTTTGGGAGGCTAGTCATACAGAAAACCGTCCGGCTATGCACCACTGGATTTACCTGGAGTTTGCCGATGATTTAAAAAAAGGAGAAAGCTACGAATTAATTTTATCTTCCGGATTAAATTCCGAAACGGATAAATATACCTTTGTATATGATGAGTATACTTTGGAATCTCCCGCTATCAAAGTATCCAATATCGGGTATCTGGCATCAGCCAGTTTTAAAAGTGCGGATGTATATTTATGGATGGGAGATGGCGGAGAACGTGATTTCTCGCGTTTCGAAGGTAAACCGTATCATTTATTTGATATAAAGCAGAAAAAAATAGTTTATACCGGAAGTTTGCAGTTCCATTTGCCAAATGGTATCGAACCCCGTTATAATATCGATATAACCGGAGCCGACTTATGGGAGTGCGAATTTTCTTCTTTTCAGAAAGAAGGGCTCTATAAACTGGTAATAGAAGGAATCGGTTGCAGCCCTGTGTTTCCTATAGAAAAGAATGTGTTCGAAGAGGCTTTTAAGGTTGCTATGCAGGGCATGTTTTATCAACGAATGGGGTGCGAAGAAAAACCGGCAGGAGATAATCCCTACTCTCGTCGCCCATTATATAAGCAAGGGGTAGAACCGGAAGATTTTAAAGTCTATATATCCGGACGGGAAATGGTAACAGGAGATAATCCGGATAATATGGGCTGGTATGCTGAAAAGAATACCGGTGAGTTAGTGAAAGAAAGTTGGGGAGGATGGAGCGATGCTTATGATAACGACCAGCGTCCGGATAATTTTATTTGTGTATTTGATTTGTTGCTGGCCTATTACCTATCGCCCTCGGCATACCGGGATAGCCAGTTATATATCCCTGAAACCGGTAATGGTATCCCTGATATTCTGGACGAAACCTTATGGGAAATAGATTGGTGGCTGAGAATGCGGGATAGTAAAGGCGGATATCTTACAGGTTTATGTAATATAATTCCTCCTATGAACGTTAATTATGCGGGAGCACCTTGCGGTTGGCAGGGTTGGTGTGTTGCTGCCGCTTGTGCAATGGTAGCGGATTGTTTCCGTCTCAACGGCAATGATGCATTGCAGCAAAAATACTTAGAAGCAGCATTGGAGGCTTATAACTGGTCGGAACAGCAAAAAGACCAGATGTATGATGTCGTTGTGTATGAATTGCGCGGCCGTGATTTGAAAATGACGGCAGCAGCTTATCTGTATAATCTAACCGGACAGCAAAAATATGAAAAGGTTGTGAAACAGGAAAGCGTCGTAAACTCTCCTCAATCAAGAGTCCGGGTGCTATCAAAAACAGGCCAGCAATATGCTACAACCGGATATCTATTATCTCCTCAGAAGATTCATTATCCGGAGCTTCATAAGAATATGTTATCCTCAGTAATTTACCAGGCGAAAGCGGATTATGTGGATTATGTTGATAAAAGCCCCATCAAGTCTGCACGTTTTACCGTTCCTGCAGATGGTATTTGTATGGCATCCAGCGAAATGTCTTTAGTTGCTATGGCACATAAATTAACCACGAGTATGGAAGATAAAAAGTATCTAGAACGGGGCTTATATGCCGAAGCAGAATGGACATTAGGCAGGAATCCGCTAGGATTGGTACAAATGACCGGCCTATCGGAACGTTGTGTTACACAAACCTTTGCACCGGGACGTCGCGACGGCTATCCGGGACTAACCCCTGGTTGGACACCTTATATGATGCGTGATGGCTGGATGAGGGGCGATAATATTCATGGTTGTGAATGGTATACCAACAGGAATTATCCTGAAGATAAATACATCTGGCCATCCGGCGAGCATTTTTGGAATAGCAGATATTGCGTTCCTAATAGCGAAAATACACCCCAGCAAGCTTTTCGGCAGAAAATTTTATTGTACGGGTATCTGTATTCGATAAACGAATAGTTGAACTATACATAAAAACTCTCTTTCTGCTAGGGTTACTTTAATAGTGCGAGATTAGATTTAATTACCTAAAAAAAATAATTATGAGATTACTTCAATGTATTATATTATTATCTTTCTTTTTCATCAACCATTCTTTTGGCCAGCAACTAAGAGTAAGCAAAGATAATACCCTGCTGGAACATGAGGATGGAACTCCATTCCTTTGGATAGGAGATACCGCATGGGAGTTTTTCCATGTTTTGAACAGAGAAGAAGCCATTAAATACCTGAATAACAGAAAAGAAAAAGGCTTTTCGGTTGTTCAGGCAGTAATATTGTCCGAAATGCAAGGAATAAATACTCCCAATGCCTACGGAGAACTTCCTTTAAAGGATAAGAATCCGGCAAAACCCAATAATAAGTATTTTGAACACGTCGACTTTATTGTAAAAGAAGCTCAAAAACGCGGTTTATATATTGGAATGCTACCTACATGGGGAGATAAAGTTACGAACGCTAACGGAGGAGAAGGTGTTATTTTTACTCCTGAAAATGCATACCTGTATGGTAAGTTTCTAGGTAAGCGCTATAAATCTTATTCGGTTATCTGGATTCTGGGTGGAGACCGCGATGTTAATTCTGAAACAGAATCAACTATATGGAATGAAATGGCCAGGGGCATAAAGGAGGGCGACGATGGTAGAAATCTGATAACATATCATCCTAGAGGAGAGTCGACTTCTGCATATTGGTTTCATAATACTGCCTGGCTGGATTTCAACTCCTATCAAAGCGGGCACGCCCGTCGCTATGATAAAGTGTACGAGTATAATGAAAAACATCGCTTATTATATCCGCGTAAACCTTTTATAAATATAGAACCGGTTTATGAAGATATTGGTGTGCGGTTTTGGGATTTCCTGGACTTTTCTAAAAAAGGCAGAAATAAAGATGATTATTTGTATCCCGGCGGGCTTATAAAAGATACAGGTTTCTTCGAGGAAGGTGTATTCAATGCTCATGATGTGCGTGTTTCGGCTTATTGGACTTTCCTTTCGGGTGCAGCCGGATATACTTATGGAAATAATACTATCTGGCAGATGCTTAAGCCCGGTGGACGTTGTTATGTACCCGCTCTCTACTATTGGGAAGAAGCATTAAACAGACCGGGTGCGGAAAGTATGGCTTACGTGAGAAAGTTCTTCGATAAGTATCCGTTGAATAGCTTTTTCCCTGACCAATCGGTAGTGTATGGAATGAACAGGTGTAATGAATGGTATATAATTGCCGCAACAGCCAATGATTACAGTTTTATCCTGGCCTATTTATCAAAAGGGCAGAAAGTTACTTTAAATCTGTCGAAGTTATCAGGAGGAACTTATTCTTATCGATGGTATAACCCGTCGACTGGTGTATTCTCGGAGAAGAAAGCAATAAACGGGCAACAGATACAGGAATTTATACCTCCTTCGCATGGTGAAGAAAATGACTGGCTACTTGTGGTAGAGGCAAATTGATTTAAAAGGTTTTGTTTACTAAAAAGTCTATATATATGAAATCTAAATTAATCGTTTTGGGAGTATTTCTTTCCTTGTTAAGTAATCTGAGTTTGTTTGCACAGGAGTGGTATCCGTTTAATGGTGAATCACTGGCACCTACCTCTGTTATAAGTGCAGCAGATTGTTTGGATGCACCGGCAGGGAAACACGGTTGGCTTTTAATGGATGGAAATGATTATCATTTCTCGGATGGTACCCCTGTTAAGTTCTGGGGAGTAAACATTTGCAATATGGGTGCTTTCCCCGAACAGGCAGTGGCCGATAAGTGGAGTTCTTATCTGGCAAAACAAGGAGTGAACGGTGTAAGATTCCATAAATTTGCGTGGGATGGAACATCACCACTACCCGGCTCGACGGTAATCGAAGCGAAGCTGTTCAACCGGTTGGACTATTTTCATTTTAAATTGAAAGAACAAGGTACTTATACCGGCTGGTCCCATATATACGGACACAGGGTTCGCCCTGCCGACAGTACGCGCGTTAAAGCTTATCACGAAATTGTCAATGCCGGAAGTGACCACTTGAAAGGCAGTACAATCGGTCTGGTGCATTTTGCTCCCGATTTACAGCAGCTTTCTATCGAATTAACGGTTAATATGCTGAATCATCACAATCCTTATACTGGCATGAGATACGCTGATGACCCGGCATTAAGTTTCGTTGAATTCCAAAACGAAGACAATGCATTCTTCCCTACTACCATCCAAATGATGGAAGATTGCCCCACATACAAAGCAATGATATGCCGGATATTTTCCGGCTGGCTTCGTGAAAAGTACGGAACACAGGAGAATTTGAAAAAAGCATGGGGTGATGTCTTTAATGTTTTCGACCAGTGCTACCCCAATGAAAGCTTGGATAATGAAAATATCAATCCGATGCCCCATCACTGGTATTTCAGCAATGATTGCTTTGAAAAAAGACCAAATTGGCGTCGACGATTATATGATTCAGCCCGCTTCATTTACGAGTGTCAGCAAGATTATTATGATAAGATGACCGAGGCTGTCCGTGCTACCGGATATAAAGGGGCGATTGTAGGCAGTTGTTGGCAGGCAGGCGACCATATTGGACATTATTATAACCTGTATGCGGATTATAAAACAGGTGTTATCGATCGGCATAACTATTTTGGCGGCAGTGGAGGTCATACTTTGCGGGCGGAAAAGTTTAATAATTCCTCTATGCTCACAAATCCCGGCTCGGGCTTATTAGGTACGGGAATGCAACAGGTAGAAGGCCGGCCCTTTGTTCTTTCCGAATGGATGAGTCTGATACCCAACGAATGGGTTGCCGAAGCATCCCCGTTGATTGCCCTGTACGGTTTAGGTTTGCAAGGTTGGGATGGCTCTTTCTCATTTGGCTCTAATCAACCATCCATTACTTCTACACTTGAGGTAAGGGGAGGAGGAGTTTATAATGCCGATAGTCCGTTGCAGGCATCTTTGTATCCGGCTTTGTTCCGTATGATTCAACACGGAGATATTGAAACAGGAAAAGATATCGGTGTATGTAATTTGCATGTTCCAAGCTTTATAGAAGGGAAACTTGGTTTCCGTACGGATATAAAACAGCAAGGCGACCAGAAACAATTCGATGGAATTATCCCGTTGAAAGCAATGGCTGTTGGACGGGTAAGCAACCGTTTTGTAGAAGAATACCAGGAAACATCCAGTCAACTGGATTATTTGAATTATTACGACACCCGTAAGAAAGAATACACCAGTACAACCGGGCAGTTTGTATGGAACGTGAAGGATAAAGGGTATTTCACCATGGAAACACCCTGTAGCCGTGCTGCTGTAGGATTCAATGCGGGAACAACACTAAACTTAGGCAATATCAGATATAAACTGGAGAAAAAGAATCCGTTTGCAGTTATGTTATTGACATCTTTGGAAAAGGGCGTATCTCTGGATAAAACGCAAAGGGCTTTCGTAACCTT
>DAMCMT010000002.1:138099-148408 GCA_032108265.1 Bacteroides sp.
CCCGTGCCAAGAATACAGGAATGACATACAATACCACAAAAACAGCACTAGAATCGAAAGGTGAAGCCCCCTTGTTGATGGAACCTGTAAGTGCAACACTGGTATTACCCCGTCAAGCTATTGTTCATGTGCTGAATCATCAGGGTATTCGTACCGGAAAGGAAATCAAGCCCCGGAAAGGAAATACTTTCTATCTGGACGGAAGCAATGAAACCATTTATTATGAAATTGAATACAAGTAACTATGGGTAATTTTCGGATATATCTCAGCATAATAGTGTTATTGCAACTTTTCGTTCCTCGTACGCACGCTCGTGAGTGGTTTGTTTCCCTGAATGGAAACGACTCCAATGCAGGTACTATCAATGCACCCCTTGCTACCATTCATAAAGCTTGCTCTTTGGCAACAGCCGGAGATACAGTAACTATACGTGGTGGCTTGTACGCAGTTACGGAGCCAATCCGCCCTTTGCATTCGGGAAGATCAGATGCGTGGATTCTTTATCGCGCTATGCCCGGCGAAGAAGTAATTATCGACGGTTCCTCAGTAAAAGAGGTGGTAAGGGAAGGTAAACTGATAGCCTTTTCGAGGTTAAATGAGGGTCTGGTGCAAATTGAAAATGTAGCTTATATGAAGTGGCAGGATATAACAGTGCAAAACTCGTATGCAGCAGGATTCTTGTTGCGTGGGGGAACTGACTCTTCATTCGATGCCGCCAAAAAAAGTCCTGCCTTTAAAATTGTATTAGAGAATTGTACATCAAGCCGGAGTTATAACTCAGGAATTGGTGTGTGGTATGTCGATTCTGTTTTGGTCAGTAAATGTACCGTAACCGGAGCCAATGATTTGGATTTCAGAGTAGAAGGGGTAAAGCCCGGGCACGAGGCACCTCATGAGGCTATCTCAGTATGTGGCGCACGTTATTTCGAAATAGCACACAATCACGTCTACAATTGCCATAAGGAAGGAATTGACTGTAAAGAAGTAAGCCGTTATGGAAAGGTACACCACAACAAGGTACACGATTTGCCTCGTCAGGCTTATTATGTGGATGCCTGGTTTGGCTTGCTCGAAGATATCGAGTTATACAACAACGTAGCATACAATTGTTTCTGGGGATTTGCTATCAGTGTAGAGGGAAAAGGTTCCGAATTGCGGAATATTCGTTTTCATCACAACGTAATATACAAAATGGTAGGTTCCGGTTTGTTGTTCGGTATGTGGGGCGGTGATAATTTGCGTTCGGATATTCACATCTACAACAATACTTTTTATCAATGCGGTTCACCCAATGTATATAGTGGCGGTGTAGGCAGCATTGATATTTTATCGCAGAATTTCCGGGATGTATTTATCTACCGGAATATTTGTGATAAAGGCTGGGATTACGAGTTCGGGTTCAATGAAAAGCCCGACCGTATAGCCGCAAACCTTAAAAGCAAGAATTTTATTGCACAAGAGAATCTGGTAGAAAGTGTAAAAAACAGGCCAAGCCGTGTAGGACAGTTTGATGCCATATTAATAGAATACCTGCCCGAAGGTAACCGGTTGGGGGCCCCATTATATCGGAATGAACTGGCATACGATTTGGTACCGGAAAAAATCCCGAAAATAAAACAAACAGGGATAAAATGGAAATATCAACCATCCGGTTGGTATGGTGCGCTCAAACCGGAGAGTGAGTTCTGAAATAAAATAGGTAAATAGATTCTTTGAGGTAAATTGTTAATTCTATGAATAAGCCTGCGTATGTAAACCCATGGGTTCACGTATGTAGGCTTATGGGTTTACGTATGTGAGCCAATGGGATTACATACGTGAGCCCACTAAATGATACCGGCATAAGACATTAAAGACAGTACCATAATACATTAAATATACTGGCTTTGATACTTAATTGCAGTATGAAAGTGTATGTAGCCTTAAGAGCTTTTATTCAGGAAACGCTTAGATAAGAATTTCCGTACCGGTTCATCATATAGTTTTAAGCACAAATAGGCTAATAAGATAGAACCTACAAAAAGTCCTATCGCACCCGGTAAAGATTGCACGAACGTAAGTTCCTCATTCTTTACCCATGCGTAATATAAATAGATAAAAGGATAATGAACCATGTACAGTGGATACGATATATCACCTAGAAATTTACAAATCCGTGCGGTTGTCTTATCTGTTGTTTTTCCGGATGCTCCCAGATAAACAATCAGCGGGAAAAGGAAAGCAAAACAGATGGTATCGTACAAACCATTCATCCACATATGCTCATTTCCGCCCAACCGGGGAACGGCCAATAAAGCTATAACAGCCAGACTACATAACCAGAAAGCTCCTTTTATCTTAGTAGGTTTGAATACGCGGGATAACAACAATCCTGCCGAGAAAGAATATAATAAACGCAATGAGCCTCCGGTTATATCAGTGGGTGTTAACGCGAATCCTGCACAAATATCGCCCAATGGACCCCAAATAGCAAATAGTGCCAATCCGCAACCGGCAAGGAATACTAATACGGCCAATGCTTTGGTAGGAAGTTTACGAATAAAGAATGCATATAAGATATTACCAATGTATTCGTAAAACAACGACCAGCTAGGCCCATTCAACGGATACATTTCGGTAACTCCCCGGATTTCGAAACCTGGTGTCGATGGAATCAGGAAAAGATTTAAGAGGGTAGCTACCAGTAGCATGATTAAAGGTACCTGCGAAACATCCCAAACCGAACAACCCTGGAAGTAGAACATAATAGCCCCGATAATAGCTCCCATGACGACCATCGGATGCAAGCGAATGATTCGACGCTTCAAAAAGTTTTTTGTGGTCATTTTCCCCCATCTGTCATCGTAAGCATAGCCCACAACAAATCCGGAAAGGATAAAGAAGAAGTCTACAGCCAGATATCCATGATTAATTCTCTGGTCTAAATGACTGGTTGCGAAAGCTTCGAATATATGAAACCACACAACAGTCAATGCGGCTATTCCCCGAAGTCCGTCGAGAATATTATAATGTGGTTTAGTGTCTTTAAATGCGGCTGAAGAGATTTGTGACATAAGGTTTCTTTTATTTGTTTTGTGTGATTTTTTAGTCGTACACTTGTTGTCGTAATTAAACTAGGGCATTATTCAACTGGTTTAAATATATACCTCTCATCATATTCAACTTCAAATAGTTTCAGAAACTCAATATATTCATCCATAAACGTACGCTTTGTATGGTGTTGTTCTTGCATTTCTATATAATGCGCAATATTGGGAATTTGTGATTTTCCATAACTGAAGGCGCCAAACCCTTCCTGCCACGAGAATTTCCCCATTACCAGTCGATTTTCGTTTATCCATAATGAAGAGCTACGTTTAATATCCGCCATTAAATCAGATGGTGATTGTTTGGGAGACATACTCACAAGAACGTGAATATGGTCCGATACTCCCCCAATTATAAGCAATTTATGCCCTTTGTTTCTGACTATTCCTGTTATGTATTTATATAATTCGTCGCGCCATTGGTTTTGTATTAAACCAATACGGTTTTGTACGGCGAAAACGTAATGAATATAAATTTGAGTGTAGGTGTTTGCCATAATTTAAATAGGTATTATTAATGAATCCCCTATGGGGATTTTATCGTATAATCTATTTTTTCTATTGATATACTTACCCTAACGGGCAATACCTTCCAATAGTATATTTATTTCTCTAAGTAGGCGTTCATAATTAATTCATCCTATTTTATTATCACCATATCAATGAATCCCCGATGGGGATTTGTTGTTATATACCTATCTTTTCTATTGATATGTGTGCCCTCTGGGCATTGATTTATAAATTGTCCGTTAGGACAAATATATCAATAGAAACATATAATATTTTAACAATATCTAATCCCCATTCGGGGATTCATAACCCATATTATGATATTCTTTATTTTCATTAATTATACGAATGCATACCGCTGAGCAGGTAGTTAACCCCAAAATAAGTCATCAGTACACACATAAAAGCAATTACAGAAATAAGGTTGAAGCGGAATGGAGTAAACCATTTCTTCACCATTCGCAAATGAGTGACTACGGCGTACACAATAATAGTTATCAATGCCCAGGTTTCTTTTGGATCCCAACCCCAGTAACGGCCCCAGGATTCGTTGGCCCAGATGGCACCAACGAAAACACCGGCTGTCAGAAAAGCGAGTCCGGCAAGAAGAGACATTTCGTTGATGATGGTTAGTTCGCGTATTCGCACTCCGACGGTGGCGGGTACGGACTTTAATTTCATCATTATTATATTGGTAAGACCCAGCAAACAACTAATACCGAAGAATCCATATGCTACCATGATAAGGGCAACGTGTATCATGAGCCAGGGAGATTTCAGTACGGGCACCAATGGGGTTATCTGCGGGTTCATCCAGTTGAGGCTGGATACGAACAGGATAACTCCGGCAAGAAGGCTGGATAACGCCAATGTGATAATGCTTCGGCGGGCAAACAACATTCCGGCGAATATGCAAAGGAAAGAAAGTAGCACCATCGTTTCGTATGAATTACTCCAGGGTGCGTATCCGGCAATGTACCAGCGGAGCAGAATAACCACGAAATGAAACACCATAACCACTACCAGATGAATGATTAATACTTTGCCGAGCCAACCAAGCTTTTTGTGGTTACTAAAAAGCATCATAAAGGCTATAACCAACAGTGAAGCTCCTATAATAAGGTATATTTTGCGGCAGAACTTCAACAAATTTGTTTTATTATATATCACCTCGGCTTTAATTCTGGTCCGGTTAATATCGGGAAGAGTGTTGTTGGTTGCTTGCCATTCACTGATGTGTTTCAGTGCTTCATCAGCTGTTTCCCAGTTTCCCGTTTGGATGGAGTTGATTACCGCAGAACAGTAATCGCTCATTATTCCCCGGATTGTGTCAGTGTTTACGGCCAGTGTTTCAGGTAACTCATCGCCCGGTGCATACCATGTATGGGTTTCATCGTTTTTAACAGGAAAAAGGTAAATAAGCCGGTGGTCGAAAAGTTGGTGAAGTATATTTACCTGTTCGTCGAGTTTTATAAGGTCCTTTTCGTATCCGCTACGTGTGGATACAGGTTTCGCAAATGCTTCATTCAGTTCGGTTTCCAGTTTGTACCGGCCGTTGGAGTCGAACATTTCGATGTATGAGCAATAACCGTCTGTCAAATCATGGTTAAAGGTGATGTCTTTGTTATCGCAGATGATAAGAGGTATCTGCATCCACATTTCGGGAAGGCAGAGTAAACTCAGCAGGAACTGGTCGGAGTCAAGGTCGAGAATTTTATCAGACTTGTGTAGTTTGCGTAGTACTTCGGACGAGAAAGTGTTTACGGGCTGTATCCGTCCGCTGACGGATTGCATGGGGAGTGAACCGAATTTCAGGGCATGTTCGCGGCTGATGCTCATATAGGCGGCTGATGCTCCGGATTGTTGCGCATGGAGTGCTACAGGTAATGCTATAACAAACAAGAACGCAATCAGAAACCGCATGTTAATATTAGTTTGCATGGCTGGATAATTCTTTAAGTTGTCGAGCCAACATCCTGAACCGTGTATTCCGCCCGGTAAAACACAGGATAAGTCCTACGAATAATAATGCATACCCGGCGTATGTTATACTTCGCCCGGCAACATCTTTGTTTACAGACAATACGCTTCCAAGTTCGTCCTTATCATACGAAGCCTGGAACAGGCGGTAACCTTTAATATCAATGACATTGTTCATGGATATAAGTTCCTCGCGCTTTTCTCCATCGGCTTGTATTATAAGTTGGCTTTCGAAGGATGATGGACTGGAAGAGCCGGGATAGCGTTCGAGGTTAAACTTTACCAGTTCGATATTGAATGGTAGTGGGTGAAGATGATTACCGCGGTTTGTCTGCACCATCATCTGATTAGTGCTTTCTCCGGTGCGCAGGTGTATAATACCTTCTTCACCGAATATATGGGTTACTAACGCTCCTGCCAGTATAATTACGAAAGATAAATGTACAACCAGGAATCCCCACTTACGGGATTTGAACAGATTGTGTTTAAGTGTGGCGGCAAAAAAGTTGGCGATTATCAGTGTGTAAAGCAGAAACAGGGCGGGCGAATAGTAAACCAATGTTTTTGCCATCGGCGTACCACCGTATTTCTCAATTACGGTGGCTAACGCCAGTACGGCAGCATATATAAGCAGTAAAACTATGCTTGTTTTATAAGAAGAAACGATTTGCTTTATGCCTTTTCCCATTGATCGCGAAGCAGTTTAACCGATTCGGGAACTATTACATTGCGGTCGCCCTGGCAACCACATTCGTAACTTACATATTTATCATAGTTCAACATCTTCAATGCACGGAAACCGTCGATGTAATTATCGGCATCACCGTCTTCGCCCGGCATGGACCGACGTTTACGACTGGCCATGTGTACATGTTGCAGGTATTTTCCGGCCGACATGAAAGCGCCGAAGTCCGAAGTTTCTTCGAATGTCATGTGCCAGAAATCGCCCAGACAAGTTATGCCCGGATTGTTGATGTCGCGGCAGATAGAAGCAGCATCAGCTACCTGACGCAGATAGAAAGCTTCGCCACGGTTCAACGGTTCAAGGATAACAGTTGTGTTATTCTGTGCGGCGAATGTTCCCATTATATCGAACTGTTCGCACAGGAAATCGCGCGTTTGTTGTGTATGAGGCATTACTGGAACCTGACTATTGAAGGCCGGTACAATGATAACGCCTGTCGAGCCTAATTCTCCGGCGGCGGCAATGATTTCTTTCATCGTATCCATGCACTTCTGCCGGATAGCCGGGTCGGTTGATAGGATGAAACCTTCGAAGCCTGCACAAATGGCACTTACTTTAATATTGCGGCCTTTCAAGGCCTCTTGTATTTCCTTCACTCTTCCGGCTAATCCCCATCCGCCAGGTTCAAAGCCAACAATACCGAGTTGTTCCATATAGTCGAACTTCTCATTCAGGTTGCTTCCCGGTGGGGTTCCTTCCTGGAAAGATAGTTTCAATTCGGCTGTACTATTAGCGCAACAAGCTTTTTCCTGTTTGTCTTTTGTGGTGGTTGATGAAGTGCAGGAAGAGATTACTGTACCACTACCAAGAGTGAGTAAAGCAGCTCCCGAGAGGGAAGTTTTTATAAATTTTCTTCTGCTGTTCATAATAAGTTATGAGTTATAAGTTATGAGTAGTGAGTTATGAATTATGGGTTCAATAATACTGCATAGTACTCAAAACTCACAACTCATAACTCAAAACTTTATTTTCCTTTTCCCGGTACCGGAACCGTGAAGCCCGACATATCCATTTTACCAGTCAGACTAAGGTCGGCCGGAGTATAATCTATTGTTGTCGATGCTGTCATTTGTTCCCAGGTGGTTTCGGCTCCTGTATATGCCGATTCGCGTCCCATAATTGCCGCCATATTCGAAACGGCTGTTTCGGATGCCTGTTCTATAACTTTTCCGCTGCGGATGTGGTTAATCCAGTTAACGTGTTCCAGAACGTATGGGTTGGTTTGCTTGTATTGTGCTTTTTCAGCTTCTTCGTCGAACTTCCATATAACATTGCCGGCGAGGTCTTTGATAACGGTTCCTTCTCCGGTAGTCCATGAACCTTTTGTACCCTGGATGAATTCGCTTACGTTATTAGCGCAACCGTCTATCTGGCGGCACATACTGTGAAGATGGATGCCATTCTCCATAGTGATATCCACGCTGAAGTTATCGTACTGGTCGCCTGTGATACGGCGCTGGCGTGAGCCAAAGCCTACTGCCTTTACAGGTTTTAGTCCGCTGAACCAGGTGAAAACATCAATGTTGTGTACATGCTGTTCAACGATATGGTCGCCCGACAGCCATTTCCAGTTTACCCAGTCTTTAATCATCCATTCGGCATCTGTCCAGTCTTTCTGGCGTTCGCGGTACCAAAGCATATTCTGATTCCAGTAAACTATTCCTCCGGTGATTTCGCCAATAGCGCCGTTCATGATTTGTTTGTACGACTCTACATAATTACGTTGGTGATGGCGCTGAGTACCTGTTACAACAGATATATTACGGCTTTGTGCCAGGCGGGCAGTAGCCACAATCATACGGTAACCTACCGGGTCAACACATATAGGTTTTTCCAGGAAAGAATGTTTTCCTTTTTCGGTAGCATATTTGAAATGTATTGGGCGGAAATAAGGTGGGGTAGCAATAATAACTACATCGACATCGCTATCAATTACCTTTTGGTAAGCGTCCAATCCTACAAAGCGTTTGTTTTCGGGAATGTCAATTCCTTTGTCTTTTTTCAATTGGTTAGCCAGGTTGTCTACCTGTCCTTTGAAAGTATCGCCAAGAGCCGTAATGGTAACTCCATTTGCTGCATTCAGGAAATCGAATGCTGCACCCGAACCACGTCCGCCGCAACCGATAACGCCTGCACGAAGTTCTTTTCCATCCTTAGCCATATCAGGCAATTCGGGAACATAATAGGTTCCTGGTTCTTTGAGGGGTGTGTTCTTTGCTGCGGCCGATTCGCCACCGCTACAGGAAGTCAGCAAGCTTCCTCCGCCTGTTCCAACGAATCCGGCTGTTCCGATAAGGGCCGAGTTCTTCAGGAAAGACCTTCTACTGATTTTGTTTTCTTTACTCATGGTTCTTTTAATTGACAATTGACAATGAACAATTGACAATTGTCTTGATTTAGTGGTTTAAAATATAATTGAATAATAACTTTTTAGTTAATTGTCAATAGTTTCGCAAACTACACGGAATCCAATTCCTTTTATATCTGAGTACCACCAGATACTTTTCGGCTGTTGCGGGTCGGTACGCAACCACGCATCGTGTTCGGTATGGCTACGGGCAGCACAGCGCAGGTCGGCGGCATCAGATGTATAGTTACCGCCACGAACTACGTATTCTGTACCTGTAGTTACAAGCGGATTGGTGACATTATCCCCCGATTTGCTGTATGCTTCCGGATCGTATTTGTCGGCGCAGTATTCCAGTACATTACCCAACATATTCTTCAGACCAAAAGGATTTGGCTGAACTTCCGAAGGTAACTGAGTACGGTTGCGGCTATTCTTTTCGTATATCACATAAGATGAAATGACTTCTGTATCGGCACTGAAGAACTTGCGCCAGAAACCTTCATCCGAATATTTCTTCGGACTTCCTTCAAAGAAGTATGGAGTTTCTGTACCGCCACGAGCAGCATATTCCCATTCGGCTTCGGTAGGCAAGCGGTATTTCTTACCCGTCTTTTTAGATAACCACTGGCAGAAAGTTTCGGCCGCATAGTGGGTCATAGTGATTGCCGGACGGTCGCCACTTCCCCAGCCCTGGTCGGGGAATCCGAACGGTGGAGTAGGACCTGTTACCGCATCCACGTCCGGATTGCTGTTGTGCATGAATACTAATTCGGGCGGGGTACGTCCTTCGCTGAGAGTTTCACCATAAAATGCCCAGTACATATCCCAGGTTACCTCGGTTTCGCCCATGAAGAATTGGCTGAGGGTTACATTGCGTACAGGGCCTTCATCCGGTTTGTGGAAAGGTTCCTTTTCAGGGCTGCCCATAGCAAATGTACCTCCGGGAATGGCTACCATCTGGAAAGATACGGCAGTACCCGGTATTTGTTCGGTAAATGTTTCGAAAGCAGTAACCTTTGTAGGTTCTTTGAAAAATAAGCTGGAATCTACGCGGGCGGTAGTACCTCCCGGAACACCCGTCATGTGCGAGTGCTGGTAGTTGGGGTTGAAGTGGCCGGCATCGAGGTGGCAACTGATACATTGCAAATCCAGCTTCTTTTCATTTTCTTCGTAATAAAGGTGGGCGGTAATAGCATCGTCTGTAATTCCTTCAGGGAAGAGATTATAGTGACATTCTTTGCATGATTCGTTGGGAATATATCGTACGGCATGTTCCAGTTCCGACTTGGCATCCCAGTCGAAATCGGCTGTATCTTTGGTCAGGTAGCCCCATACATCTGTAACCCCAAGTTTAATTTTTGCAGTGTAGTGTGCCCAGGTGTCGTTTTTGGGTGGTAAGTGACAATCGACACAATGTACCTTTGTACCACTGCTATTGTTCATGTGCTTGGACAATCGCCAGCTATCTTCCACATGCGGGTGAACGTGACATATCATACACGATTCGTCGGTAGAGTAATATACTGATACCTGATACATTCCTGCTGCAATGCATATTCCAAGTACAAGACCCAGGATTAAATAGAATGATTTCCTACGGTAGAATTTTTTCTTCTTTTTTCTGTCTGCTCTGTAAT
>DAMCMT010000002.1:148418-154481 GCA_032108265.1 Bacteroides sp.
CTCTGTAATTTGCCGTCATGTGTTTTTAATGGTCTTTGGGTAATCAATGGTATAGTGTAGCCCCCTGCTTTCTTTTCGTTCGATAGCTTGTCGCATAATCAGATATCCTACGTTGATTACATTTCGTAATTCGCAGATATCCCGGGATACGAAGCTACGTTTGAAGAGGCTTTCTGTTTCTTCATATATAATATCCAGGCGTGTCCATGCCCGTTGCAGACGCAGGTCGGAACGTACAATACCCACATAAGCGCTCATGATCTGGTTCACCTCTTTCATACTTTGAGTTATAAGAACCATTTCTTCGGGTGAGCGTGTGCCTGTATCGTTCCATTCGGGGATTTGAGTATTGTATTCGTAATCCTGTAGTTTGCTCAGGCTATGACGGGCGGCGGCATCGGCATAAACAACCGCTTCGATGAGCGAGTTGGATGCGAGGCGGTTTCCACCGTGTAATCCGGTACATGAACATTCACCTACTGCATACAGGCGTTCGATGGATGATTGTCCGTCGAGGTCGACCAGTATTCCACCGCATAGATAGTGGGCGGCAGGCGCTACGGGAATATAATCTTTGGTAATATCGATGCCCAGGCTGAGGCATTTCTCGTAAATAGTCGGGAAGTGAGCCTTCGTTTCTTCCGGGTCTTTGTGGGTTACATCCAGGTAAACATGGTCGTCTCCCCGGTTCTTCATCTCATTATCAATGGCCCGGGCAACAATATCGCGCGGAGCAAGAGATAAACGCGGGTCGTATTTCTGCATGAATTCCTTTCCGTCCATGGTGCGCAGAACAGCGCCATAGCCGCGCATAGCCTCGGTTATCAGGAAGGAAGGACGATCTCCCGGATGATAAAATGCCGTAGGATGGAACTGTACAAATTCCATATCCTTCACGGTTCCTTTAGCGCGATACACCATTGCAATACCGTCGCCGGTAGCTACCAGCGGATTGGTGGTTGTTTGATAAACCGCGCCGATACCTCCCGTAGCCATCAAAGTAAATTTGGACAGGAAAGTATCTACCTTACCTGTTTGGGAGTTGAGTATATATGCGCCATAACACTTTATATCCGGTGTTTGCCGGGTAACCGTTTCCCCCAGGTGGTGCTGGGTTAGTATTTCGATGGCGAAATGGTTTTCGTATATATCAATATTCGGGTGCTTTTTGACGGCCTTGATAAGACTATCCTGAATCTCGGCACCAGTACTGTCTTTATGATGAAGTATGCGGAATTCGGAGTGTCCTCCTTCTTTATGCAGGTCGAATTCTCCCTTCTCGTTCTTGTCGAAGTCTACACCCCAGTTAATCAGTTCATGGATTTGTGCGGGTGCCTCGCGTATTACTTTCTCTACAGCCATACGTTCGCTCAGCCAATCACCTGCAATCATGGTATCTTCAATATGCTTTTCGAAATTATCGACAAGCGTATTGGTTACCGATGCTATTCCACCTTGTGCGAAATAAGTATTGGCTTCTTCCAGAGTCGTTTTACAAATAAGGGCTACCCGGCCTTTACTTGCGACCTTTAATGCGAAACTCATACCGGCAATTCCGGAGCCGATGACGAGAAAATCAGACTTTTTAACCATATCTTTAGTCTATTCCACCACAAAGTTAAAAAATTGTCTGATGAATCTACATTTTTGCTTATAAAATCAACGCTTTTCCTCTATTTTGATTAAAATTCTCGCCAATCCAGACAATATCTTTGCCGGCGGTTATAACTTTCTCGTCGTGACTGGATATGATAAAGTTAATATGTTCTGTTTCATTCAGTTCTTTCATCAATGCTATAATGTTTTCCGTATTCCGTTTGTCGAGATTAGCGGTAGGCTCATCTGCAAGGATTACACGCGGATGATTCACTATTGCCCGTGCAATAGCTACCCGTTGCTGCTCGCCTCCGGATAGTTCGCCGGGCTTTTGCTTCATCTTGTCTTTCAGCCCTACGAGTTCGAGCATGTTGGCAGCCATTTCTTTCTTTTCTTTTGCGGTATATGGAAAGAGGGTTAAAGGTAATTCAACATTTTCCAATGCAGTTAAAACGGGTATAAGGTTGAACGATTGGAATACAAAACCAAAATTCTGTTTACGGAGTTCGGTTAATTTTTTATCGTTATCAAGGTTTACCGGTTTGTTTTCGAACCGGTATTCACCGCTATCCGGCTTATCAAGGGTAGCAACGATATTTAATAAGGTTGATTTTCCCGAACCCGAAGGGCCGGCCAATACTGTGAAACAGTTTTCCATGAATTTGTGTGAGAAATCACATAAAACACTTGTTGTTACTTTGCCATTGCTATAGGAACGGTAAAGTTTTTTCAATTCGATGATGGTTTGCATAATTAATAAGAAAATTGTAATCTACATGAATATGTCAAAAAGAATAAATAAGTAATACCGTTCCCTGATAATTCAGTAACGGAATGGCATTATTGTAAACCATGGCAGATATTTCGACCTGTAAATCATGATATTTCCATATAAACAGGGGCGAAACAATGAGCTGACTGGAAACGGGGTCGAGGAATGTACGAACCTGAATCATGTACCGGTCGTATAAATCTTTCCATTCGAGGCTGGCAAACAGGGTGTGTTTCCCAATGCCGACCGGATCGTAAATCAGGGAGTTTGCGGGAAGGTTTCTTTTGAATTCTGATATTTGTTCTTTATTCAGATAATCCTCCCTGAAACGGTATTCGCTCCGAAATGATAAGTTAGCATTCAGGTTTATAGACATACCGGCTACTATTTCGGTCCAGAACTTACTCCGGCCTTCCGATGAATTCACCAGTACCCCATTCTCATTTGCGCGATAACTTTTGGAGTAGTTTCTCCAAACTCCTTCGCTATATAGGGTCGATATATTACCACCGTATGAAACCGAATATCCCAGTTGCTGAGATTGTTGATGTTGAAGAAAGGTTACGCTTGCATCTATCCGGTTTCCATAATAGTCGTACTTCAGGGCATAGCTGAAGTCTTTTAGCTTTTTCTCAGGGAACACATACGCCTGAAGCATTCCGTTGGATAAGAGATATGAGTAACTCGCCTGAAAAATTCCTTCCAACCTGTTCTGGGTTCTGAAAGGGTCTTTCTGTACGTAGAAATTAGTGGGATTCCATAACGTGCCGCTTCCCCAATCCAAACGTCGTTTGCCGATGGAAACAAAGTGTTTATCGCTTATGCTGAACTGCGTATAAAGTTCTTGAAAAGAAAACGAAAGAGAATCACCGGAAAAGTTGTAATTGGTGCAGTTCCCTTCTATCTGAAGAAGTGATGAAAACTTATCCTGACTGTGACGGAACTTCAATATCGGGTAAAGTTGGGTAGCAGAAGTGATTTCTTTTATCTTCATTTGATTATCCGGGTTTAATGCTGAGTTCTTGTCAATGTTGTTGTATTCTCCTTTGGATTCCATAATAATCTGGTAACTGAAATCCATTTCCTGTCCTTGCACGGTGGATAAGAAACTACAGCAAATAACGGTTATAATAGTAAGATACTTCATAATTATTGCTTGATTGAACCCAGCGTGAAGAATACCGTAGGTTTTTTGTTTGACCTTTTGGAATCTTTATAATACATCCGGGTAAATGAATTCTTTAAAAGTTCATCGCGTATGCTCATGGATGCACAAGTATATGTTCCGTCGGGTTGCCGTTCGTATTCAAACTCCATCGTCTTGATAAGCTTATCTGAAACACTGTACATTTCCTGCTTTACGGGAACTTGCCTTTCAACGTCAAAGCTGATTATCATTTTAGAGTAGGATACGGATAAATCTTTTGCTTTTAATTCTATCAGGATGAGATTGTCCTCTTCCGGATGAGTCGACACAATATCATAATCTTTTTTGTAGGCCATCCGCATTAAATCCCTGTTCGAGGCATCGCTTCCCATAAAGGCCTGTTTCAAGGGAAGTTTAATTACTTTGCTGGTACGGGGCATGTACATCCATAGATTACTTTCGTCGTTCAACATTCTCCGTCCTTTCTCTACTGCGGGTTCGGTGAATTCCATCCGCATCTTTTCTCCTTGGCGGTATAGTTCCATTCCATAGTGCTTCAGAAGTTTATCGTTTTTATAAACTTCCATACGTACATTGGCGAATTCCAGATATAAAGATTTATCCATAATATCCAGATAATCAGTTGTTTTGTTTGCCTGGGAATACCCATTAAGCATACATCCCAGCAACAGGATTGTTAGTATTACACTTTTCATTGTATTCATTTTAATATAATTAGTTCATAAGTTTTATGATAGATTTCCATTGAATGGTTGCCAGTGAGAAGAATGTAGCCGCTAAGGGATAAGACAGGCAAACGATAACCGTTACTGCCACATCCCGGAAGCGTAATTCGGGTAGGATAGTGGATGAACCAAAGGCAAATGAAGCAAGCCGACCAAGGTAAATGCCATCCATATATTCAATAACGCCTATTGTTGTTAGTATGATAAATAGTCCGATACCAAGGAAAATAATACTTATGTATATAGATTCCATCAGGAATATCTTCTTTACCGAACTTCGGGCAAACCCCAGTGTAAGTAGTGTTCCCATCTCTTTCCTGCGTTCGTGGACTTGTTCGGAAATCATTGCCCATATACCCACAAAAGATATAAAAAGCAGGAAGAAAGCTACCCCCATCAATCCGTTCCGGTTGATGCTTGAAAGAGCCTGAGCCCTACCCATAAAGTCTTTATATGTTTTAATCTCAATATATTCCGATGGAACTTCTTTTGCGAGTGCGGTGGCTACATTCTCCGCTTCATCCAGATGAGCAAAATCCAGAAGGATGCGTGTCGGAAGATTGATGTGATACAGTTCCTTGGCTTCCTGATACAACATATATGTTTGGTATTTATCGGCTTGTGATGTATTCTGGAAAATTCCTGTTATAATATATTGCTGCATATTGACCGAGCCATCAGCCGTCGGAAGAACAATAACACATTCACTACCTGGATCCAGTCCGGTTTCTTCGGATAATTCTTTGCTTATAAGTAAGCCGTTGTTTATATGCTGCCAATCAGTATTTCCTTCTATCACAGGAACGATATCATTTAATAATCCGAGTTCTGTAGCGTCAATACCTTCCACTTTAACCCGTTGTACAGCATCCAGTGCGTATAGCGAAGCATTATGGATGGTTATTCTGGGGCGGTAATCACATGGATAAGCATGTATAGCTTCCAGAAGTTCCTGATAAATGGAATCTCCTGTATTTTGATTTTCCCATCCCGTTATTTCCTTGTCGAACCTTACTATCATACCACCAGTTTCGAACCGGATGTTCTGTTGTACTATCTGCGTCTCAATTCCTCTTGAAAAGGCGAAAATAAACACCAGAAGCATGGCGGTAAGCACAATGCCCACTCCGTTGAATGTCATGGATTTAAGATTCTTATGGACATTCCTGATTGCTATTTTAATGTATATAAGCATAGTGTTATTCGTTGATGAGTGATTGGATTTTTCTTTTCTGTAAGCGTTTGATGCTTATGAGGGTGGAAGCAATTGTGGTAGCCAGAAACATTAACCATACATAAAGCAGATTCTTGAGATATATAAAAGGAAAAAGTTTATCGGTCATCAGTGCCGATTGCATCTCTTTCGAGCCAATTGTTATTCCGCCGGTACTTATAGATGAAAATATAATTTCCAGTATTCCATATCCAATAAGTACGGAGACTGAACACAACAAAGCATATTCGGCACATACCAATAGTTTGATTCTTTTCCATGAGAACCCGATAGCCAGTAGCGTTCCGAATTCTTTTTTACGCGAACCTATTACCAGCGACGTAAGGGTAATAAGAATAATGAGGCTGAATGCAATAAACATTCCCTGCATAATCATACCTCCACCTTGCCAAACATTAACAATAGAATAGAGCAGGGGAGCTGTTTGTTCCCAGCTTACCACCCTCAGTGCGGGATGATTAGTGGTAAACCAATGGTTGATAGTGCTTATTTCATTATCTGTTAAATCACGTTCATCTTTCGGGTTGATAACCAGTTCCAGGGATTCTTCTTCGCTGATTCCGGCTAA
>DAMCMT010000002.1:154491-156785 GCA_032108265.1 Bacteroides sp.
GTTTTTCCGGCTTTCAGTGGCATAAAGCCGTTGTAATTCAGGAATAATGCGATACCTTTTTCTTCGAATATGCCCGAAACAACACCTATTGCATCCGACATATAATCGTGAACATTGTTTGCAATCAGCAGAATGGTATCACCAACGATGCAGTGAATATCCTTGGCTATGGTTTCGCTGATAACGATTTCATCTGTTTTGCAGGCCATTCCGCCTTTTTGAAAAGTTAGCATATTGGCGATTTTATCCAGATGGTTTTCTTCCAATGCATGCAAGTGTACATAAGAAGTCTCATCATCTAAAGAAATAAGGCTGCCGACACGTATGCGTTGGTTGAATTGTAGTTCCGGGAATTCACGGTTGAAATCGATAACATCTGTATCACTCCATTCAAACGTTCTTTGTTCTGATAGCTGGGCTTCCAGAATATTCATCCGGTCATTGTTTGACGAATAGACGGTTATCTGTCCGGACAAAACTCTGTTTATTGCTTGTTTCAAACTCTCTTCCATGCTGTTAATCAAACCGAAATCGGCCAGCACAATAAAAGAAGAAACAGAGATACAGAGTAGAGAAAAGAGTGTTTGCTTTTTCTTTCTGCCCAGATTGAGGATTGCATACTTTATTAAAATCATATTATTAAAGATTAGAGTAAGGTAAAGGGTGAGGTATAGGAGGTAGAAGAGTTAGGTAAAGTAGAATCCAGGCGGCATCGCCTACTCAATTTCTTTACCTCCTATACCTCACTCTTTACCTCACTTTTTATATTGTAAAGACAATAAAGTGGCCGTCCGGCCATAGCCGGATAAGTTCCTTTTTATGATATTTCTGATGAACGGCAATCGGCTTTCAGCCTTGCCGGTAGACTATAATTTTATGTAACTTTTCAATGCTTCTACATATTCGTTCATGGCATTTACCCCTTCGGGAGTGATCTTACATATTGTACGTGGCAGTTTGCCTACGAAGGTCTTGGTAATATCTACATAGCCTGCCTTATTCAATTTGTCTAATTGTACGCTCAGGTTCCCCGCTGTCGATTGAGTTTGTTCACGGATGAAAACGAAATCAGCTTCTTCGACCGATAACAACAGAGACATAATTCCCAGCCGGAGTTCGGAGTGCAACAAAGGATTCAGCTCTTTAAACATCAGGCTTGTTTTTTGTTTTTGGCACTTAAAATGTGCCCCGGAATAATTAATAATACAATAAACATGGCTCCTATAGCCAGTATTTGGTTACCTCCTTCCAGAAAAAGGGTAAGCGGAGATATCACTATCCCGGCAATTCCCGAAAGGGTGATGGAGTTTACCTGAACTATTAATCCGGTCAAAGCGGCCATCATTCCCAACAGTAGGGCGGAAAAGAATAGACTCGGTAATTCCCATAAGAAGACTGAAAGGCTGCATGTAATAATGGTACCTGTCGTAAAGATAATCCAAACATATTTGATAATACGGTCGATATATGTCGTTAGATACTGCTGTTTGCGATTAAAGGCATACACTATCGGCCATCCAATGAGGGGAACGAGAAACCAAAGGAAGTTCCAATGGTAATCGCCGGCAAAGACATTTCCATACCATACGACTAAACAGATGATTACAGAAACATAGCCCAGTATCAGTAAAGGGCGGCCGATGTTTTGTTCCATCTTGCTTTGTGTATTACGAATCATCTTGGAGATAATCTCGATACTTTCTTTTTCATTTAATTCTCTTTCTTCCATATTATTATATTATTTACTTGTTTCTTGCGATAAAATGGTTTATGTTATAAACCACTAAGGCTTTAAAAAAGAGCCAAAGGCTCATGCTGATAATGCAAATATAGAGTAGTTTATAACATAAACCAAAGAAAAACAGAAGTTTAACTATTGTTAAGTTTCTGTTTTTATGTTTTGGCGGGTTAAAAATTGTATGTTAATGATGTTACAGGTGGGTAGAATATGGGATAAAAGATTATTTCAATAATTCAGGATATCGTCGTAAAGTCCTTTTAATCGTGCATGGGGTTATCATGCTGATGGTGCATTCTGCCATGCGTTTTATCCTACCGGGATAACGGCTTTATCCTACCGGGATAAGGGGTGTTGTCCTACCGGGATAAGGGTGCTATCCTACCGGGATAACAGGGGTTATCCTACCGGGATAGAGTCGGTATCCTACCGGGATAGCATGGATTATCCTACCGGGATACTGAACTTGTTGTATTTGAAGGATTTATTTATTAAATCCGGTTAGGCGATTATATACTAGTTTACACTAAATGAAACATATCCGTTTTGAGGATAT
>DAMCMT010000003.1:0-43093 GCA_032108265.1 Bacteroides sp.
TAAAGCAAAAATAAAACTTTTTGAGAAAACCCACAAGAATACGGGATGATCCATTTTATGGCCAGAAAGGAGGAGTTTATTACAAACGAAAAAAGGTTTTCCGCAATGGAAAACCTTTTGTTGTTTTGAGCCTCTTGTCGGATTCGAACCAACGACCCCGAGATTACAAATCACGTGCTCTGGCCAACTGAGCTAAAGAGGCAAGTGGGTAAGCTTACTATATCGCGCCGCTACAACCAACTACCTTTGCTGCGATCAAGCCCTGGAGGATTCGAAGGGAGCTGGCCGTATAGGACTTACCCGGGCGCAAAGGTAGGTATTTTTGCCAAACCTGCAATAGGTGTTTTATCTTTTTTCGATAGGTTTTTAATAATCCATTCTATATCAGACTGTTATTTTTTGAATTAAATTGATTGTTTTCAAATTATCCCCATTAGTTACGAAGTTTACACGGATTTATAAACTTTAAGATACGCCTACAAATAATTCGGTCAAAAATAGTACCTTTGTACGCTTTATATTAAGAATAATGGCAGAAAACAGAATAAATTTACAACGATATGCCATGCGATTTGGCACATATATGGGAGTATACTGGATTATCAAATTCATATTCCTTCCATTAGGTTTTACAAATCCACTGCTCATGTTTGCCTTCTACGGACTTACATTTGCCGTACCATTCCTGGCATATTATTTTGTACGTACGTATCGCGACAAAGTTTGTGGAGGCGAGATTAGCTTTCTACAATCCTGGTTATTCCTCATTTTCATGTTCATGTTTGCGGCATTGCTTACCGCCGTGGCACATTTTATATACTTCAGGTTTATCGACAATGGTTTTATGATAAATACTATGGAGGCCATGTTTAGTCAATTCCCCGCTGAGTTGAAAGGACTGGAAGTCTATCAGGAACAGATGAACGAAACGCTGAAACTTCTCCGGGCCATGACACCTATTGAAATGACCATGCAGTTATTATCAACCAATTTTCTGTATTGCAGTATTCTATCCCTTATTATTGCACCGTTTGTTATGAAGAGAAAATCAATACCTAACTCTTAATGATATGGATATATCTGTTGTTATTCCATTATTAAACGAACAAGAATCCATTGCCGAATTATTTAACTGGATAGACAGGGTAATGCGGGAAAACAATTTCTCGTACGAAGTTATTTTTGTAGACGATGGAAGTACTGATAGTTCCTGGAAAATAATCGAAGAGCTAAAGAGCAATCATGACAATGTGCGTGGCGTACGTTTCCGCCGCAATTTCGGCAAATCACCGGCACTCGATTGCGGATTCAGTATTGCAACGGGTGATGTTGTTATTACCATGGATGCTGATTTACAGGACAGCCCGGACGAAATACCCGAACTCTACAGGATGATACAAGAGGAAGGATACGATATGGTATCGGGATGGAAGCAAAAAAGATACGATCCGCTATCAAAAACAATTCCCACCAAAATATTTAATGCTACCGCCCGGCGTGTTTCGGGCATCAATAACCTGCACGACTTCAATTGCGGACTAAAGTCATACCGGAATGATGTTGTAAAAAACATACATATATACGGTGAAATGCATCGCTATATACCCTATCTGGCTAAAAATGCCGGTTATGCCAGGATTGGCGAGAAAGTGGTTCAGCACCAGGCCCGTAAATATGGCAAGACAAAATTTGGTGTCGGACGCTTTGCAGGTTATCTGGATTTAATAACTTTGTGGTTTCTGTCGAGATTCGGCGCTAAGCCTATGCACTTTTTCGGTTTATTGGGTTCGCTGGTATTCTTTCTGGGCATTGTTGCCATAATCATAGTAGGAATCAGCAAATTATACCGGATGCATAACGGGCTACCATACAGATTAATCACCGAATCACCTTATTTTTACATTTCGCTTACCGCCATGATAATAGGTACATTGTTATTCCTGGCCGGTTTTTTGGGCGAATTGATATCGCGGCAAGCACCTGCAAGGGATAATTACCAGATTAGAGAAACAATATAATAATACCGAATGAAAAAGTTTATAAAAATAATTGTGCTGATTGTAATTACCATACCTTTTACCGGGTCATTGGTTACATCATGCTCGGAAGAAGAAAACTGCGCAATTGGTAGACCTATGTTGTGGACTACTTTTTATAAGCCCAGAGAATTGGCTTCGGACGAGTGGGTAGGATACAAAATAGATTCATTAACTGTAAGTATTATTAATCCCGAAACGAACGATACGATAGTGAATCAACAAAGAGAGGTAGAATATATCTCACTTCCCCTACAATACACTGCCGAATCCAGTGGTATTGTATTGCACTTCAGCCAAACTTTACGGGATACTATCATTTTTAAACACACCAATACTCCCTATTTCGTTTCCATGGAATGCGGAACTGAAATGAGACAAGAAGTTATAGAGATTGACTATACAACCCATAAGATTGATTCAATAAGTGTCAGAAACAAAGAAACCAGTAGAAATGCAAAAGATAACCTGCGCTTTTATATTCAGCCTGATAATTAAATTGTCCATATTCCTCATGGCTATAAGTCCATGTATGGCACAAAACAACAGCAATACTCCAACAGCAGTACCGGAACAAGTTATTCCGTTTTACAATGGTATTACTGTGGGAGTCGATGTATATGGTATCGGAAGCAATATACTAGGCAGTGATTTCCTGAGTGGAGAAGTCAATGCATACGCCAACCTGAAAAATCGTTTCTTCCCGATAGTGGAAATCGGATACGGTAAAACCGACACCAAAAATGATAAGAATATACATTATAAAAGTGCTGCACCTTATTTTAAGTTAGGGCTCAATTACAATACTATGTATAAAAAAAACAATGCCGGTTTTTTATATGTGGGTCTTCGGTATGCATTCAGTAGTATGTCTTATGATATTAGTACAATGTGGGATGAAGAAAATGATTTTAATCCTAACCCCAATGATGATGTGTGGAAAGAGCAAACCCCTGATTTTAACCACACCGGCATGAAAGCCAGTATGCATTGGGCCGAGTTTCTGGTAGGAGTACAAGTACGTATTTACAAACAATTCCACATGGGCTGGTCGGTACGTATGAAATACAGGGTAAAAATATCTCCCGATGAATATGGCGATCCATGGTATGTACCCGGATTTGGTAAATACGGTTCATCTACACTTGGGTTGAATTATTCGCTTATTTATAAACTACCTTTCTAAAAACATCTAACTAAAGATTAAGGTAGTGTGGTGAATTGGCCGTCATAGTGCTCTTTACATTCTTGCCGTCCGATAACTTATGATAACTTAAGCGATAATTTAGTTTGAATTCTAAATATTTGCTAAATTTATAGGCTAGTACAATTATTATTTTTGCACACTGTGTATTTTAGCGGAGAATTGCGTATATTTATAAATTGATAAATCATCCGTGTCGCTCCTCGTGTATCACGGTAGTGAAAGTAAAATAATTAAAAAAACACCATCTTTGAGATTTAAAAATAGAGATAACAGAAATGGCACAAGTTTCAAGAAACAAAGATTTGCATAAGGCAAAAGATGCCAAGAAAGATGAGTTTTACACTCAATTATCCGACATTGAACGAGAGTTGAGGTATTATGAAAGACACTTTAAGGATAAAGTGGTCTATTGTAATTGCGATGACCCGTATGAAAGTAACTTTTTTAAGTATTTTGCGCTGAAATTCAACTTTTTAGGACTAAAAAAACTTATTGCAACTTGTTATATCGGGTCGCCGATTGCCAATACTCAACTCTCTTTGTTTGATGATGAGAGCGAGGAAAACAAAACAACAAAAGTGCCGCACAAAATAGAAATTACCGAAACCCCCGATATGAACAATGATGGTGCGGTAGATTTAACAGATGTGGAATTATTACTGGCAAGTGATAGAAATCACTTAACTCGTTTAAAAGGTGATGGCGATTTCCGCAGTAAAGAGTGTATCGAACTTTTAAAAGAAGCAGATATTGTAGTAACAAATCCACCGTTCTCCCTGTTTCGTGAGTATGTTGCACAACTTATTGATTACGACAAAAAATTTGTAATAATTGGACACCAAAACGCTATTTCATACAGAGAAATATTCAAACTCATAAAAGAAAACAAACTTTGGTTAGGATACGGATTTAACGGAGGAGCAGGACATTTTATCAATAAACATTATGAAGATTACGCCACCGCAGGAGACCACAGAGAAGGTATGATAAGAGTTTCGGGTGTTCACTGGTTTACAAATCTCGACATTTCAAAACGACACGAAGATTTAATACTTTACAAATCATATGATTTCGAAGAATACCCAAAATACGAAAATTACGACGCTATAAATATAAATGCCACCAAAGACATTCCTGTTGATTATGAAGGTGCTATGGGCGTTCCTATCACATTTCTAGACAAATACAATCCAGACCAATTCGAAATAATCGGTTTAGGAATTTCCAATTCAGGGATAGAAATAGGCGTTCAACCCTATAAAAAAGAACATAAAAAATATAGAAAAGAAGTTCAAAAAAGAGGCGCAGTTGATGGTGATTTGTATATGATAACAAATGGTATTGTTGATGTTCCTTATGCTCGGATACTTATAAGAAATAAAACATTATGAACATCGAACTCAAAGAAATTACAATCCGGGAATTAGCCAATGGCTACCAAGACAACGCCGAAGGCGGCGTTGTTGGCTTTGAAGGAAAATTGGACATTCGCCCACCTTATCAGCGTGAATTTATCTATAAAGACAAACAGCGAGATGCCGTAATAAACACCATTACAAAGAAATTTCCTCTAAATGTAATGTATTGGGCAGTGCGAGAAGACGGAACCTTTGAAGTAATAGATGGGCAACAACGCACGATTTCTATTTGTCAGTTTTTGAAAGGCGTTTTTATGTTTGAAAACCGCTATTTCCAAAATCTCAAAAAAGACGAACAAGAACAGATACTCAACTATCCATTAATGGTTTATGTCTGTAGTGGAACGGAAAGCGAAAAATTAGAATGGTTTCGCACAATAAACATTGCAGGTGAAAGACTCACCGATCAAGAGTTGCGAAATGCTGTTTATTGTGGCTCGTGGGTTTCAGACGCAAAACGCTACTTTAGTAAAAACGGTTGTGCTGCATATGCAATTGGTAATGACTATTTGAATGGTTCAGCAATTCGACAAGAATATTTGGAAACCGCCATTGATTGGATTTCGGAAGGAAATATTGAAAGTTATATGGCAAAGCACCAGCACGACCAGAACGCAAGTGCTTTGTGGCTTTATTTTCAATCGGTTATTACTTGGACAAAAGCAACATTTACCCAAAAACGCAAATATATGAAAGGCGTTGATTGGGGATTTTTATATAACAAATACAAAGATCAAGTTTTTGATACGAAAGCCATTGAAGAAGAAACCGCTAAACTTATTGCGGACGATGATGTAACAAAAAAGAGTGGAATTTATCCATATATTTTGACTAGAGATGAGCGTTACCTCTCAATTCGCGCATTTACCGATAATATGAAACAAAAAGTTTACGAGAGACAACACGGAATTTGCGTTAAATGCAAAAATAAGTTTGATATTTCCGTAATGGAAGCCGACCATATAACACCTTGGCACGAGGGCGGAAAAACAATAGAGAATAATTGTCAATTGCTGTGTAAAAACTGTAACCGAAGAAAATCGGGAAAATGATAGGCAATTTATATCCTTAAAAGTTTATTCTTTAATTGGATATTTCAGACCGACGAAAGTCTAAAACAAAAAACAATTACGCAACAATGCATGATAAAAAAAAATCCAGACTACAACTACTATGGGTGATCCCGTTATTGGTTGCTACAATTTATATACTTTATAACAATAATAACGCAACTTACAAAGTAGCTAGTGGTAGAGTATTCGGTACAATCTATAATATTACCTATAAATATACCAGAGACCTGCAACCTGACATAGAAGAAGAACTTGCCAGGTTAGATGTATCACTGAATCCATTCAATGAGAATTCTATAATAAGCAAAGTAAACCGGAACGAAGAAGTTAAAGTTGATTCTTTCTTCCAGACTGTATTTAACCGTGCCCAGGAAATATCCAAAGAAACTAACGGAGCGTTTGATGGCACCATTGCATCTCTGGCTAATGCATGGGGATTCGGGTTTAAAAAAGGAGAATGGCCGGATTCTACTATGATAGACAGCCTGCTCAAATTGACAGACTACCGCCAGATTTCTTTGGAGAACGGAAAGGTAGTAAAAGCAGATCCCCGCATTATGATAAGTTACAGTGCAGTTGCTAAAGGTTACGCTACAGATGTAGTTGCCCAATTTCTCAACCGTAAAGGTGTTGAAAATTTCATGGTAGATATAGGTGGCGAACTTGTCCTGAAAGGTATAAACACCCATGGCGAACCCTGGCGGTTAGGTATCCCTACGCCCAAAGAGGACCTAATAGCACAAAACAGAGAATATAAAATTAGGTTGCAACTTACAGACAGAGGTATTGCAACTTCGGGAAATTACCGGAATTTCTATTATAAAGATGGAAAAAGATACGCTCATACCATCGACCCGCGAACCGGATATCCGGTTGAACACAGCTTATTATCCGCTACGGTAGTTGCCAAAGATTGCATGACGGCCGATGCTTTGGCTACAGCATTTATGGTTATTGGGCTGGAAGAAGCCGAAAAGTTTGCCAATAATTATCCCGAAATCGGTGTTTGTTTCATTTACAGTGACGACGATGGTAACTACCAGACTTATATCACAGATAATTTGAAGCAATACGTCCTTGATTTCTAAATAATATACTTTTGTAGAGACGTACTGCGTACGTCTCTACAAGAGTTATTTCTTAAATATAAAATACACTGCCAACACCAGGCAGACAAATGCTGCCAGATGATTCCAACGGAGTTCGGTTTTAAAAGCAATAACAGAAAACACCGTAAAAACAATCAATGTTATAACCTCCTGAATTACCTTCAGTTGCATAATATCGAATGCTCCCCCGTTTTCACGGAAACCCAATCGGTTGGCGGGCACCTGAAAACAATACTCGAAAAAAGCTATTCCCCAACTGATTAGGATAACCGCAAACAGCGGTAGGGTTGAAAACCACGAGAATTCCTTCAATTTGAGGTGGCCGTACCATGCAAACGTCATAAATACATTTGATACAACCAGCAGTAAAATGGAATAAACACTTTGTGTTATCATATAAACTATTTTTCTTTAATTATTTCAGGCAATAAATCTGTTTGTACATTCGTCATACTCCCCCAAAGGCTATAGCGAGCTTCCGGATTTAATTCTTCGAGACGGCGCAAAACATCTTTCATCTCACGCCGACTGGAGCCCGACTCGTACGGACAATTTTTTATTTGTTTTTTATACTCCCGTACCGATGCCAGTTCAATCAAATCTTTTTCATGAACCAGGCACAAAGGACGAATGATTGTCATATCAAACTTATTCATCACCAGGCGCGGCGGCATACTACTGAAAGCACCCTGGAAAGTTACATTCATCAGCAGTGTTTCCAGGATATCATCCATGTGATGCCCGAGGGCGATTTTATTGCAACCATGTTCTTTGGCAACTGTAAATAAAGCTTTCCGCCGGTTCCACGAACAAAGAAAACAAGGTGATTTCCGGGTATCAGTTGATGGGTCGAAAGAAGTTTCGTACACCACCACCGGAATATCATATTGTGCAGCCTGCAACCGAAGATATTCCAAATCAGTATGATAAGGAATATTTTTCATTATCACATGCACCGCCATAACAGAAAAAGCCGGTTTATGAATACGTGCGCGCTTGCCCAGCAACTCTAAAAGTGCCAGCGAATCTTTTCCTCCCGACAATCCTATCAGAATTTTATCTCCGTCCTCAATCAATCCATACTCTACCACCCCTTTATTGAAACGTTTGTTTATACGCCGGGTAAGTATCTCATCTTCGGTAAATTTTGCCATATATATGTAAATTGGCTGCAAAAGTAATTTAAAAGTATGAGGTGGAAAAAGAATTTTCTTATCTTTGTTTTCTGAGAATTCCATTTACAGGCATAATTTATGAAACTAAGATATATAGTATTAATTCTGTTTTGTTTTACATTGGGTACTGTATCAGCCCAAACACTCGACCAGGCCCGGAGTATGTTTACGAAAGGCGAATATGAAACAGCAAAACCGGTATTTGAACGATTTGTTAAGTCGCAGCCGAACAATGCCAACTATAACTATTGGTACGGAGTATGCTGCCTGGAAACTGGCGAAGCCGAAAAGTCAATCCCCCACCTGGAGCAGGCACATAAAAGGAAAGTACAGAACGCCCCTTTGTATCTGGGAAAAGCCTACGAACAAACCTACCGCTTTGAAGAAGCAGTCGATGCTTTTCAGGATTACATTGATGCCCAAACCAAGAAGAAACAACCCGTTGATGAAGTTCAGGCATTACAGGATAAAGCCAAAGTACTGGCTCGTATGCTGAAAGGTGTGGAAGATGTTTGCATTATCGATAGTTTTGTAGTTGATAAGAATAATTTCCTGGAGGCATATCACATCAGTGAAGAATCGGGAACTTTGTATACTTTCAATGAATTTTTCGAAACCAGCGGAAACAATCCGGGAACCGTATACGAAACAGAGCTTAAGAACAAAGTTTACTACAGCGAACCGGGAGAAGACGGAACTCTGAACATCATGGTCCGTAACAAACAGCTCGATGAATGGAGTAACGGAAATCCTTTGCCTGAAAGCATCAACTCAGGTGCTAATGCCAACTATCCTTTTATGATGACAGATGGTGTTACCATCTATTTTGCAGCCGACGGTGCCAATTCCATAGGAGGATATGATATCTTTGTTACCCGCTACAATACCGGAACCGATACCTACCTGGCACCCGAAAACGTAGGAATGCCGTTCAACTCGCCTTTCAATGACTATATGTATGTGGTCGATGAATTTAACAACCTGGGATGGTTCGCTACCGACCGTTACCAGCCCGAGGACAAAGTATGCATCTATGTATTCATCCCCAACACTTCGAAGGTAACATACAACTATGAGAGCATGGAGCCCGAACAAATACGAAGCCTTGCCCAGCTCCGCTCCATCGAAGACACCTGGAAAGACGAAGAAACGGTAGAAGAAGCCCGCGAAAATCTGCAAGCTGCCCTCACCCGGCAACCGCAGGAAGTAAAATCTTATGATTTCTCATTTATTATAAACGACAGAACCGTATATCACTCCATGTCCGATTTCCGTTCGCCTACTGCTTTGCAACAATTCCGTACCTTCCAGCAAATGGAAAAAGATTATAAACAACAAAGCGAACGGCTTAAAACCATGCGAGACAATTATGCATCGGCCCCGGCCGCCCAACAACAACAAAACGCACCGGCCATTCTCGACCTTGAAAAGCGGGTTCGGCAGATGAAGAAAGAACTTAAACAACAAGAAATACGCACACGAAACGAAGAAATACAAACCCTAAATAAATAAAACATGGAAATACTCGTCATCATACTACTCATTATCGGAGCCATTGCTCTGTTTCTGGTCGAACTGTTTCTGATTCCCGGAATCAGTATTGCAGGTATCGGCGCACTGGGTTGCCTGGGTTATGCAACCTATTATGCATTCATTAATATAAGCCCGGCCGCAGGATTTATTACCCTTACCATCTCGGCATTGGCTTGTGTGGCATCGGTATATCTTTTTATGCGTTCGAAAACGCTTGATAAAGTATCATTAAAAAAGAACATTACATCCAAAGTAGATCGTGAAGCCGAATTCAGCGTACAGAAAGGCGATACTGGTATCACAACGACCCGCGTGGCGCTCATTGGTTTTGCCGAAATCAATGGCAAAAATGTCGAAGTAAAATCCACCGATGGTTTTCTGGATGAAAAGACACCAATAGTGGTAGAACGGGTTGCAGACGGAACGGTACTTGTATCCCGTCAATAATAAAAAATACGTATTAATATTAACCATAAAACAATTTGAAGAATTATGGATCCAATGTATCTAACTATTTTACTGATAGCGGGTGGAATCATCCTTGTTGCTATCTTTTTCCATTACGTCCCGTTCTTCCTTTGGCTGTCGGCCAAAGTTTCGGGAGTTAGGGTATCTTTGATACAATTATTCCTGATGCGCATCCGTAACGTGCCACCTTATATTATTGTCCCCGCAATGATTGAAGCCCACAAAGCAGGTATCGTAAATATTACCCGCGACGAACTGGAAGCACACTACCTCGCAGGAGGTCGCGTGGAGAAAGTTGTTCATGCCCTTGTTTCGGCCTCTAAAGCAAATATTGAACTAACATTCCAAATGGCAACAGCTATTGACCTGGCTGGTCGTGATGTATTCGAAGCAGTGCAAATGTCGGTTAATCCGAAAGTTATTGATACTCCTCCGGTAACAGCCGTAGCAAAAGATGGTATACAGCTTATTGCTAAAGCCCGTGTAACTGTCCGTGCAAACATCCGCCAATTAGTGGGTGGTGCCGGAGAAGATACCATCCTGGCTCGTGTAGGCGAAGGTATTGTATCTTCCATCGGTTCCTCTGAAAATCATAAAGCAGTGCTCGAAAACCCCGACTCAATATCTAAGCTCGTGCTCCGCAAAGGTCTTGATGCCGGAACAGCTTTCGAAATTCTTTCCATTGATATCGCCGACATAGATATAGGTAAAAACATTGGTGCCGAACTTCAGATTGACCAGGCCAACGCCGATAAGAACATTGCACAAGCAAAAGCCGAAGAACGTCGGGCCATGGCCGTAGCCTCGGAACAGGAAATGAAAGCCAAAGCTCAGGAAGCCCGTGCCAAGGTTATTGAAGCCGAAGCCGAAGTACCCAAAGCAATGGCCGAAGCCTTCCGCAACGGAAACCTGGGCATCATGGACTACTACCGTATGAAGAACATTGAAGCTGATACTTCGATGCGCGAGAACATAGCCAAACCCAGCGGTGGAGGTTCTAAGCCATTGAGTTAATAAACAATTTTGAATTATGAATTTCAAATTTTGAATTACCTTGCGGTACAACTTGAATTTGAAGTTCATAATTCAAAATTTAAAATTCAAAATTCATGAAGAAATATTTCGCCCCATCCGAACTTCTCATTAATGATGATGGTTCGGTTTTCCATCTCCACATTCGTCCAGATCAACTGGCTGATAAAGTTATTTTGGTAGGCGACCCGGGTCGCGTACCTCTAATCGCATCTCATTTCGAAAATAAAGAATTCGACATTGAAAGCCGCGAGTTCCGCAGCAGCACAGGTACTTACAAAGGAAAACGCATTACTGTACTTTCTACCGGTATTGGTTGTGACAACATCGATATTGTAATGAATGAACTGGATGCACTGGCCAATATTGATTTCAATGACCGCACCGAAAAAGAAAATCTACGTAGTCTTGAAATTGTTCGTATCGGTACTTGTGGCGGTTTACAGCCCAATACCCCCGTAGGTACATTCATTTGTTCCGAAAAATCCATCGGATTCGACGGAGTACTGAATTTTTATGCTGGACGCAACCAGGTGTGCGACCTGGAACTGGAGAAAGCATTCCTTGTCCACATGGGATGGACTGGTAATACCGGTACACCCGCACCCTATGTTATTGATGCCGACAAAGAACTTTCCGACCGTATTGCGCAAGAAGATATGGTACGCGGCGTAACCATAGCCGCCAACGGCTTCTTTGCCCCACAAGGACGCGAGTTGCGTGTGCCATTGGCCGACCCAAATCAAAACGAAAAAATTGAAGCTTTCGAGTATAAAGGTCACCGTATAACCAATTTCGAGATGGAAAGCTCGGCCATTGCCGGACTTAGCCGTCTGATGGGCCATCGTGCCACCACCGTGTGCATGGTAATAGCCAACCGCCTCATCAAAGAGGCGAATACCGGTTATCGCAATACCATCGACACATTAATACAAACAGTACTTGAAAGAATATAAAAAAAGGAGGAGGTAGAAAAGGAGGTAGAAGAGGAGATAAAGGAGTTCCCTTCTTTATTTACCCTATTACCTTCTCTTCTACCTCCTCCACTACTAACTCTTTATCATATGCCACCTTCTTCGTAGCCATTGACTTTGAGACAGCTAACGGCGCTATGCATAGTGCATGTGCAGTAGGTATCGTAACCGTCAGCGGCCGAGAAATAACCGATGAGTACTATACACTCATCCAACCGCACGACAACCTGTACTCATGGCACAACATACAGATACATGGCATAACTCCGGAAATGACCGAGTCTGTCCCGGGGTTTTATGCCATCTATCCCGAAATCCGCCGACGCCTGGAAGGACAAGTAGTAGTTGCCCACAATGAAATGTTCGACCGCGCCGTACTCAAAGAAACCATGCGTATGTATCGCCTGGATTACGATGAACTCCTCCTACCCGACCGCTGGGAATGTACTTGCCGCATTTACCGCAAGCTCGGTTTCAAACCGGCCAACCTTGCCGCCTGCTGCGCCCGCGAGAATATTCCCCTCGAACATCACCAGGCATTATCCGATGCCCGCGGATGTGCATTACTCTATCAACGGTATCTGGAAAGAAATGGCTTATCTGCACCCTTATTATAATCACCGATAATATCCTCCCCCGACGATATTAATTTCCTCCAACTACGATATATATATCCTACCTCGACGATATTAATATCTTCTGGCTACGATATTAATATCGTCCGGATACGTTATATATATCCTCTTCCTACGATATTAAAGGTCTGTATTCGTGCATGTACCCAAACAATTAACCCTAATATAATTCTGTTTCTTACAGAAAATCATTATTTTTGCGAGTCAATTCAAGGCTGAACGAGCATAGTTAATACGATAATGGTACAAAGTAAAACAATTGATTTAGATTCACTTTACAAAATTATATTCCTGAAAGAGCCTCTGGTATTATCCGAAGAGTGCCTGAATGATGTCTCGGCTTGTTACGATTTTATTAAGACTTTCTCGAGCAATAAAATCATTTATGGTATTAATACCGGCTTTGGTCCTATGGCTCAGTACCGTATCGACAATAAATCTCTAACTGAACTCCAATATAATATTATCCGCAGTCATGCCACAGGTGCCGGACAGCCGTTAGATGAAATTTATGTCCGCGCCTCGATGATGGCTCGAATATATACCTTCCTTCAAGCCAAATCGGGTGTGCACCCCGAACTGGTAAAACTATTGGTAGAGTTTGTTAACAAAGAAATATACCCATTTATCCCCGAACATGGCAGCGTAGGCGCCAGTGGTGACCTGGTTCAACTGGCACACATTGCGCTCACGTTAATCGGCGAAGGCGAAGTTTTCTACAAAGGTCAACGGCGCAATACAGCCGAAGTGATGGAAGAAAACGGCCTTAAACCTTTCTCCATGCACATTCGCGAAGGTCTTTCCATAACCAACGGAACCTCTGTAATGACTGGTATCGGTATAGTAAACCTTCTTTATGCACGCCGGTTACTGAAATGGTCGGTAGCCGCATCGGTCATGATGAACGAAGTTGCTGCATCTTATGACGACTTGATGGCCGAAGCCCTGAATGCCACAAAGCGGCACGAAGGACAGCAGGTCATTGCCCGTATGATGCGCGAATGGATTGAAGGAAGCCAATGTGTAAAGCGCCGCGAAGTTGAACTTTACAACGGCAACAACGAAAAGTATTTTAAACACAAAGTACAACCGTATTACTCCCTACGCTGCGTACCGCAGATATTGGGCCCTATATACGACGAAATTGCTAATGCTGAAAAAGTACTTATAAACGAAATTAACTCGGCATGCGACAACCCAATTGTCGATCCCGAAACCCAAAACATATACCACGGCGGGAACTTCCATGGCGACTATGTATCGTTCGAAATGGACAAGCTAAAAATTGCCATTACTAAGCTCACCATGCTATGCGAGCGGCAAATTAACTATCTTTTCCATGACCGCATTAACGAAATGCTGCCACCTTTTGTCAACCTTGGCGTTTTGGGGCTTAACTATGGGCTACAGGCTTCGCAGTTTACTGCTACTTCGACTACGGCCGAGTGCCAGACACTCTCGAATCCGATGTATGTACATAGTATTCCCAACAACAACGACAATCAAGACATTGTAAGCATGGGAACTAACTCGGCTTTGCTTTGCAAACGGGTTATTGACAACTCGTTCCAGGTAATGGCCATCCAGTTTATGGGGCTTGCACAAGCCATCGAATATCTGGGTTGCCAGGAAAAACTGAGTCTGAAGAGCCGACAGGTATATAATGAAATCCGTGAATTCTTCCCGGCTTTCAAAGAAGACAGTGTACTATATCCCAAAGTTGAACTGATGATTAATTATTTGAGAAGATGAAACGAGTGGTGATAACAGGAATGGGAATTTATTCCTGCATCGGTACCAATCTGGATGACGTTACAAACTCCCTGTACAACAGTCGGTCGGGTATCGGTATCGATCCCTTACGCAAGGAAATGGGATACGCCTCGGCACTAACAGGTATATTGGAACGTCCGGACATGAAGAAATACCTCGACCGGAAGAAGCGACTCTATCTGGCCGAACAGGGCGAATATGCCTATATGGCTACCGTCGAAGCTTTCCGCAACGCAGGAATAGACGAAAAGTTCCTTGAAGAGAACGAAGTAGGTATACTATATGGCAACGACAGTTCGGCCGAACCTACAATTAACGCCATCGATATTATCCGCGAAAAGAAAAAAACAGTGCTGGTAGGTTCCGGCTCGGTATTCCAGTCTATGGACTCTACTGTTACCATGAACCTGTCTGTTATATTTAAGCTTAAAGGCATTAATTTTACCATTGCAGGCGCTTGTGCCAGTGGTTCGCATGCCATCGGTATGGCATATGTACTTATCAAATCAGGGATGCAGGATTGTATTCTTTGTGGAGGAGCACAGGAAACAAACATCTACTCGGTAGGCAGTTTTGATGGCTTGGGAGCTTTTTCAAAAAGAGAATCCGAACCACATAAAGCCTCACGCCCATTCGATAAGAACCGTGATGGACTGGTACCAAGTGGCGGTGCAGCCAGTTTGGTAGTCGAAAGCTACGAGTCGGCCATGAAAAGAGGAGCACCGATACTGGCCGAAATCATCGGTTACGGTTTCTCATCCAACGGCGACCATATTTCGGTTCCGAATGTAGACGGTCCACGTCGTTCCCTACTTATGTCCATAAAAGATGCAGGTATCCGTCCGGAAGATATTGATTACATCAATGCGCATGCTACATCGACTCCCGTAGGCGATATGAATGAGGCCAGGGCAATTACTGAGGTCTTTGGTGAACATAAACCGTATGTTACATCGACCAAGTCTATGACTGGACATGAGATGTGGATGGCCGGAGCCAGTGAAGTTATTTATTCCATGTTGATGATGCAAAATAATTTCATCGCGCCGAATTTGAATTATGATGATCCTGATGATGCATCATCACTGCTTAATATCCCCAAAACCCGGATTGATACCATATTCAATACATTTTTATCGAATTCTTTTGGTTTCGGGGGTACTAATTCAACACTGATAATAAGAAAAACAGGAGGTAATAGAGGAGGTAAAGGGAGTTATTAGAGAAGGTAAAAGAGTATGTAAAGCAAAACAAACTTTACATCCTCTAATAACTCCTCCAATACCTTCTCTAACAATAAAATTACTCTAAATAAAAATATATGACCAACGAAGAAATTATTGAGAAAATAAGAACCACCCTCGCCGAAGAATTTGAAGTGGACATCGAACTTATCCAACCGGATGCTTTGTTGATGCAAACCCTGGAATTGGACAGTCTCGACCTGGTTGATATGGTTGTACTGGTTGAACATAATTTCGGATTTGATGTCACCGGGCAGGATTTTGCCGGCATAAAGACTTTCCAGGACTTCTACGATTTGGTTATCAAAAGAAGTTCTAAGTAATAAGTTTTAAGTTTTAAGTTCTCCATGCGGCATCGTAAACTTATTACTTAAAACTATTACTTAAAACTTTAAAAAGATGAATTGGAAAGGGAAAACCCGTGGCGGTACATTCGGTTATCTGTTCTTTATCGGTTTGATAAAGTTCCTGGGTATCAGGGCTGCTTACGGATTTTTGTGCCTGGTTGTTGTGTACTTTATACCGTTTGCCCCTAAAGCCACCCGAAGCACCTGGCAATACTCCCGGAAAATTCTTAAATACAATGTATTTCGTTCTATAGGTATGTTGTTCCGCAATTATTACCGGCTGGGACAAATACTTATTGATAAATTCGCCATTAACAGTGGTATGGCGAACAAGTATCGCTTCGAATTCGCTGGTTACCGTGAATTCCTGGATATACTTGATAGCGAACAAGGAGTAATAATGATTGGTGCTCATGTGGGCAACTGGGAAACAGGCGCTCCTTTTTTTAATAAGTATGGAAAGAAAATAAATATTGTTTTATACGACGCCGAGCACCGTAGGATTAAAGAAATGCTCGAGAAAAACGGTAATACAGAGAAAGATTACAAATTTATTCCGGTTAACGAAGACAATATTGCGCATGTGTTCAAAATAACAGAGGCTCTGAATAATAAAGAATACGTTTGTTTTCAGGGCGACCGGTACACAAGTTCGGAGCGCACCATGCAAACAGTGTTTATGGGTAGTAAGGCCGCTTTTCCGGCAGGGCCATTCCTACTGGCAGCACGGATGAAAGTTCCCGTCGTATTTTATTTTGCAATGCGTGAGAAAGGAAAGAAATATCATTTTCATTTCATCCTCTCCGGCAAACCGGAACAGACAAAAGATAAAAGACCTGAGCAGCAATTACTGGAAGAATATGTCCAGGCATTGGAAAATATAGTAAAACAGTATCCTGAACAGTGGTTTAACTACTATGATTTCTGGGAGAAAGAGTTATGAGTTTTGAATTAAAAAAAATCAAAATTTATAACTCAAACTCATAACTCAAAACTTAAATATGCAATTACCTGATTCTCTAAAAGAGAAATACTCGAAAGAGCAACATACCGCCTTACAGGCACAACGACTGGCACAAGAAATTGCCTTTGGCCCCGTTGTGTTTCAGGTTTCACGGTTAATGATTAAATTCGGCATCCTGCAACTACTAGCGGATAACCGGGAAGGAATGACACAGGAAGAAATCCGTTTAAAGACCGGATTGAGCAATTATGCCGTACAGATATTACTTGAATCTTCGTTAACTATCGGTACAATATTAGTAAAGAACAACTGTTTCACTCTTGCAAAGGCCGGCTGGTTTCTGTTAAACGACCAGATGGCCCGTGTAAATATGGACTTCAACCACGATGTAAATTATCTGGGGCTGTTCAACCTTGAAGAGGCATTGACTAATGGTAAGCCCGAAGGCCTGAAAGTATTCGGCAACTGGGCTACTATATATGAAGGACTTTCCAGTCTGCCCGGACAAGTACAAAAAAGCTGGTTCGGTTTTGACCATTATTACTCCGACTGTTCATTTCCACAGGCATTGGAAATAGTATTTGCCAATCACCCTGATACTTTGCTGGATGTTGGCGGCAATACCGGCCGATGGGCAATGAAATGTGTGGAATACAGCGAACAGGTCGAGGTTACGATTATGGATCTTCCCCAGCAACTGGAGTTGATGAAAGAACAGGCAAAAGGCAAACCGGGATACGAACGTATTCACGACCATGGTGCCAACTTGTTAGACGAATCAGTAGCTTTCCCCACAGGTTTTAATGCAATCTGGATGAGTCAGTTTCTTGATTGTTTTTCTGAGCAGGAAGTAACCAGTATCCTTACCCGCGCCGCCCGCTCAATGACAGAAGCTTCACGCTTGTATATTATGGACACTTTCTGGGACAGGCAAAGGTTTGAAACTGCTGCTTATTGCCTTACACAAATCAGTGTTTATTTTACCGCACTAGCCAATGGCAACAGTAAGATGTACCATTCGGACGACATGAAACGATGTGTAGAAACTGCGGGTTTACAAATAGAACAAATTCACGACGGGCTGGGTTTGGGACACAGTATTATGCAATGTAAATTAAAACAATGAATAACAACACAATCATTACCGGAGCAGATATTCTGAAACTTCTCCCACAACGCGCACCTATCCTGATGATAGATAAATTCTACGGTATCGAAAATAACGAATCCCGTTCAGGTCTTACTGTTATGCCCGACAATATTTTTTGTTCGGATGGCGAAATGCAGGAAACTGGTATAATCGAACATATTGCCCAATCGGCAGCCGCGCGTGTGGGTTATATATATGTTGAAAAAGGCGAAGAAGTACCCTTGGGATTTATCGGTTCGGTAGATAAACTAACCGTACACCGTTTGCCACAGGTAGGCGAAGAGTTAACTACAACCATCAGCATTATGCAGGAAGTAGGCGATATTACCCTGGTAGCTGCCCAAACCATATCAGGCATTGAAACTGTGGCTGATTGCCGTATGAAGATATTCCTTAAAAAAGACGCATGAAAAGAAAGAAAGAACAACGTCCGGCCGCCCTTATCGACCACACTAATCTACGGGTTCGTTTTAGCGAGGTTGATGCTATGCATATTGTGTGGCACGGAGAATATATACGTTATTTCGAAGATGGCCGCGAATCATTTGGCCGCCATTACGGATTGGAATATATGGACGTATATAACCGGGGGTACGTTATTCCGATTGTGGAAATCAATTGCCAATATAAACAGCCACTTGTAGTGGGCGATGAAGCAATTATCGAAACCCGGTACATCCATACAAACGCAGCCAAAATTTTATTCGACTATATTATACGCAGAGCTTCGGACGAAACCATCGTAGCTACCGGAAGCAGCATACAAGTATTCCTGCTTCGGGATACAAATGAGCTCGAATTACTCAATCCGGCCTTCTATACAGAATGGAAAGAAAAATGGGGAATAAAGTAAACGTATATATTACCGCCGATAATATTATTAGTTCACTAGGCTTCGGAACAGAAGAGAACCTGGAGGCTATCCGCAACTACCGCACCGGAATCCGGATGTATGCGGATTACCATGTGGCTGATACTCCGATTTGGGCTGGGATGATTAACAATGATCAACTCAATACAAAGGTCAGGGATAAGGAATTGCATGGATATACCCGCATTGAACAATTAGCTATTCTTTCCATTCAGGATGTAATCAACCAATCGACTGTTGATTTGATAAACCCACGTTGTGGGTTAATCTTTGCATCTACCAAAGGCAATATAGAATTAATACATGGCCAATCAAGCTTAAATAAAAACAATGTTTCTTTGTGGCGAATGGCAGAAAAGGTAGCTCACTATTTTGATCGAAAAGATGATTTCCATATAATTTCCAATGCCTGCATTTCAGGACTTTCGGCACTTATTGTAGCCCAACGCTGGATACAGAGCGGGCGCTATGATCAGGTAGTGGTAACCGGAGCCGATGTGCTTTCACACTTTATTACAAGCGGGTTTATTTCATTTAAGTCTGTCAGCAGACATATTTGCCGGCCGTATGATGCCGGCCGGGATGGTCTTAGTCTTGGCGAAGGGTGTGGCACTATTGTACTTTCAAATAAAGGTTCTAAAAATGATGTATTGCTTGCAGGCGGAGGAATAAGTAACGACGCTAATCATCTTTCCGGTCCTTCGCGCACAGGAGATGGATTATATCTGGCAATGAGGCAGGCAATGAGGGAATCCGGTTTATCATCAAACGATGTCGATACAGTGAATGCCCATGGCACAGCAACCGTGTACAATGATGAGATGGAATCGAAAGCCATTCACCTGGCCGAACTACAACACGCAACTGTCAATAGTTTTAAATCCTATTTCGGACACACATTGGGGGCTGCAGGAGTTATTGAAACTATTATCAGTGCTCACGAATTGAAAGAACAAGTTGTATTCGGTACATTCGGCTTACGCGAACCGGGTATTTCAATGCCGCTGAACTTATCCCCTAAGCATGAGAACAAACCATTACGGTCGTGCATTAAAACCGCATCGGGTTTTGGGGGGTGTAATGCTGCTATTGCTTTATCAATGCCGACGGGATATTCCCAGGAAAATACAGTGAGCAGTCCTGAGCAATCAACCTTGACATTGAAAACTTCAAAAACTATTATTATAGAGAATAATAGGATAGTTAAAGACAACGATATAATCTTTCAATCCGAAGAAAAAGAACTTTCAACATTCATTCGGCAGGCCTACAAAAACGTGGGAGGTGTTAACCTGAAGTTTTACCAATCCAGTGATTTATGCAAATTGGGTTCTGTAGCTGCGCTTTATCTGTTGGAAGGCGTCTCATTCGAGCCTGGGGAAATGGGTATAATTATGGCAAATGCACATTCATCTTTACTAACAGATACGGCTCACCAACATATTATTGATACTTCAGGTGATATGGCAGCCAGCCCTGCTATATTTGTGTACACATTACCTAATGTCGTAACAGGACAGATTTGTATTAATCACAAAATACAGGGAGAGAATACGTTTTTTATCAATAAAACCTGTAATTTAGACGAACTGGAAGACTATGCCAGTCTGGTTATGAAGTACACAGGATTAGAGTACTGTATTATTGGATGGTGCGAAGTATTGAGAGATGAGTACCGGGCAGAACTGAGATTACTGGAAAAGAAAAAATAATATGGAAAGAGTGAGGTAAAGTTACCTGATTCAACACCTAACTTTACCTAACTCTAAAAACAATAAATCAATGGAAGAATTAATACAAAAGCTTAAAGAACAACTCATTGAAGAACTTAATCTGGAAGAGATTACTCCGGATGATATTGATACGAATGCCCCATTATTTGGAGACGAAGGACTTGGACTCGACTCTATCGACGCACTCGAGATCATCCTGATACTGGAACGCCATTACGGAATCAAAATTGAAAACCCTAACAAGGGTAAAGAGATATTTTATTCAATATGTACTCTAGCCGAATATATTACAGCTAACGGCAAAGCATGAAAGTTTACGTTACAGGCGTAGGATGTATATCCGGAATCGGCACCAATGTTGAAGAGAACATTCAATCACTTCGGCAAGGTCGTGATGGTATGGGACGGGTAACCCTCTTCCCTACAGCACTTGATGTTCCCGTTTCTGAGGTGAAACTCAGCAATGATGCAATAAAAGAAAAACTGGATATCTACCGCCATAACATTTTATCCCGTACAGCCCTTCTTGGCATACATGCTGCAGTCGAAGCATTACGCGACTCCGGACTGGATAAAAACTCTCTTCGCATCGGGCTTATATCATCTACTTCCGTCGGTGGAATGGATTTAAGTGAAAACTTCTATATCCCCTTCCGTACCGACCACCACAAAGGACGTTTGCGCGAGGTTGCTTCCCATGATTGTGGCGACAGTACCGAACGTATTGCCGCATACCTGGGATTAACAGGTTTCATGACTACCATAAGTACAGCTTGCTCATCGGCCGCCAATGCGATAATGTTGGGAACACGGTTAATCAAAGCAGGATATCTGGATGCAGTTATTGCCGGAGGTACAGATTCGCTCTGCCGTTTTACCCTCAATGGTTTCAATTCTTTAATGATTCTGGACAAAGAACATTGCCGGCCTTTCGATGCTTCGCGAGCCGGACTTAACCTGGGCGAAGGAGCCGGTTATCTCGTTTTACAATCGTCTGAAACCATAAACCGCAAACCTTATTGTGAACTAACAGGTTATTCCAATGTCAATGAAGCCTACCACCAAACGGGCAGTTCGCCCGAAGGAGATGGTCCGTATAATTCCATGCTTAAGGCCATTGAAATAAGTGGTATCGATAAAAAAGGAATCAGCTATATCAATGTTCATGGCACCGGTACGCCTAGCAACGACTTATCCGAAAGTGCTGCCCTGCGTCGCATTTTCGGAAAAGATATACCACCGTTCAGTTCCGTAAAAGCCTTTATCGGACACACGCTGGGAGCATCCGAAGGTATTGAAGCGGTTTACTCCGTATTGTCTGTCAGTCGAGGAATGATGTATCCGAACTTAAATTTCTCAAAACCATTGGAAGAGACTGGATTAATTCCCATAACTGAATTCAAGGAGCATCAGATAATGAATCATGTACTTTCCAACTCTTTCGGGTTCGGGGGAAGTAATTCAACCTTATTATTTTCAAAAGTATCGTCATGATTTCACCTGTATATATACAAAGTATGTCGTCCATACTTCCAGCAAACGGAGAGCCGGATTACAAAGCACTCATTCCAAATCCGACATTACGAAGACGCATGAGCCGGGTAGTGAAAATGGGTGTAGCTTGTGCACTGGATTGTCTGGCCGGCCAACCTTACAATGAAGTAGAAGCCATCATCACAGCCACCGGACTGGGATGCCTGGCTGATACTGAGAAATTTATGAATAACCTGCTCGATAATAATGAGCAATTACTGAATCCTACCGCATTTATACAATCAACATTCAACACAGTAGGAGCCCAGATTGCTTTGTTATGTAAAAATCATTCGTACAATGTTACCTATGCCCACCGTGGATTCAGTTTCGAATCGGCTCTGCTCGATAGCATACTTCGTATTTATGAGGGAGATAAACGTATTCTGGTAGGAGCATTTGATGAGATAACTCCAACAAGTCTTGATATACAGCAACGGCTAGGCCTATATCGGTATTCTAAACCCGGAGAAGGTAGCCATTTCTTTCTGTTGGGTACTGAAAATAGTGAAAAAACAAAAGCAGCGGTTTATGCACCCTTAATGCTTTCGGGTAATGTCAATGAAGAACAAATTGAGACACATCTTCTGAATTATCTCCACAGTCATAACCTGGATAAGAAAGATGTCTCAGTATTTTTGATGGGCGATAACAAAGTTAAGTCTTTACTACCTCATGCTGAGCACCATACCTTTAAAGATTTATGTGGAGATTACCATACTGCTTCAGCATATGCATTATGGTATGGTTCGCAACTTGCGGAAGTGCAGCCATCCGGAAAGTATACCCTCATTTATAATCAATGGAATGGTATTAACCATTCCATGATGCTTCTGAAGAGTTGCTGATATATTACTCAGGCTCATCCGTGTCCAGGCAGAACGTATGCCCTTCCGGGTCAATCATCGTACGGGATGTTCTGAAGAATTGTTCCCCAGCCTCTTTAGCTCCCAGGCTGATTGCGTATTGTACTGCTTCTTCCAGATTATCAACATAAAAATCCAGATGAATCATTTGTCCTTGCTTGTCCGGCTGCCAAGGCCATACGGGTGGCTGATATTCATCTATTTCCTGAAAAGCAAATACCATACCTGTAGGCGCAGTAATAGCTGCCCAACCGCTTGCGCGGGGATGTGTCCATTCCCAATTCAATAATTTGCTGTAAAATTCGGCCAACACACCTGCATTTTTACAATCAATCACAATATTGATTTTGTTGATTTTCAGTTTAGCTGTCTTTTCCATAATTCTGTCCGATAATTTATTAAAAACTTTGCAACAGGGTAAAGATACAAAATAACTATATTATTGTTTAAACTCACCTTATAATTTATATCAGTACTACCATCTTTCTGTACTAGCACCACTGCAATTCTATACTAGTGCCACTGTAATTCTATAGTAGCACCACTATAGATCTATGGTAGCACCACTATAGAATTACAGTGGTGCTACCAATAAAAAAAAGCCGCATATTTTAAATATGCGACTCAAACTACCACGTGACCCCGGTGCGATTCAAACGCACGACCTTCAGAACCGGAATCTAAAACAAAGCCGATAAACAAGGCACTTACAAGGAAGTGAGTAATTCAAAATGATGTAGATGTTCTTGCAATGATATTAAACAGTTGCCTGATTTCGTCTACATGCATCATAAAATCTGAATATTCTCGTGACGGATTAAGTGAATGAAAAGTTATCATTCCAGTCTCAATATTATGATCTATTATTTGCTTACAGAGAATGGTGTCATCGGTAACCACAATCCAATAGGGATAATCCCTATAATGCAATTTATTCATCCAATGTGTTCTATCTAGTTCCCTTGCTAAAACAACGTCACCTTGAACAAAACTCCTACGGCTATCATCATCCATACTGTCTCCTTTTATCTCGAATGCTAAATATCTACCATGAGAAATACGGTCTACGACAAAGTCAACTTCCTCCCACTCATCTCTATCCATAGGGATAGCTTCGTTAGTGCCAGATATATATCTACCGTATGCATTATAGGGTACTAATGGAACACGCATTTTATAATAACCATTACTTAACTCGTAATATTTTGTACCGGAGTTTGTTGTTAAAAACACTTCATTTGGGTCTTTGTTCGATGCATTATCTGATTTGAGCATTGAACCTTCACCGGTAAGAAGCCACGATTTGTTTATCTGAGGGAATTTTGCACAAATCTGTTCAGCGATATTTTTACTTATTCCTACTTTTTTATTTTCATTCAAAATATCATAGGCCCATTGAGGGCGTTCTTTGCCTAATGAATCCGAAAGTTGTTTTGGATTCAAATTTAATTCCTTAAGTAATTCACTGAATATTTTAATAGCTAATCTTTTATCCATATCAGAATTATTCTGTATATTTGCATCATATCAAGTTGCGGATGATACTTATTATTGTTTAACTCTTCCCGCAAGGGACTATATAGGCGACTAAACTTCAAACCGCAACTTTGGAGTTGGTCGCTTTTGGTTTATATTATGAAAAAAACTAAAAATGCTTTCACCGAAACCGAAATTGCTGTGAATGACATAAAAAGGTTGTTAGAATGCATCGATATCAAGTTGTCCGCTTTATGCAATAACAATACAGAGTTGAAAGAATCTTCACGAAATACACCTCCCGGATTTTCGGATAGTAAAGAATCACGTGCCGCCATGCTTGATGTGTGCCATAGATTTGAAGAAATCAAAGCAGAAATCGTACGCGATCATTATAAACAGTATGATACTCTACGATCTAAGCTTAATTCTTGAAACCCGGCCTACAAGCTCCGTGAAGCCTTGTATCTTCTCTTTGTTTTCCGTACTTGATAATACATCTATCAAAATATTCCTATCTCTAACCGGCAAAGTTATCTCTTCTGGGTGCCCTATATTTTCCAACAATCCTTTTATAACTGAATTACAAGTTTCCATATCCCCATATTTTGAAGTGTGATACAAACACATAATTCCACTATGTAAAAGTCTATATTCAAGCCCAAGAGGGTCGGTTTTAAGTAAAAGATAGTGGTATATCATCCAATTAGCATATTCGGATGTAGCCATGATTTTGCTTGAATTCTTAGATGAATAATCGGCTACGCGCATTACATCGCCCTTCCTTTCGTTCATTTCTTTTCTAATCTTATCAATATCTATTAAATTATAAATATTCCATCCTATTAAGGCGGTTACAAGCAAAGCTAATATGCCCACTAAAACACCTTGATAATCAAAACCCAAATCATCAGTTCGATAGACGGAAACAAATATAGCTATCACGCTCAGCACGAGAGAGGTTGCGCATCCTATCGTTAAATAAATCTCTCTTCTCTTCATACTTCTTCTTATTTAATAATGTGTAAACAGCTGCAATGGTTAAATAATGTTTTAATTCAGAATATTTCTGCTATCAACCTTGGTGATTCAGAATTATTCTGTATATTTGCATAGGTGAAACAGTAATACTGTAATCACATTGCAAAGTTAATCAGCAAATATAATAAAATAAATAACTAAAAAGTAGTAAAATGAAGAATTGGAGAGAAAAAATGAACAGAGGTGATATTGCCGAAGCTGCAAAACGTGCTGGCATTCATCCGAATCATTACAGCTTATCCTGTAAGACCGCTCCAGAGAACTGGTCTCCGGCGATGATTAAGATTAATACAGAGCTTAAAAAATTAATAGAAGAGCGTGAAGAACAGCGTGCTCAATTTATTAATAATTAATTCACTCTGAAATGGATAAGCTAAGTAAGCGCGAAGAAGAAGTCCTGGAATTGGTAGCTCATGGTTTTTCATCTGACGAGATTGCAAATTCTTTCTTTCGTTCAGTAGAAACAGTGAAGCGGACTATACAGAATATCAAGATAAAACTTCAACTACAAAAGGCTACTGAACTGACTGCCTATTATTGGTGCCGTTCGTTTGGTGTCAGTTTCGAAGAGCGTCGCAACCGGATGCTTGCTATATGCGCCATGTTCTTATTCTTATTAATTGCCCCTAATTATTGCAGAAGAACAAGAAGAGTAGTAAGACGAGAAGAGTATAGAATTGAAATTCAATATTACGCTGAAGCCAGTTAAATTTTGAAATCATGTATGTCGATTTAACCCCTGCGCAATTGAAATACCTGCACTTTTTAGAAAAGTACAAGGTAAAAGACGAACCGCGTGAGTATGTAACTCAAAACGGTGCATATAAACGGTTTGGTCGTGGAAATGTCGAACGTTGGGTTTCCATGAGAAAAGTTCAACGGTTCAAAAGGCCAAATATGATTGAGTTTAAGCTTACTGAATTACAGAAAGCTGCTGCAACTATACAAGATTATGACTATTAAATATATAACCATGATAACATTCAAACAATCCGCCCCTGCCTTAATCGGCATATTTTTAGCCCTTGGCCTTGCCGACGGTGAGCCAACAAACAAACAGCTTGTTTTTGCTCTTATAACAGCATTTTTAACACTTACCTACGTAATTGCTTGCGTTGCTTACAATCAATATAAATCGAACCATCATGAACATAAATAATTGGATATGTCCTGCCGCAGATTGTTCGATATGTACCCACCGTGGTATCTGTCCAGCGGAATTGGAATTCTGTGATGATTGTGGAGAGGAACTATACAAGGGTGAATCGCACGAAGTTGAAGTAAATTCTTCTTATGGAAGAAAGACTATCAAAGTTTGTCCGGAATGCTATCCCTATTACGCCCCGGTTGAAATAGAAAACTAAGCCCATAGATGAGCGTCGACTGCATCAAGTCCTTTCGATAGGATACTGGGCACACATTTGGTGTTCTTTGACATGTTGTAAAAGCCTTCTGTGAACGTTACAACTCATAGAAGTGTCTAACTAAATAATTAACGTGCATAAGTAAGTAGGGGCTTGCGAGCTGCACAAGTATTAACTATGTTCTTGTTTTGATTAAAATAGGTTTTTTATTTGTGAGTTCTTGATTATAGGAATTAGAACTGTAGCCAAGGTTTTGTTTACAAAATTTCGAAAGGCCCTTTTCTGTTATAGCATCTTTGGAAACTTTATCCTCAATTTTATCATAAAATGAGTTTTTCTCTTTTTCATCTTCTTCATATTTTAATTGATATGATTCTGGATGTTTACGATAATTTATTGGTTTTTTACAAGTCTCCTTAATTTCTTTCATTAATTCCTTTTTGAAATTTTCTCGATACTGAAACCTTTCTTTTTCCTCTGAATTCATAACGTTTTTGGTCAAAAATAAGAATTTAATTTGAAGTAACGAAATGTCCTTACGTGTAAGTATGCTGCCCGGGCACCAGTATCGCTTCATTCAAATAAAGCCCGTTCGGTCTCGATACCGAGAACAATCCGTAAAAGGTATGGCGGGTACTTATTATAAATTCTAAAATTGAAAGAAATGAAAACAATCGAAGAACTTGAAAAAGAAATTTCTGAACTAAAAGCTGAATTAGCTAAAAAGTCAGAGAGTTGGTTATCCGTCTATAAAGACTTAGAAATTGAAAAACAAAAGAATGATGATTTACGCACTCAAATGCGAGGAATTGGAATGCTGTTAGTTTCATCTACTGAGGAAAAGAAAAAGTATTGATAATTTCTGATATAAAGTAAGCAAAGTTTTAAATCATTTTTGCAGTCGTTTTAAGTATGACAGCATCAAGCGTGATGTGTAATTGTTTACAGCCTCGGGGAATACGCTCCGGGGCTTTATTTATCCCTTTATTAGAAATCAACAAATAAATATGCCATGAGTATATTTCAAGAAACATGCTACGGCCTAATATGTGACCGCTGCGAGCAAGTATTTGAACATCCTTTTACCGGTTACTCGCTATGGACAAACCAAAGCGCACCTATCGAGGAATCAACAGATAGAGATTGGATAGAGCATGAAGGAAAGCACTATTGTCCTGAATGCTACATTATCGACGAAGAAACAGACGAAATAACAATTAAATAACAACAGCTATGAGTCTTATTAAAAAAAGTACTGAATTAAATATTCAGACAAACATTAAAATGATGGTCTACGGTCAAGCCGGTATGGGAAAGTCTACCTATGCTTTAAGTTCTCCTAAACCCTTACTTCTTGACTTCGACAACGGTGTAAAACGTATCAACAACGCTCATCTAAGAGAAGTTGATACCGTCCAGATAACGTCTTGGAATGACATTAAAAACGTTCTGAGGGAAGATTTATCGCCCTATCAAACCATAGTAGTTGATACCATTGGTAAGATGATGGATTACATCATTGACTTCAAGTGTAACGGTGGCATACCTAACATAAGCAGTTGGAACGGGATTAACGCTGAATTTTCCTGGTTCGTCCGTGAAATATCCACTCTAAACAAGCATATCATATTCGTAGCACACCGGGATACAAGAAAAGAGGGCGACGATACGGTATTTATCCCGGCGCTTAGAGAAAAGACCTATAATTCAATTGTTACCGAACTTGACTTACTCGGATATATTGAAGCAAAAGGACGCGTGAGGACAATAACATTTGACCCAACCAGCCGCAATGACGGTAAGAATACCTGTAATCTACCGGCAACGATGAATATTCCGACTATTCTTGATAATAGTGGAAATCCGACAGCTAACAATACTGCTATACAGGATTATGTGATTAACCCATACCTGGAACGATTAAGGCAAAAACAAGAGGAAATAAAGAAGTACAATGAAATCATTTCCGAAATCAAAGAGGCCATAAACCTCATCACTGATGAAGTAAGCGCTAATGACTTTGTTTCCCGTATAAATGAGTTCGAACATATCGGAAGTTCTAAGCAGATGGCCGGGCAGCTTCTCAATGAAAAAGTGAAAAACCTTGGTTTGAAGTACAACAAAGAAATTAAGAAATATGAACCAGCAGCCTAGCTATAAGAAATGTGTTCGATGTGGTAAGGAAAAACCATCTGGGGAGTTTCATAAAAATAAAAACTCTCCAGATGGTTTGCGGGAATATTGCAAAGAGTGTCTTTCTATCATGAGAAATCCTAAAAATAGTATCAAAGACTTTGATAGAGAAGAATGGAAAGATATTGAGGGCTTTAAAGGGATATATTTTATAAGCAATTATGGGCGTTTAAAGCATGTGTTAAACCCATTACGCCATACACTAAGAGTCCCTTGTCCTGCTCCTAATGGGTATTTGCGATTAGTACTATCTTACAAGAATAAAAGGAAAACAGTATCTATTCACAGGGAGGTAGCTAAAGCATTTATTCCTAATCCGAACAACTATGCTACTGTAAATCATAAAGATTTAGATAAAACTAACAACAAGGTGTCTAATCTTGAATGGCTCCCTATAAAGGATAATATTATTCATGCAAAAGAAAATGGTAAGAATAATAGAAAACCAATACTACAATGTGATATGAATGGGAATGTTATTCGGGAATGGGAATCAGCTTGGGCGGTCCAGTTGGAATTAGGGTACTTTTCAACTCTTATTTCAAGTAGGTGCAGAGGAATAGGAAAAACATATAAAGGATATAAATGGAGGTTTAAGTATGAGTAATATTTGTTACAAATTTTACAGCACTATTCTTGACGCTTTCCAAAATTACCTTAGAAGTGATGTCATTTATCGAAAATATTATGGTTTTTCTGAAAACCCTCCTTTTGATGAAGATGAATTTAGAAAAAATCAATTTAAATCTTTAATTGATAGAATAAACAGGGTGCCATTTGATAGCGAGAAAGCCGACCGAGGCACGGCTTTCAATGAAATCATAGATTGCATGATTGAAGACAGGAAGTCTGATAAAATGCTAATTGATAGGATATATGAGAAGACTGTAGTTGATGACTATCAATACATTGATGGCGATGTTCAGTGTAAGAAAAATGAAATCCAAACTGAAAAAGTTATTGCAATAAAAGCTACATACAACGAGCGAATGTTCTCTTTCCCTATTTCACTTTGCCGAGAGTTCTCAGATTATTTCAGTGGCGCGCTTACTCAGCAGAGGGTTGAAGCAATTCTACCTACAAATTACGGTAATGTACTCTTATATGGATTTATTGATGAACTGATGCCTATGTCTGTTCATGATATTAAGACAACAGAGAGTTACACCGTTGGAAAGTTCAAAAACAACTTTCAGCATCTTGTTTACCCTTATTGCTTAATGAAGAATGGTTCTGATGTAAGACTATTTGAATATAATGTAGCCGAACTCAGTAAAAGGACAGGATTTCCAACCGGAACATTTACAGAAACATACGTTTTTGAACCGGATAGAGATATACCTATTCTCACATCTCATGTAGAACAGTTTATTGAGTTTCTGGAAGAAAATAAGCATTTGATAACCGACCGAAAAATATTTGCTTTGGAATGATTTTCAACTTAAAAAACGATTGGGAAGTACCCAAATATAAAGAATACGTAAACAGGCTATATGAAGAAAAAGCCATCGTTGAGGTAAAGAAGAAACACCCCAATCGTACACTAGCCCAAAACAGTTATTTACATCTGCTTTTGGGCTATTTTGCTTCTGAATACGGTTGCAGCCTAGATGAAGCGAAAATTGATTTTTATAAGCGTACATGCAATAAAGAATTGTTTGAACGGGAAACGGTGAATAAAAAAGGAACCAAGATTATTTATCTCCGGAGCAGTGCTGAACTTTCTACAGCGGAGATGACTCTCTCAGTTGAAAGATTCCGGAATTGGAGTGTATCGGTAGCCGATATTTATTTACCCTCACCTGGTGACCAACAATTCCTTATCCATGCTATGCAAGAAGTTGAGAAATATAAAGAATACGTTTAAAACCTTCTTATTTCAAATTCTATGTTTTACCATAAACCCAAGAAAAAGAAAGATAAACCGCTTCCTCTCTTTGATAAGGCAGGGATAAAAGTTAAGAAAAAACTTGATTTGAAAGCCAAACTCGACAAAGAGTTTAGTCTTTTCATTAGGCTTCGTGACTCAATGGATAACGGATACTTTCGATGTATTTCATGTGGTCATATTAAGCCTTTCGCACAAGCAGATTGTGGCCATTATTTTAGTCGAAGCCATCTTTCAACTCGATTTGATGAGAATAACTGCCATGCTGAATGCCGTCACTGTAACCGGTTTAAGGCCGATCACTTGGAAGGATATCGGGTGAACTTAATCACTAAAATCGGACAACAGAAATTTAATTTATTAAAAATTAAAGCTTCTCACATATCCAAAATTTCCGATTTCGAATATGAGCAGTTAATCAAGCACTACAGAGAGAAAATAATTCTTCTCAAACGAGGAAATAGGATTAAAAAGCCTGAAGATACAATAGTTGAAATAGGAAAAGAAACATTTTCTCTTGATGGTATAAAATTAGAATAATATGTATCAGTTACGGGGTTATCAACAACAAGCATCAGATGCTGCGGTTAACTTCTTTAAGTCCAAAACAAAATCCAATGCCATTGAAGTTCTACCGACCGGATCTGGAAAGAGCCTTGTAATTGCAGATATAGCGAACCGGCTTGACGGGTATACTTTAGTCTTTCAGCCAAGCAAGGAAATTTTGGAGCAAAATTATCAAAAGCTTTGTTCTTACGGAGTATTAGATTGCGCTATTTATTCGGCCTCTTTCAACTCTAAGCAGATAAGTAGAATTACATTCGCTACTATAGGAAGTGTAAAAAGTAACCCCGGGTTATTTTCGCACTTTCGGAACGTCATTATCGATGAATGTCATTTGGTTAACCCTAAACATGGAATGTACAAAGACTTTTTAGAAGCTTTAAAATGCAAAGTGCTTGGATTAACTGCTACTCCATATAGATTGAGTAGTACACAGGGTTTTGGTTCAATGCTTAAATTCATCACACGTACGAGACCTCGGGTTTTCTCAGATGTAATCTACCAGGTGCAAATATCTACCCTCTTAGATATGGGTTATCTTTCCAAATTAGAATATTATTCACTCAAACCTCCGGGATGGAATAGTAATAATCTGAGGATTAACTCTACCGGTGCCGATTATACCGATAAGTCGGTAGTAAATGAATATAATCGGTTAGATTTTTATAATTATCTGGTAACAATCGTACAACGTCTTTTACACCCCAAATCAGGGAGCAAGCGGAAAGGTATCCTAGTGTTTACCCGGTTCTTAAAAGAGGCTGAAAGCCTAACAAATTCTATTCATGGATGTGCAATAGTTACTGGTGAAACTCCGAAAGCTGGAAGAGAGAAAATTCTTTCTGATTTCAAGTCTGGTAAAATTAAAGTAGTCGCTAATGTAGGGGTATTAACTACTGGATTCGATTATCCGGAACTGGATACTATAGTGCTAGCAAGACCAACCATGTCACTTGCTCTCTATTACCAGATTGTTGGCCGTGCTATCCGTCCACATGCCCAAAAGGAGTCAGGGTGGGTAGTAGACCTCTGCGGAAGTGTCGATCAGTTTGGAAAAGTAGAAGATTTAAAATTAGTCGAACCAAAAAAAGGTCTTTGGCAAGTAAATAATAGAGACAAACAATTAACCAATGTATATTTATAATGGCTAAGAAAACAGAAGAAATAAAAACCATTGCGAACTGCAAAACCTGTGTAAGGGCCGGGCCGGTGAATAACCACATGTGCTTTTGTGGCCTGCTAAAAATATATAGGTCGGTTGGAACAAGATTGTGTATCCATTATCTAAAGAATTAACATGAGTAGAAAGTCTTTCGTGTTTTATGAAAGTTGGAAAAATGTAATCAGTGAGCTAACAAAGGATGTTCAATTGGAAATTTACCAGGCTATTACGGAATATGCCATCAACGGAAATTTGATCGAACTCAAACCAATTGCTAAAGTTGCATTTTCTTTCATTAAACAAGACCTCGATAGGGATGCTAAGGCATATATCGAGAAATGTAATAGAAACAGAGATAATGCTAAAAAAGGAGGTGCACCGAAGGGTAATAAAAACGCTCAAAAAACAACCGAAACAACCGAACGGTTGAAAAAACAACCGAAACAACCCGATAATGATAATGATAATGAATCTACTAACGTAGATATATTTAGTAATTCTGACGAATTACTATGTGGATCAGAGCTCCACGATGAACAAATTAATTTTAAAAATATAGTTGACTATTTTAATCGTGAAACAAAAGGAGTTTTCGGTGAGGTTAGATATCCATTATCGGATGTTAGAAAAGGTCTAATTAGAGCTCGAATTCGAGAACATGGCAAAGATGGACTTAAAGAAGTCTTTCATAAAGCAGCTTCTAATAGCTTTCTAAAAGGAGATAGTGGTAAATTCAAAGCTACTTTCGATTGGCTCATTCGTCCAACAAATTTTGAAAAAGTATTAACAGGGAATTATGATGAAAGAAAGAAACAAGAATCGGATACCGTCGTATGGGACTTTGATACCCCCTAATATTCCTGAAATTGAAGAAGCGGTTTTGGGAGCTTTACTAATTGAGACATCAGCATTTGACAAAGTATCATTCCTTCAACCGGACATGTTTTACAAGATGTCTCACCAGGATATATACGAGGCCATTGTATTTTTAAATAAAAACAATAAACCCGTAGATATTCTTACCGTAACAGAAAAGTTGAGGTCGTTAGCTAAATTGGAAGAAGTTGGTGGGCCATTCTATGTAACACAATTAAGTAGTCGGGTGGCTTCTTCAGCACACATTGAATACCATGCGATGCTTATTAAGCAGAAATATATGCAGCGAAAGGCTATAGAATTATCGCATATAATTCAAAAACAAGCGTATGATGAAACGGAGGATATCGGGGATGTTTTATTCAATGCTGGAAAAGAGCTAGAGCGGCTACAGGAAGACTTTATCGGCGGTAATGGCATCAGGCAATTTACTGAAATATTGCAGGACACATACAAAGACATCCAGCGCCGGGTATCGCTTTATGCTGCCGGTGGGCAAACTGGAGTCACAACGGGATTAGCTGACTTAAACCGGATAACTTCCGGATGGCAAGGCTCTGAACTTATTGTAATAGCTGCTCGCCCAGCCATGGGAAAAACGGCCATGGCTTTACATTTTGCTAAATCTGCTGCAAGCTCAGGAGTTCCGGTTGCACTTTTCTCCCTTGAGATGTCTGATATAAGCCTATCTAACAGGTTACTGCTTTCTGAATGTGATATTATTCCAGAGAATCTAAAGTCCGGTAAATTGGACGATAACGACTTTCAGAAGATAGACCAATCAGTGAATAACTTATACCGTCTGCCTCTATGGGTGGATGATAATGCGAGTATTTCCATGTCTTACATTCGTTCAAAGTGCAGGTTGTTGCACAAGAAGAAAAGATGTGGAATGGTCATTATAGACTATCTTCAGTTAGCTACAGGTGATAGAACGAGAAATTCCAATCGTGAGCAAGAAATATCATCCATGAGTAGGGAAGCCAAGTTGATAGCCAAAGAATTAAATGTCCCGGTGTTGTTATTATCACAGCTTAACCGCGAAGTAGATAAACGAACGGACAAACAACCGCAATTAAGTGACCTTCGTGAATCAGGTGCAATTGAGCAAGATGCGGATATGGTAATCTTCATTAACCGGCCGGAGAAATATGGAAAAACCATTACTGACAATGCTGGAAACCCTGTTAAAAACGTTGGTGAGTTAATTATTGCGAAGTATAGAAATGGTGCAGTTGGAACGGTCAAATTCAAGCATAACGATTCTCTTACCCGGATTTACGATTGTGATATCCGTGGATATTCTAATTATATACCACCCGAAAATCCATTCTAAGTAAATGATTGAAAGAACAAACATTGACCTACTCATTGAGCGAGCCAACGATACTATATCCTGGCTGGAAGATAACGTTTTCCATCCGGATTTTTACAAAAAAGCAAATCAGTATGCTATTCTGACTGTCAGAATCAGCAATTACTACAAAAACAATAAATTATCATGAAATCAATAAACGATTTATTATTAAACATTTTTACTGGCAAAGATATATTGCGCCCGGTAATGTCATATCCAAATTTAAAAGATGGAATAGTTTATGCCTCTGATGGTCATGTCTTGATTTCTATTCCGGAAGATGAATTGTCATTAGAATACAAAACAATAGATAACTATCCAAATGCACAAAGGCTAATTGACGAAATTGAAAAAAAGAATCTGGCAAGTATTAAAATTAACGTTGATGATATCGTTAAAGAACTTACAAAAGCCCGTTTAATCGTAGACACCCTTGTTATTAACTGTAAGGAATGCAAAGGTACAGGAGAAGTAGAATGGCTTTACAGAGACAAGAAAAGTAATCATCATACTAAAACTGACGAATGTCCTTTATGTGAAGGAGATGGTGGCATACAAGGAGAACATCCTTTCCCTCGGGTATCTTTATCCTTGATTGAAGATGATAATAAGTCCGAAACAATTGGTATATGGATTGGTGATATTTATTTCCATCCTTTCCAACTATACCGTTTGGTGATGGTTGCCCTTGCCAATGGACTTGATACTATCGAAATATTCTACGATACAAATACTTACGGCTCAACAATTACATATTTCGGCAATATAAAAGTCATGGTTATGGCAATGCTACGGCCGGAATAAGGAAATAAGATTAAATTAATAGGAGGATTAAATTATGAGTATGCACACATGGTTCGAGTGTAAAATACGCTACGAGAAAATGATGGAAAACGGCATGGCTAAGAAAGTTACAGAGCCTTACTTAGTTGATGCACTGAGCTTTACCGAAGCTGAGAAAAGAATCATCGAAGAGATGAGCTATTTCATCTCAGGAGAATTCACTGTATCAGATATAAAAAGAGCCAATTACAGCGAGCTATTCTTCTCTGATGAAGAATCTGCCGATCGATGGTTCAAATGCAAGGTAATATTCATCACACTAGATGAAAGAACCGGCGCCGAGAGAAGAACGTCCACCAACATGCTCGTTCAGGCTGCCAACCTTCGCGATGCTGTAAAGAAACTGGATGAAGGTATGAAAGGCACAATGGCCGATTATCAGATTGGTTCGGTGGCCGAAACTGCTATTATGGATGTATATCCATACGGTGTGGAACAAGAGGCCGACAATACAGGAAATATTGAATTGGCAGCAAGAAAATTTGTCGAATCATTCCCTGAAGGTCAAAAAACAACCATTACAATTGCCGGTAAACTAGTAGTTGTAGATAAAACTGGCCGTGACACCATTGTGACACCTCAATCTGACAATGAAGAAAATCCCGGGAAAGACCCCGGATAATTAACAATAATCATTAACCAACAATGCCGCACGAAAAGGCGTGTCGTCCGGAGAATGCCCGGTTTAAGTTTTTATTCAACCATTATCCCGGTGTCCATTGATTTGGTATCCGGGAACATAAAGTGAGCAGCACTACAACTGCACAAGGATTATATACTCTTGCCCCGGGGAATACACTCCGGGGTTTTTATTTCAAACATAATTATCATGAATAAAAAGACATTCAAAGGGAAAGCAATATACAATCCCTCGGGCAAAGCGTCTGAATACGCTCAATGGGCATGCAATTTCTATAATGGATGCTCTGTAGGATGTACATACTGTTTCAATAAAAAGGGAATGACATCAAAAGTATTGGGTGGAAATATACCCACCTTGAAGAAAGGACTGATTGACGAATACACCGCATCAAAGATATTTATTCAAGAGGTAGCAGAAAATGTTGATGAATTAAGAAAGCATGGATTGTTTTTTTCATTCACAACAGATCCTTTCTTGCCGGAAACCAAAGAACTTACATATTTTGCTATAGGCATTTGTCAAGCCAATAGAATCCCCGTTAAAATACTAACCAAAATGGGGCAGAAAGAAGCTCTGGAATTTAGCGCAGTCTCAAATGCTTATCACTGGGATAATAGGTTAATTGCTTACGGGGTTACACTAACAGGATGCGATAATCAAGAACATAATGCTCCGAATAACAAAAGTCGCATTATGGCTCTTAGAGATATGAAACTTGAGGGTCATCGAACATTTGCATCCATTGAACCAATAATAGATTTAGATAGTAGCTTATCAATGATTATGCAATCAGTTGACTTTTGTAAACTCTTTAAAGTCGGCCTTATGAGCGGTAAGAAATATGATTGGAGAGACTTAAGAGGCTTTATGCTTGCTTGTACTCATTTAGATAGCAAATTCTATTTCAAGGATACATTTATCAAACAAGCTGGATTAAACAGGGAAAACCTGCCAGCTAATTGTGTTGGACGTGATTATAATATTTTTGAAACAGGAGAAACTTATCTATGATGAGATAGAGAGGATTCAACGGCTAAATAATTCAATTACAGCCGAATTTACTCAACCAATAAGAAAGATTAATCTAAATGCGCACACCTATAACTTATTACGGAGGAAAGCAACGAATAGCCCGGGAAATAATCTCCATGATGCCAGGGCACAAACTTTATTGTGAACCATTCTTTGGAGGTGGCGCAGTATTTTTTGAAAAACCAAAATCCGGTATTGAGGTGATAAACGACCATGATAATAATCTCATCAATTTTTATTCGTGTGTCCAGAACCGATTTGAGGAGCTTCAGGAACTTATTCGACAAACGCTTCATTCAGAAACATTATACTATCATGCGAAAGATATATGGAACAAACGGGTGGACGCGAATGATATAGAAAAAGCATGGGCGGTCTGGTTGATAACGAACGGATCCTTTGCCGGAAGTATGCACGGTGGCTGGAAATGGTGCAATGGAACTTCCGGAGGACAATCTGCAACCATGATAATGAATAAACGAAATGAATTCTCGGAGCAGCTACATAAAAGACTGGAGCGTGTTCAAATCTCCTGCAGAGATGCACTTCGAGTAATTCAGGACCGTGACGGAAAAGATACGTTTTTTTATCTCGACCCACCTTATCCCGGGTGCTATCAACAGCATTATTCAGGTTATACCCATAAGGATTTATTTGAGCTACTCCAGTTGCTAACAACTATAAAAGGGAAATTCATTCTTTCAAACTATTGGTGCCAAACACTTAGGTACCACATTTTAAAACATGGTTGGAATCACAAATCCATTGAGGTTAGCTTACGAATGACAAACCTTGGACGTGGAGAAAGAGAGAAAGGGATTCAGAAGCGGACTGAAATCCTTGTTTATAATTATGACATAGAAAAGGATTTATTTAATACATGAAATTTAATTATGAATACAACATTTGAGCGAACATCCACCAGTACTGACGAATGGTACACTCCTAGAGAAATACTAAGTGCGCTCGGTGAATTTGATTTAGACCCATGCGCGCCCGTATCACCATTATGGTACACTGCTAAGACAATGTACAACAAAGAGATTGACGGATTAAAACAAGAGTGGCATGGGCGTGTGTGGCTTAATCCACCTTATTCCCGTCCACTCATTGAGAAGTTTGTAAGACGGATGGCTGACCACGGCAATGGAATAGCTTTACTTTTCAACCGATGCGACAGTAAAATGTTTCAGGATGTAATATTCGGGAAAGCCACAGCAATGAAGTTTCTCCGTAACCGCATTCGTTTCTATCGTCCTGATGGAAGCCGTGGAGATTCTCCCGGGTGCGGTTCATTGCTTATCGCTTTCGGAGAAGATAACGCGCGAATATTGCAAGAATGCCCTATTGAGGGTAAATATGTGAGACTTAATTAGAAGCGGTCTGATATGAAAAAGCTAATATACCTGGCCATCCTATTATTCTCTGCATTCTTTTATGCAGTGTACTATGTGTTATGTCTTTATTTCACCCTCTAATTTTAATATAAATGAGCCTATTTTGGGATGAAATTGAACAGCAAGCTATCCAAAGAATACAGAAATTCTCGCAAATAGCTAAGGCGATGGGATTCGAAGTGCGCTTGGGCTTTTCGGGTGGCAAGGATAGCCAGGTAGTCTATGACCTTTGTCTACGTTCCGGTGTTGAATTTAAGGCATATTTTAATCATTCCTTTGAAAGCAGCACAACCCTACGTTTTATCCGAGAAAAATATCCGGACGTAATAAAAAGAAGAGATTATAAGTTTGGTTTTATCGAAAATATATGGAGAAATCACGGTGGATTCCTTCCCACTGTTCAAGCTGCCTACTGCTGCAAAAACTACAAGCATAACCCGATGTATGTCGATGAATGTAGTATTGTTGGTGTTCGGAAAGCTGAAAGCATAAAACGAAAGGAAAGAACTGCATTTGAAGCCAAGAATAAAACCACTCTAAAGAAAAACAAAGACCTGATTGATGACTACTTCGAAGAGAATTGCCAGTCAATAGGAACCGCAAGTGTTATTCAGCTAAAACCAATTATTGACTGGAGTGACTGTGATGTATGGGGTTATATGCGACGGTACAATCTGCCCGTTAATCCTGAATACAAAAACGGCAGAAAAAGAGTTGGTTGCAGAGTATGCCCAAAAGCAAACTTTACAAGCAACTCGGCTGCACTTCTTGAATCGCCAAAACTGATTAATGCCTTTATTAAGGCACGTGAGAAAGGAAAGCTAAACATCGATTGGGTAATAACCTCCGAAAACAGGGATTGCTCTGATGATAAATGCTACTATATCTGCCGATGGCTAAACCATTCCTTTATGCCATTCACTAAAAAACAGGAGAAGCTATATCAGAGAGTTAAAAATGAATATCTAAAAATAATCAAAATGAATAAGAAATGAATAAACTAAGAAACAAAATAAGTTTTCTACTTATGAGCATGGCCGCTAAACTAAGTGTAGTCGAACACAAGGCAGGCATTAAAACGGATGGATGCTTCCGGACTGCAAAAGGTATTAAATTCAATATTCTGCATCCGGAACCTGAAATGATAGATGTAAAAGATATCGCTAAAGGATTGGCATATAAACCACATTTCTCCGGCTTTTCGCCTCAATACTTCTCTATTGCAGAGCATTCTTTATTGGTTCAAAAGATTATTGCGAATGTTTTTCCGAAAAATTATACATTACAATTAGAAGCTTTACTTCATGATGCCTCGGAAGCTTATACTGGAGACATGATTAAGCCATTGAAGAACCTGTTGCCAAACTTTGTAATCATTGAAAAGCGAATACAGGAAGTTATCTATAATCGTTTCGGTATAACTCCTATAGGCGTTAAGAAAGCGGACAATATTGCACAAGACATTGAAGCAGCCGTCTTCTTTGGAAAGGCTAATTACGAAGAGATTAGATATTTGTCTCCTGATGCTGCTTACAGCGATTTTTTGAATAAGTATGAGTATTTGAGATGGAAGATTAACGAATAACGATAAAGAAATGGGCAAAAAAGTAATATGCCACGGAATATACTTGGATAGCAAGGGCAATTCAAAAGAATGCCCTCGCCAGGCAACCTGTTACTACTATGAACCCGACTTTTTTGAGTTGTACGATGAAAAGAATTATCATACGCCTGAACACCGTTATAAGGGGAAGGATAGAAAATGTAAGAGTTACAAACAGTCATAACAAATCTAACAAACAAGAAATGAAAATAAGAACTCAACCAAATTTCGATAGAAACAATCCCGAAAAAGAAATCTTCGGATTAAGCATAATGCTTGATAAGGGAAGAAAATATTGCAAATATCCTATCGGGCATCAAGAGTATAAATCACTCCCTGATGCGGCGGAAGCAGCAGTAAAGTTGCAAGATAGAATAAAGAACGGTGCGCATATTGAGTACGGTACCAATGGAACGGCCGGTGTCAATAAGGCGGAATACGTGAAGATTGTAGATAACATATAACGGAAAAAATGAAAAAAGTTAGAGAATCCGGATTTGAATGGATGGATAAAGTTAGTAACGAAATACGCGATATTCATTGTGAGAAGTGTAATTGTATTACTGAGCATGAAGTTAATCCATATACAACAGATGGATGTGGAAATATTATATTCGGATGGACTTGCATCGTCTGTGGAAATTGTGATGAAATTTACGAATAATAAAAACGATGATATGCAAAAAGTGTAACGGCTCAGGAGGAACAGTCGCCCTGATGTGAGAATAATAAGATAATATGAGCAAAAAAATAATACGGGTATTCCCTACAAAAACCAGAGCCACTCCGGACGATGAAAATGTACGTATCCACAAGCTACCCGAATTATGGGATACCGCAGATGAAATTCACGTTTCGGTAACATTTACATGGGATATTCCATGGGCAGAGAAAGCCGCTCGGATGTGGGAGGGTGTCGCGCCAGTAAAAAGTAGGTGGCCCAGCATACAATGAACCTGGGGCGAACTTTGTACCTGGTATGTATATGAAGAAAGGATATGTTATAACATCAAGAGGCTGCCCTAACCGTTGTTGGTTTTGTTCAGTACCAAAACGAGAGGGTGGCCAATTGCGAGAATTACCCGTTACCGACGGCTGGATTGTTACCGATGATAATCTACTCGCTTGCTCCGATCGGCACATTAACGAGGTGTTTGAAATGTTAAGACGGCAACCACATCGCCCACAGTTTTGCGGAGGTTTGGAAGCAAAGTTGTTAAAGCCGGAAATGGCAGTACGACTGAAAGAGTTAAAGCCTGATAGTATATTCTTTGCATACGACACCCCCGAAGATTACGAACCATTGCTTGAAGCCGGAAAGATGTTGTTTGATGCTGGCTTCACGCGTGGCTCCCACAACTTAAATGCCTATGTTCTTTGTGGATACAAAAAAGACACATTCGACAAAGCACTAAAGCGTATGCATGATACATGGCGCGCTGGGTTTGTGCCCATGGCCATGCTATATAGAGATTTTAAAGGCGAGTATTCCCGTGACTGGAAACAGTTTCAACGTGAATGGGCAAATCCTTTTATTCGGGGAGTCAAGCTAAAAGAAATACAACTAACGTAAAAACTACAGAAATGATGGAAAAGACAAAATGTATAACGTTCGACAAAGCTGCACAGGACGCTTTGCCGGAACATATTAAGGACAAAATGAAAGCTGATAGAGCAAAAGCGAGAGAGGAACGAACGCTCAACCGATTAAAGAATGGTGAACGATTTACTGGAACGCACTTCGCCGGAAATGTAACTCCCATAGAAATAAAAGGCGAAGTACTTGCGGTAAAGTGTGAGAGTAGAACAGGCTTTGTTTGGTACGAAGATTGGAACTTACAGCATACCCTCTGGGGTTTTGAGAGTGGAGAATATTCTTTTATCAATGCGTAAAAACGAAACAATAAAAACATGGAGCCACAATATTGCGTAGTCGCTACAAAAAGAGACCGCAGATATAACCGAATAATGATAACTGGACCTATGAGTGAAAGCAAAGCTTATACCAAGTCTGCCGAACTCCAAAGAGACAGATTTTATAAGTCAGTCTATAAATACTTCAAAGTTGCTAAGTATCCTTTTAAAGAGATAAAGTAAAAATCCCAATAAAGAAATAATTAAATGAAAAACAGTTACCTCACAGTCACCGACCAGTTCTGCGGCGCCGGTGGCTCCTCTCAAGGCGCCCGCCGGTTATCCCGTAAAATGGGTGGTGGATTAGAAGTCAAGCTGGCAATGAATCACTGGAAACTAGCCATTGAAACCCATAATACCAATTTTCCGGAGACAGAACACGATTGTGCCGATATCCAGGCCACCGACCCCAGACGCTACCAAAGTACAGATATATTAATTACCAGTCCGGAATGCACCAACCACAGCCTAGCAAAAGGGCAAAAGCGAAAGTATCAGCAAACAAATACCCTTTTCGGCGATCTTACCATTGACCCGGCCGCCGAGCGTTCCCGTGCAACAATGTGGGATGTACCCCGGTTTGCGGAAGTCCACAACTA
>DAMCMT010000003.1:43103-96884 GCA_032108265.1 Bacteroides sp.
AATCGTAGAGAATGTAGTCGAAGCCCGTCAGTGGATTATGTGGGATGCCTGGTTACATGCCATGCACAATCTTGGATACAACCATAAATGTGTTTACCTGAACTCCATGCATGCTCTACCCACACCACAAAGCCGGGATAGAATGTATGTCATTTTCTGGAAGAAAGGAAATAAAGCCCCCGACCTGAATTTCTGTCCGAAAGCCTATTGTCAATGCTGCGGGAAAGAAGTTGAATCTATCCAGAGCTGGAAAAACCCGAAAAAGAAATTCGGGAAGTACCGGCAACAATACATATACCGGTGTCCACGATGCACCAACGAAGTCGAACCCTATTATTACTCTGCCTTTAATGTAATTGATTGGTCTAAGCCCGGGCAACGTATCGGAGATAGGAAAATCCCCCTCAAGCCCAATACCATGAAGCGCATAGAATATGGTTTGGAAAGATGTTCTGATTCTAATTTCATTATTTACACAGATAATTCCAGTGTACTCAACCGTGCATCCGGAATAACCGACCCAATGTACACCCAAACAACCCGCCAGGTTGCAGCACTGGTAACGAAAGGTTCTTACGGTGGTGACATTATACCAATAACATCACCGGAATATACCATGACTACCCAGCACAATTACGGAGTAGTAGGCGTTCCAATGATGATAGACGAGCATAATAAAAACGGAAAGTGTCGGCCGCTAAACGAGCATGTATCAACTGTTTTATCCGGTGGCAATCATCATGGATTTGTTGGACTGCCTATCGTAATTAAAAACTATGGTGGTGGGTTCAACCCTAAACATGCCCCTATTCCAATTGATAAAACACTGGGCACAATGAGAACCGTAGACTCCCATGGGCTATTAGGAGTGCCTTTCATTGTTGAGAACCGAGGCCAGTCAACAACGAGGGCAATTGACCAAGCGTTGAGTACCCAAACATCCATGATTACTCATGGCATTGCATCAACCGAAGCCGTAAATGCTTTCTTGACTTACTACTATGGCAATAACCAGGCTTCAGGAATGTTCGACCCTATTGGCACCATTCCAACCAAAGACAGGGTAGCCTTAGTATTATCTTCTCCGGAAAACATAGATATCAATGATTGTACTTACCGGATGCTATTCTCGCATGAAGTTCAGGCAGCTATGGCATTTGAGTCGGATTATATTGTTTGCGGTACCGGCAAAGACAAAGTTAAACAACTTGGCAATGCAGTAACTCCTCCTGCAATGGAATGGCTACTGGAAAGAGGAATACAAACGTTTAATTAAATGACAGGATTATGATTATTGAATACCCATCAAGACCAGCCAGATGCAAAGATTGTGTTTTCTGTGGTTATTATCATCCGCTAAAACGAAACGGATTGCGGTCCAAAACCCGGAGGCATAAATGCAAGATAACCGGCGAGGAAATATTACTCACAGACCGAGTGTGTGATAGCTGGAAAATGGGTTGTGGAATACCCAGTAATTATGATTATATAAAACAGTAAAGAAATGAAGAAATTAAAAAGATACAGAATCCCATTGAGCCCTATTTTCCCAACTACTCACCCCAAAAAAGGCGAAGAAACAAGGTTTAAGTGCAAGCTATCTGTGTTTTGCATGGATAATAATACAGATTGTCGTTGCAGTGAATGTAAATATCACACCAGTTGCGGAAGGATGATATTGGATTTCCCCAAAAAGCATACAATACGTGAGAACGTTGATTATTGGAAAAAACGAATTGATGAAATCAATAAAGGAAATGCCGTATTGGAAGTGTACGAATGGATAGGAAAGCCTTACGGTAAAGGTTCTACCACAAAGATCCTTTTTACATTCGACAAACATAGCGGAATCGGCTATCAAGATTTACTGTTTTCAAAAAGCAACCTTGATTTTCCAATAGTTTTTAATCGTAATAACGGAGTACTAGCTTTAATGCCCAATAATCTTGCCAAGAACGACGGGCTATCCCTTCAAGACTTCAAAGATTGGTTTAAAAAATCGAATTTGAGTAAGCCAAAGATTATCATTCACTTTACAAAATTCAGATATTAATATTTTACTAGCATATGAATATTAAAAAACGAGCCGTAGACCTGGCTGACAAAATAGTCTTTGATATGTATTTTTTCATCTGCAATGTTGTAGTTGACCCTGACGGAGATGAAGTGGAAGAATCGGATATCGAACGAAAAAAAGACTGTGAAGAGTACTTTCGTTTAAGGGGATTGGAACATTTAATTAACGAATAACGAAAATTTCGAAATGAGTAAAAGCATACATCAACAAGCCGTTGAAAAATTAAATGAATTGGAAACCGAATTACTCCATCTGATTTCTGAGACCAGTAATGAGGAATTGATGGATAAGTTTCTGGAATGGCAAGACCAGCGCGCAAAATGTAATGATGCACTTCTTTTTGAACTGGAAGAGTTGTTGTGAATCAAACCTTCCCGGTGAGTGAAGACTTGCTGGGAATTTAATTTTTAATCATGAAGCAATTAATCTTATCAAAGTATCTCAGGGAAGCTAAAGAAGCAACCCTGAGAGTAGAATTTATTGAGACTGTCGAAGAATACCAAATGTATTACAAAGCCCTGTATGAAGCAATGATGTGGGGAAGAAAAGTAAAATAAAGAAAGGGAACCAGCCCGGCACCACCCAAACCAATTCCCTTAGCACGATTATAGTACAAATATACTATTTAATTAAAAATAAATCGTGTTATGGGAACAAACTTTTCATTCATATCGGAACTACAAACTATTCGAAAACAAAAATCTAACCTCTCCGAAAGAGAGAGAGAACTTACAACTCCAATACTGACGGATTTCTCATTGATTCCGGAGATATATAGTCAGTTTAAGGCTATTTTGGGAAATATGGAGCCTGAACCGTTTGCGGAAAGCCCAACCCAGCGAAAGAAGTTTATATTCATAATTCTATGCCTGTATGCGCCTAGCGCGCTGGCTGGCGGGAAAATGCCTTCTGGACTGAGAGAAGGACTTGCTAAAACCCTTAATATTAATTCACGGACAGTAATATCCGACAATTGCTCGGATGTCGTGTTTTGGTATAATAACTATGAGTCATTCAAAAATGATGTAGACTACCTTTACAATAAAATAAGTTTGAAAATAATTGAAGACGGATTAATGTAATGGGTAGCCAAGAAGAAAGAAACATGAAACTTACGGCAAAGCAAGAAAAGTTTTGCTACGAGTATTGTATTGACTTCAATGCTACTCAAGCTGCCATAAGATCAGGTTATAAAGAAGACAGTGCTTACGCGATTGGTGCCGAAAACCTCAGAAAACCTCAGATTCAAAATAGAATTAAAGAGATGCAAGATAATCTAGCAGTGACAGCCGGCATATCTGCATTGAGAGTAATTAAAGAACACGAGAAGATTGCATTCTCTTCAATAGCCCATCTTCATAATACATGGATTGACCGCGTAGAACTAGAATTGCTAACTGAAGACCAAAAGGCATGCATCAAAAGCATATCTACAAAAATTATGAAGAAAAATGTCGGAACGAAAGATAATCCCGACATTGTAGATGTAGAGTATGTCAAGATTGAACTTTATGACAAACAGAAAAGCCTTGACAGTATAAATAAGATGCTTGGATTCGATGCACCATCTAAAACAGAAATTACTGGTAAAGATGGTTCTCCTCTTGTTCCCATATCTCGTGATACGGCAAGAAAGATAATTGAGGCTCTATGATGGATTACGAAGGAAATAAAGAGCTACAGGCATACTGCTTATCATCTTCGCTGAACTATGTTAAGTATAGCTTCTGGCGCGAGAATGGGAAGCCTTTCATTGTAAACAGTCACCATGCAAAACTTTGTGAGGCTATTGATGATGTTTTCGATGGGAAGATAAAAAAACTAATAGTCAACATTGCTCCTAGATATTCAAAGACTGAACTTTTCGTTAAGCGACTTATTGGTAATGGACTGGCGTTAAATCCTGCCTCCAAATTTATTCATCTTTCCTATTCCGATGATCTTGCACTTGATAATTCAAATGAGGTAAGAGAATCTGTAAAACTTCCATATTATCGACAGATATTTCCATACGTAAACCTATCTAAAAGCACAGACAGCAAAAAGAAATGGTATACAACTGAAGGGGGAGGGGTTTATGCTACATCAACTGGAGGACAAGTTACAGGCTTTGGAGCGGGAGATATCGAGAGCCAATTAAATGACCCTTCTTTGTCTGAATCAGAAAGAAAAGCTCTTGAAGAGCAATTGTCTGTTTTAAAAGAGTTGATTTCTGAGCTTGAAGGTATTGAGCCTTCAGATGAAAATATCCCATTCAAAGGAGCATTAATAATCGATGACCCATTGAAGCCTGATGATGCGATTTCTGATACAAAAAGAGAAGCAGTAAACAAAAGATACGAAACAACAATTAGAAGCCGCGTCAATAGCCGCGATACCCCTATAATTATAATCATGCAACGGTTACATGAGCATGACTTATGTGGATACCTGATGGAATTGGAACCCGACGAGTGGACCGTTATTTCTCTTCCGTGCTTATATGAAGATGAAAACGGGAACGAACTAGCTTTGTGGCCGCAAAAACATACTTTAGAAGAACTCAAAAAACTACAAGACAAAGACCCGTATGTTTTCGACACCCAATACCAACAAGACCCTACCCCGATAGAGGGGCTTATGTATCGTGAATTCAGAACGTATGATATAATTCCATTCTCTAAGTCTGTTGAAAAGAAAAATTATACAGATACTGCAGATACAGGATCTGACTTCCTTTGCTCTATTTGTTATGATGAGCTTCCGCATGGGAACTATATTACTGATGTTCTTTATACTGATAAAGCAATGGAGTACACAGAAGAGGAGACGGCTAAAATGCTTGCTAGAAATCTGACGGAGCATGCTATCATTGAAAGCAACAACGGCGGACGTGGATTTGCTCGTAATGTTGAGAAGATATTAAGAGAAATGGAAATTACAAGCACATGGGTTAATTGGTTTCATCAAGGAGAAAATAAGCAGGCAAGAATATTTAATGGCTCTTCAAGTGTCAACAATATGACTTTTTTCCCTTCTGGCTGGGATAGGATGTGGCCAGAGTTTGCCAAAGCGATAAAAACATACCGCAAGAAAGGTAAAAATGCGCATGATGACGCCCCAGACGCTTTAACAGGAACTGTTGAAAAGAGGGGACTCATAATGCAGCAAGATTTGGATAAAGAAGATTTAGGTGTATTCTAGCAATATGATAGTTTATGGCATTTAATATGAGATGTAATACTGTGTGAATATAAAACAAATTGTAAGATATGGGATTGATAAGTGACATTTTAGGGTATTTGCAAAACTCAATTAAAAACGGAGTTGGAATTGAGCGGAATTTGCTTGAACTCATCCGGGATGGCGATATAGAAAAGGCTAAACAACTCTTTCAGGATCGGGATAGCGAAGTTCTAAGAACTATTGAGGAGTATGACGTAAATCTGCATAAGGTTATGTTCAGAAGGGATAAACCCCGCAAAGGTAAGGCTCCGTATATTGTTCAGAAGCTTCCAAGGTCATGGCAAAGGTATATCAATGAAGTTGCTTTATTCTTCCTTCTTGCTAAGCCAATCATCTGGAAAGAGATAAATCCGAGTGAGGAGACTGAAATAGCGTTTAAGGCTTATGAGAAGTTCTTAGAGGATACCCGTTTTTATGTTACCATGCGCAATGGGAAACGCCTAGCTGGCGCAGAAACGGAATCGGCAAAGGTGTATCACGTGTATCAGGATGCAGGTATGCCCAAAGTCAAAGTTATGGTTATATCAAAATCTCAAGGGTATACTTTACGACCCATGTTTGACCAATTTAAAAATATGATCGCTTTCGGGTATGGCTATTTTTTGAATGAAGGCGGGAAAACGGTTGAGCATTTTGATATATTGACAGCAGAGATTATCTATCGGTGTAAGAAGTCCGGCATTGGTTGGGAGGTTAAAACTGTAATTAATCCAATAGGAAAGATTCCTGCCATATATTATAAACAGCCCAAAGAGTGGGAGGGTGTTGAGAGGAGAATAGAAAGAGATGAAGAGGTGGACTCAAAAACGGGAGATACCAATAATTATTTTGCGGACCCGATAGCCAAAGTATCGGTTGACGTTATAAAGAATATACCAAAAGGAGAAGACACGGGCAAGCTCGTTCAAATGGCTGGTAAAGATAGTGTATTTGAATATGTTTCACCACCAACGGCCACAGAGATGAAAGATGGAGAGAAAAAAGTCCTTCGTGATTCTATTTTAATGGATACGTTTACTCCTGATTTTACATTTGAAAACATGAAAGGAACAGGTACACTATCGGGAGTGGCAATCAAAAGAGCTCTTATTCTTGGTTATATGAAGCGTGATAACCGGATGGAAATATACGACGAACTTGTAGACCGGGAAAAAAATCTAATACTTGCAATCATGGCTAATGTTACACATATATACATCAGAGACGCTATTCTCAAGCTCAATATATCACATGAGTTTGCAGAGCCATTTGATGATGATACATCCGCTAAATGGTCAGCTATAGGGAAAGCATATACGGATGGTATTATATCTCTTGAAACTTCCGTAGAGCTTATGGGTGTGGCTAATCCTGTTGAAGAGATAGAGAAGATAAAAGCTGAGAAGCAATTGAGAGAAGAAGAAATCGTTTATCCGACTATATAAAAAATAAATGAATAAGTACGATAAGGAATACCTCGATAAACAAATTGAATCATATCACTTCTTGCAAAAGAAGTACAGTGAAGCTATAAATAAAATATTAGCCGGTATTCCTTTATCTTCCCTCCCTGCGGATCATCAATTTGCTTTCGAAAAATATCCTAAGATTAAAAGGTTCGTAAATGACGAAATAAGTAAGTTAAGTTCAACAATTCTGCTATTTGTTAATTCATCTACCCGTGGCGTTTGGGATTTAGCAAACGCCAAGAATACAGCAATGCTGGAATATCAATTTGAGAAACGAGGACTAGATATTCCAACGGGTATGAAAAGTAAAGGAATATCTAACTATAATAACCTCTCAAAACAGGAAACAAAAGGATTCACCATCTCAGACCGTGTTTGGAAGTGCGGTGAATCATTGAGGGCTGAATTAGAGAACTCCATAAATGCAGGGCTTGAAGAAGGTAAAAGCGCTAACGAGCTAGCAAGAGATATTAAGAAGTATTTAAATAATCCCGATGCGAGATTTCGTCGTGTCCGGGATAAATTTGGATTGTTAAAGCCGTCTCAAAAGGCATTACAGTACAATCCCGGTAGAGGAGTTTATCGTTCCTCGTTTATGAATGCTCTTAGGCTTACCAGGAATGAAATAAATAAGTTCTATCGGAATGGTGACTGGGAACGATGGCAGGCGATGCCTTTTGTTGTTGGATATAGGATTCAAAATTCTAACAGTCGCGTTTCTACAATATGCGAAGTCTGTAAGCGTTTCAATGGCATCGTTTTTCCGAAAGCTATTAAATTCGAGGGTTTTCATGTTCAATGTATGTGTACTGCCATTCCAGTGTTCTGTACTGATGAAGAGTTTGAAAAGATTTCCAATGGAGAGCATATAATACCAAAACGACCGCCAGTTCCTGAAGAGTACAAATCTTACGTTAAAGAGAAAGATCATACAATTATCAATAAAACAAAAGAAAATATTTCAGAGTTTGATAATTTGTCGAAAACGATAGCGAAAAGAAATAATGTTACCGTTACGAATGTGAATGAGAAATCGGTTAATAGAATTATAGAAAAGGCAAGAAATAATTATGCCGGGGATATAAGCAGAGTAAAGGATATTATAAGGAATACATTCATAGCCGACAAAAGTAAACATCATTTGATAATCAATGACATATCTAAATCATTCAACGTTGACCGTATAAAAAGGCAATTCGCCAGCAGCGATCCACTAGGATATAGTGGCACAATCGTCAATGTAAAGTTTAAAAACGGTACATTTGCAGAAATACAGGTCAACACTCCACAAATGATTTATGCAAAAGACCTTCATTCGGCTCCAATAATTGGTAGGTCGATGTTTGACAAAATAAAGCGTAAGTCTGGTCTCTCTCCTGGACTAGGGCATAAATATTATGAAGAATGGAGAACTTTAAAAGAAAGTAACCTTGGCGACTTTAAGAAAATGGTTGAGATAGAGAATGCTTCAAGAGAGTACTATAACAGTTTAAGAAAAGTAAAGCTATGAAACAGATTCCATATAGAGAATTTTGGTATAGAATTCAAGAGGAGAATATGTACTTTGTGAACTCTTTCGAGGATGCTGTTATTCGAAACGAGGTGTCGGGTGATAGAATTTCTTATTATGTAAAATTCAGAGGAAAGAATGAGTTTGTCGCCGAGAAAGAGAGCAATGTTGTAACTGGAGGGTTTGAGGAACATATTATCATCTCTAAGGAAGAGTATGAAGCATTTTGATTGCTTCTTTATATTTTTCAATCCGGAGGAGGTCTTTTTTTGTTGGATTTGGGATTCTGTTTAAGTTCGAATTGTCTTTTAGGTCCGCAAGTTTAACGGATTTAGCTATAGGATTTTCAGAGATTGATTTAATATAATCAAAATATGGAATCTCTGAATCATGCGTCAACAATCGTAGAACATTTATTAAATTTTCGGGAATACCCTTTTGTAAAAGGTCGTCAAAAATCATATCTGAGTCCTCAATGACATCATGCAAAATAGCAACAATCTTTTCGTCTATGGTATTAACTGAATCCATAACCCGTAAAGGATGTAGTATATAATCATTCCCGCCCTTATCTTTTTGCCCTTTATGAGCCTCTGTGGCTATAGATATTGCTATCTCAAGTATATTATTCATACTTCAAAATTACGGAATTAAAACAGGAAACCAAAACGATAATCCAAAGATTTTGAAATGTATCCGAAATTGGTGCCAAATTATAAAGAGGCCTTTTTTGTTTTGAATTACATTCATTTCACGACAACCGATTCATTGTCGTGCCTTACCATTCGTGAAAATATATAATCAACTTATACATAGGTAATTTTATGCTGTAAATCAAAACATATCATATAACATGAAAGAAAAGATTTTAGCACTACTGATAGCAAAATTCGCAGGCGTGCGTAAAGACGGGCTTAACCAATTAGCGGGAGCAATCGCGCTACAAGTTACTACCGAAGAAGAGGCGCAAACGGCTGTAGGTAAATTTACCGCCGACCAAGTAAGCGCATTTGTAAGCGAATGGCGTAAAGAAGCCGACGCAGAAATTACCAAGGCAAACAAAACATACGAAGACGGCCTTAAAAAAAAGTACGACTTTGTAGAAAAGGCGAGTGAGCAAACTCCACTTGCTGAAAAAACAAAACCGGATGACATTGATGCTAAAATTGCAGCTGCGGTATCTGCCGCTATCAATCCTTTGCAAACAAAGCTATCTGCTTACGAAACAAAGGAACAGCAAGCAATCAGACAAAATATCATCCTGACCAAAGCAAAAGACCTCGGTATTCCCGAATGGCGTATTCAAGAAGGATTTACGATTGCAGATGATGCGGATGAAGCCGCTATCAATACAACGCTTTCGGCAATCAAACAGAATATTGTTACCGCAGGGCTTGAGAAATCGCCGGGATTCCCTATTGACCCCAAAGTAAAACCAAGTACAGAGGAATTAGATAGTATTCTCGGTAAAATGTAACCAAAAAAAATAAACGAGAAATGGCTATTGTAAATTTGAATGGAGAAACTAAAGCAATAATTACAGGAAAAGATAATGTAGTTATTCGCGATGTTTTCGAGACCATCCGGGGTGGAAGAACCTTGGATGTTGCCGGATACCCGCTTGATGTAATCAACGCCGGACATCTTGCAATTAAAGAAACTGCAACGGGTGAATTTAAGCCTATGCCCCTAAATGCTGCTGGCGATGGGTATGCAGAGCTGACCGCAGGGCATGAGTATGCAGGAGTGATAATTCAAAGCAAAGAAACTAAGGATCCGCGTGTAGGAATCATGATTAGGGGATCAGTTAATCCAAAAGCTGCTCCTTTTGACATGACATCAATTCTCACTGCGGTAAAAGCTGCTTTGCCTTTAATAACCTTTTTAGCGGACTAATATGGAACAGTCACTTTTTTTACAGTATATCATTAATCATTTCCCCGCTCTTGTTTTAAGACACGTGGAAAAGGTTAATGGAGAGAATGAAGCAAAGCTTACATATCTCTTTAAAAAACTTCTAGGGAAGACATTCTCTGTAGACGGACGCTGGTCTTCATTGATTGGGAAGTATAAGAGAATTGCTGCGGATGTTGTAGCAATGAATTCAAGCTTGCCCCTGAAATCAAGAGGATCACTTGAAAGAGCAACCGGCAAGATTCCTAAAATGGGAATGGAACTTTGGCTTAATGAGGAGCAGATGACGGAGATTGATACGCTTATTGCGCTACAAACGCCTATTACCGAAATTATTGCAAAGATATTGGCTGATGTCCCGGCCGTAATCAATGGTATCTACGAACTTCTTGAAAAGATGTTCTTGGAAGGATTCTCCACTGGCGTTACGTCCATCGAGGATGATGAGAATGTCGGTACTGCAGTTCGGTTGAATTTCGGGTATATTCCAGAAAATCAATTTGGTGTTGCTGTTCTTTGGGATAACGCAAATACATCATTAGTTGTTGATGATATCAACCGGGTGAAAGCTAAAGCTACGAATGACGGTAATGTCTTAAGTTATGCTTATGGCGATTCCAATGCTTTCAATAACTTGATCAAATCAAAGCAGTTCAAAGAACAATTTGCATTCAATCAGGGATTTGTTGGAAGTAACATTCCAACTCCTACCGCTGAACAGGCGAACGCAGTATTCAAATCTCTTTGGGGATTTGTGTTTACTAAGGTTGACAGGGTTATAGTTACGGAGAAAGACGGAACTTCAACTTCTCATAAACCATGGGCGGCCGGTAGAATTGTCTTTACTGCTGATGAAAAGGTCGGAGAAGTCGTTTGGGCGAATCTTGCAGAGAAAAACCGTATGGCTCAAATCAAAACCGCGACTTATCAGGTTGCTGATGATTATATTTTGGTATCCAAATACCACAGAATCAAACCTACATTTGCAGAATTCACTGCGTCTCAGGCTCGTGTTGCTCCTATTATTTCTAACGTTGACCGTATTTATACGCTCGACACAACAACTGTACAGGCATGAAAGTGGTAGTATTACAAAGATTCGGTGATATCAAGGATTTCACCAAGAAGTACGAAGTCGGAAAAGAGTACGATTTTAATGATGAACGGGCAAAGTCTCTCATTGAGATAAAATTGGTTAAACCGGCAGATGAAAATCCGTCAGGCATTAACTTAACATTGACCGACATTGATATGTCCGGCTCCTGGCAGAAAATTACTGCCGATGTGAAAACATTCTCTGACCTGGAAAAACTAAAAGGGTATCTTGGAACCGAGAATGCATCTGATAAACCTCGGAAATCCGTTGTTGATGCTTTGAATACAAGAATCAATGAATTGAGCAAATGACGGTTCTTGACTATATAATGCGGAGGTTTTCCTGTATTGGCGAGATGACTGATACAGGGGCTTCTGATTTTGCCTTAGATTTCGGATTTCAGGCAAACAAAGAAGCAACCAGTGAGGATATGAAAGCAATTGCTTTATCTATAGATAGTTTTATAGAAAAACACATCCTCCACCCGACATCCTTCGTGGAGGGTGATCTTTCTAAATCATGGAATACTGATTCAATTAAGAATTATGCTATGATCATGTTAAAGAAATATGGGATCACGCCAAATAGTGAAACATCCGCTTTATTAGGCATAAGTAGAATAATTGATAGGACAGACCTTTGGTAAATGGAATTTCGCCCTCACATACTGAAGTACCAAGAAAGAACACCTGGATATGATGATGAAGATGGTAATTACATTTCCGGAACATCTGAATTTGTGGGTGAGATACCATGTCGAGCGGTTCCAAATGGCAAAGCTGAGGAAAGAAGGTTTGAGGACGGGAAGGTATACCAATATGCTTACACTATCTACCTTGATTTATGTTATGCCGAATTATTGGAAAACAATTATGTGGTCCAGGTTTGGGATAAACAAGGTAGAAAAATACTGGAAATGCCAATTCATGGTGAACCTTACATCAAGCAATGCCATGTGAAAGTTTACGTGTGATATGGGAATAAAGATGAAAACGCCTATTAGTGAGATTGACGATATGCTTCAAAAAATGCAGCAACGAGCGGATGAACTCACGATACTTATGCTTTCTCGTCTAGGGGAGCAAACCGTAGCTTATGCAAGAGGTAGGGCAGCTTCAGAAAGCTGGATAGATCATACCGGAAATCTACGTAGTTCTATTGGATATGTGATAGTGGTAGATGGAAAAGTCAAACATCTTGATGGATTCAAGGAAGTACTTGGAGGTACGGAAGGGGTGAAAACCGGAAAAGACTTGGCTGTTGAAGTTGGAAAACAATATTCTAAGGGTTATGCTTTGATTGTTGTTGCCGGTATGCGCTATGCTGAGTTTGTTGAAGCTATTGATAGTAAGGATGTGTTAGCCGGTCCTGAATTATTTGCTCGAAGTAAGTTTCCTGAAATGCAAAGGAAGTTGAATACTCAAATTGCAAAAATGATATAGCAATGAAAGTTGATGGAAAAATAAAAACAGATGTCTATCGAGTCATTAAAGGCACTGCTCTTGAATTGGCTATTTCCGGAAAACTAAGTAAACGAGGTAGGCCGTCAGGCTCCAATCTTGAAGATATTGTTGTATCAGTTCTAGCCAACCAAAACGGGCAAAAACAAGAGGCATTTGTAAATGTGAATATTTATGTTCCAGATATTCAGGATGAAACTAATGCATATGTAATCAACGACCTTCGAATGGATGAACTTTCAGAATTAGCTGCTCAACTACTCGATAAATACAACGGCGGTAGCTTCAGGTTTGAAATTGATACTCAGAAAACCATTCAAGTAGAGAGTAAGTTTGAGCACATGGTGAATTTTAAATTATTATATCAACAATGTAACGAAACATATTAACTTTTTAATAATTATAATTATGGCAGATAAAGTTACCCTTTCATGGGGAAAACCAAAAATTGAAGTAAAAAAGTCCGGTGGAACAGAATGGGAAGAGTTTACGTCGCCTGTTGAGGATTCCACTCAGTTGGAAACTACTCAAGGCGATAAACTTGAAGCAAAAATAGAGGGAGGTGAGAATGAGGCTGTAAAATACAAGTCTAACACTTATCAATTATCATTTCAGGTGAGACAAGCCCCTGAACGCACCGACCCTATAGAGGATGTTGATGGGGTTGTAGCAGACGAGTATTCTGTTAAAATAACACCTGAGAATCCTAATGCTATCGGTATAACGATTGACCGAGCAGCGGTAAATGTTCAAACCATCTATAATACAGCAGATGGCTTGTCTAAAACTTATACTTTCGATGTATTGAAACCTGCTGAAGGGAATCAGATTAAACCGAATATTGGCGGTGATCCTGTCGGATAAAATTAATGCCGGGGAGTTATTCTCCGGCATAACTTTAATACTATACTGATGGATAAGAATAAAAATATTGAAATGGCTGTTTCTGATGCAATAACAGAAAAGTCTATTAAGTTTAACGTGGAAGACAAAGAATTTGTAATCCACCCACCAACATTAGGCAAAATGCAGCTCCTTTCTAAATATTATCTCATGTTAGATATTGACGAAAATGCATTAAGTGAGGAACCACATTTGGAGGCAATGAGAATCTGTGAATCTAAAACAGATGTTATATGTGTTTTGATGGCACTGGCTACCTTTCAAAAAAAGGACGACTTGTTGGATGATAAAAAGATACAGGAAAGGGCAGAGTTTTTCAAATGGAATACTGAGCCGGCAGATTTTAGTTCAGTCCTTCTTGCTTTGCTTACCCAGGTTCATTACGAAAATTTTATCAGCTCTATTCGATTGACAAAGACCTTGAGGCAAAACGCGCCGAAAGGTTGAAAACGAGCGATTCGAGTAGAGTAGTTGGTGGGAGCTCGTTATGGGGAGGTTTTTTTGATGTCTTACTTGAAAGGTACGGATGGACATTTGATTATTTACTATGGGGAATAAGCTATACAAACACGCAAATGCTATTGTCTGATTCTATCCAGACATTTATTATTTCGGAGAAAGATAAGTCCTCTAAAGGAACAAAAATAAGCGGGGATGACGTGAGTAATAATGAATTGATAAAGAGCCTTATTAGAGACTGAAATATAAAAGCCGGTGAGAGTCGGCTTTATTTCATTGGAGGATATCCCCATAATGCTCTTATTCTATTGGACATTTCAATAGCTTCTTCCTTCGTTTTAAAAAAGTTCTTCCCGTTGAAAATTAGAGTTCCGTCATTCTTTCTTTCTCCTGGAAGTGGTTCAGTGCTTTCAAAATTCCAACTATAGGGTACAGATACATACCAATATGTTTCACCTATTTCTGGAATCCATTTATCATTCTTATCCATTATCTTTGGGGTTAAAATGTTTGCAATATTATTGAGATAAAATTATTCGAAATATGAGCATTCATAGAACTATCATCAGAACCGTCATATGGACAAGAAAGATGATTGCAAAATTTATTACTGCATGTATAGCCTTAGATATAGAGGACTGTTTCATTCTTATTAAATTTTGAACGTAAAATTGTCATATAATTGTTGAACGGAATTTATTTCTGAAATTTCTTGAGGTAAAGATAATCCGAGTTTTTGGAAAAAGATTTCGTAATCGTTTTTTAATTCGCCTAAAGTTTGGTCGGTTAAAGCATCCTGAATCTGCTTATTTTTTAAATCATTGAAAAATTCATCAAATAGCAAATCTCTGGCTTTGTCTTTTTCCCCTTTAATGATTAGTTTTCTTATTTCCCAAGCCAAATCCAAACCGGTCGTACCCAGCATCTTTTCATGTATTTTTTTTACATTATCGGTCATTCCCCAAATTTTGAAAAATAGAATCAGTTGCATTAATCCAAATATCACATAGATAACTAGGGTAATAGTATCATAGTCTTCCATAATATATAATTTAACGTTTCCGCAAATATATACTATGTATAAGGATTTCCCCAATATTAAGTAAATTATTTTTTATCAGATAAATTTTCTCAAGCAATACCTGAGCTTTTCAATTTTAGAACTGCCTTTTTATATTACCAAAATCCTAATCACAAACAGTTTGTTATCTATTTACCCTATCCTCTGAAAACAAACTAACCCCATTTTATTACTTACTAATTACACAGTATAAATCAATGATATTAGGGATTATTGAGTGAACTTATATACAGTTTCACGACAACGGCCTCATTGCCGTAAATCGGTAATACAATTCCTTTTAATCATAAGCCATAAAGGTAATTTTAAGTCTCAATTAGTAATATAAAGGGAATCAATGAGCCTACATTTTGAAATAACCGGAAATAATGAGGATTTGAAGCGAAAGTTAGAAGAATCCAGAAAAGCTATTCTTGATAGCGGGAAGACCGCAGAGGAACAGAGTGCAAAAATTGAAAAGGCTTTTCAATCAATGTCCAAGGGATTAACTCCAATAAACCCTCATTCAAATCCTATAAAAACACAGTTTACAGATTTAGTGGCAGAAGCCAAAAATGCGAGTACTGTAGTTGTTGACCAAATGCAGAAAATAGCCAAAGGTGTAGACGTCGCAAATCTTCCGATTGAGAAGTCTATAGATGTTTTGAAGACCTTTATTATCGAACAAAAGAAATATCTTGCAGAGACAGAAAACAATATAAAAAGCCTTGGAAAATTGAGAACAGAAGCCGCTCCAGGGCAAGCTGAGCAAAATATTTCCAAGCAATTAGTTGCAGCTAAAAAAGATTACCAGGAACAAAAAACGCTTATTGAGAGCCATTCTAAAGATTTAAATAAATTACAAGATCAATATAGAAACACCACCGAGGCAACAGAGTCTTTATATACACAAAGGCGTAAACTAAGAGAGGAAATGGCCTCTTTGGCTAATTCTGACGGAACGGTCAGTCCTCAGAACTTAGTTAAATATGATGAGTTAAAAAAGAAATATATTGAAGTTGAAACGGCAGTTAGACGAGTAAATAATGAAAGAAAGCTTCTTGCTTCGGAAGGTAGTGCGCAGATTGCCGGTATCATAAATGGAATTCAAGGATTTGCCGGTGCTTTTACGGCAGCGCAGGGGGTTATGTCTTTATTTGTGGATGACAATGAAAAACTTGCGAAGATTCAAAAGAACTTACAGGCTGCAATGTCTATAACCATCGGATTGCAGGCTGTCGCTAATACTTTGAGTGCGACAAGTTCATTCAGAATGAAAACCGCTACTACTATTCAAGCAGGATACACTACTGCATTAAATGCAACAAGTAGAGCATTTGTTAAAATGGGAATGAGCGCACGCGCTGCTGGTATATCAGCGAAAGTGGCTTGGGCAGCGGCAACACTCGGTATATCATTATTAATCGCTGCTGCAATAGAGGCTTACGATAGATTTAAGAGTCTTGGGACAATACAAAAAAGATTGAATAAGTCTACAGAAGAATATAATAAATCTATAATTACTGAATCGGCAAATATAAATAGGTTATTTGTTAACCTTAAAAAAGCAAAAGAAGGCACAAAAGCTTACCAGAAAGCAAGAGACGAAATACAGAGCAAATACGGCTCATATCTTGATGGATTAAGCAAAGAAATAAGATTGCTACAAGATCAGGAAGGGGCTTTTAAAGCAATTTCTGCTGCTGCAATACAAGCAGCAAAAGATAAGGCAATAGCTTCCGGTACTGAAGATGCCGCTGGAGCTTATGCTAAAACTTGGGGGGAGAATATAAAAAAAGCTAGAAAAGCTTTTTCAAAAGCTGGTGTTGAAAATATAAATGAAGTAATACAGGATATTAGTTCAGCAATCGATGCAGGAACAATACGTACGTGGTATAACAAAGGTGCTCAAATTGACGGGGTTAGCGAAGCTGTAAAAGTTGCATTTGAGAAGGTGAGAGAAAATGGCGGCTGGGATGCAGCAGGACTAAATCCGGCCATGACCGAAATAATATCTGCAAGAAATGAATACACTAAAGAGATTCGTGAACTTAATGCACTGTTTGGTTCTTCAGGAGATGAGGATGAAAAGCTTGAAATTAAAAATAAGGAACATTGGACAAATATTAAAGATACTGCTGAAAAAGCAAAAGCAGCTTTAGATTCATCCATGAAAGGGGGCGAAGATTGGTTAAAGTATGAGAAAATAATAGCCGATGCACAGAAAGAGTTAGATAAATACTCTAGTTCTTACGCGACCGACAACAAAATCCAATCCTCTGCCTATGAACGCCAGAGAGATGCTGATAGACGACGTATTGACCAGATTCAAGATGCCGTTGAACTTGAAATAAAGACCCGTGAAGAAAACATAAATCAGCTTGATGATTCCTTTGCGAAAGAAGAGCAAATGCGTCAACTTAATTATGATAAAGAGTTTTATGATGTCTTGAAGCAACAAGAACGTATGCTTCGCGCCCAGCAGGACGCTGAATATGATGAATGGAAAAAGAAGAACCCAAACTATCAGAAACAGGGTCTTGTATTTACACCTGCAACAAAGACTGCAAGTCAATTGCCGGATTCTCAGAAAAAGCAGCTTGAGGGAGAGTTCAATCTGGCATATTCCAAAAACGAAGGCGCTGAAAAGGATTCTTTAAAGAGACTGCTGGATTCCTATCAAAACTATGACATGCAACGCTTGGAATTAGAAAAGCGTTTCAATAATGACATGGCCGAATTGCGTAGACAAAGAGAGGAGGCACAGGCAAAGGGTAACACTATGCTTGCAGAGCAGATAGATAGAGCCTTAGTACAAGCCACAGCCAACAAAGGGAAAGAATTAATCTCCTTTGACTTAGATTTACTAAAGAAATCACCTGAGTATGTCCGTGCTTTCGAGGATTTGAAAAATACCTCCACTGAAACCTTAAATTCTCTGTTAACTCAACTTGATGAAATGAAGTTCAAGGCAGCCGAGACTATGAATCCGGATGACACACGGGAATATACATCTACCATCCAATCTATTATTGATGAACTGGTAGAACGTGACCCATTTAAGGCATTAGCTAATTCACAAAATGAGCTGGTTAAAGCTAATAAAGCATTAGTACAGGCAAAGAAGAATTTAAAACAAGCCGAGAGTAGTGGAAACCAAGAAGAAATAAATAAGGCCACTAAAGAATATAAACAAGCACTTGATGGCGTGAGAAAGGCATCCAACAATGTTATTAAAGCTCAGAAAGAAGTCACTGAGCAAATGACAGAGTTATTTGATTCTTTTTCTAGCGTTGGCGATGCTATAGGAGGTACTGCCGGTGAAATAATTGGTTTTATCTCCGATATAGGGGCATTTGTAATAACATCCATGGAAGGTATTAAACTTATGTCCAAAACTGCGGCAGAAGAATTAAAAGCCGTCGAAAAAGCCTCGGTTATTCTTACAATTATCGGTGCCGCCATTCAGTTAATGCAAAAACTAGGTGAAATACTTCCCTCTGCCGAAGATCAATATGAGAAATATGCTGCAAAAATAACCGAGATAAATAAACTTACTGACGCTGTTAATGAATATGAGATAGCAATAACAAAAGCCCGACATGCTGAAGAAAACTGGTTCTCTGAGGATGGTATGCGTTCACTGAAACAAGCTAAGGAACTTCACGAAGAAGTTGCCAGCGCCTACTTTGATAAGCTAACAGAAGAACAGGCAATATATCAAAATAAATCCGGTGCGGGATGGTTTACCAAGTTTGCGGACTTCACTACGATAGGGTTAGGCGATTTATTCAAGAATATGCCCGGGTGGGCCAAAGCCTTAACAAGTGACCCTTGGTCAGGTGCTTTGTCTCAATACAATAAGGGAACGACTGCTGCTGTAAATAACCTTAGAATTGAAACCCGAAAGCGTAGTAAGGGATTCTTAGGTTCAGGTATTGGTGGCAAATCTCAAAAGACAGAAGATTTGACTACATGGATGAAAAATAACTTAGGTTATGATTTATTCGATGAATCCGGATTGTTGAATCTTGATGCGGCAAATACCGTTTTGGATAAATATGGAGACAAACTTGTAGGCGAGACGAAAGCCACGCTTGAAGCATTAGTCGAACTTCGTGAGCAGTACGATGAATATTTAGAAACTCTGCACGAGTACGTTTCCTCTTTATATGAGCCTCTTGTGGATAACTTCGTAGATTCTCTCTGGGATTGGTTCGACGAGGGCAAAGATGCGCTAGATTCATTTAAAGATTACGCTTCCCAAACATTCCGGGATATAGTCTCCGACATGATGCGTACTATCATTCTCGATAAGGTTGTAGCCGGTTTCGGTGATGATATTAATGCTTTGTATGAGAAATACGCAACCGGCAGTTTGGGAGAACAGGACTTAATGGATGCCATTGCGGATAGGACCTCTGCATTGATTAGTGACTATGAGCAAAACATTCCGACATTACAAAACATCATGAGTCAATTAACCAGTAGCTTAGAGGGCATCGGTCTTGACTTGAGAGATACAGAGGGGAAAACATCACAGGAAGCCACCCGCCGCGGATTTGAAACCATGAGCCAGGATACAGCTTCTGAACTCAATGGTCGTTTCACTGCCTTACAAATGTCAGGTATAAATATAGAAAAACTTACCGGTATGATTCAAATGGATGTATCCGAACTACGGAGGATAGGTATGTCGTCCAATGAAGCTTTGCTAGATTTGCGAGATATAGGGCTTGATTCGGTTTTCTATCTGGAAAAAATAAGTAAAAACACCTCTCAATTATATATTATGAATGAGAAGTTAGAAAAGGTTGTAAAGAATACGGAAGGGTTATCGCGATGATTGCAATGATTTACATAAATGGGAAAGATGCTCATTCTACGTGGGGATGCTTTTTGGAGGATGGTAGCCGTGACAAACTCATCACGGGAGTTCCGCTTAAGGAATTCATAGAGAACAAATCCCGGTTAGAACACGGTAAACGAGTATTGTATTCATCTGCCAAACAGGATGAGCGCGATGTAGAACTAGTCTTCTGCTTTATAAAGAAAGGAAGCTTTGTTTCCAACTACCGCTCATTCATGGAAGAAATGTACAAAGGTGAAGTAAAACTCCACTATGTGGATGATGAGATAAACGAAACATATCATCTTACCTACCAGGGTTGCCGGAACCTGAATACTGTTCAATATGCTGGCAAAGTTTCCATTCGATTCAACGAACCAAATCCAGCCAACAGAGAGAATGATTGATATTAAGGACATACAAGGCAATATAAGATTCTCTACCCCGATTAACGAAGGTAGCCTACATCGCAAGAAGTTAATGTCAGAAGACTACATACTTCTTCGCTTCAATCTGGATGACCCTATCCAGTTTGAAAAGGGCGATTACACCGACTACAATGGTATCCGATACGAACTTACCGACTTTGTTTTCCCCAACTACAATACATCCACTGGCGGCTACGATTACGAACTACGCCTTGACGCTTATTACTGGAAATGGAAGAACAAGCTATTCATGTACGACCGTCAGGGCAATAACCGGGAAACCTCGTGGAAACTTACCCGCACTCCGGACGCACATCTATCGGTAATATGTTCTAATATAGCCACTTTAGGATATACCTATAACGGCACACCTTACACCTTTGCCATCGATGCCAGCGTATCCATGACCGCCAAGCTAGTTGAATACAACGATATCAATATCATTGATGCTCTTACCTTAATAGCCGAGACCTGGGAAGCCGAATGGTGGATACAAGATAATGTTATACATCTTGGCCGATGCGAGTACAACACAGCCCTTAATTTCGAATTAGGTAAGAACGTACAGTCCATGTCTCGCTCAGAGAGTAACGACAATTACGCCACCCGTATCTATGCTTTCGGCTCAACCCGTAACCTTCCGGTAAATTACCGGGAGAATAGCGGCGTAGTCGTTGAAGGTATTGTGCAGAAAAGACTGATGCTTCCCGTAGGCACTCCTTTCGTCGGTGAAAAAAACATACCCCAGGAACAAGCAGTCGAAGGTGTGGTTATCTTCGATGATGTCTACCCGCGGAGAATAGGCACCCTGTCGGATGTCTCCATGCATGAGATAGATGAAGTAGACGAAAACGATGAACCAACCGGGGTTAAAGTTCCTATCTACCGGTATAAAGATACTGGCCTAACATTCAAGGAAGAATATATCATCCCGGGTGAAGAGCTTCGAATCGTTTTCACGTCTGGCCCACTCAACGGTATGGACTTCGGGGTAATGTTTAATCCGGAAGGAAAAGATGAAGAAGACCCAGAAGCTCAATTGTGGGAAATTGTTCGCAACGAGGATTACGGAAGATTCTTACCAAACGATGTTCTAAAACCCGAAAACGGCAACGAATATATACTCTACGGTTTCGATACATCCTTTGTAGAGGATACTTATTTACCGGCTGCCGAACTTGAACTTCAAGACCGGGCGGAGAAATACTTAGCCAAATCAAAGGAAGACCCATCTGTCTATGACTGCCGGATGAACGCAGTAGCCATGATTGAGGATGAAATAGACTTGGATGTAGGCGATAGGGTAAAGTTGTTCAACTCTTCCTATTTCGGTCAGGGTAGCCGCCAGTCTCGTATATATGGTTTTGAGAAGTATTTAGATGGTAGTCAGGTTACTTACACTGTAGGTAACACCGCTAAGTATTCCCGTCTCGCCCAGGTTGAAAATGAGATAAAGCAGATAGAATACCAAGGTAACGCTTATTCAGGTTCAGGAGGCGGTGGCGTATATGTGATTGGCACCAATGACGGTACCCGGCCAACAGACAGAAATGTGCTATCTGCATTACGGTCACAGAGAGAGTTTTTAAGTAAACAGAAAGACGACCGCAGCACCGGCAAGATATTCTCCGATGTTGCTATTGGAGTAGATAACTTCGTAGCCGGTTCATCCGGAGCAATCATCTATGTGGATAAAGAGACCGGCCAGACCTACGGAGAGCTTGACAAACTCAAAGTCCGGTTGAAAGCCTACTTCGAAACCCTCGAGATAGTCAATGTTAATTCCGTTGGTGGAAAACAAATCATATCTCCCGCCGGAGCCATCACCGTCAACCGTGTAGAAGAGATAACGAACGGACGTGGAGAAGTAACCGCCTACCGTTGTTATTTCCTTGCCGAACAAGACGGAGAAAAAGTTGAGAACCGCTTCCATGCCGGAGACCAAGGATACTCTCAAATGTTCAACGCCAAACCGGGCGTGAGCAATCAAATATCCAATCATTACTACTGGCGACTGGTAACGTCGGTCGGTGATGATTATATAGACCTATCCGCTACCGATGCTGATACAGGAAGCGATATACCTGTAGTAGGTGATGTAATCGCCCATCGGGGTAACAGAACCGATGTAGACCGACAGAACTTCCTTGAATTCAGCTCTGTTGATGCATTCTCGCCATCCATTACGCTTTTTCAGGGTGTTAATTCATATTCATTACGGAATAAAGAGATGGTTTCTTATGGCGTTGACAAAACCACCGGCAAAGCATTCTTCAATGTATATGGTGAAATGTATGTAGGTGACCGTGACGGGAAAACATACATCAAATTCAGCTACGATAAAGGTGTTGAGATAAAAGGTAAACTTGCCGTAGGCACTCAACTCGGAAGTGGCAAGTCCATCGAGCAAGCCTTACTGGATGCAGAGCAAAATGCCATCAATGCATCCAAGGAAGACCTGGAAAATTTCGCTGGAACTATAACCGGAGATATTGAAAGCCTTCAAGACCAGATAGACGGAGCCATTGAAACATGGTTCGCCGACCCGGTACCAACACTTACCAACTATCCGGCTTCTCAGTGGACAACCAATGAACTTAAGAACGTCCATCTGGGAGACTTATATTACTCCGGTGAAGGAAAGGCTTACCGCTTCCAAATGGATGGCAATAACTACATCTGGCGGGAGATTACCGATACCGATATAACAAAAGCCCTTCAACAGGCTCAGAAAGCACAGGACACCGCAGACGGCAAACGAAAGATATTCGTCAGGCAACCGGGTACAGCCGATGATTACGAGATTGGTGATTTATGGGTAAATGCTACCTATGGCACCACATATAGCAACGATGTTCTACGGGCCAAAACATCCAAAGCCGCAGGAACTGCATTCAATATCTCCCACTGGGAAAAGGCATCCAAATATACCGATGATACCAAAGCGATAGAGGCCCTAGAAGAAGCACAAGCGGCACAAGAAGCTGCCGACCAGGCAAATACATCGGTTAATAACCTATCATCCGCCGTCACCGGTATGCAGAACTTCACCGACGAAGCTTTTGCTGACGGAGTAATTAACAGGAGTGAAGCATCTGCCATATCCAACTACCTGAATTCAATTAAGACCATCCAGCAAGAAGTAGCCAATTCGTACGGTAAAGTATATGATAACGCATTACTGACTGGTGTAGATAAAACAAATCTAGGTAACGGGTATACTGCTTTCAACAACTCGGCTACAGAACTCATCTCGGCCGTAAATAATGCTATTGCGGACGGTATAGCTACTCCGTTAGAACGTGCGAATGTTGATGCCAAATACACAAACTTCAATGACAAATATGGCACTTATGTCGCCTACCTGAATGCAGCCAACAAATACATACAGGACAGAATATATCTTACTGCAAACGATGCGTTAGACCAGATAGGTGGTTATGCCTTCCTGAAAAGGGCACTTCAAGAAGATACAACCATTGAAGGAGGTTTGATTCAATCTTCTGTACTCGCTTTAGGATATACTGATAGCGGTAATGTACATCGCGTCATGGCCGGAACATCTGGTATTTACGACCCAACAAAAATCGGAGGAGGCATAGCTTCCTGGTGGGGCGGTTCAATGAAAGACCGGGCTGACTACACAGAAGCTAATATGCCGGCAGACGTAGCAAGTAGCCTCGTGCGAATGGATGGTACCGGATACTTTGTCAACGGCGCCATTAAAATGAATGCCGACGGAACAATCACGGCCGACCCTCTTTCCTTCTTCGTTGGAGAAGAAACTGTTGGCGGGCTATTATCTTCCTTCCAGATAGTAATGCTCAATGGGAAGCCGGACTATATCATACCCAAAGTACCTTTCCAATCACTTAAGATAGCTACCCACATACAAATAGGCGAAGCATGGCTGAAGTACGATTCAGTAAATAAAGCCCTTTACGTTGAAGGTGCAGGTGGTATGCCGATTAACTTCTACGCAACGGGTGAAAATGCCGCCTATGGTGCTGGTTCAGGAAGTGGCGGTGGTACAGGCGGACTTGTGGAGACGATCTATAAATATGCTGACCTTGGAAAAACATTCTCAGACACGGCAAATGATACGTTTAACGCGTACACAACCAACATGCTGGCGAGTAGGATAACGGCACTGGAAACAGGGCAAGTCTCTTTAACATGGGCGAATATAACCGGTAAGCCGACAACAATTGCTGGATATGGTATAACGGATGCACCGACTAAGACAGGTAGTGGGGCGAGTGGAAACTGGGGAATAAATATTACTGGAAATGCTGAAAGACATGGTAATTTGACAAATTATCAAAACTTTGTAGGTTCTTTGCCCGTCACTACTGCCCTCAGTGATAATGGAATACTAATCACCCTGCCGGTAAACACGAATTCATCTCGAATGTTGATGTTTACCGTAAGAGCTTATAGAGGATATACTCCATTGGAAATACAATTATCCGGTTATTTATATTCCACTACCAATCAATGGCACGCCCCAAGAGCAATAATAAAAGCAAGTTCGGCAAGTGTACCTGTCTCTTTTGGTAGATTATCCAATGGACGTGCATGTGTGTGGATTGGAGGGACAAGTAATTATCCGGGTGTCTGTATTACTGATGTTGTAGGAGGATATCAGCCCCAAGACTGGAGAAATAGCTGGTCTATTGAGATAGCAGCCAAACCTTCCGCTACTTGGGGTTTAGAAACCACTGTATATCCACCTTTAAATTCAAACAACTACTCTACTACTCTGGATTCACGTTATGTAACCCTTACTACTGCACAAGCTATTTCCGGTGTTAAGACATTCACGGCATTACCTTTATTCAATGTGGGAGCCGGCGCAAGGAAAATAATAGACTTGCGCGCTGGTGATGTAAATGGAGATGCGCTACTGGTAACCGCTGGCGGCCTGACTGTTATTGGTTCAGGGGAGTTTCCACAAAACTTCTATGCTACAGGTGCAATGGTTGCAACAACTGAAAACCTAGTCTTTGGTGCTGACCAAAATATATACTTCTATACAAATGGGCAGACTATAGCCAATAGAGTAGGTGTAATACTCAATACTGCAAGAAGTTTTTATCCAGATGTTAATGGCACAGGTACTTTGGGTGTGGCAAGTAATAGGTGGAATGGGTTATTTAGCACCTCCGGTAATTTCAGCTCAAACCTATCAAGTGGCAACCATACAGTTAATGGTAATGTATACCATATGCTTACTCTAAAGCGAAACACTGCCGGCGCAGGGGCTTCTATACTATTTTCAAATGCGAGTAATAACCTAGGCAAGATAGGTTTTACAGCCGATTCAGCATTAAGAGTAGACATAGGTACAGGTAATGATGGCGCAGGTAGCTTACTTACGATACTTGCCAACGGAAATGTTGGTATGGGTTCAACAAGTCCTACAAACAGGCTACAAGTTGTTGGTACAGTGCAGGGTACTCAATTCATAAGCACACAAGCAACCGGTACAGCCCCTCTAACCGTTGCTAGTACAACATTAGTATCTAATCTGAATGCGGATTTATTGGACGGTTATCATGCAGCATCTATGCGTCCAATGGTGTCTCTGGGTGGCTTTCAGGATTACTGTTATACTGTTATAGGTCTCTGCCCTCTAACTAATACAAATATTAGTGCTGATTATCATTCATTTGGTGATATATATATCAGAAGGAGCAATGGTAACAATCCTCCAATAAGAATTGACTATTGCATTCAGAAGGGCTATAATTCAGTAGTTCCGAGAATAACATTTACCTGTAATCATTCAGGCGTATCAGCCTGTACATTTACTTATAATGGAGTTAAATATGCGGGATTTAGAATATTGCAAGGAAATTCACAACCTAATAATGCGTATGTATATGGTAAATGGGTAGGTGTAACTCCTTTCAGCGTAAATTACTATAATAGCAATACAGGAGTTGTAAATAATGCGGAAATAAATAATAGTATATCATTAACTGATAGGACATTTTATCATCAGTTGCTTAATGAGGTATCAATTGCTACCGTAAATTCAAATGTAGCATCTGCAACAATCTTACAAACCGCCCGAACTCTTTGGGGGCAGTCATTCAATGGCTCGGCGAATGTTAGCGGTAATATGACGGGTGTGGGAACCATCACTACAAGCGGAAGAATATATAATACTGGTGGAGTATGTGCCCGAATAGGTAGCACTGATGATTGGGCAAATGCTGCGGTATTTGCGGGAGCAACTATTCCTTTGGTATTATATGGACCCGGTGGAACAGCAAACACGAGAAAATATTATTTTGGGGTGACAGCTAATAGCCTTACATTTGCATCTGCTAATGACTCAAATAGTTATGTTGCTTCAATAGCTACTTATCATCATAACGGCAATGTGACATGGTTTGGAACCACCACCGCCGCTGCTATTAATACTTACCAGGTTGCACCAAGAACAAATAATACATATTCTTTAGGAACATCGGCATTACGTTGGTCGAATATATATACCCAGCTACTTAATGTAGCCGGTGCTGCTACGCTTTCTTCAACGCTCACAGTAGGTGGTCAAATAACAGCTAGTTCTGGTATAAAATTGCCTTATGGTGGTGGCAACTGGCTATCGATGGCAACTCGTACAGGTCAAATACTTGGTAATGTACAGAACTCAACATCAAATGCACATTCACTATTCATGCTCAAGAACAGTTCGGGTAGTGCTATATCTTTTGGGGGATTGGATGCAAATATTGGATTCCATGGATTTTACGCATCAAGAATATCTGCGGGAACTAACGGTCGTGATTGGTATACACAATGGAATGTTGATTCAGGTTTTTTAAATCACTCTGGTGCCATGCAGATACAGGGTGCAGCAACATTAACTTCTACACTTACTATCTCTGGTCAAACAACAATAAACAACAATCTTATACTCAACAATGTCAACGGCCGATACATTCAGATAGGTAATGTCAGGTTAATATATAACTCAACTAACAATGCTTTATATGTTCAGAAGGCTGATGGTACCGCCGCTAATTTTTACGCAACGGGAGAAGTTGCTTCTTATGGTTCTGCTGTAAGTACTTCTGTCTCTTATGCTGTGCCTGTTACAATTAGTTCTACCCTTAAGGTTACAGGAACTACTACTTTAGCAGCGGTAACGGCAGGCGCAATTACAGCTACATCATTACGTTCATCCAGTATTTTATCCGGGTATAACGGTGCTATTATTTTAAACACCGCAAGCAATTATACCATATTAGCTAATAGTTCGGCTGGTACAATGTATTTAAGACCGTCAGGGAACGGTTCTACTGTTGGTCAAGCTTATATAACAGCGGCGGGATTGTTGTCTGTTATGACTCTTGAACAACGTTCTGATATGCGGATGAAAAAGGTGATTGAACAGAAGCAATTATCCATTAAACAAATTGCAGATGCACCGCTATTTTCATTCTTATGGAAACATGATAAGTCAAATTATAATATAAATGTTGGCACTTCTGCTCAATACTGGAAGAATGTATTTAGTGATGTCGTGAATATGAATAATGATGGTATGTACTCTTTGTCCTATTCGGGATTAAATACAGCAATAGGTATTTCTTTGGCTCGGGAAGTCCTGAAAGTAGACGACGAAGTAACCCAATTAAAGAAACGGGTATCAGCACTGGAAAGAGATAATAGAGAATTAAGAAAACAATTAAATGTAGCATAACAAATTATGAATAAATATGAGAAAACTATTTGTAGTAATGTTCCTGGCATTTACAGGATGTTCGGAACCAATCGAACAGGAGGTATTTATGCCGAATGATGGGAAAAAAATAACAGCACCGGTAAGTGTCACCGACGTTAAATCCGTATTAGGCGTTAACAGCAATGACATAGGTTATTTGTGCGGCAATAATCACGGTAAAATAAATATGTGGAGTAAATACAAACCTGTTAAAGTGGCAAAAATAGTAGGTTTGACAGAAGCCGATTATAAAGCCAGTTACTATGGTTTGAATATTCAAATACCTGGTAATCCGGTATTTTCGTATGATCCACCGACGGGAGGTGCATCTTCTCCGTATCGACTCGGTGACTTTAGAAATTATAATCACAACGCAATTAGTGGAATGTCTTTAAAGCCGATATCAGCAGAAAAAAATATATTTAGCGATTTTACATCATTTGTTATTTCAATAGAAGATGACCCAACAAAAATAACCCTCTATGATATAAACCACCATCCGGCATTCCAAACCTTTTCCTCTGCCAGATGGTGGGCTAGAAATGTTAGTACAGGGAGTGAAATTATCAAAACAACGCCAGTAACATCAACATCGATTACAATGACACTAACTAATGCTGAATTAAGTAGGTTAGGTGTTGGAAATGTGAGAATAGCTTTAGAGCTGTTTACCAGTGCTGGTATTTCAGTTTCAAATGTATTTAATAATGAATGTGTACTTAAAATAACATCTGACTCAGGTATTTCTTTATCATGGGCTTATGATACCTATCAGATAGGAACTACAAATAACGATTTACAATATCTCAGTTATTACAGGCCAGGTATGGCGCAAGGAGCTTTAAATCTTAACAACAAAGACCTCACATTTGGTACTACATCTATAACAAACAGGTCAAATGTAGAGATATCGCAATCAAATATTTATCTTATTCTAAGGTACAGAAACGATGAAGGGAAATCTGTTTACAGTCGGTGTCCGGTATATAAAAATTCCAACTCAGGTGCTAATGTTGCCAGTAACTGGAGCATAGCCGCGAATTATGGTAATTACTATTTAAGGGCTATTATACCCAATCAATTTTTACCATGGATAAAAAAAGATGGTGGTGCCAAATATGTTTATTGTTCCTTCCAATTTAGCCGGATTAGGAATGGTACCGTCGAATATTATGATATAAGTGAACCATTTGGAGTAAACATGATACGTTCTACGGGGACAGAACCGATAATCCAGTAATATACTTTAATAAATTTCATTATGACAACATTAACAAACCAAAGAAAGCAATTCGATGTAGAGTCGAATTCAGAAAACCTGAAATTAACAGGTACAGTAACCTACACCGATAAAGGTGAAGTGAAAGATTTTAACGGAAATATTTCTTCCCTAAACCAGGAAGAAGAAACTGGGTTTAATGCTTGGTTCAATTACAACGAAACCGACGGTGTAGTAGACAGCGACAGTCAGAACGGTGTGCCCGTAGAGTACAATGCTGAAGCTTGCGGGCTGATTCGCAGCACAGTGAGTGATATCAAGAGCCAATTATCAAACAATCAATAATCAACGTTATGTCAGACAAGAAAACAAAACAAGAAGTAACCGAGAAGAAACAGGTTAAGATGGTGGATTTCCGCTCAATTGATGTGATGAACATCGAAGACAAGCCCGAACGATTGGATTTGTCAAAGCAGCTTGGCAATCTAATCTACAGCCAATCTAAGGACATCGGCGAGGCAGAACTTGCCCGGGATATGTACAAGAACGGCCGGATCGAGATTGACAAAGAGAAAGCGGAAATCGTGATGAAGTTCTCTGAAAACTTCTCTTATCCGGTGAGGGAGGCAGTGAGAAAGGCAGTAGAAATTTGATAAAAGAAAACCGCCTAACCTCACGGCCGGGCGGTTTAACTAATACGACCCCCATAACGGGGGAAAACACGGAGCAAAGATAATAATAAAATGGAAATGAGCGACATCGTAATGTTATTAGGGGCTTTAGGAGGCTTTGAGGGAGTTAAGTGGATTCTCCATTCGATTATCAACCGTAGAACGAACAGACGGCGTGAAAACGCTTCGGTCGAATCCATGGTAGATACTAATGAGAGGATACAGGTAGATTGGTTGGAAAAGAGACTGGCCGAGCGTGATATGAAGATAGATAATATCTACCGGGAACTTCGGCAGGAACAATCCGATAAAATCCAGTTGATTCACGAAAAGCACGCTATTGAAATGCAGTTGAAAGAAGCCGAGATACGCAGATGCGATGTCAGGGGGTGTAAGGATAGGGTGCCTCCCAGCGAATTCTAAATAGACCCTTAGATAATATATTATTAATCACTACCCGGCCGGTTTGGGAAAATAGGACGGTTTAAATTGAAAGGGAAAAGCTATGACAAAATTAAGTAGAGGACTCAGAAATAACAATCCAGGCAATATCCGTCTGGGAAATACCATTTGGCAAGGAGAAATCCGACCGAGTCTAGACACCGCATTTTGCCAGTTCAGTTCGATGGCTTACGGCTACCGGGCACTACTGAAACTGATTCAGAACTACAAGAAACTGTATGGATGCGACACCATCCGAAGTATAATCACCCGGTGGGCACCACCTAGCGAAAATCATACCGAGTCGTATATTAATCGAGTATGCCGTGAGATGGGTGGCGCTTACGATTCGATGTACGTCATTGACACGAGCTGCAAGGAAGTCATGTGTAAGCTGGCTGCCGCAATATCGTTGGTGGAGAATGGGGTACCGGCTATTATGGCCGATATTGAAGCTGGTTGGAATTTATTAAATAATTAATCCCAAAAAACAAGTAATGAAGAAGATAAAAAAGCAAAAAGCAGTTATCGTATGGGGTAACTGCTTTAATGGAACAATATCACTTTAACAGTGTATCAACTCTAAACTGCATTATATATCCGCAATTTAGACAATGAACGCATAAGGCATTCATATAAGAAAATTTAGATGCGTCAATCCCGTTTTCCGTTGAAGGATAACTGACAACATGTGTTGGAACTTCAGTAAAAAACATTTCTGTTGCATTGCAAATTGGGCAATTCAACTTACCGAGCTTCTTCTCGATTTTCAATTTTTCTTCTTCTGTAAACATATTGATAAATTTAAATGTGACAAACAAAAATAGTAATAAATCTGGGCATGACTTCGATATTTGAAAGATAAAGTTTAAATGTGACAGTTTTACTTTTTCGGAGTCGTGCCCTTATGTAATTAAGTTATGAACGAGAAGAGAATGTTTCAGTGGACTTTAATCGGGCTTGTCCTAATGTTTACCATTCTGCTGTTATCCGGATGCAAATCTACTCAATACGTACCCGTCGAGACAGTTAAAACCGAATACCGAGACATCCATCACCGGGATAGTATTCATATCTTGGACTCTCTTATCATTCGCGAGAAAGGAGATACGGTTTGGATGACCCGGTGGAGAATCGAATATAAAGACCGGCTGATTCGAGACAGTATATTAATTCGGGATAGTATTCAGGTTCCGTATCCGGTCGAAAGAAATTTATCGAAATGGGAACAAACCAAAATGGATATGGGAGGTATTGCTATCGGTGGCTTAATAGCTGTTTTATGCGGAATATTTTTTTGGATTGTCATCCGTTTACGAAAGACATAATAGTAATTGTATGTGCAATTTTTATTAAATGTGTATATTTGCACCAGTAATTTAATTAATTGAAAATTCAATTATAAAAAAGGTGATTGTCTGCGATAGATTGTCACTTTTTTGTGTAAATAAATATTTAATATTTTTATAGGATGATTAAAAAGTAAATATTATCTTTGTGAAAACCTGTAAACACGGGAATCATTATCCAATTAATTAAATTACAAAGAAATGCAATTTGAAATTTTTAAGTACAAATCTGATGATAATCAGACATTTAATGAAGTTAGAACAATTGAAGAAAAGGGGGAAATTTTATTTTGTGCAACTGACGTAGCCAGAGTTTTAGGATATGCAAATACGAATGATGCTATCATAAAGCACTGTAAACCAGATGGCATCGCGATTCGCGAGGTCATGGACATCCAAGGGAGAAGACAATATATTAAGTTCATTAGGGAAGGAAACGTCTACCGATTAATTTCTAGATCACGACTTAAATCAGCAGAAAAATTTGAATCCTGGCTCTTTGATGAAGTAGTTCCATCCATTCGAAAGAAGGGTTATTATGGAAAGATTGACAGGGCGCAATTGCCTAATTTTATTGAAAGATACAAGGATAATATCCATCAAATACCTAGTGATTATTTTTCTGTTATCAGTGAAATGTATGTACGAATGTATTCAGAATTGGAAAAGGTTGGATATTCCATACCAGATATGGGTGAACATGGAAAGAAAATGTGTCCTGATATATCTGTGGGTAGAGGATTTGCCAAATTTTTAAAAGATAATAATTCGGAATATTACGATACCCACAAAACATATAAACATAAGTTCCCGGATGGACGCATTGTTGACGCGAATATGTATAAAATTGATGCTCTTCCCATGTTTATTCGGTATATAAATGAAAGATGGTTATTCGATGACGCTGATAGATATTTCAGAGATAAGGATCCATTGGCGCTTGAATATCTGCCCAAGTTACTTGAATCAAAAAGAAAGACTCAATAATAGTATTACTAATATTTATCAGCCCCGTTTCCCCGGGGCTTTTTCATTCAACAACTTCCCCGCAAAATTATATACCCAATTCTACAATAATCGGGAAGAATTATATATTTATCGATTCGTTCACCAAAATCCATTAAGATACCTTTGTGAGTTAGTAATTGATTAAAAAGCCTGAACTCCCCTAAAATTGGCGTATTGAGTAAGATTTAATATGTTATCAAACATGGACTTAAAATTTTATTGAAAATATGTTTAATCTATATTTGTCTGGAAATATCTAAGTTAAACCATTTAAACGAAGTATTATGAAAAAGATTTTATTTTTAATGGCTATAATGCCGGTGTTGTTTTTTTCGTGTTCTGAATATTTAGAGATCTCTCAGGAAAATGTTGTACCGGAGAAAGACTATGTAAGTATTGTTTCTGGATTTGGTTTTAATACTATCGATATAGTCGATAACGGTGAATATTTGGTAGCAGAAGAAGACATTATGTTTTACAAGACGGATTTGGACGAAATGGAACCAACCACCAGACAAGCCAGAACAAGTACAATAATGGATGACTATCATAGAGTGGGAATTACAATTGGTGTTGAAAAAATGTTAGGTTCAAATATTCTTCAGGCAGCCAAAGATGCATCTACACACTGGAATGCAGCAGCAGAAGGATATGTGAAAATAATAAGTGTACAGAGTTATGACCAATTTAATCCAGGCCCTGGTATGGGTTTAATTAGTATTAGACTTCCGGGACGTCATGAATCGGCATTGCCTGACGATGTTATAGCTAGAGCAACTTTTCCACTCAACGGAAAGCCTGGTTCAACAATATTAATTAATACTCAATTTATCAGAGAAAATAATATAAACCAATCCCAACTAATTTATAATATAGTACACGAATTGGGTCATTGTTTTGGATTACGACATACTAATTGGAGAAAAGACGAAACTTCTAACCCTGCCGAAAGAATACCGGGTACTTATGATAAAGGAACCAATCCTGACCCAAATTCTGTAATGAATAGTGGAACCGCTAAAAATTCGTGGAAAGGTTTTAGTGCTTATGATAAAGTAGCTATAAAAATCCTTTACAGCGCCAAACCCGCCGGTACAAGGCCTCTTTATCTTCATTATAATTCAAATAATAAGAATTCTTTTTATACCTCTTATTTAGAAGAATCCTATTATTATGCTGACAATCTTCAGTATTATTGGGATGATATTTCGGGACAAAGTTTTTGTGTACAAGGATATGTTCTAGATAGTCCTGGGACAGGTAGGGCTCCTCTAATTAGATTATTTAGAGAGAAAGTTAAAAACTGTACCTATACCACAAGTTTTACTGAAGCGGAACAGATTATAAGAGATTATAATTATAAGTATGATCCTAGTAGATCTTCTTATATTCAAGGATATGTATTTACTACTCAACAGCCTGGTACAGTTCCTATTTATAGATTATATAGTCCTTCCAGGAATAATACTTTATTAACGACTTCCTATTCTACAGCAATGTGGTTAAGGACTAATCAAGATTATCGCTGGGAAGCAGGAACATTTGGAAATTATATAATAGGTTATATTTATCCATATAAATAAATATTTACACACTTTGAATTAGCCTCGGGAAGCCGGGGTTTTTTCTTTTATATCTTTCCTGCTAAACTATATATCACCCCCAACATCCAAATAAACATGATTTCGCGAATCGCACCCCCATCCTGGCGTGTGCCCGATAACAAAACCCTGTTGTCAAACATATTCGTTTTTTCTCTATTTTGACAGAGATAACCTATTTTTGGAGAAATCAACATTATAGCTATGAAAGAATCAATCCAGAAAACAAAGCAAAAAGATAGGACAATACAGGCATCAGGACGGAACCAGAAAGTGGGGTTTGATGATAAGAGGCATAATTTTGCATTACAAAATAAATTAGTATCAACAATTCAAAGATTAAGAACGGATATCAGTGCTGAAGAAGCAAGCAATTCTGTAATTGAAGAAATGAATGAGGATGAAGATCATAGCTGGAGAACGGTATTGTTAGCAGGTTATGGGGATGTATGGGTATCAGGTCATTCAGGTGTTGTAACAGATGAAGATAGAGAAAGTATTACAGAAAAAGCGGAGCAAAAGGATGCCGGATGTCATATTTGCAATACAAACACTCCAGGAACATCAAACCACAAATTTATTCCTGACCATCAACCACCAAGGGCATTAGCTGCTGGTGGCTATACTGGATTTTTTCGATTTTATCCACATTGTACAGATTGTAGCGGTAAACAAGGTGCCGTTGTAAATGAATATAAACGAAGAATGAAAATTGTACGAAATGGAACTGATGGTAATTGGGCAACTGGAATATCTGGAAACTTATTCTGGAGGTAAGATAGATTCTATTTCGGCCTCGCTTCCCCTTTCTTCTCCTTCGCTTCCGGCCAATCCTTCACCGTCGGTTTGATATTAACCGTATCCTTTGGCATTTCATCCGATTGTCTTGTTAGAGGATTATCGTCCGGGGTTATTGCACTTTTCTCGCACCCGGCTAAGAAAGCAATAAAGATTATGAGTATTAGTATGTTTTTCATGGATGCGAAGATAGAAAAATTTTATTATAAAGCGAAAAAGGATGGTTAATTATAAGATTAACTTTATTAATCACTGAAAACGAAGCTAATTACTTTTTCATTTAACTTATCAATAGGAGAATAGTCTATATCCACATATCGTTCTGTTATTTTAAAACCCGAAACATGATTGAGAGCAAATGCTATATCTGCCATATTCGCTCCGCAATGATTCTGCGCAATTGTAGCCCACGAATGACGTAAGGTATAAGTTGTGAACTTCCCAATTTTCTTTAAACCCATATTTACAGATTTGCAAAAATTTTCTTCTTGAGCATATCGCTCCGCAAAATCGAAAAGATAATTCTTACCTTGGTATTTAGAGAATAACGGTTTGATTTTATCTGGAACCATTATTTCAATATATGCACTATCTTCTCGTTTATCTCTGGTTTTCTTGCGATTATAACATAATTTCCAATATTCGGTTTCAGTATTATTTTCTCTTATCTTCATTAGATTGTTGCTCTTCAGTTCATACAAGTCGGCAACATTGATACCTGCCAAACATAATATTAACAATGCTACATCTTGAGCTTGCTTTTCCCGAGAAATAAACTCCAATCCGTTATATATTGCTGTATCTGGTAATTCAGCATTAAATAAAACTCTTAAACTATTAATATCGGTATTCCTTTTCTGAGGAAGAGAAACCCTTGGTATTTTTACACGTTTAAAAGGATCATGGGTTATTTGTATAAATCCTCTATCGTAATCATTGTAATTTAGTAGACCATCCTCAAAGATTTTTTTTATTGCAGCAGGATATGCACGTTTCGCTGTTTTTAGGTTCATAAGACTGATTATCCATTCATTTAATAGTTTACTGGTTATATCTGTAAAATTAAGATTACTCTTTTTGGAATAACCCATCAAGCTATTTAACGCGGATTGATAATTCCTGGCTGGTCTCTCCCGTCCAGAGTTTATCATATTGTCAATAAATGATTGGGCAAATTGAGTAAAAGAAATCTCACTGTTATTTTTTTTGAGAATTGCAATTAATTCTCCACAAGTCATATTTTCTATTTTAAGTCGATTACAGCGATTTACATATTCATCGATTATATCATAACATTCTTTCAAAATGAATTGGTCTTTAATTTCAAAATCATCCTCACCCACCCTATTCTTTATTCTCCGGAGTTTTTTTTCCGTAGCTTTAAAATTAGTTTTTATGTATTTTGTTTCTCCATTATGAGCTACAGAAATATAAACCGGAACGACTAATCTAGACAAAGAGCGTTCCTCTTTTTTTATACGAGTGGTAATTTTAAAGTCTGCCATATAGTAAAGTGTAATTCAGGTGTAATTCAACGGGGAAAATATGCACGTAAAACCTTTGATTTTTAATACCCTTTTTCATAATATCACACATAATCCGACAAAAAAAAGCACTTATAAACAAGATATAAGTGCTTGATTTTCAATGATTTAAATCTTTGTGACCCCGGTGCGATTCAAACGCACGACCTTCAGAACCGGAATCTGACGCTCTATTCACTAAGCTACGGAGCCAAAATGTGATGCAAAAGTAACTAAAAACTCTTCTTCCTCCAACTATTTTTTATCTTTTATTATTTTGCTCTTGTTAAGAAGCACACTAATATATTATTTTGAAACCACTTGCGGAAATAAGCAATCATTTTGCTAACATTTTCACAAAAGCATATATCATGTATAAATATTATTTCTATCTTTGCCAACAAAAAACAAAACGTCCATCTTTATGAGCTATCTTATAAAACCCAAGGGTTACCACCCAATTCTAGATCTCAAGCAGACAGAGCTTGGTATAAAGCAAATAAAAGAGTTCTTCCAGTTGAATCTGTCATCAGAGCTCAGATTGCGCCGGGTTACAGCCCCGCTTTTTGTATTAAAAGGAATGGGGATAAACGATGACCTGAATGGTATAGAAAGACCTGTAACATTCCCGATTAAGGATATGGGAGATGCAAAAGCAGAAGTTGTGCATTCTCTTGCCAAATGGAAAAGACTTACACTTGCCGATTATAATATCGAACCGGGTTATGGCATATATACCGATATGAATGCCATTCGTCCGGATGAAGATATGGGAAACCTCCATTCTTTATATGTCGACCAATGGGATTGGGAACGGGTTATCAATGCCGAAGATCGTACCGCCGACTTCCTGAAAGAAATAGTAACACGCATTTATGCTGCAATGGTACGTACCGAATATATGGTGTACGAAATGTATCCGCAAATCAAGCCATGCCTACCCGAAGAAATATTCTTTATACACTCGGAAGAACTCCGTGCAATGTATCCGGATTTGGATTCGAAAGGTCGCGAGGACGCCATTGCCAAACAGTACGGCGCAGTATTTATTATCGGTATAGGTGGTAAACTGGCCGATGGAAAGAAACATGATGGGCGTGCACCCGATTATGATGATTATACAACTTCGGGAGTTAATGGTTTGCCCGGACTTAACGGTGACCTATTGATTTGGAACCATGTACTTGGCCGCTCTCTGGAACTTTCGTCTATGGGTATCCGGGTAAATAAAGAAGCCCTATTGAAACAGTTGAAAGAAGAAGGAGAAGAAAAAAGACTGGAACTTTATTTCCATAAACGTTTAATGGACGATACCTTACCACTTTCAATCGGAGGTGGAATCGGTCAGTCAAGACTCTGTATGTTCTATCTACGCAAAGCTCACATCGGAGAAATACAAGCAAGTATATGGCCTGACGATATGAGAAAAGAATGTTTGGAACACAATATACCATTGATTTGAGCTTTAAGTATTTGAGCTTTTAAGCTTTTGAGTATTGCAATCATTTATATTTATAAATTTGGGATTACAAGTTAAATTTAGTAATTTCGTTGCACAAACTCAAAAGCTTAAAAGCTTAAAAGCTTAAATCCAAAAAGCTCCAAACATGAATGTACAGATAGAAGAAAGTTGGAAAACCCAATTACAGGAAGAATTTCAAAAGGATTATTTCTCTAAACTTACAGACTTTGTCAAAAGCGAGTATTCCCAATTCCCAACTTACCCTCCGGGAAAATTAATATTCAACGCTTTCAATTTATGCCCCTTCGATAAGGTTAAAGTAGTTATTATCGGACAGGACCCTTACCATGGGCCGGGACAGGCACACGGATTATGTTTCTCTGTGAACGATGGAGTCCCTTTTCCTCCTTCTCTTATAAATATATTCAAAGAAATAAAAAGCGACATTGGTACCGAACCACCCGCAACAGGTAATCTTACCCGCTGGGCTGAGCAAGGGGTACTTTTATTAAATGCAACCCTGACGGTACGCGCCCGGCAAGCTGGTTCGCACCAGAATAAAGGATGGGAGACTTTTACTGACGCAGCTATCCGCCAACTGGCTGAAAAACGAGAAAATATCGTTTTCATACTTTGGGGTTCTTATGCTCAGAAAAAAGGAGCGTTTATCGACCGTAATAAACATTTAGTTTTGACTTCGGCGCATCCCTCTCCTCTGTCAGCCTATAATGGTTTCTTTGGCAATAAGCATTTTAGCAGAACAAACGAATATCTGCGGTCACATGGTTTGGAAGAAATAAAATGGTAGATATCTTTAGTAAATATCAATACCACTGAACATTGCTCTGGGTCTGACTTCTCTGTTCCCACTTCAAATCCTGAAGAATACTTGCGCTGGCACGGATGGTAAACATATATGATTTCCAGCGACCGAACGGCGAGAGAGTACCCGACATAGTCCAACAGTGAAGATCGCGTGATATATTAAATGTTGTCTGCGTAATTTCCTTGGCATGGAAGTCGTAACCTGAAGTAAAACTAATAGCCCACTTATTGGATATTTTTATATTACCCGAACAGTTCAAATTATGCGTCAATGTATATGGATAGCGCATGGATTCTTCATTAATAGGCTTCGTTTTGTCTTCTCTGATCTGAACGCCGTAATTGACTGAGAAAGACCATGGCATTTTAAATGCCTGATATCCATCAGCATCGGCAACCGCCTGTTCTTTTGGACGTGAAGCCATAGGGTCATCTGTAACCACATCTGCAAGACCTTCTTCAGTACCATCAATTACTGCCTCTTCCGTTGATTCTTCTTCCTTTTCGCCTCCAAAGAATTTAGCTTTCAGATTTTTCCAGGTATCATTATTAAATGTATAATTGACAGACGTATTCCATCCCTGGAAGCGTCCGAAGCGTCCATAGGACCACTCGGTACGGTTGCCAGTGATTACCTTTCCGCTATCATCGAATTCGTATGCGTAAGTAGCAAAAGTCGAGTTAAAGTTGAAAGTATAGCTCTTTGAGATTTTCAATCGTAACCTCAGGTTCAAATCACTCCACGGTTTTTCCTCAGCAGCCATGTTATATGAAAGGCTGGCGCCCAACTCATCTATAATACTAACTTTTTTAAACGCAGCCGAATCGCTATTAGACAGATATTTCATTTCAATATTGTTGGAAAGGTCGAAAGTTACCATCCCTTTCTTTCCACGCGAGGGAACGCCAAAAGTATTACCGGTATATTGCTGGTCATAAGGAGAATAATATTGAATATTATTATTCTGGTCGATATCAGACACCCAATATTTATAGTGCGAAGAACCGAAATCGGGAGCTGCCGACACAGTAACAATCGGGGTAATCACATGCCTGAACTGAACTTTTCTATTTTGGGCAAACTTTAATAACGGCTCATAATTACCATACACCTTGGTAGTTATACCAATGCTGGCATCGTAGTTAAATACCCGGTGAAAACCATAAACAGTATCAGTGGGTAACCATCTTGATTGCTCCCTACTGTATTCTGCATTTACTTTCTTTGTGTACCAACGTTCCGTATAATTGAATTGCGGTGTAACATTAAAATAATTAAATATAGAAAAGGTTGCATTAATTGGAATGTTGTGATTCATTCCGTTTGTCCAATCCTTGATCAGGTTTTTCTTGAACAACTGGTCGTCCTTCGTCCGTATACTATTTGTTAAACGCCCGGTGTAACGCAAGGATATCTTCTCATACCAACGTTCGGGTCCTACTGCATTCTTTCTTTTTAAAGGATATATCTGACTAAGTGATATATTTAAATCGGGCAATGTTACAGCAATAGACGAGTCTTTCATTGACTGCGCAATATTCATCGTACCCGATATATTAAGTTTCTGATCCGGGAAATTACGCGAATAACTCACACTGGATGTCTTTGTATTCTGCGCCATAAGGTTCGGATTATATAAGTTATTAATACTCGAACGCTCATAACTACTGGTAGTGTAATTAACACTAGCAGAGAATGTACTATTCGGATTAGCCTTGGGATCCTGACGATGCGTCCATGCTAATTTCATATCTTTGGAAACCGAATAGTCGGGCATACCTTTATCTCCCAATTTAGTCACCTGATAACTGCCCTGAAACATACCCGAATACCGGTACCGTTTGGCATAATTCGTTTCAGCCCCCAACGACCAGGAACCGCGGGTAAATATATCTCCGATTACTTTCAAGTCCATCCGGTCACTGATAGCGAAATAATAACCTCCGCCCGTGAGCCCGAATCCACGGTTCGAATCGTCCAGATACGATGGCATAATGAATCCTGACGAGTAACTACTCGAAAATGGAAAGAAAAAGAAAGGAACAGCCAACGGTAAAGGAACATCCTCCACCACAAGATAAGCAGGGCCGGTTACCACATTCTTTTTAGGACGAACCTTGGCGCGGGTTAGTTGAAGATAAAAGTGTGGGTGGTCGTGGTGGTCGCAGGTGGTATAACGGCCATTTATCATAAACAGTTCGTCTTCTCCGCCTTTCTTGGCATTATTACCCGTGACGTATCCTTCTCCCTGCTGGGTTACTACATTACTGATAAGTCCGCGCTTACTCTTGAAATTATAACGTATTGTATTGGTTTCGTATGAGGTATCACCGTCTTTAAAAACAGGAATACCGGTTGCTACCCCCAAACTGTCGGTCACACCACGAGCATAAACCGTGCTGCTATCCATATTCATGGTAATAATATCAGATGCAAGCTCAATTTGCTCATAGTTAACTTTTCCCTGCCCGTATAAATGGGTATAGCCGCCTTCTTCAAAAACGATAGAGTCATTAGCTTCGTATATAACAGGGGCATTCAGTGGCTGTTTCTTCGGTGCCGGAGCCACAGCGGTAAGAGAATCACGGGAAAGTGAATCCTGAAGATTAATCTGAAGTGAGTCGCTATTCTGAGGTATCGAAAAAGTCAAAGAATCGGCAGCAGATGTATCTGTTGCTGATATTCCCCGCCTCCGGCGCTGGCCGGCAACTTCTTCCGGTAGCAACAGAAACAGAAATAGTAGTAAAAATGATATAATTGTATTTGCTTTCAAATGCGTCATCAACTAATTGTTTGCGCTACAGGGGGCAAAAGTACACATTCTACCGTAAATAAACATCCGAATATTTTTTTTTAATTATTTTTTAGGGCTTAGGAACATCCCGCACCAACGGTCGAAACGCCGTAAACCCTCTTCACCATACCTGCTGATGCTCTTACGAGCCTTTTCGACACTCTTTTCATGATCGGGATGGCTTTTGGAAAAAAACTTGTCGGCAAAACAAATTAACTGTTCCTCCAAACTTACCGGAAGCATCTCGCGCTGAGGTATCGGAAGTTTTTGGTTGATAATATCATCCAACGACAACCCGGCTCCGGTATGCCGCTCGCATACGAGTGCATGTTGCGGGTATCCTTCTTGTCGCAATAAATCTGCGCCCAGATAACCGTGAGCAATATATGGTTCGTTGCCTTTACAGTATATACCAGGGGCATCGGTCAGGAAAATTCCTATATCATGCAACATGGCTGCTTCGTAAAGAAAATCCTTATTCAGATTCAGTTCAGGATGCTTATCAGCTATTTCCAGTGCTTTGGTAGCTACATCACGACTATGTTGTAAAAGTATTTGTTTCAGCGGATTATCTTCCGGGTAATATTTGTTTATTATTTTCAGTGGATCCATTTGATTTTAAGCTTTTTAGAATTTTGAGTATTTAAGCTTTTGAGACTTTTAGAACTTAAAAACTTAAATACTCAATAACTTATAAACTTAAATGCTATTTTTGTGCAATATTACAAAAATAATTTGTCATCATGAATATTTCCAGTTATTTACGAACCTGTATCTGTATTTTATTATTTCCAAGCGTACTGACTTTAACCGCCCAAAACGGCATCAGGACAGGTGCTGAACGAATGGAAGAATATATTCCGCATTTAATAGGCAAACGTGTAGGAATGGTGGTTAATCATACTTCGGTTGTTGGTCCTGAACAAACGCATCTGTTGGATACTCTTATCAAATCAAATATCAGGGTGATTGCCGCCTTTGCCCCCGAACACGGATTCCGGGGAAATGTAGAATACGGAGAAACAATAAAGAACGGAAAAGACCCCCGCACAGGTGTGCCTATTATTTCTTTGTACGGTAATAACAAAAAACCTACTGCCCGGCAACTGGAAAATATTGATGTGATGATATTCGATATACAAGATGTAGGCGCCCGTTTCTATACCTATATAAGTACCATGCAGTATGTAATGGAAGCTTGCGCAGAAAACGGGAAAGAATTCATCGTACTTGATCGCCCCAATCCTTACGATTATGTAGATGGTCCTGTTTTGAAACCTGCGTATAAAAGTTTTGTCGGAATGCATCAAATTCCGATATTACATGGATGCACTGTTGGAGAACTTGCACGTATGATTAATGGCGAAGGTTGGATAAACGGTAAGAAGGATGCCTGCAAGCTAACGGTTATTCCCGTTTCCGGATGGAAGCATGGACAAAAATATTCAGTACCCATCCCCCCCTCTCCTAACCTTCCTAATGATCAATCTATTATGCTTTATGCATCTCTTTGCCCGTTCGAGGCAACGAATATAAGTATAGGCAGGGGCACGACATTTCCTTTTCAGGTTATCGGCGCTCCCAATAAAAAATATGGGGAATTTACCTTTACACCCCATTCTCTGCCAGGATTTGATAAGAACCCGCTACATAAAGATAAAGTTTGTTATGGGATCGATTTAAGAAAGGCCGACGATCCTGGAGGCTTTTCCCTAAAATATATACTCGAATTTTACCGGAAGTCGGACGCAGGAGCAGGGTTCTTCTCGCGCGCCAACTGGATGGATCTTCTTATGGGAACCGACCAGATACGCAAAGCGATTTTGGCCAATAAATCCGATAATGAAATAAGGGCAGCATGGACCGTAGAACTGGAAGATTACAACAATATGCGCTCTAAGTATTTACTATATTAATCAATGAAGTGATTTACAACTCCTTTGATTGTAGCAAAAACTTGCGTACATGCACATGTCAGCATTACGTACATGCACATGTCGGCATTACGTACATGCACATGTCGGCATTACGTACATGCACATGTCAGCATTACGTACATGCACATGTCAGCAAATATTAAAAACAGGTAAAGGCTTACTTATTTTATTTAATTCAAGAGTTATTAAACCGGAAAGTACCGAGAATCCCGTTTTCTTTTTTTCCAAAGCTGCCAGGAATTCACTATATTCTGCCACAACACATAAAAGCCTGGACCTATGGAAGCTATTGGATTAAGGTAAGTATGGGCCATCCAGATAGCCAAAATGGTATTCTTTTGCCCCAGCGACTGACCGCCACTTATACGGTCATTATAAATACTACCCAATGTCTTACCTATAAAAAACTGCAGGCAACATACAATAAATGAGCCTATACCCACGAGCACTGCGGTTAGTAAATCGGCCGAGTAATTGAGCAATGAGGATAATATTTGGGCCGTAACAATAGCAAGTGCAAAAGCCCAAAGATAAAATGCCAGTTCGTGCATACCCGTTACTACGCTATTAACCCTGGGCAACAGTTTCCGTATGAACCAGGCAAGCAGGAACGGACAGATAAGAAGCACAAATACCCGGCTCAATATCAAGAAGCATGATTGCCAGAATGTTATTCCGGGATGCGGCTCGATAATGGGAAAGAAAACCGGAACCACAATTGCAACTCCCATATTTGCAAGCAAGGTATAGGTACTAACACTTGCCGCACTACCTCCAAGTTTAGCAGTAATAACCGCCGCGGATGTTGCTGTAGGGGCAATAACGCAAATCATAACAGACTGGGCCAACACCTCATTCCAACCACGCAAAAGCAGATAGACAAGCAGAGAGCCAACCAATTGGATAATCAACAACCATATATGAAGAGGCCGGGGCTTAAGATCGGCGAGGGAAATTTTACTGAAAGTAAGCAACAACATCACGAAAATCAATATCGGGGTCAGGAAACCCAACCGGACAAATAACGGATATCCCAGTATCCCGGCACCCATAGCAACAGGTAGAGTCCAGTCTTTTAAGAATTTAAGTACAACCATATATAGGATTTACCGATTTACGTGCAAAGGTAAAGATATTTACGATTTACTGATTTACGATTTACGATTAAAAAAAATCTTCCCATGATAAATTCGGCATAGAGTTACACTTTATTGTAAATCGTAAATCAGTAAATCGTAAATATCTCTATCTTTGCGCGGTATTTTTTTAATTAAAACATTTATTTACAATGAAAGAAAACACGTTAACCAAAGGGTACGATGTACGCTGGAAACGTTTCAGCCACAAAGGCTATGCAGTTTTCTTCAGCCTCAAAAAGGAAGTGAGTATTGGTGTATTGAGTGTTGCAACTGCCGTATGTGCAAGTGTAGCTACAGTAAGCGCTCAAACTCCTGAAACTTCTTACGAGCTGAGAAACTACGAGCTGGATGAAATTGAAGTAACCGGCACTCGTGTCCCGCTGACTCAGGCAGAGTCCGCAAAAATGGTCACCGTACTTACGCAGAGCGATATTCAGCAAGCGGCGGTACACACAATCAACGACCTCTTAAAGTATGCAGTAGGTGTCGATGTTCGCCAGCGGGGCGAATTCGGTGTTCAGACAGACATCTCGGTACGTGGAGGAACATTCGACCAGATTACTCTTCTCTTAAACGGTGTAAACATCACCGACTCTCAAACAGGCCACCACTCGGCCGCTTTCCCGGTTTCCATGAATGATATTGAACGAATCGAAGTGCTCGAAGGTCCTGCAGCACGCGTTTTCGGCACATCAGCCTTTACCGGAGCCATCAATATTGTTACACGAAATGATAAACAAAGCCATATATCTGCCAATGTAATGGGTGGAGCCTATGGATTGTTTGAAGGAGGTGCACGGGTGAATTACACCAAAGGCAGGTTCAGTAATCAGTTATCAGGAAGTTTTAACCGTTCGGATGGCGCCACGGAAAACAGTGATTTCCGCACCACGCGGGGATACTATCAGGGAACGTACACCTCGAAAGAGGCTGATGTACGTTGGCAACTGGGTTATATCGACCAGGCTTTCGGCGCCAACACCTTTTATTCGTATAAGTTTCCAAACCAATACGAAGAGTTGCGCCGGTATATGATATCGGTACAAGCCGAAACAAAAGGCTGGCTGCACTTTACCCCTATCGTTTACTGGAACAGGAAGCACGATAATTTCCAGTTAATAAAAGGTACGGGAACAGACGAGAACTTCCACCTGAATGATGTTTACGGAGCTAATCTGAACGCTTATTTTAACTCCAAACTGGGAAAAACTGCTTTCGGGGCCGAATTCAGGAACGAAGGTATCCTGAGCACAAGCCTGGGTAAGGAACTTACCGAAGAACAATACGTAAATGTTCCCGGCGAAAAGGATAAGCAATTTCAACGGAAAGATAACCGTACAAACGTCAGCTATTATGTTGAACACAACATTCTGCTTCCGAAATGGACTTTCTCCCTGGGTATTATGACGAACATGAACACCTGGCTCGACCATAAATACCGCTTTTATCCGGGTATAGATATTTCCTACCGTCCCGCATTGAATTGGAAATTATTTGCATCCTGGAATAAAGCCCTGAGGTTGCCAACATGGACCGATTTATACTACGAAGCCGAAAACTTACAAGGTAACATCGGACTCGAACCAGAAGAGACGGAAGCCATTAACGTGGGTGGAAAATACCGGAATGAATTTCTGGATATCACATTAAGCGGTTTCTACAATAAAGGAAAGAATATGATCGACTGGGTGAAGTATTCCGAAGATGATAAGTTTCACTCTGCCAATTTCGAACTGGATAATATGGGTATTGAACTCTCATCAGTTATCGATTTCCGGAACCTGGTTAATGAAAGGTTTTTCGTTAATAAATTGCATCTGAGTTATGCATATATTCACCAAAACCGGCATGATAATATCCAGATCTACAAATCCAATTATGCTTTGGAATACCTGCGCCATAAATTTGTTGCACGGATCGACCACCGCATCTGGAAGAATCTGAATGCTAGTTGGGCTTTCCGTTGGCAGAATCGCATGGGGAATTATGAGAAATTAATTGGAGTTATGGATAATCCGGATAATTCAAAAGATTTTATTACGGCACTGACACCCTATCCATCGTTCGGCCTGCTCGATCTGAAACTTACATGGCAGAGTAAAAACTATTCTGTTTTTGCCGAAGCAAATAATATACTCAACCGTACATATTATGACCTGGGTAATATCCCGCAACCAGGTATATGGATACGGGGAGGATTGAGTTACAGGCTTGGCTTATAATGGTATTAAATGGGCACCTCTTGTGGGTGCCCTGATTAACTATTTATATATTCATTTTAAAGTTCCCGGATCACGCCAGCAGCAAAAGACATTCGTTATAAATACATTTTCATCGTCGGTACAATAGATAATCTTGAATAATCCATCTTTAGTTACTAAAGAGCGAAATTCACCTTGTCTGTTTTTCAACAACGGCTCAACAGCTGCCATTTTAGGGAAATTCTCTAAAATTCTTGTTTGTGCCAATATTGAATTATATATCTTGATAGCTGCATTCGGATTTTTCGCAAAATAGAAATCATATATTTGGTCTAACTCTTCGACCGCTTTATCCAGCCAAATTATATTCAGACTCATTATATATTATTTATGTTTATTTTCCAGTTCTTCTTGCAAGGAGAATTTACTTTTATCCCCCTTTCTGAAATCTTCGTAAGCCGAAAGAAAGTAGTCAGCCCGTTCGTTCATTTGTTTTTCCGTAGGAATACCCGGTATTTCAGAAACTTTACCAGTCAATCTCTTAACAGTGTTGGAAATCTCTTTTAGAATATCCTCATTGTCAATGTTAAATATCTTTTTAGCTATTTCAGCTTGTAACTCTAATGTACTCATATCTTCTATTTTAATTACAAATATAGTCAATCCTATTCATTTAAAGAAATCATCGGAATACAATATTTGTTATAACCTGCGCCCCTACTTTCTGATTGAGATTTTTGACCAACAACTCGCGCCCCATCATTAACTCTTGCCGTAGCGAAGCCGAAGTAAGATGCACAAATAACGTTTGATTGCGTATATATAATTCTTTTGTATACGAAGCAATGGTTGGTCCGAGAACTTCTTCCCATGAATTCAGAAGTCGTTGCTCGTTCAATGGCCCTTCCAGACTTTCCTGACGAAGATATTTGCGTATCAGCAATCCAATAGCCTCGGCATTATTCTTTCTCATTGTTTCCTCCTTCTGCTACACATATATTACCTTCAGCTACTTCAAATATCTTATAATCACTTCCAACATTCTGAAGAATCCCATCCAGATGTTCCCTATTTGTATCCGTAATAAATATCTGCCCGAAGCGATCACCGGCAACCAGTTTAACAATTTGTTCTACCCGGTTGGCATCCAGTTTATCGAATATATCATCCAGAAGCAATAACGGTGTAGCCATTCCGGCACGCTTCAGAAAATCGAACTGAGCCAGTTTCAGAGCAACCAGATATGTTTTGTTTTGTCCTTGCGAACCCTCGCGCTTTATCGGGAAATCGCCAAGCAGCATGGTAAGCTCGTCTTTATGGATACCCCGTAAGGAAAAGCCCATTATTTTATCGCGGGTACGGCTTTCTTTTAATACTTCCAGTAAAGAAGAATCGCGCGCGTGCGATTCATAATTAAGGGATACCTGCTCTTTATCCTGAGATATAATGGAATAAAAGTTTTGGAATATGGGGATAAACTCCCGGATAAAAGCTTCTCGCTTCCTGAATACAATATCACCAGCCTGTGCCATCATTTCTTCCCATACCAGGAAAAGTTCTTCATCAACAGGTTGCTCATTTTTCAATAATGTATTCCTTTGCTGTAAAGCCTTGTTATAACGTATTAACGCATCCAGATATTCCTTATCATATTGTGAAATTACAACATCCATAAATCTCCGGCGCTCGTCGCTACCACCCGAAATCAGTTCGGCATCAGCCGGGGAAACCATCACTAGCGGGATAAATCCGATATGGTCGGATAACCGGGAGTACTCTTTTTTATTACGCTTAAATTGCTTCTTGGTACGGCGCTTCATTCCGCAATATATTTCTTCGGGAGTACCATCTGCAGCTTCATAAAAACCCTGGATAACAAAGAAATCCTGATCGTGCCTGATGTTCTGAGAATCAATTGGGTTTCCCGCACTTTTGCAGAAAGAAAGGAAATAAACTGCATCGAGGAGATTAGTTTTACCCATGCCGTTCCAGCCGAAAATGCAATTCAATTTACTGGAAAAGTTAAGTTCCACCTGTTCCAGGTTCTTATAGTTAAGTATAGAGATACGCTTTAATATCATGTGAAATAGATGATGTCAGTTTACAAAAGTAGGAAGAAAATTGCGGTTTTGGTACGATATAGAAAAAAAGATGCGTCCAAATTTCGTTTATATTCATAAATCAACTACTTTTGCTGACCGAAATACACAAGTGGAAAAATAATAAAAGAATTCAAATATAAAATGGCAAATCCGAAAGACCACAAAGAGCACATGAATGTGGAAGATGCACTTACACAGTCAGAAGCATTTATCATTAAACACAAAAACCTGATTATTGGTGTTGTTGCCGGTATTGTACTTATTGTTGCCGGTGTACTCCTGTACAAGAATCTTTATGCCGAACCACGCGAAGCCAAGGCACAAGCTGCACTCGTAAGCCCTCAAAGTTACTTTGAAATGGATCAATACGAATGGGCACTTAATGGTGATAGCATTACATCAAAAGGTTTTCTTAAAATAGCCGATGAGTTCAGTGGAACAGATGCAGCTAACCTGTCGCATTATTATGCCGGAATATGCTATATGCAGTTGGGCGATTATCTGAATGCAATCAAAGAACTTAATAAATTCAGTGGTGATGATGCTTTGGTGGCTCCTGCCGCATTGGCTGCTCTTGGAAATTCCTATGCCGAACTGGAACAGCTCGATAAAGCATCTTCTTTCCTGCTGAAAGCAGCAGATAAAGCAGACAATCTATCACTGAGCCCGATTTATCTGGTGCAAGCCGGTGAAATCCTTCTTAAACAAGGCAAATACGATGATGCCGTTGCTGCATATACTAAAGTGAAAGAAAAATACGCACAATCTTTCCAGGCAATGGAGATTGACAAGTATATTGAAAAAGCAAAGCTTCTGAAAAAATAACATATAAGAAGTTAGAAGTTAGGAGTAAGAAGTTAGAATACGATACCGTATGTATTCTTACTTCTTACTTTTGTTTTAAAGCAATTCATAATTCATAATTATAAAAATGGCTACAGCATATCAAAACCTTTCCGAATACGATTTCAACTCAGTACCCAGTACCGAAGGTATGAAATTTGGTATTGCCGTTTCCGAATGGAACTGGGCAATTACCGGTAAACTCTTAGACGGTGCAGTCGAAACATTAAAAAAACATGGTGTAAAGGATGAGGACATTCTTGTAAAAACAGTACCCGGTAGCTTCGAACTTACCTACGCTGCTAATCAAATGACAGAGTATGCCGATGTAAATGCCGTTATTGTTCTGGGCTGTGTTATCAAAGGCGATACCCCACATTTTGATTATGTTTGTGGTGGAGTAACCCAGGGAATCACCGAAATAAATGCCAACGGAGATATACCTGTAATTTTTGGAGTACTGACTACCAACACATTAGAGCAAGCCGAAGATAGAAGCGGCGGAAAACTAGGTAATAAAGGCGATGAAAGTGCAATTACTGCAATAAAAATGGTTGATTTTACTTGGAGTTTTAATAAATAGTCGTATCTTTGCACTGCATTAAAAAAGGGGCAGTTACCAGAGTGGCCAAATGGGGCAGACTGTAAATCTGCTGTCTTTCGACTTCGGTGGTTCGAATCCATCACTGCCCACTTTTAAAGATGCGGAAGTAGCTCAGTTGATAGAGCATTAGCCTTCCAAGCTGAGGGTCGCGGGTTTGAGCCCCGTCTTCCGCTCTAAAGAAAAAGAATCTGAATATCAGGTTCTTTTTTGTTTATACATATCTATTTATTCATATCTTTGTGCCATTCATTTGTTTAATATTCATAAAGAAACCATATATAAACCATTTAAACAAATACAGAATGAAAGCAAATCTTCTACTCTTTGCCCTTGTACTTTTATGCACAAGTTGCGGTTCTAATGACATAACAGTTAAATTATTCAATGGCGAAAACCTTGACAATTGGGAATTCATTGTACAGGATAATAAAGTACCTGCCAATGAAGTTTACTCAGTTAACAATGGAGTTATCCATATAAAAGGTGATCCGTTTGGATATATGTATACCAAAGAAAAGTACAGCAATTATAAACTGCATGTTGAATGGCGCTGGCCCGAAGTAGCATCTAACAGCGGTATATTCTTATTGATAGAAGAAACAAAAAATCCTTTCCCCAACGGTATTGAATGTCAATTGGCAGCAGGCAATGCAGGCGACCTCGTATTGCTGGGTGGTTCTAATCTGAAAGAGTTTACCGTACCCGAAGGACAGGAAAGACCTGCTTTCCCGATAATTAAGAAGAAAAAGGCATCTAACGAAAAGCCTGTCGGCGAATGGAACGAAGCTGATATTACTGTAAAAGATGGAGTTATTACGGTAACCATCAACGGTGAAGAACAAAACAAAGGCACCAATACCGTAACCAGCGGGCACATTGGCTTACAGAGCGAAGGAAAAGCTGTAGAGTTCAGGAATGTTACTTTAACTACCTTCTAAAAATAGTATCTGTTTAAGTACGTACTTAAGCACCCCGTAAGTACGTACTTACAAAATAACATATAGAATGCGAATAAAAAAGCGTTCTATCTCGTCCCTATATAAAGGAAAATCATACTAAGCAGTACCAGTAATAAATCTACCGCTTTACTTTTCAAATTCTTTTCGCGGAAAACAATAGCACCAAACAGGAAAGACACAATTACACTACTACGTCTTACCATAGAAACGATTGAAATCATTGAATCCTGATAACTCAGGGCATAAAAATAGGCAAAGTCGGCAGCAGATAGGAATACCGAAATTAAGATAATTGTCCATTTCCACCGGAAAGGGGTAGTTGTTTTACGACGGGGAAGCCAAAGCAACAAAAGAACCGGGCACATTATAAATACCTGATATATATTGTACCACGATTGGATAAGCATTGGATTGAACTGCTTCATCAGGTATTTATCGTACAATCCGCTGATAGCACCCATTACTGCGGCCAAAATAATAAAGAATATCCATTTATTACTGGCAAAGTTAATTCCTTCCTTTTTTCCTGAAATACTAAGCATAAAGAAGGATATAATTGCCAGTGAAACTCCAATCCACTGATAAAGATTAAGGCGTTCGCCAAACAACAGCATGGCTCCAAGCAGTACCATAACAGGTCGTGTAGCATTAATAGGACCTACAATGGTTATTGGAAGATGCTTCATTCCAAAATAACCAAATATCCACGAAGAGAGCACTATAAATGATTTTATAAGAATGTATTTGTGAACTTCCCAACCAGCTTGCGGCACATAAAAGATTGTGTTCTCGAGTATGCCTTGCCCGAAAGCAGAAAATAAGATAAACGGTATAAATATAAGACTTGAAAAAAGAGTGTTCAGAAAAAGAACAGGCAGAACTGCATTATCTTTTAATGATTGCTTTTTAAATACATCATAGAATCCCAGCAAAGCGGCTGAGAGAAAAGCGAGTAATAACCACATTTTGACTTACGATTTGACAATTTACGATTGACGATTTCTCTGTCAATGTTATCCATTAATAAATAATTCTTCGGGATACTCTATATCAACTAAAAACAGGCCTTGCCCCGGGACCGAGGTTCCGGCTTTGCATCTATCCTTCTGCTCAATAATATCCCTGAAATCCTGAATAGAAAGTTTACCACGGCCAACTTCGATAAGTGTACCTACAATAGCCCTGACCATATTACGCAAAAAACGGTCGGCGCTGATGGTGAATACCCAAGTAATAGCATCTTCCCGATTCCACAAAGCATGGGTTACTTTACAATTATTGGTTTTGACATCTGTATGTAATTTACTGAAACTGGTAAAGTCAGTATACTCGTACAATACACTTGCAGCCTCATTCATTTTATCGAAATCCAATGAGCCACCGTGCATCCTATAGCGGTATTGACGGTTGAAAGGAGATTTTTCTGTAGTTATATAATATTTATAGGTACGGGAAAGTGCATCGAAGCGTGCATGGGCACCGGGTTTCGCCTGTCGTACTTTATAAACAGAAATATCGGGTGGAAGTATCCGGTTCAGCTTATCAGCAACCTGAGTGGTATCCAACGGCTCGCCTTCGTAATCGAAATGCGCCACCATTAATGATGCATGAACTCCGGTATCTGTGCGTCCGGCACCCACTACATCTGTTTCGCGACGGAGAAAGGTGTACAATGCTTTCATCAAACACTCCTGTACACTGATACCGTTGGGTTGTATTTGCCAACCGTGGTAACGAGTACCATCGTATGCCAGATAGATAAAATAACGCTGTATTTGATTAGAATGTTGCTCCATCAGGAAAATTATAACCGCGAAGTAATTCACTTGTTGCCAGGCGTTTCTTACCCGGGAACTGAATTGTTTTTATATGAATAAAGCCATCCGTAGCAGCAACTTTCAGGTATGTTTTATTATCGGTTAAAATAGTACCGGGAGCCAGAGAATGCGGTGACACTTCTTTATCACTTTCAAATACCTTAACAGAAAAGGCATCGCAATCAGGTTGATTTAGTTCAGTCCAGGCAGCCGGATAGGGTGATAGTCCGCGGATGAAATCATATATATTCTTTACCGGTTGGTTCCAGTTAATCCGGCATGTATCCCTGAATATCTTGGGAGCCGGTTTCAATTCG
>DAMCMT010000003.1:96894-102921 GCA_032108265.1 Bacteroides sp.
ATCCTGATCAATCGGTTGGATTGTTCCTGTCAGGATAGCATCTACGGTCTCTAATACAAGTTCTCCACCTAATGTCATCAGTTTATCGTGAACAATGCCGGCATCATCGGTATCCGCAATCGGAATCCGTACTTGCTGAATAACTTTTCCTGTATCTATTTCGTGGGTAAGGAAGAAAGTGGTTATACCGGTTTCGGTTTCTCCGTTAATTACTGCCCAGTTTATTGGGGCGGCACCGCGATACTGGGGTAATAATGAAGCATGCAGATTAAAAGTTCCCAATCGTGGCATATTCCACACCACTTCCGGCAACATACGGAAAGCAACTACAATTTGTAAGTCGGCATTCCAGGCCCGCAACTGTTCCAGAAATTCTTCGTTTTTCAGTTTCTCGGGTTGGAGCAGTGGTAAGTTGTTATCCAGTGCATATTGTTTTACAGGCGAATATTGTATTTTGTGGCCGCGACCGGCTGGCTTATCGGGCATAGTTATTACACCGGCGATATTATAACCCCCTACAACCAGGCGTCTAAGTGGTTCCACCGCAAAATCGGGTGTGCCCATATATACGATTCTTAAATCTTGCTTATTCATATATTATCTTAATCTTCCGAGAACTGTACCAATACTTCACGGTACGAATTAAATATTTTTGACTTGGATACAAAACCCAGGTATTTGCCTTCGGCATTAACTATTGGTAAATTCCATGCCTTAGTATCATCAAATATACGCATTACCTGCTCCATACTGTCCGTATCGTACAGGCGTATTGGTACGGCAGTCATTAGTTTGCTTACTGTAAAACGATGATAAAGTTCCTGACGGAACATGATATTACGAATATCATCGAGCAGTACCATACCTACTAATACACCTTCTTTATCTGTTACCGGGAATACATTACGGCGTGATTTGGAAACAATTTTAACCAACTCTCCCAAATCCATATCCGGATGTACAACAGAAAAATCCTCCTCTACCACATTCTCCATTTTCATGAGTGTTAACACTGCTTTGTCTTTATGGTGAGTAAGGAGTTGTCCTTTTTTTGCCAGACGCATGGAGTAAATACTATGTGGTTCGAACATAATAATCGTGAGGTAAGAACTTACTGATACAATCATTAATGGCAGGAACAAATCGTATCCACCGGTAAGTTCTGCAATCAGGAATATACCAGTCAGTGGTGCATGCATAACTCCCGCCATGACACCTGCCATACCCATCAGTGCGAAGTTCTTTTCGGGTAAATTAGGTGTAAAGTCGATGTGATTGCTGAAAAAGGAAAAGATAAAGCCTACAATACATCCCAGGAATAAGGAAGGTGCAAAAATCCCCCCTGTACCACCTCCACCGTTAGTAGCACTGGAAGCAAATACTTTGAAAAGTACTATCAGTAAAAGATAGAGTAAGAGCAGGTTACCATGACCATAGAACAATGAATTATTCATTATCGAATCCCAGTCGGCGGCACCTTCTCCGTTTAGCAACAAATGTATTGTGTCGTAACCTTCACCGTAAAGTGGAGGGAAAAGGAAAATCAAAACGCTCAACATGATTGCACCTAGTATGAATTTACGGTATGGTCCTTTCAACTTTCCGAAAATTCCTTCAACAGAAATCATGGCACGGGTAAAATAAAGAGAGATAAGTCCGCAAAATATACCCAACAGAATGACGTAAGGTATGCGTTCCATTTCGAAAGGCTGGTCAAGGTTAAACTTGAACATGGCTTCCGTACCTGTTATTATGTATGATACCGATGCAGCCGTAACTGAGGATATCAGCAGCGGAAGCAATGACGTCATAGTAAGATCGAGCAATAACACCTCAATAGTGAATACCAATCCGGCAATAGGTGCTTTAAAAATACCGGCAATTGCTCCGGCAGCTCCACACCCAACCAGCAACATTAAAGTACGGTGATCCATTTTAAAGGCGCTCCCCAGATTGGAGCCTATGGCCGAGCCTGTAAGCACAATGGGTGCCTCGGCTCCTACCGACCCCCCGAAACCAATAGTTATAGCACTGGCAATGGTTGAAGACCATATATTGTGCCGTTTAATACGCCCCTGGCGGCGGGATATTGCATACAATATCTTAGTAACTCCATGGCTGATATCGTCTTTTACTATATTACGGACAAACCATCCGGCAATGAAGATACCAACAACAGGATATATCAAATATAAATAGTTGGCCCCTGTTCCACTGAAGTTATTAGTTAGAAAATTCTGGATTAGATGTATAAGTTCTTTAAGAATTAAAGCTGCAAAAGCGGTGAATATACCCACCAGAAAACTAAGTATAAGAACGAAGTGTTTCTGGGGAATATGTTTCTCCCTCCAGATACAAAACTTATGGAACAGGCTTATTCTGTCTTTTTTCATTTGCTTTCCGATTTATTATTCCCTGATGACTTTAATTAATCCACCTTTCCCGAGTTTAATTATTGATGAAGGTTTCGGACGGTTCATATCATCCTGTCTATATTTTACTATATAATCCACCGATTGCTTTATTTGTTCGCTTATCTCTGCAAAATTAGCGGGAGATGGCTGTCCGCTAATATTAGCCGAAGTTGATACAATAGCTTTACGGAAACGCCGGCATAATTGCTGAGAAAAAGTTTCTGTGGTTACACGAATACCCACACTACCATCTTCTGCCAATAAATTTTCAGCCAGGTTGCGGGCACCGGAATAAATGATAGTCAATGGCTTATCCGAAAGTTCAATCAAATCCCAGGCAACATCGGGAACCTCGTCTACATAAAAATCAACTTTAACAGCCGAGTCTACAAGTACCAGCATGGCTTTACTATCCATGCGCTGTTTAATGTCGTATATGCGTTTTACAGCTTCAGGGTTCGTTGCATCACACCCTAACCCCCATATCGTATCGGTGGGATAAAGAATAACTCCTCCGTTATTCATCACCTGACATGCTTCTTTAATATCTTCGATCATTTTATTCAAAGATGTATTCGATTAAACTGCAAAATTACACAATTGATTGATATGAATAAGGTATTTCAGGCATTAAAGTGAAGTTCCTGCCTTACTTTTTCATCTTTCTATATTCGAGGGGCGAACATCCTTTTATGGATTTAAACTGACGGGAAAGGTTCCTGCAATCCGAAAGTCCCGACTGAAAAGCAAGTTCTATAACCGGTTCGTTTGTTTCGAGTAGTTTCTGGGCAAACTGTTCGATTCGTAAATTAAAAATATACCGGTAAACGCTTTGTCCGGTTTCCTGTTTGAAACGCATCTCGAGCAACCGTCGTGATAGAGGAACTACTTTTACTATATCATTCACATTTAATTTAGTAGTTATATTCTGGTGAATGAACCGCAGGGCTGTGAGTATGTGCGGATCGGTAGTAGCATATACATTGGTCGACTCCCTGCTGATAATTCGCCGGGGCTGGATAACTACATCCTGATATCTGGAAGCAGGGTCTTTCAGTAGTTTATCTATTAACCGGGCAGCTTCGATTCCTGCCTGCACGATGTCCATACTTACACTCGACAACGAGGGATCTGATAAAGTACATCTTAACTCGTCATTATCAACCCCCAACACTGCTACCTCTTCGGGAATACGAATACCCGATATGCGGCATGCTTCGGTAATCCGGTTCCCCTGGTTGTCGTCGCATGCAAACAGAGCAACCGGTTTAGGCAATGAGAGCAACCAATGGCAAAGCGCATCCGTTTCGTAAAACCACAAATCTTCCAGCCGTTGGTGCTGGTATTCTTCAAAGTTATTTTCTAAACCATATTTGGCTATCTCATCCCTGAAACCTTCGCAACGTTCGGCCGACCATACCACATCTTTATACCCATAGAAGGCGAAGTTCCTGAAACCTTTTCTAATAAAATAATCTGCTGCCAATGCACCTGTTTCATGGTATGCACCAGTAATATTGGGTATGGAAGAAAAGCGGGATTTGAAATCCTGGGCAAGGGCAACAATACCGTTCTCCCTGAACAAATCGACTTCATCCGTATCATCGAATTGCGCAATGATTGCATGGGCTTTCCATTTCGCAGCCCATTCCAATACGCCTTTTATGCCATACTGTTCTTTATAGGAAGGAGGCATTTTACACACTACCCAGGGCTCGCAGGTCTTGGAATAAGCCAGGATTCCTTTCAGCAGGTAATGTGCAAAACCTTCCGTAAAATCAGTTAACAGGATAAGGCGTACCATATTAACTACAAGTTTATTTTCTTCTCCTTCATGTTCCAGGCAGAGACCTGAAGATGTATTCCCTCAGTAGATACCTGTAAGTTATCAACAGCACATTTCACTACACGGGTTTCTCCGGGCAGAATATTCACATAATTATCTTCCCAGAATACCGGATAGAGTATTTCTCCCTTGCCGTTTTTCAGGGTTAGGCGTGTCAATAGGCTGATAGTTGGGGTATTGTTGGTTATTTCTACAGTAACTATATGTTCTGCGGTAGCCGATGCTTTCACATCCAAATCTATTTCGGGCATAGCCGACAATGCTTTGAAGTCGGCATATTCTGATATCGGAGTATGTACCCAGTTGGTCTTTTCCCAATCATGCTTATCGGGCTTGCCGGTAAGACAATAGAAATTCCTGGCCAGCAGGTTATCCTGCTTATCATAAAGTTGAAGCGACAGGAAAGCGTTCCCGGCTATCTTATCCAGGTTGAATATTTTCTTTGATTTGTCAGATTCTACCCTGAAATCAATAAGGGCCTCGTGCAACAAATTAGAATCGGCACCATAAAGAGATATTTTTGCTTTTGCCTCAACCGGAGTATCAATCTCGTCTACATAATAAATACCATCGTCATTATAATTATAAATAAGTTGATGCGGGTCGTTGGCACGTTTTATTCCATAGTAAGCTGCTGTCGGTATCAGGTAATAATCATATACCTGCCAGTAGAGGGAAGGCCATGCCGAATTAAGCATCCACTGAACAATGCCGGTACCTTTTTTTATGTTGACCCGGAAGGCCTCGAACATAGCTTTAGTGCCTTCGTAATTAAGTAAATCGGCTTTGCGGAGGTAGTCATTCAAGCCGGTTGCCTTACCGTATTTCTTTTCGATAATTTCCGTAAGCAGATTCAGGTTGTTCATGGCAGTGCCCGAAGTTGTACAATGGTAATCCCAGTATTCGTTCAGCGGCCACATTTTATCTTCGGGTATCATCTTTTGCAATGATTCGATAACAGGCAACTGCGCGCCTATACCGGTTTCCGTATTAAATCCATAAGCTCCTCCATAGCGGGTATCTTCGTACCAGTAGTTGGGGCCGACATATTCGTACGGGCCGTTCATCTTCATTCCTGTAGGGCCGGTGATGGAGCTTGTACGTTTGGAAGCAGCAGCCACATAAGGCCGTTCTTCATTAATATCTTTCAATACCTGCATGTATTTTTCTTCCAATGCCGGACGGGGAATCATATCACTACCTACGTACCAGGCTATGATGGATGGATGATTGCGCAACCATAGAATCTGGTCGCGAAAAGATTCTGCAATCAGGTTCATGGCCGGTTCAGTTATTATACCGCCATATTCATCTACCGGGCTTCCTAAATAGTTGTCCCACTCCCACTGACAGCTCCAACCAACTAATGCCATCAATCCGTATTTATCGCACAGGTCGTAAATGTTCTGCGAAGTTCCCCATATATTCTCAAAGCGGATTGAATTCATGTTCATATCTTTGACATAACTTACCTGTATCTCGTTGGTTTCGGGGGTATCGCGCAGGAAGATATCATCTGTCCACCCGGCGCTTCTTACCAGTATTTTCTCTCCATTCAGTATAAAACCACGTTCGCCGCTATCGGTGAAATAGTCTTTTATTTCACGTATACCGAAGGATACGGTTTCTTCATCGGACGCATATTTGCCTTGTTCGAAACGGAGCGACATTTCGTACATCTCGGGATTGCCCATGTTGTTGCACCACCACACACGGGGATTGGATACATATAATTCGGGTACTTCTTCGGAGGTTAACTTCACAACG
>DAMCMT010000003.1:102931-109360 GCA_032108265.1 Bacteroides sp.
CAACGGTTTCTTCTCCTGCGGCAAGGGTTACAGGTACCGAGAATTCGCGGCCTTCGTACTGCCCCACAAGCTTTCCTTTCACTTTTTTATCCGACTGATTTATTAATGTGGCTTCAACTCCCAACCATGCTTCGGATAGGGTTCCTGTATTAAGTCGGGAGGTGATGTGCGGATTCACTATATCCACCCTGCCGGTTACTTCGATATGTACTTCCCTGAAAATGCCCATATTTTCGTCGGCCGGGCGTGGGTTCCAGTCTACAAAGCCAATGTTAGGGTCGCCGGGCTGGGCTTTGAACACTTCTACCGCAAGCACATTTGTTTCGGCCAGCAAGGAAGTTATATCAAAGGAGAATTGCCTGAATGGGCCATAGAAATCATCGCGCGAAACCACCAGTTGACCGTTTAGCCATACATTGGCCGAATAACTTAATCCGTCGAAACACAGCTTCGCATGTTGATTACCACCTAGTTCGGGCATCGTAAATTCTTTCCGGTACCACCAGGAGTGATCGAATGGGGTGCGGTCTATTTCTTTGTAATTAATTCCTTCGAGTATATTCTCGTATAATCCGTTGGCTGTTAGTACACCCATAACCGTTGAGGGTACCTGCCCGGTGTACCAGCCGGTGGTGTTCATACCGGCAGATGAAATAATATTACCCGGAGTAGTTACTTTCTCTGACGATTGCACCTTCCAATCGCCGGTAAGTGTCTGTTTTTGAGGTTCTCCGTTATCTCTCATATTACATGATATAAGAATTAGTAAAGAGCAGAAGGCTAAAAGATTAAAAGCTGTTTTCATAACACATACCGGTATTAAAGGTTATTTATCAAAGCTGATGCACCCAGCAAACTTATATTTTCATTACCGGATACTAATATACGCAAATTTCTGACAGATTCGGTATATGGGAACGACTGAATTGCATCCCACATTGATTTTTCAAAGTATGGGTAAGCCTCAGATATCCCACCTCCAAGTATAATAGCTTCGGGGTCGTAGGCAAACATAACGGTCTTCACCATGTTTCCGAAATGGTTGCCGAATTCATTCCATATTGCCTGGGCGCTTTCTTCGCCGCGTTTAACGGCTTCGGCGGCTTCTCTACCGGTCATCTGATGAAAGTGGGTAAAGAAATTACTGCCGCAATAGTATTCGACATTATGTTCGAGATAGGGAAGTTCGCCTATTTCGCCTGCACCGGTATTACGGCCGTTGTACAATTGTCCATTGATGATAACGCCCGAGCCGACACCCGTGCCGACGGTTATGCCTAAAAGGTTGTTGAACGGTTTCCCTTCGCCAAACATCTTTTCGCCCAATGCAAAGCAGTTTGCATCGTTGTTTACGCATACGGGAATACCGAATTTCTTTTCCAGAAGGGTTTTAAGGTGAACCTCTTTCCAGGAAGGTATATTGGTTACATTATATACTATTCCGCGAACAGCATCTACTACGGAGGGTACCCCGATTCCTATACCTTCGGTTCCGGGTTCGATTAACATTTCAATCAGTTGTTCCAGATAGTGTACCCCTTCGTCGCAAGTTGCATCGGATGGGCAAGGCCGGATGATTTTCTTTACCACGTTTCCGTTATCCACTGCCCCTACCCTGACGTTCGTTCCGCCTAAATCAATTGCTATTTTCATAATCCGAATTTATTTGTTTGAACCAGTAGTTATATGCCGTTCCACAACTGTTTTACCTTTGTTTGCGAAAGTATAGACTTTCATTTACAAAAGTGCGGAGCTTTATAAATTAACTACGGAACTTTTCTTGTTTTATTATCCGGATACAAAGATTATAAATTGATTTTGAATGAGTTGTGTGTTTTGCGAATATTATACTTCGTTTTGCGCAGAAAAATAAAAAGCTACTTCCAACCCCATACGGCTGTTGTGGTACGGGCAACGCCACAAACTGGCTTTCTGCCGGGTAGCATATGGGGTGCCGTCTTCGCGTACGGCACTGTACCACTCGCCGTAATCATTATCAATCATGTATGTTTTAATCCATTCCCATGTTTTAACGGCAGCTTCCATGTAACGGTTATCGCCGGTAATGTGCCATGCATTAACGAAGGCTACTACGGTTTCGGCTTGCGGCCACCATTCCAAATCGGTTTTATGGATTGCACCGTCTACCTTTTCGTACAGTAACGAGCCGTCGGGTTTCAAGCCTTCTTTCATTTGTGTGTCAACCAGGTGTATGGCTACCTGCCTGATTTCATCGAGCAACCCGGCATCGCCCAATACTTCGGCGGCTTCGGTTATGAGCCAGGAAAGTTCCATATCGTGTCCGTAAGAGTCAATATTCTCCAGGTTTTGCCAGTCTATTGTAAGGAAGAGCTTTTCGTGCCAGGTGTTTTTATCGATTATTTTCGTCAGGAATACATTTATCAACTCGTACAGTCGTTGGCGCAATACCTCATCCGGCCATACGCGGAACAGGTTGGTATAGGCTTCGAGTACATGGAGATGGGTGTTCATGGTTTTGGCTGCAACACCTTTACCATCGTATCCATACCGGACGGGCTTCTGCCAGTTGCGGGTAAAGGATTCGATGTAGCCGCCGTTTACTTCGTCGTAAGCATAATTTTCGAGGGTGTTGAATAATTTAATTGCATGCTCCAGGCTTTTTTCTTCTACTGTTGCCCGGTAATGTTCGGATAAACCGTAGATGCCGAAAGCTACTCCGTAGGTTTGTTTTTCCATATTCGACGGGGTGCCGTCGGCGGCGACACTCCAATATGTACCGCCATATTCTGGGTCGATGAAATAACGAACGAAGTAATCGCGGGCACGATTAGCCAGTTCTTTATACGATTGGTCGCCGAATACCCGGTAGGCTGCTGAGAATGTCCAAAGCAGGCGGGCATTGAGTACACCACCTTTCTCAGCGTCAGGTTGTGGGGAACCATCGTGGTTCAATACTCCGTAAAATCCTCCGGCGGGGTCGGGAGAATACTTTGCCCAGAAAGGAAGTATGTTTCCGGTTAAATCGCCGATGATTTCCCGGCGCAGTGTTTCTTTTCCGGTTCCGGTATGGTTGCCGCAACTGCTTATTATAAAAGATATAAGCACTTGCAGGCAGATTAGAGGTATTTTTGTATAATGATTCGTCATAGGATATAACGGGAATTTAATCATTTAGACAATTATATACATGTTTACACTAAAATAAAAAACTAGACTAGTTTGATGGTTTTTAAACACAGAGTCACAGAGCCTTTAATTGCCCGGAGGGCATCTATATCAATAGAAAACAATAAAGCCAACAAACACAACTCCCTTGGGAGTTGCATAATACCAACTTAGCTATGCAACCCGTATCGGGTTGTGTATGTTGTTATTGTGCTTTTCTATTGATATAGATGCCCTCCGGGCAATTAAAGGCTCTGTGACTCTGTGTTTAAATTCCATCATTTCTTGTCGGTTTTGGTGTAAACAAATATATAATTGCCATTATTTATTATCCAGCAACTGTTGCGCTGCAAGCACCAGGAACATATAATGTGAGGAGCCTCCACCCATTACATACTCTACCTGTTGCCACAAATACGGGAACACCAGTAGTTCGGGGAAGTCGGGACGTATCAGCGCGGTACCCGAAACCACTCCTCCGGGTATGTAGGACCAGTCGGCACGGTTCAGCCCATAACCTACCAAGGCCGATTTGGTTCCTACACCCGATGCAAAAGACTCGGTATTCAGCCCCGGATGGCAACCCAGTACAAAGTTGAGGGCATTGTATATAAATTCATCGCCAAATATCTCGGGATATGATTGATGCAGGAAGTAATGGCGATAACCGAACGACTGTATATCCCATCCGGCGCCCCAGATATGCGGACGGTAGGGAATACCGTAAGGTGTTTCTTCGCCTTGCTTGCGCAGTTCTTCGCGGAAACCTGTCAGAGCATCGCGCACGGCTTTGCTAAGTTTCTTGTCGTTGATTATCTTTTCGGCACGGCCGAAGAACCAACCAATCCGGCTTATATTCTTAACGATGTAATCTTTTTCGGATAATAAGTAGTCTTTATACTGCTTCTCACCTGTTGTTATCAGCAGTTCAACAGCCGCTTGTATGCGGGCGGCTTTGGCTTGGTCAGTAACCCGGGTTACTTCGAACAACTCGCGGGCAGCCTGTAACGACTGTACACTGAGGGTATCGTTGAATTCTTTCAATACCCGTGCAGTAGCAGCCAGGTGTGCGGCCGTTGATAGTTCACGGGCTGGATTATCTTCGGTAAATACCCAGCGGTCGTCGTGGTTGCCCATTACATTATCTGTCATGGCAGCCGCATCGCCTAGCATGACATACTGGCGCAGGTCGTTGCAGATGATACCGCGGTATAGACGCCCCAGTGCCCGGTAGCCACCCACAACTGTCAGCGCACCGTTCTCTACCTGTTGAAGCATATCGGGCTTGCCATCGGGCTGGTGAATTTCGGTAATGCGGTTCTGTTGGTCGATTGCTGTGGCATCGTAATCTACTTTAAATGCTTCGTAGGCCAGGGCAAGGATATAGGTTTCGCCACTCTGCGACTCCACGCGCAGGTCGAAGTCGCCCGCATCGTGCCATCCGCCGATGTTCAGTCCGGGAACCACATCGCCCGGATTGAAACGGGTAAGTGTTGAGGGGCCTTGTACATATCCGTCGATATGGTTATAGTTTACCGGAGCCATGCGGGCATCGTCCATGTGGCAGTAATCGTGCCATACACGGTATTTCTCGTTCACACGCATGTGGCACATTTGTACCGGAAGAAAGTATTCGAGTACCGGCTGCCATGCTCCGCGGTCGTACACATCGGCTGCGATGCGGAACACCGAAGAGGCTGAATTGCCGTAACGTATCTGGTAAAGTCCTTCATCGGCAATGCGCGAGAAGTCGAAACGCAGGTAATTATAGCGCAGGAATTTACCCCAATCTTCGCCTTTTGCTTTGAATACTTCCTGTTCGCCATTCTCTGTTATCTTCACTAAGGAGGCTTCCGGACGCGAGTTATCCCGGGCATCGAGTTCGATAACGGCTACTTTGGGCTGAGACGGATGGTAACCCAACTGCGAGGTCTGCACTACCGGGGCGTACAGCCAATCCTCGACTACATTGGGGGTGATAACCCATTTTATTGCTTCGGTGGTAGCGCCCGCCGGTATTTCGCTGCGCAGTACAAACCAGCCGTTATTGTGGTTCATGCGGCCGTCGTATAGTTTCAGCTCGGATTTATCGGATTGGATGGTTACTTTATTATAAGGGTCGGCGGGTTGCAAAGTAAAACGTTTGCCAACGGCGTATGGCTCGGCAATGATATCGTCGGCTACGATGGGGCTGTACCCCTCGCCTATCAGGTCTTTGTCGTTGGCTGTTCCATCGGGATTAAAGTTACCGGTATGATGATGGTTAGGCGCTTTACTCAATGTAGGGCCGTTGGGTTGTTGAGGGAATATACCCGATTTTCTGTCCATAATCCATGTTTTGCCGAATAGCGCACCGGGGAAGAGTTCGATGTTAAAACCTGCTTTCCCCAGAAATTCGGCAGGGATAGGACGGTCGAGGTCGACGGTTACTACGACTGATTTACCTTCGCCCCTGACGGTTACTTTGTAGTTGAACTGTACATCAGGGTATATCATGGGATTAAACCCGGTCATGTGCCGGGACGAGTCGGGGTAACTCAACCATGCCGTAATTGTATTAGCTTCGGAGCTGAGTTTACGGTCTCTTTGTTTGGGTACGGGTTGCCATTGGCCGGGTGTTTCTTCGAGGCGGATATCGCCATTGGTTGCCACGCGGTTGCCGTGCATGATGATACTAACTCCACCCTGGTGTCCTTCGGGGTATATATCATCGAATGCCATAACATCTACTCCGTGATTACGGAAATAGCCGGATTCATTCAGTTTGAACTGCTGCCCGTATGTGCTGGTAGCAATGAGTCCGCAAAGGGACATAAGCAAAAGAAGTTTCTTCATAATACTGCATTTTAAGATTTACAAAAATATCCGATTAAGGTATTCGATAATAGTACTAATTTATCTTTTTCTGCTTATATAAATGTTTCCGGAAACATATAGGGTATATCGCGGCAACAAAGATATACTATGATACAGTGATTGGAGAGGGATGGTTGTTGGGGAGTTTTTATTTGCCAGTGGCATAGGTTTTCGTACACCCGGGTGTTCGGCACGGGAACACCCGGGTGTACGGAGGGTGAAGACCCGGGTGTACGTAACGCGTACATGGGGGTGTACGCAAAGGTTTGATACTGGCAAATGAAAAAAGATGTAATAGCAAAAAAAAGGGAATACACCGGCAAATTAAAATAGTTATAGTGCCAAAAGGAGTTTACAAGATACACCGCATGGTTCAGCCGGAACGGCTGTTAATCTTGGTAGCCCGTTGCTTTAGCTTCGGGGTAA
>DAMCMT010000004.1:0-49831 GCA_032108265.1 Bacteroides sp.
AGATTAACTAAAATTTATGCATAAACAACCCCACAAGAATACGGGATGATCCAAAGTATCGCTGCCCACTTCCTCCTTAATTCCTATTATTATCATCGAAGTTTTGCAGCTAAAGTATAGTTTATGCTGATTATTATTTGTATCTTTGTCGGCCGAATTCATTTTCTTTGTTGAAAGAATAAGGAGGAAGAATATATCATCTACTAAAATAGAAAGGATAGTCATTTTGGGAAAGTTTGATAAATATAGAATTGATTTGAAAGGGATGCAGGCAGATACCCAAACTTATGAGTTTCTGCTTGATAATATTTTCTTTGCAAACATAGATGGCCCGGAAGTACAAAAGGGGAAAGTGAATGTAACGCTTGTCGTTAAGAGAACATCCCGTGCTTTCGAATTGAACTTTCAGACTGATGGTATAGTATGGGTACCTTGCGACCGTTGTCTGGATGATATGGAACAAGTTGTAAGCAGTACCGATAAGTTGATGGTGAAATTCGGCAAAGAATACGGCGAAGAAGGAGATAATCTTATTGTCGTACCCGAAGAAGATGGAGACATCAATGTAGCATGGTTCATGTACGAGTTTATTGCACTATCTGTTCCAATGAAACACGTTCATGCTCCGGGTAAATGCAATAAGGCGGTGACTGGTAAGTTGAATAAACATCTCAGAACAAATGCCGCCGAAGACGGAGATGATGATGCTGATTTCGGAGGCGCAGATGATAATATCAGTATCGAAGACGATACCGATACACCGATTGACCCAAGATGGAATGAACTTAAAAAAGTATTAGATAATAATTAAAATAATAGAAAATGGCACATCCTAAAAGAAGACAGTCAAAAACAAGAACTGCAAAAAGAAGAACTCATGATAAAGCGGTAGCACCTACATTGGCGATTTGCCCTAACTGCGGCGAATGGCACGTTTATCATACAGTATGTGGTGCTTGTGGCTATTACAGAGGCAAGATTGCTATCGAAAAAGAAGCAGCTCTATAATAAGGCAATTAGGCTTTATTTTCTATCTTATACCTGATTACACAATATTATCATTGGATTGCGTAATCAGGTATAGGTATACAGACACATAAAATAGAATTGATGGACAAGATTAATGCAGTAATCACTGGAGTCGGTGGATACGTTCCGGACTATATCCTCACCAACGAGGAACTATCCAGAATGGTAGATACCACAGACGAATGGATTATGACCCGCATAGGTGTCAAGGAGAGAAGAATACTCAATGAAGAAGGACTAGGAACTTCGTATATGGCTCGCAAAGCCGTCAAGCAATTAATGCAGAAGACAAATTCCAATCCGGATGATATAGATGCAATAATAGTTGCAACGAGTACTCCAGATTATGTATTCCCCTCAGTAGCTTCTATCTTATGTGAAAAGTTAGGTTTGAAAAATGCCTTTGCATTTGATATGCAGGCTGCTTGCTCCGGGTTCTTATTTTTGATGGAGACAGCAGCAAACTTCATACGCTCAGGCAGATACAAAAAGATAATCATTGTAGGCACTGATAAGATGTCGGCAATAGCTGATTATACAGACCGGGCAACATGTCCTATCTTCGGTGACGGCGCTGCCGCCTTTATGCTCGAACCGACTACTGAAGAATATGGCATACTTGATTCGGAATTAAAAACCGATGGTAAAGGACTACCATTCCTGCACATGAAAGCAGGCGGGTCGGTTTGTCCACCCTCATACTTTACCATCGATAACCACATGCACTATGTATATCAGGAAGGTCGTACCGTATTCAAATACGCTGTATCGAACATGGCCGATATAACAGAACTTGTGGCTAAAAAGAATAACTTATCTGGTGAAAATCTCCATTGGATTATTCCCCATCAGGCTAATATGCGCATCATAGACGCTGTAGCACATCGGATGGAACTTCCAATAGAGAAAGTAATGGTAAACATTGACCGATATGGAAACACCAGTGCGGCAACCCTACCATTATGCATCTGGGATTACGAAGATAAACTAAAGAAAGGCGATAATCTCATCTTTACGGCTTTCGGAGCAGGCTTTGCCTGGGGTGCGGTATATGTGAAATGGGGTTACGACGGTTCATCCAAATAACCAGGATAAAGAAGTAAATTAAATCAGAACGCATACTATTTAGTTAGATGCGTTTTTTTGTCTAAACAGTATAATATGAGTGTACACAAAGCAGGTTTCGTAAACATTGTCGGTAATCCGAATGTTGGCAAATCAACATTGATGAATGCCTTAGTGGGTGAACGGGTCTCTATTGCGACCTTTAAAGCCCAAACTACTCGTCATCGCATCATGGGTATCTATAATACAGACGAAATGCAGATTGTGTTTTCAGATACTCCCGGGGTGTTGAAGCCCCAATACAAACTTCAGGAGTCCATGCTTACTTTCTCCAAATCAGCCTTAACCGATGCAGATATCCTGTTATACATGACGGATATGGTCGAAAAGCCCGATAAGAACAATGAATTCCTGAACAAAGTACGTAGTATCGAAGCACCTATCTTACTGTTGATTAATAAGATTGACCTTTCTAATCAGGATGCACTTATAAATAAGGTAGAAGAATGGAAAGAGTTAATTCCCACCGCTGAAATAATCCCTATCTCAGCCATCACAAAGTTCAATATTGATTATGTGATGAAAAGAATAAAGGAATTACTCCCCGAATCTCCCCCTTATTTCGCCAAAGACCAATGGACAGACAAACCTGCCCGCTTCTTTGTAACCGAAATTATCCGGGAAAAGATACTGTTATACTACGATAAAGAAATACCCTATTCGGTAGAAATCGTAGTCGAAGAATTTAAAGAAATAGAAAAGAAAATAAATATCCGTGCAGTGATTTACGTTGAGCGTGATTCACAAAAAGGAATTATAATAGGTAAGCAAGGTAAAGCGCTCAAGAAAGTAGCTACCGAAGCCCGCCGCGAATTAGAACGTTTCTTTGATAAAACCATTTATCTGGAAACATACGTAAAAGTTGATAAAGACTGGAGAAACTCCGACAGAGAGTTACGTAGCTTCGGTTATAACTTGGATTAAGCATTATTAATTACGACTGTGATAGTCGCAAAACTCAAAGAATTATGGGAAATTTAATCGCAATAGTCGGACGCCCCAATGTTGGAAAGTCTACCTTATTTAATCGCCTGACGAAGACAAGGCAAGCTATTGTAAATGATGAAGCCGGTACAACCCGCGACAGGCAATATGGAAAAACAGAATGGCTGGGAAAAGAATTTTCGGTTGTTGATACCGGTGGTTGGGTAGTAAACTCGGATGATATATTTGAAGAAGAAATACGTAAACAGGTTTTAGTCGCTGTAGATGAAGCAGACGTTATCCTGTTTGTGGTAGATGTCATTAATGGCATTACCGACCTTGACTCTCAGGTTGCAACTATACTAAGGCGTACCAATAAGCCCGTGATAGTAGTAGCTAATAAAACTGATAATCATGATTTGCAATACAATGCACCCGAATTCTACAGTCTGGGATTGGGCGACCCGTATTGCATCTCGGCAATGTCTGGTAGCGGAACCGGCGATTTGCTTGATGTAGTAGTGAGCAAATTTAATAAAGACTCCGAAGAAATACTCGACGATGATATTCCCCGTTTTGCGGTAGTAGGCCGTCCGAATGCAGGAAAATCTTCACTAGTGAATGCCTTTATTGGTGAAGACCGAAATATCGTAACCGAAATCGCAGGTACCACCCGCGATTCAATTTATACACGCTACAATAAATTCGGCTTCGACTTTTATCTGGTTGATACGGCCGGTATCAGAAAGAAAGGCAAAGTAAACGAAGACCTGGAATACTATTCCGTTATCCGTTCGATTCGTTCTATTGAGGGTTCGGATGTATGTATCCTGATGATTGACGCTACACGAGGCGTAGAAAGTCAGGACTTGAATATATTCTCCCTTATTCAGAAGAATAATAAAGGTTTGGTTGTGGTGATAAATAAGTGGGATTTGGTAGAGGATAAAAGCAATAAAGTAATTAAAGAGTTCGAGCACGCTATCCGTACCCGCTTTGCACCGTTTGTAGATTTCCCTATTGTATATTCTTCTGCTGTTACCAAACAACGTATTCTAAAGATTCTGGATGAAGCCAAGCTTGTATATAACAACAGGTCAACAAAAATTCCTACGGCTAAACTGAATGAAGAATTGCTTCCGCTGATAGAGGCATATCCACCTCCTGCGGTAAAAGGAAAGTATATTAAAATAAAGTATATTACACAACTTGTAAATACTCAGATTCCCTCGTTTGTATTCTTTGCGAATCTTCCGCAATATGTCAAAGAGCCGTACAAACGTTTTCTTGAAAATAAGATGCGCGAGAAATGGGATTTGCGTGGTACACCCATTCAAATATACATCAGACAAAAATAACTTTAGATATAAGTAGGTATTTTATGAGGTTAATTCTTGCAGAAAGAATTAACCTCTTTTTTTCTGTTTTGATGGTTTTGATCCGCATGGTGTAGGGGCGGGTCTTGTGTCCGCCCCACATACCGCATGGTATTCCGCAAGGTGTATGCATTGCAAACCATTTTCATAGGGCAGACACAAGGCCTGCCCCTACACCGTGCGGGTCAATCCCATTTCCATCATTTCTTTCCCGTTTTGATTGAGATTTACTATACTGAAAGACTTTAGATTATTTTATCATAAATCAATCTTCTACCTATTAATTTCCTCCAACTTATTTTCTCCTGACTGGGAATTTCATTTCTAATTTATATCTTTACGTGGTGATATCCTCAAACTTATTTTATTGCCCACTATAAAATGCTGCGGTGAACAGACTATAAAACAGAAGACTTGTGAATGAAAATTCCAAAAGGGAAGAAAGCTTATTACATGCCATAAGCCGGGATAATACAGAAGCTTTTAATTCCATCTTTAGAATTTATTATCCCAAGATAAGATATTTTCTGGCAGGGTTTCTCGACTCAAAAGAAGAAGCGGAAGACCTGGCACAAGATGTTTTTGTCAAGTTATGGCAAAACCGTAGTAATCTGGTTTATGTCGAAAACATCAATGCTTACCTGTACCGGATAGCTAAGAATATTCTTTTCGATTACATTGAGAAACAACAAAAACTAAAATATACAAAGGTTACCAATACTTTAGAAGTACCCTCGACTGATGCTTTAGAAGAACTCCTTTTCGCCGACGAACTGAATGACCTTATTAATATGGCCGTAGAAACAATGCCGGCTCAACGAAAAAATATATTCATCCTCAGCCGCCGGGAAGGACTATCCAACGAAAAGATTGCCCAACAGTTAGGCATTAGCAAACGTACGGTCGAAACCCATATATCGGCTGCATTATCAGATATCCGGAAAGTATTACCACTTCTTTTATTATTTTTTTAGAATCCGACTACGTGTGTTTTCTTTCTTTTCCGTCATACTGATATAACAGCAGTGAAATGAAAGAAAATAAATCCTATAAAATACTCCGTCAGCTCTTTGATCATACTATTCCAAAGAAGTATCGACCCATAGTCAGAAACTGGTTGATAAGCGATACAGACATAGAAGAAAAAGAAGAAGCTTTGCATACTATGTGGACGGTATCTCCGTCAGATTCGGATATATCACTGGATAAGCCGTTGAAACGAACATGGGAAAAGATAGAATCCTTTGAGCAAAAAGTATCCCGTCGATTCTTCTTCATTCAAGTTTTGCGATATACCGGAGTTATATTACTTACCTTATTCACCGGCCTGACGGTATGGCTCTTATCTGAAAACCATTATAAAGACCCGGACATAATCGAATATTTCGTTCCCAACGGCGAACTGCAAACGATTGTTTTACCCGATGGTTCATCCGTACAGGTTAATGCCGGCTCTTTACTCGTTTATTCATCTACTTTCAGTAAGGCCAAACGACAAGTCTACCTCTCCGGCGAAGCCAATTTCTCCATTGAACCCGATAAAAAGCGACCCTTTATCGTTCGTACCGGAGGTTTGAATGTCGAAGTCTTAGGAACAAAATTTAATATTGAGTCTTATCCGGGAAGTGGCTTTATAGCAACCACACTGGAACATGGCTCCGTGAAAGTTTATAAGGAAGCAAACCCGGAAGAAGCGATTGTGATGAAGCCAAGCGAACAACTAATTTATCTTTCTCACGAAGACAGGTTCTCGACCGCTAAGGTTGATGTTGCTGATTATTCGGCATGGACCAATGGCGAACTTCGCTTTATCAATAAAAGTCTGGACGAAATACTCTTAATTATGCAGCGTAAATATGATGTGCGCTTCCTGATAGACCCGAGTATTAACGGCACTGACCAGTACACAATGAAATTCAAATCGCATGAATCGATAGAAGATGCGATGTACGTATTAAGTGAAATCCTTGGAAATATTACCTACGAGCGGGAAGGTCAAACTATCCGCCTTCACCACAAAGGGAAGGAGGTGACCCGTTAAAAAAGGAAGCCGGAAAGAGCTCCTAAACCACTTTCCGGCATCTGAAATCAACCCTGATTTTCTTAGCGCAACATTGCTATATAGAGTTAATTAACAGTTTTAAAAATCTGATACACAAAGATATGAAAAAAATATCCATGCGTGCCTTACGCATGCCCATAAATAAGTATAAAATAATACTTTTAGCATCGTTTATTTGCTTTGCATTTGTAGGCCACGCGCAAAATCAAACTATAAATTTACCCGCTGGTAAACTCACCATCCAAAAGATTTTTCAGGAGATAGAGAAGCAAACAGATATGTCTGTCGATTACAATCAAACCCGTTTGGATATCTCCAAAGAAATAAGTTTTCAAAGCCGCAGACAGAATTTAGTACCCTTACTGGACGAAACTTTAAAAGCATCCGGTTTTGTTTATACGATTGATAGAGGCCATATTATTATCAAAGAAGGAACTCCGCCAGTTGCAACAACGGATATCCGGCAACGCGATATCACCGGAATCATAACCGATGAACTGGGTGAACCCATTATCGGAGCAAACGTCGTCGAAAAAGGAACCACCAATGGAGTAATTACGGACATTGACGGTAACTTCGCTTTAACCGTAGGTGAACAATCCATACTTCAGATTTCCTATATTGGATATAATTCAGTAGATATACCCGTTAAAGGGCGTTCCTCCTTTACCATAAAGTTAAGTGAAGACGCTCAAAGCCTGGACGAAGTAGTTATCGTAGGATATGGCGTACAGAAAAAAATAAATCTTACCGGTTCTGTCAGCACCATCAACTTCGATAAAGATTTAGAAAACCGCCCAATAACCAATGCCTCTCAGGCATTATCAGGCAGAGTACCCGGACTTTGGGTTAGCCAGAACTCCGGTAAACCGGGCGATGATGAAGCCCAGATGCGGGTAAGAGGCTGGGGTACGCTAAATAGTTCTTCACCCCATATTGTAGTCGACGGTGTACAGGTTCAAGGCGATATGAGCCAGATTAACCCGAATGATATTGAAAGTATCACCGTACTCAAAGACGCTGCCAGCGCGGCAATTTACGGGTCGAAAGCTGCTAACGGAGTAATTCTGATTACCACCAAGACAGGTAGCCAGAACGAACAAACACAAATCAATTTCAATACATACGCCGGTGTTCAAACCTTAGGCCGCAGATATGACCTGGTAACCAATAGTGCCGAAAGCATGGGATTGATAAACCAGGCCTTAATGAATGAAGGCTCCAATCCTTTATTTCCCGAAGATATGGTAAATGCGTTCCGGACGGGAACCGACAAATACAAGTATCCAAATACCGATTGGTTCGATGAAGTATATGAGAATGCACTGATTCACGAACACAATTTGTCCATTCGGGGCGGAACGCAAAAGACCGCAGCCTATTTATCTTTCAACTACCTCGGCCAGGACGGAATGATACCGAATACAAGTTCCAACCGGTATAGCATCCGGGCCAATGTTAGTTCGGAAATTAAAAACTGGCTCAAGATTGGCGGCCGTTTCAGTTATATGCGCCGTGTTACCAAAGAACCTTATGACATGCCACGCGTGTTTGAAATGCTTCGCGGAGTATCATCCTTTACCGCACCTTATACCCGCGACGGACGTTTTGGCTCTGTTGAAACAATAGACGAAAACGGAGTTTTACTTTATGATAATCGTAATCCCTTAATCGAAGCAGCCAACGGTGAAAACCGTAATACTACCGATTTGGTTACGGCCAATGCCTTTATCGATGTGAAGTTTACCCCCGAACTAAGCCTCAATACAACCGTATCAACCTCAGGAACATGGAAAATGACAGACCGTCATAATACCAATGTTTACGGATATACAGATAGTGGCATTGAAACCATAACCCGCAATCTGAACAGGGAAGGATTAGATATGAGTCGTAAACAAGAAACCTCTTTGCGGAATATCGTGTATGCCACCTTAAACTACAATAAGAAAATTGCAAACGACCATTCAATTGGCGCCATACTCGGTACGCAGCTAGAGGAGTATACCTATAAATATGTATATAGCCGTCGGAATGAAGCTCCCAAAACCGGATTGACCGAAGTTAATGCCGGAACAGGCGGTATTCGCGGAGAAGGAAATATGGAAGGATTGCGTATGTTCTCTTATTTCGGACGATTAAATTATTCTTTTAAAGATAAATACCTATTCGAAGCCAACTTCAGAGCCGATGCTTCTTCCCGTTTCAGCAAAGACAACCGTTGGGGATATTTTCCCGGATTCTCTGCAGGATGGAGGTTGATAGAGGAAAGCTTTATCAAAGACCTCAACCTATTCTCTAACCTGAAATTACGTGCATCATGGGGGCAACTAGGTAACCAGATTATAAGCGGTTACTGGCCATATCTGACAGTAATTGACCAGAGCAACTCACTCAGTTATAGTTATGGCGAAAACTTCGCGCCGGGTGCGGCAGTAACAGCGCTGGTCGATGAAAATATTACCTGGGAAACAACCACATCCCTGGATGTAGGACTCGAATTCGGATTCCTGAATAACCGGTTGAATGCTGAAATCAATTATTTCAATAAAGTAACTTCCGATATTATCGTTCAGCTACCTATCCCGATATTACTCGGTGGCGTAAAAGCTCCTTACGAGAATGTAGGGAAAATGCTCAACCGGGGTGTAGAGCTGAACCTTAATTATGATAATAACGTAATCTCTAAAGACCGGCTCGGCTTCAATGTAGGACTAAACATGGCTTATATACATAACGAGGTAACAAAATACAGGGGTGGTAATTCGCCCGACCAATTGTATCTCATCCGGGAAGGACATTCCTATCAAACGCTGTATGGATATAAAGCAGTCGGTATTTATCAAACCGACGAAGAAGCATCATCCCACATGCATTCGAACAGTTACAAACCCAAAGCCGGCAATCTGAAATTCGAAGATGTTAATAACGACGGTAAGCTGGGATTCGAAGATAAACAGGATTTGGGAAATACGATACCCAAACTTACTTATGGGATTACAGCCAATTTGCGGTATAAGAACTTCGACCTCAGTCTCCTATTCCAGGGAACAGGCATGGGACATATCTATACGCAGAATGATTTTACACGGATGTCTTATGAATACCTTACCATCTCCAGGAAGTGGAAAGACGCATGGACTCCGGATAACAATAAATCCAAAGTACCCGGGCTTAAATTCGATAACTCATGGGATAACTCGCAATCCTCTTATTGGGTACACCGTTCGGACTTCTTGAAATTGAAAAATCTGCAATTGGGATATATCATACCCGAAAGCCTGACTTCCCGGATAGGTATGGATAAAATATATGTATATGCCAATGCCCAGAACTTATACACCCTCATGTGGTATAAAGGCTACGAAGGCCTTGACCCCGAACGGAATACCTTTGGCGACGGTGGCGGTATGTACGGAACTCCGGTTACATTTACTTTTGGTTTAAATATTAATTTCTAATCATGATGAAAAATAATAGAATACTATATTGCTGCGCGCTTTGTGTCATGCTCTTTTCGCTGAGCGGATGTATAGACGACTTTCTGAATTATCTGCCGAAAGATAAAATAACCTCAGCTACATTCCCCGAAAATGAAAGTGATATTAAGCTTTTGTTGAATGGAACGTATGCCCATTTACGCGAAACAGACGTATATAATCAAGGTCTTTTCGGTTTCGGTGTTCTCGATGGAGCTACCCCCAATGGTTACAATTGGGGAAATATGGCTATTGCTAAAATAGGAAATGGTTCGCTCTCTTCGGGTGACGTGGATATACTTACCTTTCGATGGACGCGGTGTTATGGAATCATCTCACGAGCCAATTACCTCATTGATGCCATTGAAAAAGTTGATATACCCGCAGATAAAAAGAGCCTTTATCTGGGCGAAGCCCATTTCCTGCGCGGACTGGCATATTCTACTTTGGTAGAATCTTACGGAGGTGTTCCCCTGATAGTCAGTATAATAACTGCAGAAGAATCGCGTAAACTATCACGGGCTACGGCAGAAGATACCTGGCAACTGGTGCATGATGATTATGATATTGCCATACAAAACCTTAAAGCCGAAGCGCCGGAAGTAGGCCGGGCAACCCTGGGAGCCGCTTTAGGAATGAAGATGCGTGCCTACCTTTATCAGGGGAAATATGACGAAGTTCTCCAAACCGTCGAAAAAATTGACGCATTAAATAAATACGATTTATTTAATAGTTACGAAGGTTTGTTCAATGGAAAGAATGAGAACAACAAAGAAGTGATGTTCGATATCCAGTACATGTCGGGCGAAAACTCGCAAGGAAGCTTTATCGATCAGTATTGCGGAACCGGTACAGGTAGCTGGACACGCGGAAGTCGCTATGTGCCTACCGACGATTTAGTTAATGCTTATGAGAATATTGATGGCTCACCAACCGTACCTTTCGACCCTCATAATCCCGAAACATGGCAAGGGAGAGACCCCCGTCTGGACTTTACAGTCGTATTACCCGGTTCATTCTTTCTCGGCTATCAATTTCCTAACTATCTTTATCCCGGCGGTGCATTCAATCATCCGGGCAATCGACTGAAACATTTAAGCACGCGCAAATACAGGGTGCAAGACGAAGCGGATTTAGCCATTGCCGGGCAATCCTATTTAAATAATATTGTCATCCGCTATGCCGATGTTATCCTTTCGAAAGCCGAAGCCCTGATTGAAACAAACGAAAGTGTAGATGAAGCCGTAGCCCTGATGAACCGTATCCGTACCGGCCGTGATGATGTTAAAATCAGTTTGCTACCCATGGGAATGTCGCGCGAAGAAGCCCGTGCCAAATTGCGTAACGAAAGGCGGGTAGAGTTTGCTATGGAAGGTTTATACTGGATGGATATAAAACGTTGGAAAATAGGCAAAGATATTTATCCGGTTCACGTTTACGACCATAACGGAGATATCATTGAAACGAAGTTCCCCGATGGATATCTTCCACAATATGATTTGTTGCCAATACCAGATAGCGAACGTTCGCTCAATGAGAACCTTGAGCAAAATCCGGGTTGGTAAGGCGATACCAAGAAATCTTATAAAGATAAAACTATGAATAAGAAACAAATCTTAGCAAATTGTTGCTTGTCGGTCGTCCCGATTGCCATGCAGGCGCAAACAGCCCCACCTGGACAGCCTAATATTATCATGATTTTGGTTGACGACTTAGGCTACGGCGATTTGTCCTGCCAGGGCGTGGCTTCCGATATTCGAACCTCCCATATCGACAAACTGTTGAATGAAGGAATCAGGTTTACCAATTTCCATGCTAATTGTCCGGTATCATCCCCCAGCCGTGCCTCTTTACTAACGGGACGCTTTCCCGATATGGTGGGTGTGCCCGGTGTTATCCGCACGCACAAAGAAGATAGCTGGGGATATCTTTCGCCGGAAGCAACCCTACTGCCGGAGATGCTCAAACAAAAAGACTATCATACAGCTATTGTAGGCAAATGGCATCTGGGGCTCGAATCTCCAAACACTCCACTGGAAAGAGGCTTCGACTTTTTTCATGGTTTCCTCGGCGATATGATGGACGATTATTACAACCATCTGCGTTTCGGGAATAATTATATGCGGTTAAACGACCAGGTAATCGACCCGGAAGGACACGCAACCGAGCTTTTTACCCAATGGTCTCTTGATTATCTGGGCAAACGGAAAAAGGAAAAATCCCCCTTTTTCCTCTATCTGGCTTATAATGCTCCGCATACTCCTGTTCAACCCCCTGCCGAATGGCTGGATAAGGTAAGGAAACGAGAACCTGGAATCTCTGAAAAAAGGGCTAAGTTGGTTGCCTTGATTGAACATTTAGATTATAATATAGGGAAAGTTTATAAAGCCCTTATTGATAACGGACAGTTGGAAAACACATTGATTATTTTTGCTTCCGATAACGGTGGTCAGGCAGATGCCGGAGCTAACAACAAACCTTTTCGTGGGGCTAAGCAGGAAATGTATGAGGGAGGTATTTGTGTTCCGGGAGGAATCTATTGGAAAGGAAAGATTCAATCGACAGTCAGCGATAACTTTGTGATGCTATCTGATATATTCCCAACCCTCTGCGCTTTGACGGGTGTTACAGTGAATCATCAGATTGATGGGATAAGCGTATTGCCGTTACTGAACGGAGAGGAGCAGGTTACGGACGACCGTTTAGTCTATTGGGTCAGGCGGGAAGGTAATCTCGGATATGGAGGACAAGCATACTATGCATCCCGGTATAAGGAATATAAGTTATTGCAAAACACCCCCTGGGAACCTCTGCAAATGTACAATCTTCGGAATGATCCGACTGAGCAAAGCCCTCTGGACAAGCAGAATAACGAAATGTATCGTAAGTTATTCCGTGGGTTAATGGAACACATCCGCCTGTCCGGGGCTGTACCCTGGCAATCAGGAGAAGATGTAAAAAGTCAATAACTAGCATCTAAACATATCCGTTCCTTGCGTAGTACAAACATAAAACTCCGGTTGCTTTTACTTAATCCTCCGGTATCCTTTATATGTTTGTGTGGAGATCTAAAGCGTTTGACGGCCGTCGAACGACTGTTTGACAGATGTCAAACGACCATTCGACAGCCGTCAAACGGTCGTTCGACAGTTGTCGAACGCTTTAGAGTTCCGGATTTTTAGTTATAGAAAGCAGTAGTTTCATGTAAAGAAACAAAGAGGGCGTACCAAACACTTTGGTACGCCCTCTTACAGATATTAATTATTATCTAATTATTCTACGTTCAATGTGAAGCGTTTGAAGTCAACTACTGTCAGGCCTGCACTTGTATTAGTAAGATACTGGCCAATAGTCATTTTCGCATCTTTCACAAATTCTTGTTCAAGTAAGCATACTTCTTTGTAGAATTTGTTGATACGTCCTTCGGCAATTCTTTCAATCATGTTTTCTGGCTTACCTTCCTGACGTGCTTTATCAGCAGCGATAGTTTTTTCTTTTTCAAGAACATCAGCAGGAACAGTAGCAGCGTCGATTGAAATCGGGTTCATAGCAGCAATCTGCATAGCTACGTCTTTACCAACCTGTGGGTCGATGCCAGCCTGGTTGAAAGCTACGATTGTAGCCAGCTTGTTACCCGGGTGGATATATGAAGCAACAGTAGCACCTTCAACAAATCCGTATCCGTCGAGTTCCATCTTTTCACCGGTAATACCACTGCGGTCAACAACAGCGTCGTTAACAGTTGCATTTCCTAATGGAAGAGCTTTCAATGCTTCCAAATCAGCAGGTTTGTTAGCGCCGGCAATGTCAAGGATTTCTTTTGTTAATCCGATGAAGTCATTGTTTTTAGCTACAAAGTCTGTTTCGCATTTCAGGGCAACCATAACAGCAATGCCGTCTTCGCTTTTTGCAAGTACGCAACCTTCTGAAGCTTCGCGGTCAGAACGTTTTGCAGCAACAGCTTGTCCTTTTTTGCGGATGATTTCCATTGCTTTATCGAAATCGCCTTCAGCATCTGTCAGCGCGTTTTTACAGTCCATCATACCAGCACCCGTCATTTTGCGGAGCTTGGTTATTTCAGCCATAGTTACAGCCATAATGTTTTCCTTTCTATATTTTAGATGATTATTAATTTCGAATTAAATAAAAAAAGAGAATTGAGAGTTGAGAACTGTATGAAAATGAACACGGTGGCTAATTTTCCATTTCTCAATTTTCAATTCTCAATTTATATATTATGCTTCTTCGTCTTCGTTGATGAAGGCAGCAGCTTTTCCAGCGTTAATTGCTTCTTCTTCAGACTTGTCGAATCTTGCTTTAGCAGATTTTCTTTTGCCTTTGTTTGCAGGTGCTTCACCAGCAGATTCCATGTCAATTTTCTCTGCTTTTCTTTCTTCTAATCCTTCTGCGATTGCACCGCAACATGCGTCGAGGATTACTTCGATTGATTTGGTAGCATCGTCATTTGCCGGGATAACAAAGTCAACATTGTTAGGGTCAGAGTTAGTATCAACGATACCAAATACCGGAATACCTAAACGATTAGCTTCGCGTACGGCAATATGTTCTTTCATTACATCAATAACGAACAATGCTGAAGGCAGACGGGTAAGGTCGGCGATTGAACCAAGGTTCTTTTCCAGTTTTGCACGTTGACGTGAAATCTGAAGAACTTCTCTTTTAGAAAGATTTGAATAAGTACCATCGCTGGTTAACTTATCAATAGTAGCCATTTTCTTAACGGCCTTGCGGATTGTTGGGAAGTTGGTCAACATACCACCCGGCCAGCGCTCGATTACGAAAGGCATATTAACAGCGGTAGCTTTGTCAGCTACAATCTGTTTAGCTTGTTTTTTAGTAGCAACAAAAAGTATTTTCTTGCCCGATTTAGCAATTTGCTTCAAAGCATCAGCTGCTTCGTCTACTTTAGCAACAGTTTTGTGGAGGTCAATGATATGGATACCATTGCGTTCCATGAAAATATAAGGAGCCATTGCTGGGTTCCACTTTCTCTTAAGGTGTCCGAAGTGTGAACCGGCTTCCAATAATGTATCAAAATTTGTTCTTGACATTTTTTATTCTTTAAATTGTTTACTTTCTTTTTTGTTTTTCTAAACCAACCGCCGGGTAGCCTGTACCAGAGTCCCGGTAGTTTAGATACTAAACACAACTCCAATTAGCGTTTACTAAACTGGAATCTTTTACGTGCTTTCGGACGTCCCGGTTTTTTACGTTCAACAGAACGTGGGTCGCGTGTCATGAAGCCTTCACCGCGAAGAGCAGATTTGTCTTCCGGATTGATTTTAACCAGCGCGCGGGCGATAGCTAAACGTAAAGCTTGTGACTGGCCGGTAAAGCCACCACCGCAAAGATTCACTTTAATATCGTATTTTTCTGCAACACCCAGCTTGTTCAAAGGTTGTTTCACAACATATTGAAGTATGGAAGACGGGAAATATACTCCAAGATCTCTCTTGTTGATAGTGATTTTTCCGGAACCTTCGCTTACATAGATACGGGCTATAGCACGTTTACGTCTGCCTAATGCATTTACTACTTCCATTATATCTTATTTAAGTGAGTTTATATCAATTGTTTTAGGGCTTTGAGCTTCATGTTTGTGCTCGCTTCCTGCGTACACATACATATTGCCTAATAATTTAGCACCCAGTTTGTTCTTTGGGAGCATACCCTTTACTACTTTTCTCAGCAATCTGTCGTCGCCGTTAGGTCTGGCTTGTAAACGCGCGGGAGTCATTTCTCTTTGTCCACCAGGATATCCTGTGTATGACAAATAAACTCTGTCGTTCCATTTGTTTCCAGTCAATTTCACTTTGTCTGCATTGATGATGATTACGTTATCTCCGCAATCTACGTGAGGGGTGAAGTTTGGTTTGTACTTACCTCTCAACAATTTCGCAACTTTCGAACCGAGACGGCCTAATACCTGATCGGTTGCATCAACTACAACCCATTCTTTGGTTGCAGTAGCTTTGTTGGCAGAAATGGTCTTGTAACTTAAAGTATCCACTCTTGTTTTTGTTTTTTAATTGTTACTACTAAAAATCTTCACCACAACTTAACGTTTTCCCCGGACAAAGGATATCGGTAAGTCGCTATGAATGAATGTTTTATCATTTCTGATAATAATCGGCTTGCAAAATTACGGCTTTTCTTCCAATTGGCAAAGGGTTTGCTGTTTTTTTTGGAATGCTTAATTAGAGGTTCAACAATATAGCCTATTTTTACATCCTGACCTTCCCTACTTTACTACGTCGACCCGGCCTACTTATGCTTGTCAACCTCCCTTAGTTGTACCTGCTAACCTCCCATACTCAAAATCCCAACTTCCCAAGCTTTAGATTAACTTCCCAGAGTACTTTAAAAACCTTCCTAGACTACATTGCACCGCAACGCAGACGAGTTTAGCTATCAACCTAGACTAGACTTACTGCAAACCCAGCCTACTTTGCACGCTGTTTCGTCTAGGTTTGCTTGTTAAGTAAGCCTGGTTTATTTGCTGTGTAGGCTTATTCATAAAAAATAAGGCCAACACTAAATGTGCAAGCCCTTATTACAGAATAAATTTAATCTATTATTTTTTTGTGTACCAATCTTTCTCTGTGGTCATACCACTTTCTACCCAGTCTATGTATCTTGGATAGGTGATTTCGATTGGTTGTCCTTCGGTTGATACCTGGAAATCCAGATTCGATCCTGCCAAATGTATGGCAAAAGGATATTTGTTGTTTTCACCGCTAACATACCATGTGTTTTTAGCAGGGTCCGAACGGTCATCTTCGCTACCAAACAAAGTTGTGTTTACTCTGGAAGTTGGAGGGTACATTGATAAGTGTACCTCGGCAGTTTCAAATTTGTTTCCTTTTGGCGTAATGAATGGATTGTATGGAGCGGCAAATTTGTTAAAACCTTCCTGCAGAACCATTCCGTCATTAAATTCCATTACCACTGTGTAGCTTTTGGGAGTTGCTTTTTCTACCATTGAAGGTAGTGGGTTGTTAGCAACATCTATAATGAATCCACTGCCATCACTGGTAATGTTATTTGTGTAGTCTGTTTCTACTCCTTCCGGATTAGTAATGGTTATGCTTTTGATAACGCTTGGGCTCAGGCCGACTTTGTAAGAGAACATATTCGTAAAATTGGCTCCGTTATTTATGAAAGTGAATGTGTCATTAACCTTCTCTACAAAAGGAGCGGTTTCTCCTGTTTGCTTGTAACCTATTGTTGAAGAATATTTCACTACAACATCGTTCAGGTCGTAGTCGCCTTTCTCGGGCCAGTTGTCTTCAAAAGCAAGAATACCTTCTGGCGTTTCAGATACTTCGATATCTCCTTCATCTATGCTAGGTGGAGGAACCAGTGCATCGGCCGGATCGGTAAGCACATGGAAAATCAGGTCGTTGAAATCATTGTCCGGTTCCCACCTTCTATCTTCAAAGCCGAAGCAATTGAATAAGTTTCCTTCATTGTCAGATGTTTGAAAATAGATTGAATATCTGGTTTCTTCCATGTTATTCCCTGATTTTCTGGGATCATTCCAGGCTTCAATTGAAAATAAGGATTCTGCATCTTCTTGAGCAGTAAAAGAAGCTGACTGAAATCCACGACAGTGTAGTTTCCAACCAATCTTCGCTCCCACGGGGAATTCTTCTACATAATCTCCTTTTTCATTTTTATAAAGTAATTGGACGTATTTACCTGGTGTTAGTCCTGCTCTGTTCTTAGGTTCACGTACCTTATTAATGTTGACATCAGCATATTGGAAAAGGTTTATTAATTCGAGCTTACTTGCTTCATCTTTTGTTAATTGCGAAAGGTCGTCCTTATCGCCAGTATAAACGAAATAGCTTAATGAATTATAGTCTGAGCAGCCTGCATATAAAATAGAAACATATACTTTGGCCCCATTTCCTGTATCTGATCCTTTTACGATATGGAGGTTTGCATCCATGATATATTTATTATTGGGGCTGTTGAATAAATTTTCGTGTTCTGGGAAAGTATTTCCTATAGCCGTCATCACTTCTGCGGGAATGCTCTCGATTCGAAAATCTGTACCTTCGGGAGTGAGGTCATACAGGAAATGGTCATCAGTTTTATCCTGATAATAATCATCTGCAGTTTTTATGTATTTGCTGATTGGCCGTCTCCACATATCTCCTGCGTTTCCGGCGCGGGATGATATTTCTGCAGGTACATTAACACCTATATCTTCAAAAGATGCTACTCCATTTTGTATTTTGGCGTATGAAAGAATAGGTACGAACAAATTGGGTGAATACAGGTATAATTCTTCAATATACGAAGGGATGGTCCGGCTATGGGTAGTACCTGAAATATCGATGCCTGCGGCTATAGGTTCTAATTGGTCCTGAAAAACTCCGTTTTCGAATGGATTTTGGGTGTAAACCTTGAAAGTAGACTTAAAGCCATTGGGAGCATCAAAATTCAATACCAATTTTACTGTTTGAGAGGTCGAGAAATCCAGTGTGGATGGAGCTTGACCGATAGGATCTTTAGTTGGATCGTAATAATCCTTATCTGTGCAACTTGTGATGAGAGTATTTGCACATACAAGTAATAAAACTATGGTTTTTAGTATATCCTTATTCATATAATTATTTATTTAAGTACCAATCCTTATCCTCATTCATATCACTTTCCACCCAATTAGTATAGCGAGGATAAGTAATATGTATTTGTTGCTCTTCTTGTGGTATTGTGAAGTCAGAGCCTGCACCTGCTAAATGTATAGCGAATGGATATTTGTTGTTTTCACCGCTAACATACCAAAGATTTGCTGAAGGATTCGAACGGTCGTCCAAAGTCTTAAATAAGTCCATGTTAACTCGTCCTGTCGGGGCATACATTGGTAAGTGAATCTCCGCACCATTATGATTATTTCCTTGTGGAGTAATGAATGGATTATATGGTGCAGCTATTTCGGTGAATTCACCTTGAGAAACCATTCCTTCTTTAAACTCCATTATTACTGTATAATCTTGGGGTACAGAAACTATTGCAGGTTCAAATTTCAATGGATTATCAGCTACATCTATAATAAATCCATTACCATCGCTGGTAATATTGTAATCTCTACCCGTACCACTTGGGTCAATAATGGTAATGTTTTCGATAACGTTTGGAGAAAGATTAACTTTATAAGAAAATTTATTATTAAATGTTGCACCGTTATTTATAAAGGAGAATGTGTCTTTAACTCTCTTTACTGTTGCATCACTGGTTCCGGTTACATTGCCGTTCTCTTTTTCTACTGTATATACATATGCTATTTCAGAAGTATACTTAACGACTAGGTCATTTAAGTCATAATCTCCTTTTTCAGGCCAGTTGTCTTCAAAAGCAAGGATACCGCTTTTTTCTTCTGTCTTTTCAATCTCTTCCTCTGTAATGCTGGGTGGAGGTGCTATTGCATCATTTGGATAAGTAAGTACATGAAATATCACATCGTTACAGTCTCCATCTCCACCAAGTTGTGGATTGTCCTCGAATCCAAAACAGTTGTAAGTATAACCTTCATTATCGGTTGCAGAAAAGAAAATGTTATAGTTATTTGTTCTTCTGCCGGTCTCTTTAAAGTCGCTTGCTTTCTTATTAGGTTCATTCCAATAAGAGACAGAGAACAACCGGTGTGCTACATAGCTCGTAGGTTCAGATACGGTGAAGGTATTAGGCTGAAAAGCATTAGGACTTAATGCCCACCCTATTTGAGCACCCACCGGGAATTCCTTCACAAGTTCTCCATTCTCATTTCTATAAAGAAGTTGTACATACTTCCCGGGAGTTAATCCTTTAATTCCTTTTTTACCTTCTTTACTATTAGTATGAACGTCTGCATACTGGAATATATTAATAATCTCGAGTGCTTCAACTTCTTCTGTTGAAAGGTCTTCCAGAGCCTTATCTCCGGTATATACAAAATAACTTAGAGAATTATTCCAACTTGCTCCCGAGAAGAGCATAGCCACAAATACTTCAGCACCTGTCTGTCCCGGATTAGCTTTGTTTATTTTAATGGTTGCATCTTTATAGTATTTTTCATCAGCAATTTTACTTTCTCTAAACGTATTTCCAATTGCTGTAAGTATCTCAGGTGCAATAACTCTTTGTTCATCTGGATTAATAAGGTCGTACATATAATTGCCTCCGCTGGTTTCTGCATAAAAATCACTTTGTTGTTTCAAGTAAACATTAATCTTACTTTTTCCTAAATTTCCAGCATTACCGGCGCGTGTTTCAATAGATCCGGATGTTTCTATATCTATAGGTTCGAATGAGGCTACTCCGTTTACTATTTTTGCATGTGATAATAGGGGAACAAACAGATTCTCTGAATATACATATAAATCGGTTACATAAGAGGGAATGACTCTGCTTAGCTGTGAATACCCCATAACGTTAATACCTGCTGCAATCGGCTTTAAATCTTCACGAAAAGAACCACCTTTAAACGGATCATCGTCATAGAGATCAAAGGTTGAAACAAATCCTTCTACTGCATCATAATTCAACTCTAACTTGACCTTTTGCGACGTTGAGAAATCTAATGTCGAAGCATTTAAGCCTATGGGATCCTGGTCTGGATCATAATAATCCTTATCGGTACAACTCACTGTAAAAAGGCTACAAACCAATACGCATATCAAGGTAAATATGCCTGATACATTTTTTTTCATACAAAACACCCTATTAAAATCAATATAAACTAGTAATAATTTTATCTGCTGCAAAAATAACTAAATTGTCGGATATTTTGTTCTTTTATAGAATAATATTTGAACTAAAGTGTTAATAATCAAATGGTTACTTGTATTTTCGGTCTAAAAAGTTGTAGAATTTGCTTATCGCCGTTTTGTACAACAAAAATCCCGCTTCGATAAACGAGGCGGGATCAAGGTATAATTTGAAAATAGAAAAATTAAAACTCTGCGTTGTTTGGTGTTCTTGGGAAAGGTATCACATCACGGATATTAGCCATGCCAGTAACAAACAATAAGAGCCGTTCAAAGCCAAGACCAAATCCTGCATGAGGAGCGGTACCAAAACGTCGGGTATCCATATACCACCAGATATCCTTTTCGGGTACTCCCATTTCTTTGGCGCGTTGAGTCAATTTCTCATAATCTTCCTCGCGCTGAGAACCTCCGATAATTTCTCCGATTTTCGGGAAAAGAACATCCATTGCCCGTACGGTCTTTCCATCATCATTCTGTTTCATATAGAACGATTTGATTTCCTTCGGATAGTCAGTCAGTATTACTGGTTTTTTGAAATGTACTTCAACCAGATAACGCTCATGTTCAGATGCAAGGTCGGCACCCCAGAATATAGGGAATTCAAACTTATGACCGTCAGCAACGGCTTTCTCAAGAATTTCAACACCTTCTGTGTATTTCAAGCGTACGAACTCATTGTTGAGTACAAACTTCAGGCGGTCAATCAGTTCTTTATCGAACATATTATTGAGGAATTGGATATCTTCCATGCATTTGTCTAACGCCCATTGCAAACAGTATTTAATGAAATCTTCCGCCAAATCCATGTTCTCCTCAATTTCATTGAATGCTACTTCCGGTTCAATCATCCAGAACTCTGCCAGGTGACGTGGAGTATTTGAGTTTTCGGCACGGAAAGTAGGGCCGAAGGTATAAATTGCTCCTAAAGCCATTGCTGCCAGTTCACCTTCTAATTGTCCCGAAACTGTCAAACTGGTTTGTTTGCCGAAAAAGTCATTTTTATAGTCTATTGCTCCGGTATCATCATGTTTAAGGTCGTACATATTCATGGTTGTAACCTGAAACATCTGTCCGGCACCTTCGCAATCCGACCCCGTGATAATCGGAGTGTGGAAATAGAAAAAACCTCTTTCGTGAAAGAACTTGTGTATTGCAATAGCCATATGGTGACGAATACGGAATATGGCTCCGAATGTATTTGTACGCGGACGCAGGTGGGCTATCTCCCGAAGAAATTCCAGTGTATGGCCTTTCTTCTGCAAAGGATAAGTATTATCGGCAGTTCCTAAAACTTCGATTTCCATTGCTTGAACCTCACCTTTCTGACCTGAACCTACTGACTCGGTCAAAGTTCCGTTTACGCTCAGGCAAGCCCCTGTCGTAATCAGCTTCAGCATTTCTTCATCGAAATTAGCCAAATCTACTACTATCTGTATATTATTTATCGTAGAACCGTCATTTAATGCAATGAAATTAACCTGTTTACTTCCTCTGCGGGTACGCACCCAGCCTTTCACATTTACTGTCTTTCCAAATTCTTCGGAAGCCAGCAAATCAATGATTTTTGTTCTACTAATCTTTTCCATAACTTTTTTATTTACGATTTACTTATTCAGGATTTACGATTAACCGTTTACAATTTACGATTGGGCTACCAATACTATCATAGTATAGTAACTCCAATCGTAAATCGTAAATCAGTAAATCGTAAATTATACAAACGATCCCATTTTGAGGAATCCTACTTCTCTTTCAGTCAGATAACGCCAGTCACCGCGTCTAAGGCCTTTTTTTGTTAAGCCGGCAAAGTATACGCGGTCAAGTTTGATTACCCTGTAACCAAGTGATTCGAAAATGCGACGGACGATACGATTCTGCCCGGAATGTATTTCAATTCCTACCACATTCCTTTTTATATCATCAGCATATTCTATAGAATCTGCTTTGATTTCGGTTTCTTCATCCAATTTTATTCCCGCCATAATCTGTTCCATATCATTCTTGGTGACATTTTTGTCAGTAGTAACCTGATATATTTTCTTTTTCAGGAACTTTGGATGTGTTAACTTAGAAGCCAGGTCGCCATCGTTGGTCAACAACAGAACACCGGTAGTATTGCGGTCTAAACGACCCACCGGATAAATGCGTTCATTGCAGGCATTTTTTACGATATCCATAACAGTCAGGCGAGATTGCGGGTCATCCGAAGTCGTCACGCAATCTTTTGGTTTATTCAAAAGGATATACACTTTACGTTCAATGCTTACAAGATTATCATGGAATTTAACCTCGTCGGTACGCATTATCTTGGTTCCCAGTTCAGTTACGGCTTCTCCGTTTACTGCAACTGCTCCGGCTATAATAAATTCGTCGGCTTCGCGACGCGAACATACTCCGGCATTAGCCAGAAATTTGTTCAAACGAATAGGCTCGTTCGGGTCAAAATATTGTTGTTTATATTCAATCTGTTTCTTTTGGCTGTATTTTGCATTCGGATCATAATCATCAGTACGACGGAATGGTCTTCCATATCCACCTCCCTGATTACGATTGTCTCCACCGCCAGGTGTAAATCTTGGACGGCGCGGACGCATATCTCCTCCTCCGCGGTTATTATATGAAGAAGAATTGCCATAACTACTACCGCCTGTCGATGGTCTTGGCGTAAAACGCGGACGGCCACTGCCTCCTTCGCGATTATATCCACCCGAGCGATTGTCGTCACGATTATATCCTCCGGTACGATTATCATCGCGGTTGTAACCTCCTGAATTGTACGAACGCTGCGGACGGTCTGAATTGTAGGTACGATTACCTCCTCCGTCTTCACGGTTGAAGCGTGGGCGATATGTACGTTGTTCGCCACCTTCGCGGTTATAACCTCCTTCACGGTTGTATCCTCCTTCACGGTTATAGCCTCCTTCGCGGTTATAGCCTCCGGTACGATTGTCGTCACGGTTATACGAGCGTTGCGGACGGTCAGTTCTGTTGTATCCTCCCGAACGGTCATTGCTGTTTCCATACCTATTATAAGGAGTACGTTGTGTACGCTCTCCGTAGGGCCTGTTTTGTTGCCCATCGCGGTTGTAGTTATTGTTCCGGTTATAAGAAGAGCGGTTGTCATCCTGACGGTTGTACCCGTCTCTGTTGTAATCTCTGTTACCGTCGCGGCTGGCGTCCTTGTTTTCATCATGGGAATCTTCACGCCAAGAATCGTTTTCTGTCATCATGTTCTTTTTTATTCGAATAAATTTATACTATGGCCTCACGGCCAGTTTATTAATTTTGAATTTTGAATTAAGAATTTTGAATGATAATCTATGGAACTAATCCAAAATTCAAAATTCTTAATTCAAAATTCAGGATCATATTCCCGTATAAGTACGGGGGGTAATTGTTCTCAATTCTTTTTTTACTTCTTCACTAACGTTTAATTCTTCAATAAATACCCTAATGGTTTGTTCGTTAATTCCGGCATTTGTACGTGTTAAGGCTTTCAATGCTTCGTACGGATTCGGATAAGCCTCCCGGCGCAGAATGGTTTGTATGGCTTCGGCCACTACACTCCAACAATTATCCAGGTCATTATATATAGCAGCCTCATTCAGTAATAATTTCCTGAGACCTTTCAGTGAACTTTGAATAGAAATAACGATATGCCCGAACGGAACACCTACGTTGCGCAGTACAGTAGAGTCTGTCAGGTCGCGTTGTAAACGGGATACCGGTAATTTAGCCGACAGGTGTTCAAGGATAGCATTCGCAATACCCAGATTCCCTTCAGCATTTTCGAAATCAATCGGATTTACCTTGTGCGGCATAGCACTCGAACCAACTTCTCCGGATTTGATTTTCTGTTTGAAGTATTCCATCGAAATATACTGCCAGAAATCCCGGTTCATGTCAATTATCACGGTATTGATACGCTTTAGCGCATCAAATACAGCCGAGAGATTGTCGTAGTTTGATATCTGGGTTGTATATTCCTCGCGTTCCAATCCAAGTTTTTGCTCTACAAATTCGTTCCCGAAAACTTTCCAGTCAATTTCAGGATAAGCTACATTATGGGCATTGTAATTGCCCGTAGCGCCACCGAACTTAGCTGTTAAAGGTATATCTTTCAATTGCTTCACCTGCTTTTCCAACCGATAGGCAAATACCATTATTTCTTTGCCAAGACGGGTAGGAGATGCAGGCTGACCATGTGTTTTAGCGAGCATAGGAATATCTTTCCATTCCTCGACATATTCTTTTAGTTGAGAAAGCAGTTCATTGATTTGCGGGTAATATACTTTACAAAGTGCCTCTTTAATCGAAAGCGGTACCGATGTATTGTTGATATCCTGCGAAGTAAGTCCGAAATGAATGAATTCCTTGAACGCATCCATTCCATCCAGTTTGTCAAATTCTTCTTTAAGGAAATATTCAACAGCTTTTACATCATGGTTGGTTACACCTTCGATATCTTTAATCCGTTGTGCATCATCTTCTGTAAAGTTGCGGTATATATCGCGCAGGGATTCGTAGCTTTCGGTTTTTACATTTGAAAGTTGGGCAAGGGGAAGTTCGCACAATGCGATAAAGTATTCAACTTCAACCTGCACCCTGTATTTTATCAGGGCATATTCTGAGAAATATTCTGCCAGTGATTCGGTTTTATTTCTATATCGGCCGTCAATAGGAGATATGGCGGTAAGTACATCCAGTTTCATATGATTCTGTTGGTATTATCAAAGTGCAAAAATAACTCTTTTTCCGGTTTGTGGCAAATAATCTGCTGGTTTTTAAGCTAAATTGTAAAGACGGATGTCGTGCGTCAGAATTTGTTTTTTATGAGAATCCTCAATCGTAAGCCGTGGGTCTCTACGGATAAGCATCTATTACTATTGAATAAAATACAATCAGGCATAAATATTAAAACTAAAAAAGGTATATTTGTAGCCTATTATCAAAATCAAACATGAAACGGTTACATTATATATTTAACGGAGCGGTATATCTTTCATTCATTATTTTTCTTTCAGCTTGCGGTTCTTCTTATAAACTTGCAGAGGTATCGGGCAGTAAAATGGAAATGAATTCCACCTGGGATAATCCTCCCGATGCCGCGGCAATGGCCGTGTTACACCAATATAAAGAAAAGATAGACAGCATTATGTCGCCCGTAGTAGGATACAGCGCTATGGATATGCCACAACTTCGTCCGGGAAGTGCCCTTTCCAACCTGGTTTCCGACGTTCTTCGCCAATCGGCGCAGGAATACATGGATATCCCGGCGGATATTGGACTTATGAATATCGGCGGGCTTCGCAGTACCCTGAAAAAAGGTGACATCACATACGGCGATATCTTTGAAATATTGCCTTTCGAAAATTCCCTTTGTGTTTTGATGATGCGTGGAACAGTTATTAAAGAGCTGATGGAGAATATCGTTTCCGTTTACGGCGAAGGTATCAGCAATGCCAGAATAGTTGCCTCTCCCGACAGAGAAATTATCGAATGTACCGTCGGCGGACAACCCATTGATGACAATAAACTTTACGCAGTGGCTACCCTCGATTACCTGGCCGAAGGAAATGATAAACTTGTTGCTTTCCGCAAAGCCGAAGAAAAGTTCTGCCGTCCTGAAGTTACTATCCGCCAAATCTTCCTGAATTATGTACAAGGACTTACCCGGGAAGGTAAGCAAGTAACCGCGGATGAAGAACCTAGAGTCATTCTATTAAAATAAACCGAGAAGATGAAAACATACCATACTTTATTCAAAGTAAGTATACTATATATTATAATAGGTATTTCTTTAACTGCCCAGGCCCAGAAAACCAAAATCCTCACCGTATTGCATACCAACGATGTGCATAGCCGCATTGAACCACTCGACTCTAAACTACCGGATACAATTGCTGCCGGTAACGGCGGGTTTCTTAGGATAGCATCCTATGTAAATCAGATGCGGAAAGAAACACCGGATTTACTCATGTTCGATTGCGGCGATTTCTCACAAGGTACACCTTATTATAATCTCTTTCGCGGAGATACTGAAATCAGCCTGATGAACGTTATCGGCTATGACGCCGGAACAATAGGTAACCACGAATTCGATTTCGGAATGGAAAATATGGCGCGGCTATTCAGGCAAGCCAACTTTCCGATAGTTTGCGCCAACTATGATTTCACCGGAACCATTCTGGAAGACCTGGTGAAACCCTACGTTATACTGAAACGAAACGGATTGAAGATAGGCGTCTTCGGTTTGAGCGTCAACCCTCACGGCCTGGTTCAGGGAACTAACTTCGAAGGAGTGACTTATCTCGACACCTACGAAGTAGCCAACGAAACAGCCGCCTTATTAAAGAAAAAAGGATGCGATGTTGTTATTTGCCTTTCTCATTTAGGCTTTACTGCCTCCTCAAAGAATCCCATCAGCGACCCCGGCCTGATAGCCAATACCCGGAACATCGACCTCGTACTAGGCGGTCACTCCCATACACTGCTCGAGAAACCCGAAGTATTCAAAAACCTCGACGGCAAAGAAGTATATGTTAGCCAAATGGGGAAAAGCGGTATTTACGTAGGCCGTATGGATTTAACTTTCAGGAAATAAACATTTGTTGAACCAAGATAAGATGAAGAAAATTGTAGTTCTCGGCCTGATTGCCTGCTTTATGCAGCTGTCGCGCGCACAACAAACGGCCTATCAGCCGGAAGCTGCCGATGCAGCCTGTAACCAGTGGGTTAGTAACACACTTTTGCGTATGAATTTGAACGAGCGTATCAGTCAGCTTTTTGTCTATACCCTCGAACCATTGAACGATTCGCGCAGCCGCAAAAACGTATCGCGTTTCATGAAGAAATACCCTCCCGGCGGAGTCATTTTCACCCGGGGAAAGGCCGAAGAACAAGCCAAACTTACTAACTATATCCAATCCTTATCCCGTGTTCCGGTATTGGTAACATTCGATGATGAATGGGGACCCCTTGCCGGTCTTGACGGTATGCCCGTCTTTCCCCGCCGGAAAGCTCTTGATTGCATTGCCGACAGCACCTTGATTGAAGCGTATAACCGGGAATTGGCCCGTCAACTTACCGAACTAGGCATACATACCAACGTTGCCGCCATAGCAGGAATACCGGCTGTAAAAGGTTTGCGTGCCGACAAGGATATGATTATCGTTCCGCCCGGCAACCTCGAAAAATTCCATAGGGATATGTTGTATGCCGTTGAAAAAGGTACCATCACCGCACAAGAAATTGAAGAAAAATGCCGCAACATACTAATCCGCAAGTATATGCTGGGGTTGAATAATTCCCCGAAACCCATTCAACCCGCCGGACTGGAAGCCCGGTTGAATACTCCCTCAACGCAGGAACTGGCCGGACGTTTGCATGCGGCCTCACTCACCTTACTGGGTAATTATGGAAATATAATACCGCTTACCTCCACCGCAGGCGACATAGCTGTTGTCAATTTCGGCCCGGCAAATGCCGGTGAATCATTTGTAACTTCACTGGGTACCTACATTAAACCCTCAACTTACCAGGTGACCGCCGAAACTACCGAAGACGAATGGCAACGTATCCTGACTTCCCTGAAAGGAAGCCGCCGCGTAATTGTTACCATAACCTCAGAAGCAGGTTACGAAACACGCCCTTTCATTTCCCGTCTGGAACAGCTTCGTCCCGAAGCCCCGCTTATTTATGTGTTCTTCGGGCCACCGGCAGCCATGTTTCCTGCTACCGACCTGTTGTACCGCGCATCAGCTATTGTTGTTGCTCACTCGGCACATTCCGAGGTACAGCAACGTGTTCCCCATCAACTTTTCGGTCAACAGAGTTTCCGGGGTAAGATGGCTGTACCACTTGGCAGATTATTCTCCGTAGGCAGCGGTGTACAGATTGAACCCGGTGCGGCTACAGCCAATATCCCCGAAGATTACGGAATGAAATCCTACATATTCCACCGTGGTATCGATTCCATTGTTCATGCCGGATTGCGCGAAGGCGCCTTCCCCGGCTGCCAGGTATTGGTATTAAAGAATGGTAAACCGGTATACGATAAATCTTTCGGTATCCATTCGGATAAAGACAACATTCCGGTTCGGCCTACCGACCTTTTCGACCTGGCCGACCTGTCGCAGACTACCGGTACCCTGCTCGCTGTAATGAAGCTGTACGACCAAGGTAAACTGAGACTAACCGACCAGATAGGGCAATACATCCCGGCTCTGCGTTCCAATCCTAAACGAACCATCACCATAGCCGAACTCCTTTTACACGAGTCGGGACTGGCGCCCAACGTCCGTTTTCACCGCGAGATAATCGATGATAACAGCTTCTACGGGCCTTTCACCCAAGGTTGGGCCGACGAAGTTCACGGTACCCGCATCGGATATCTCACCTGGGCGGCCTCCACTTTCCAGTTCAAGAAAGGAATGATATCTCCCGTAGAAACCAAAACCCACCAACTTCATGTAGCCGATGGTATGTGGCTGAATAACTCTTTCCGGAATACCATGATATCGGCAATTGCGAACTCGCCGCTTCATGACAAACGTTATGTGTACAGTCCGTCTGGTTTCATTTTGCTTCAACTGGTCATCGAAAACATTACCGGTATGTCGCTCGACAAATACCTCGAACAAGAGTTTTACGCCCCGATGAAACTCAGTCACACCAAATACCAACCGTTGAATTATTTCGGTAAAGACGAAATTATGCCCACTGCCTGTAATGAATACTTCCGCCGGCAAGATCTTCATGGGTATGTTCATGATGAGTTGGCGGCCTGTCAGGGTGGTGTTTCGGGTAATGCCGGATTATTCTCTACCGCCCATGATATAGGACAGATACACCAAATGCTGCTCAATGACGGCGAACTGGATGGTAGGCGTTACCTCAGCGAAGAAACCTGTCGTCTGTTTACCACCCGTAAGTCAGAAATCAGCCGCCGTGGACTGGGCTTCGACAAACCCGTTGCTTACGATCCAACCGTTAGCCAATCCCTGTTCGCCCTCCACACCGTTAGAAGCATTCGGACACTATGGATTTACAGGCACTTGTGCCTGGGCCGACCCGGTGAATAACCTGGTATATGTATTCCTCTGCAACCGCATGTACCCGGAGGTATGGAATGATAAAATAGTATCCATGAATACTTTACAGAGTATTCAGGAAATTATATATAAGTCTATGGAGTGAAATAGAGTATAAGAATAAGCTTGGGCTAAAGCCCTGAAGTTAGGGGAAGAGTGCCTACTTATCCGTCAGCTAAAGCTGACGGATTGGAATAATCATAGTTCTCTTGGCTTTAGCCAAACATAAAGAGTTTACTGCCTATGTCATATATAAAGATTATAATTCATTGTGTATGGAGCACAAAACAAAGAATTCCTTATCTGACAGATAAACATGTTCGGTATGAATTATTTGAACATATCTTGCAGAATAGCAAACAAAAGGGAATATATATTGATTATATAGGCGGCGAGAAAGAACATGTTCATTGCCTGATTTCTTTGGGAAGCGAACAAACCATAGCTAAGGCCGTTCAGTTGATAAAAGGAGAATCCTCTTTCTGGATAAATAAAAAATATAATATGAATCTTCAATAGCAAGATGATTATTTCGCTGTTTCAGTCAGCCAAAGCCAATTAGCTACTGTACGCATGTATATTCAAAACCAGGAAGAACACCATAAGAAGAAAACATTTAGCGAAGAATACAATGAGTTTATAGAAAAATATAATTTTCATCAATAAAAATGACTAGAAAGATAACAATACTATTTATATTTATCATTACTGTTCTGGTAAACCTTAACGCCCAGACCGAACCTTTACTTCTCTATAAAGCCTCTCAGGATGCACAATGCCAGCAGTGGGTCGATTCTGTTTTTAATAAGTTATCCCTGAAAGAGAAAGTAGGGCAACTCTTTATACACACCATAGCCCCGGTCGAAACCGCCGCCAACATCACCAACCTGCGCAACGCCATTACCACAAATAAGGTAGGCGGTCTGCTCTTCTCGGGTGGTGTACTCGAAAACCAGGCACGCCTTATTAATCAGGCGCAGGAACTGGCAGATGTACCCGTAATGATGACCTTCGACGGCGAATGGGGATTATCCATGCGCCTGAAAGAAACACCCGTATACCCCCGCAACATGGTATTGGGTTGCATAACCGACGAGAAATTACTCTACGAATACGGGCAGGAAGTAGCCCGCCAACTCAAAGAACTCGGAATACATGTTAACTTCGCCCCTGTAGCCGATGTCAATATCAACCCGCGCAACCCGGTAATCAACACCCGCTCCTTCGGCGAAGACCCTGCAACGGTAGCCGATAAAGTCATTGCCTATTCACTCGGCCTTGAAAGTGGCGGTGTTGTATCGGTATCCAAGCACTTTCCCGGACACGGCGATACGGATGTCGACTCGCATCATTCCCTCCCTGTCCTTAACTTCGGCCGGGCACGGTTGGACAGTGTAGAACTGTTACCCTTCCGCGAAGCTATTAACGCCGGAGTCAGCGGTATGATGGTAGGCCACCTCGAAGTACCCGCGCTCGAACCGAAAAAAGGCATTCCCGCATCCCTATCCCGTGCCATTATCCACGATTTGCTGGTAGATGAAATGGGATTCCGCGGACTCATATTCACCGATGCACTTGCCATGCAAGGAGTCGGCGCACACAAAAACCTATCGCTCCTTGCCCTAAAAGCCGGACATGATATGGTATTGGCACCGCGCCAGCTCAGGCAGGAAATAGATGCCGTAATGGATGCGTTGAAAACCGGAGATATCAGCGAAGACGAAATCAACCGCAAATGCCGTAAAGTACTTACCTATAAATACATTCTCGGACTAGCCAACGAAGGAAAAATACAAATCTCCGGATTAAGCAACCGTATCAATACACCCAAAGCCCGCGAACTGGAAAAGCGACTGAAAACCGCCGCCATCACCGCCATTACCAATCAGAACAACATACTGCCGCTGGATGCCGAAGTAAAAGACATCGCCGTATTGAACGTTGGCACCACGATTCCGTTCAACCAAACAATGAAGCAGATGGCCGAACCCGCCAGCTTCCAGTTGAAACCCAACATGGGCGCTGCCGAACGCAAAACCCTGCACGGACAACTCGCTAAATACAAACGCATTGTAGTAGGTATCAACGACAAGCAACTGGCACCGTATCATGTATTCCTCTCCGAGTTTGCACCTGATGCGCAAGTGGTTTATGTATTCTTTACCCCCATGAAACAGTTAACTCAACTGGAGAAAATGCTGCCCACGGCCGCCTCTGTTGTAGTGTGTCATGATAACCTGTCCTACATTCAGGAACATACAGCCAAAGCGCTTTTCGGCGAGGCAACCATCAATGGCCGTCTTTCAACCAGTATCGGCAAAGTGTTTAAGCCCGGACAGGGTTACACCATCAGCCCGCAAACCCTTCCGCATTTTGAACCCGAAGAACTTGGAATGAAATCCAACATACTCGGGCGCATCGACTCTATCGCCCGGAGAGGAATCCGCGAAGGCGCTTTCCCCGGTTGCCAGGTGGTTGTACTCAAAGACGGAAAAACCCTGTACGATAAAGCTTTCGGTACCTTTACCGGCGATAAAACCCAACCCGTTACCCCGGAGAGCATATACGATATTGCCTCCCTGACCAAGACCAGCGCCACCCTGCTGGCTATGATGAAACTATACGATAAAGGGCTTTACAACCTATCAGATAAAGCATCCGACCACCTCGACTGGCTCAAGGGAACCGATAAAGCCAATATCACCATTCGCGAACTGTTGTACCACGAATCGGGATTGCCTTCCTCCATCGCCTTTTACCAGCGCGCTATCGATAAAGACAGCTACCCGGGGCGTTTGCTCCGTGCCGGACGGGATGCCGAACATACCGCCCAGATTGATGCCCGCACATGGGGTAATCCCAAATTCAAATACATCAAAGGGCTCACCTCTGATACCCCCGACAATGATTTCCCGCTTCATGTATCCGATAAACTCTGGCTCAATAAATCCTTTCGTGATACCATTATTCAAACCATTGTAGATGCCGACCTGAAAACCAAAACATACCGTTACAGTTGCGTCGGTTTCGTTGTATTGCAGAAGATAGCCGAAAAGCTAAGCGGTATGCCGCTCGACGAATTCCTTGCCCGTGAATTTTACAACCCGATGGGATTACAGCGAACCGCTTTCCTGCCGCTACGTTTTTTCCAGAAAGACGAAATAGTACCCTCGGCCAAAGACAACTTCATCCGTAAAACCACCCTTCAAGGGTATGTTCACGATGAAACTGCCGCCTTTCAAGGTGGTGTATCGGGCAATGCGGGATTATTTTCCAATGCCCGCGAAATAGCCCTTATCCATCAGATGATACTCAACGGCGGCGAATTGAACGGACGCCGGTACCTCAGCAAAGAAACCTGTCACGTTTTTACCACCAGTAAATCCAAAACCAGCCACCGTGGATTGGGATATAACAAACCCAACCGTCAGAAACCCGCCAGCAGCCCATGTAGTGACTCTACACCGTGGTCGACCTGCGGACATACCGGTTTTACCGGTACAGCAGCATGGATGGATCCCGATAATAAGTTGGTATATGTTTTTATCAGCAACCGCACCTATCCCAATCCGTGGAACAATAAACTGGGTAAACTAAATATCCGGGGAGAGATTCAGGAAACTATCTATAAGGCTCTGAAGTAGTTGTACTTCTTCCATTCGGTACCTTCTTTTTCGTATGCTACTTTCTTTCGTTTCATTCCCCAACGGGATATGTTTTGTTTTCCGGTATCTCAGGTTTAAAAACACCCGGGTCTTTTATGTGGAAACACCCGGGTGTTTTTAACTGAAAGACCCGGGTGTTTTGAGGGAAAAGACCCGGGTGTTTTCAAATATAAGACCCGGGTGTTTTTGTCCGGATGAAACTATGATAAGAAAAGTTACCCATCGGGATTCGACAAATAATCAAGTACGAAAAGAAGTCTTTAATACTACCTTACCGATGGAGTACCCGTTCTTTTGGACAATTATGTCCGAAGACGGACACTTTTGGGAAAGTGTAACCCTTTCATTATCAGGTAGAAACCTGAATGGCATATCCCTTGCCTATAGAAAGGTATATAATAACTCCTGAATGAGATAAAACTAAAAAATAACTTTATGGCAATTATCAACTTAGACAAAATCACTAAGATTTACCGCACCGACGAAGTAGAAACTATCGCCCTGGAAAATGTAAACCTCGAAGTAGAACAAGGAGAATTCCTATCCGTTATGGGCCCCTCGGGTTGTGGAAAGAGTACCATGCTGAACATAGTCGGGTTGCTCGACCTGCCTACGGAAGGAAAAGTGTACATTGCAGATACCGACACCAGCAGCATGAAAGACGGTGCCATGGCCGAATTCCGTAACAAAACCCTCGGTTTCGTATTCCAGAGTTTCCACCTGATTAATTCGCTCAATGTGATTGATAATGTGGAAATGCCTTTGCTCTACCGCAAATCCGGTGAAAAGGAACGCCGCGAACTGGCCAAAGAAATGCTCGAAAAAGTAGGATTATCACACCGTATGAAACATTATCCTCCCCAACTATCGGGCGGGCAGTGTCAGCGGGTAGCCATTGCAAGAGCCATTGTCGGTAAACCGAAGATTATCCTCGCCGACGAACCTACCGGTAACCTGGACAGTAAGATGGGGCGCGAAATCATGGATATCCTGCATAAACTGAATCAGGAAGGAACTACTATTGTAATGGTAACACACGACGAACACCTGGCTAAGGAAACAGGACGGATTGTACGCTTCTTTGACGGACGGAGAATCGAATAGGAGGGATTTGCGATGATGTGGAAAATCTACTACCGGCAAGCTATCCAGATGCTGAAGCAGAACCTGTTTATCAGTATTATTTCGATATTGGGTACGGCCGCAGCTATTATGATGATTATGGCGATTATTGTTTCGGACGAAATCAGAAGTGTAAACATCGCTCCCGAAATTAACCGTAGCCTGACGCTTTATGTACCTACCCAAAGCATCCGGGATACGGTTCGGAGTAGTCAGAATAACAACTCCCTTACCTACGATATCGTACACAATTACATCTCGCGCCTGCAACAACCCAGGTATAAAGGTATTGTATCGTCGAACGAACAGGATAAGGCAACGGTTCTGAATACCGGGGGAAGCCAGGATTATATCAATGGAGTGGTTCGTGCGGTGAATGCCGGTTACTGGTCGGTACTTAGTTTCGATTTCCTGGCGGGCAAACCTTTTACAAGCGAAGAGGTTGCATCGGGGGTGCGGCATGCTGTGTTGAGCGAAAGTACAGCCAAACGTTTGTTAAAAGACCAGGAAGCAATAGGGCAGCAGGTCGATATAAATTTCCAACCTCATACGGTAGTAGGCGTGGTGAAAGATATTGAACCATTGTTCAAGCATGCTTATGGCGAAGCCTGGGTACCCTACACTTCGGATAAAAAATACCAGACGCACGTGCAGTACGAAGCTTTATTGCTGGCAACAAGTACGGACGACTTTCCCGGTATCATTGCCGAAATCAGAGAATGCGAAAGGCAGTTCGGCCAGGAAAACAAGCATAAAGTACTGACCCTGAAAGGACCGTTCAACCGGCAGATATATAATATGGAACTTCATCGGTCGGTCGGCTTTTCGCCCGAAGAAATAGCCGCCGGTATCAAGCAAAAGCACAGGAAAAGGGTGTTCATCATCTGTGTATTACTGCTTATCCCGGCTGTCAACCTTTCCGGCCTTAGCCTGTCGCGCATTAAAAAGCGCACTTCCGAGATTGGAGTACGCAAGGCATTCGGAGCCAAGAAATACATTATCCTGATTCAGGTATTATACGAAAACTTTATTACTTCGCTTATCGGGGGTGTTTTGGGGTTGTTATTGTCGTATGCCGTTGTATTCTGGATGCGCGGATGGTTGCTGCACGTGCCCGCCGGAGGTGCTATTCCGGTAAGTACGCTGGTTTCTCCGTACATTTTTCTGGTGGTATTCCTGGCTTGTTTGGTTATTAATTTGCTATCTTCCGGATTGCCGGCTTTCCGGGCATCGCGTGCCACAATTATCCAATCACTGAACCAAAACGAAAAACAACCATGATACGGCATATCTTAAAAATCATTTGGAACGAACGGAAAGTCAATAGCTGGATTATGCTCGAATACCTGGTAGTATTCTGTGTACTATGGTTTTGTTGCGACTATCTTTATTACCTGGGCAAGAGTTACCTGGAGCATCCGGGCTGTGATTCCAGCCATACCTACCTGATACGAATGGGGAAAAAGGACATACCGGCGGTGGCAAACGAAGACCCGGCAGCCTATATATCGCTGTTTACCGAAAGGGTGAAGCACTTTCCAGGTGTGGAAAGCATCGCATTCTCGAAGAATGCCATTCCGTCTTCGCCCTATAAATCGGCAAATGGCTATATGGCCGAGCCTGATTCCATAAGCATTGCCATCTGGCATAAAATGGTAACACCCGGTTTCTTCGATGTGTACCGCATGAAACTCCAGGACGGGCGTACCTATAATGAGAACGACATACTTTTGCAGAATACGCTTATTATCTCGCCCGACCGCAACGGGAACATAGGAGAGTTCGGTATGGCATCACTGGAAGCCGGCCGGGTAAAGGCCCTCAGGCAAGGCGAAAACATCCGGGATGTTATAGGAACGTATGAGAAAACGAAAAGTAATTTCTTCGAGGCATTCGGTAGTACAACTTATGAATTGTTGACTCCCGATATGATTGACCTTTCTGCCGTCGATATATCCATTCGGGTGAGCCCGGATGAAGACTACCAGGTGGTTGAAAGATTTATGTCGGGAATGCGCGAGCCACTATTCATCGGGCCTTATTTCCTGACGGCCATACTTCCTTCGGGAATGCTGGAAGAGTCGGTAATCCATTACTTTATCGAGGATAACCTCAATAGCGTACTGGCTATTACTGCTTTTCTGTTGCTCAATATCTTCCTGGCGCTGATAGGTACATTCTGGTTCCGTACGCAGTCCAGACGAAGCGAAATCGGGTTGCGTATTGCCATGGGGGCATCAAAGCGGAATGTGCGCAACATGATGTTTACCGAAACAACCATCATGCTGTGTGTTGTAAGTGTAGTTTCCACCTATATATGTATCAACCTGGCCCAGTCGGAATTACTGGGCTCCCTGGGCATCCCTCTGGCCGACAGGAGTGCCGCCGGGATTGGCGAATGGCAGGATTTGATTAACTACATAATTACGTTCAGTATTATACTGCTGGTTTCGTGCCTGGCGGTATGGTATCCGGCACGGCAATCATCGAAGATACCACCGGCCGAAGCATTGAGAGACGAATGAAAAACATATAGATTTATGTATAAGATATATTTCAGACAAGCAATTCAACTGCTGCTCCAAAACAAACTGATGAGCTTAATAGCTATCCTGGGAACGGCACTGGCCATTACGATGATAATGAGTATTATCGTTTCGGAAGAGATAAAGAATATTGATGTTGTCCCCGAAGCCAACAGAAGCCGTAGCTTATTCATCGGCACGGAGATGACATGGGGACGTTCGGGTGAGGGGCAAAATTCACAACCGCCCACATACGATATTATTAACCGGTACATTAAACGGTTGCAAATACCACAGTATGTAACAGCAGTAAACAGGACTTTTGCCGCATTAACTTCTATGGTGCAAGCACAAGGGTCGAATAAAGATATGAATGCCGTAGTACGGGTAACAGATGCTGCCTATTGGAAAGTAATGTCGTTCGACTTTGTTCAAGGAAGACCATTTACACAGGAAGAGTTCCAGTCGGGCATGTCGTATGCAGTTATAACCCAAAGTACTGCCCGGAATCTATTTAATAATGTGGAAGCCTTGGGTAAAACTATTGAAATTGAAACGAAACCTTATTATATTATTGGTATAGTAAAAGATGTTTCTCCGCTATTTCAATATGCTTACGGTGATGTTTGGGTTTCGTATTCTTCATCCGATGAATATAAAGAGGAACCATATGAAGTAATACTTCTGGCGGCAGATAAAAACGACTTTGATGCTATATGGGATGAGGTAAGGAGCCTGGAGAAAATGTATTTCATTGAAAACGACAGTGCCCGGTTGTTCCTTAAGGGCCCGGAAACTAGTAGGCAGTATAATCCGAACGTTTGGGCGACCAGTCCCGATGAGGTAAAAGAGTATTTAAGTTCCCAGAAAAGAAAGAAGATATTGATTTTTGCCATACTGTTACTTATACCTGCTATCAATCTTTCAGGAATTAGTTTGTCGCGTATCCGTAAACGTACGGCGGAGATTGGTGTACGTAAAGCTTTCGGGGCCAAGAAGTATGTCATCCTAACACAGGTATTATACGAAAACCTGATAACTTCCCTCATAGGTGGTATTGTAGGACTTGCTTTATCTTATGGAGTTGTATTCTGGCTCAGAGATTGGCTACTCGGTATGCCCGGAGATGGTACAATACCATTAAATACACTGGTATCACCGTATATTTTCCTGGCAGTTCTGGTTATTTGTATACTGATGAATCTCGTGTCGGCCGGACTACCAGCCTGGAAAGCTTCGCGAATGGTAATTATTAATTCACTCAATCAAAACGACCAGAAGGCATGATAAAGCATATATTTAAAATAATTTGGAATGAGCGCAGAACTAATCTGTTAATTGTTGTCCAATACCTGGTGGTGTTCGTGGTACTTTGGTTCTGCTTTGACTATATCTATTACATGGGTCGCATGATAATCGAACCACATGGGTACGACATCGATCATGTGTATCTTATACAGCTGAAACAGAAGCAACCCTCTACTGTAACTGCCGAAGAGAAGTATGAACTGGCGCGTACATTCGAAGATAGGGTTTTGAAATATCCGGGTGTGGAAAGTATGAGTTTTTCCAGTTCATCCGTTCCGTATGGATTAGGGAACCGTAAAAGCCAATTTTATATCAATGGAGATACTACCATTATGCATATGACAGATATACGTATGGTTAGTCCCAGTTTCTTCGATGTATTCAAAATAAAGATTGAGCACGGGCGAATATTTAATCCGGATGATAATGATGCACAGTATCAGGTAATGATTAGTCCCGACAAGAAATATCGGTTCGGTAATAAAGATGCATCTTATCCGGTTGCGGAAGTCAATGCCCTGACCAGCTATGATAGAATAAACAACTTCACGGTTATAGGAGTCACCGAACGACAAAAGAATAATTTCTTCGAACCACATTATAATGGTGTATACTACTCTCTAAGGCGTGAACAGTTGGATTTGGCCAATAATCAGTTAGCCATTCGCGTCAGTCCGGAGGCGGATAAAGATTTTGTCAATCGTTTCAGGAAAGATATGAAGGCTCAGCTTCAACTTGGCCCTTATTACTTGTCTTCCGTAATACCCCTTAGCGATATGCAGAAAATATATGAGGGATGGGGGTATAAAGATAATACCAACAGTGTGTATGCAATTACATTATTCCTCATACTGAATGTATTCCTTTGCATTATCGGTACTTTCTGGTTCAGAACACAAGCCCGGCGCAATGAAGTAGGGTTACGTATTGCTCTGGGTGCATCCAGGAAGAAAGTGCGTACGATGTTGTATAGCGAGGCACTTTTAATGTTATTCCTGGCTAGTATCCCGGCCGCATATCTTTGTTTGAACCTGGGTGGTACAGAGTTTATTAATAGCCTGGGTATACCAACTGTCGACCGCGTGGCTGGTGATATCGGCTGGGAACAGGATGTTATTAATTATGTACTGACTTTCGGCTTCCTGGGTATTATTACGTCACTGGCTATCTGGTATCCGTCTAGGCTTTCGACAAATATGAATCCGGCGGAGGCTTTGCGCCAGGAGTAAAAACATAGATGCCATGTATAAGATATATTTCAAACAAGCTATTCAGATACTTCGGCAGAATATGGTGATGAGTATAATTGCTATACTGGGAACTGCATTGGCAATTATGATGATTACCAGTATTATAGTTGCCGAAGAAGCAAGAAGCATAAGTGTAGCACCCGAAATTAACAGGCACCGTACCTATTATATTGTTCGGCAGGTATTGCGGGATTCGGTAAATAATTCGCATTGGAGCAGTAATTTCAGTTTTGATAATTATTACAGCCATTTCCGCGACCTGGAAATCCCAGAACTTACATCCGTAAACATGAATGCAAATAAGCCGTTAAGCGTAGAGGGAATGAAAGTAAGAGAAAACGCACGGGTAAAATATACCGATACCGATTACTTTAAAATAATATCCCTGTCGTTCCTTGAGGGAAGAGCATTTATGGAAGAAGAATTTCAGTCGGGTGTGAAATGTGCCATTATATCCGAAGGCATGGCCAAGAAACTAATGAAAGATGAAAACCCGCTGGAAAGAACATTATTGATTGATAAAGCCCCTTACCGCATTATTGGAGTTGTGAAAGATGTATCGGCAGTATTCCAACAAGCAAAAAGCGATGTATGGGTACCTTATACTTCGCGCGAGAAAAACGATGGTGCTGTCCACTTTATGATGCTGGCACGGGATAAAAAAGATTATCCGGCTATGTATGCCGAATTAAGAGAGAGGGAAAGGAGATACAACAGTGATAATGAGCCAAAGACAATTTCTGTTGTGGGCCCCGTAATCCATCAGCATTCAATAATGGACTGGTATCCCAACTCAGAAGAAGAGTTAAAAGAAAAAGTGAATGTGCAAAGCCGGAAGAAGTGGCTTATTATCGCACTGTTGATTCTGGTGCCGGCTATTAATCTTTCAGGTTTCAGCTTTTCGCGAATAAAAAAAAGAATGTCCGAGATTGGAGTCCGCAAAGCATTCGGAGCCAAGAAGTACATTATCCTGATACAAGTATTGTACGAAAACTTCATCACTTCTTTATTGGGAGGAATACTGGGATTAATAGGCTCTTACATTATCATCGTATTAATGAAAGAGTGGCTGTTGGATATTCCCTCCCATAACAGTGTACCTGTAGGAGCACTTGTCTCCCCGATGGTTTTCCTGGCGGTATTTGTGTTTTGCCTGGTTATAAATCTCCTTTCATCCGGAATTCCTGCGTGGAAAGCTTCCCGGGTAGTCATTACTAATTCACTCAACCAAAACGATAAATGATATGATACGGCATATATTCAAAGTTATATGGAACGAACGAAAGGCCAATGCATGGATTGTGCTCGAATTCTTTGTTGTGTTTTGTATTTTATGGTTTTGTATTGATTATCTGTTCTTTGCCGGGAAGCTCTTTGGAGAAAATCAGGGATATAACGTTGACCATGTTTATCGGCTAAATTTTGAAAGGGAAGAAAAAGCCGTACAGGTAGATAAACAAATACACTACGAGAATACACAAATACTACTGGATCGTATCAGGCAGTATCCCGGAGTTGAATCAGTTTCTATATCTATAGGTAGTATACCTTATTCGTCATCGAGTTATAATTCTTCTTATTGGCTCAATGAGGATACTTTAGCGAGTAATATGACCCGTCGGATAGTAACACCGGAATTCTTTGAAGTATATAAAATAGAACCTATTAGCGGGCATGTTTTTACCGGCGATCCTACCGGGGCAAAGCGGGAATTAATCATAAGCCCGCTGCGTAACGGTATGGTGGGTTCTTATCCGCATGGAAGCTCCCCCGCTGCCGAGGTACGTACCATCCGTACAAACGATAAACAGGAATACCAGGTCGTAGGTATAATACCTAAAATGAGAAGCTATATTTATTCCCCATTCGAAGGTAACGTATTCTTTCCAATGACCAGAGACGAATTAATGAAGAACCATGGTAATCTTGAAGTAACTTTCCGCGTGTCACCTTCGGCCGATGTTGGCTTTGAAGATAAATTTAACCGGGAAATGGAAGAGACGTTGACCATAAGTCCTTATGTTTTCCGCTCTATAGAACCTGTACAGAAAGAAATAGACAGAGATATGGGAGATATTTGGAACAGTAATCTGAAAAATGTTATAGCTGTTAGTTTATTTCTTCTGGCTAATATATTCCTGGGAATTATCGGTACCTTCTGGTCGCGTATCCAATCGCGCCGGAGTGAAATAGGGTTACGCATTGCGCTGGGCGCATCCAAACGGAACGTAAAGATGATGATGTTTACAGAAACGGCATTGATGTTGCTCTGCTCCAGTATCGTTGCTACCTATGTATGCCTTAACCTCGGGCAAACGGAATTCTTGCAAACATTCGGTATTCCTGCCGCCAACAGAGTTATGATTGGAACGGGAGGAGAACAGGATATAATGAACTACCTGACGACCTTATTTGTACTGGTAGCAATTTCCGGAATGGCAGTATGGTATCCTGCCCGACTGGCAACTAATAAGCCACCTGCGGAGGTGTTGAGAGATGAATAACGAATCTATTGGTTGTTTATAATAAAACAAGTATATTTGTATAAAACTAAAAGATTTATTGATATGACAACTATAGAGTTAACTACTAAAAAAGCAGAATTAGTTAAGTCCATTATTATCAATGCAAATACTGAAGACATCATTAATGAATTGTCTCAGGTATTAAAAAAAGCTATTTCTAAAGAAATACCATGCCAATATACGGATGAGGAAGTAAGGGAAGCCTTGATTGAGACTATAAAGGAAAGTAAAGCAGGAACCGGTACTCCACATGAAGAACTAAAACGTAAAAGTTTATGAGGATTGTATGGTCAAGTTATGCTATAAAAGACATAAATTCTATTTACGAGTTTTATCGGGAAAAAAATAAAAAGACGGCTGTTAAGTTTTATAATGGAATAATTCAAGAAACAGAAATATTATCTACTCATCCTAATATAGCTAAAGTTGAACCTCAAAATAATGACCTGGAATATACAGTTCGTGGTCTTATAGTTCAAAAAGGACTGTTTAAAGTTATTTATTTTATCAATGAAAGAGATGAAATATATATTGCAAGAATACGATGTTGTAGACAAAACCCTAATGACTTGGTGATTGATGAATAATCTTATTTTAATATGTGATGATGATGTAACCGTTCGCTCTTCACTTACCCTGGTACTGAAGCGTGCCGGATACGAAGTTGCTACGGCTGCTAATCCCAAAGAAGTTATTGACTTCGTGCGCCATACTTGTCCAAAGTTGATATTGATGGATATGAATTACTCCAACACCACCACCGGACAGGAAGGACTGGAACTATTGGCTAAAGTACGAATCTTTTGCCCCGAAGTACCTGTTATCCTGATTACTGCATGGGGGTCTATCGGCCTGGCAGTACAGGGAATACGGGCTGGAGCTTTCGATTTCATAACCAAGCCTTGGAATAATATGGTACTGCTTAACAGTATCAGGACTGCTATTCAATTGAGTGAAGAAAGCGATAAGGACGAAAAAGAAGAACAATTGCTAACTTCGCCCGCTGCTTTTGATAAAATTATAGGCAAATCTCCGCTACTACAACAGGTTCTTACTACCGTTTCGCGTATTTCGCGAACCAATGCCCCTGTTCTAATCACGGGCGAAAGCGGTACCGGTAAGGAACTGATTGCCGAGGCTATACACGATAGTAGCGATCGCCGGGATAAATCGTTTGTGAAGGTCAATCTGGGTGGTATATCCCAATCGTTGTTCGAAAGTGAAATGTTCGGACACAAGAAAGGGGCCTTTACCGATGCACACCACGACCGCATCGGACGCTTTGAACTGGCTAATAAAGGAAGCATCTTCCTGGACGAAATAGGCGAACTCGACCTGGTATGCCAGGTGAAGCTACTACGGGTATTACAGGATCAGACTTTTGAACCACTGGGCGACAGCAAAACCCGGCATGTGGATACCCGTTTCATCAGTGCAACTAACCGCAACTTGGCCGAAATGGTGGCTGCCGGAACCTTCCGTGAAGATTTGTTTTACCGTATCAACCTGATAACGGTACGTGTACCCGCTTTACGCGAGCGACTGGAAGATGTTCCGTTACTCGCCAATTACTTTGCCGGGAAGCAGGCTGAATTACTCGGAATAGATAAACCCGAGATAACCAGCAGCGCTTTGCAATATTTGCAAAAGTTACCCTATCCGGGTAATATACGCGAACTGAAAAACCTGATAGACCGCACTATCCTGCTTTCGGGCAAAGACCGTATTAGTGATCAGGATTTTAAGGATCAGTATATCGAAATTCCCGGAGCAAACGAATTACCCGGTGATAGTATCCAGTCTTTGGAGAATATGGAAAAGAATATGATTCGCAAAGCCATTGCCTTGTATGGCGGTAATCATTCCAAAGTAGCCACGGCACTGGGTGTAAGCAGGCAAACCCTGTACCGGCGCCTCGAAAAATATAATATCAACCTGCCCGATTAAACCTGCCTGATGAGATATAAACTGATAATCGGCGTTGTACTCCTTTTACTGACAGGTATCCTGTTGGGTTGGGGGTATATGTACCTGAAGCAGCAGGAAAACTCTCTTTGGGTGCTGCCGGGAGTTCTTGTTATCCCGGTTCTGGTTTATTTCTTTCTCGACCGCAAACTTATAAAACCCTACCAGCTAATCACCAACGGAATGAAACTGCTTACCGAGCAGGACTTCTCTACCCGGTTGCGTCCGGTAAAAAACAAGGAAGCCAATCAGTTGATCGAAGTATTCAACCGCATGATGTCCAGTCTCCGGAAAGAGCGACTGTCCGTACGCGAGAAGAATAAATTCCTCGACCTGTTGATACAAGCTTCTCCACAAGGAATTATCATACTCGATTTCAATGAACGGGTATCCGATGTCAACCCTGCAGGCCTTAGACTATTAAATGTTACAGACCTGGCTGAGATCCAGGGGAAAAATATCAGGGAATCGGGCATTGAACTAGCCTCACAACTGGCTGGCCTGGATAAAGACGAAGAAACAGTGGTCAGGACTTCCAGTGCATCTATATACCGGTGCGTCCGTTCATCATTTGTCGACCAGGGCTTTGAGCATCCGTTTATATTGATTGAGGAATTAACCCGCGATTTGCTGCGCATTGAAAAAGAATCCTACGAACGTATCATCCGGATGATGTCTCACGAGGTAAATAATTCCGTAGGTGCTATCGGCTCTACGTTGAGTGTGGTTTCCGACATTTTCAGGCAGGACGAGCGAAACGACTGGCAGGACGTGCTGCCGGCAGTTGATGCCTCGCACGACCGTTGCGGAAATCTGGCACAATTTATCAGTAAACTGGCTCATGTGGTTAAGATACCGGCTCCGTCTTTTTCGAATATATCGCTTAATGAGCAGGCACGCGCGGTCGATGCACTTACACGCATTGAATGCCAGCGCCGTAATATTCGTCTTGTATTATCCCTGGCACCGGAGGATAAAACCATCCGGGTCGATGGAATACAGTTAGAACAAGTGCTTGTTAATATAATTAAGAATGCATACGAGTCTATCGGTACGGATGGAGAAATTCATATAATCACTCATACATCTCCGCTTTCAATTACAATAGAAGACAACGGGCCGGGCATTTCGCAAGAAGCCCGCGAAAAGTTATTTACTCCTTTCTTTAGTACCAAAAGTACCGGACAGGGAATCGGCCTGATGTTTGTTCGCGATGTGCTGATTAATCACAATTGCAGGTTCAGCCTGAATTCGGAGAACGGATGGACTAAATTTGAGATACTGTTTCCCTCAGCTCCTCATGAATAATTCCATTGGTTGCCACCACATGATGGCCTCCTGAAATATCTTCTTTTCCCTCATAGTCGGTAATCGTTCCGCCCGCTTCGCGAACGATAATTACTCCAGCCGAATAATCCCATTCTTTGATAAATGCTTCGGCCCAACCGTCGTACCGCCCGGCAGCCACGTAACATAAACCCATAGCTGCCGAACCGCAGATGCGTAAAGTCGAAACCTTTCCGTACAGTTTATCGAATATATTCAGTACAACAGGTTTGTACTTCTCTGCTTCGTAGGGTAAATCCAGACCGATAAATGCACTTTCCATCTTCTTTGCCGAAACCCGGATTTCAGAGCCATTCAGATAAGCCTTACCGCCTTTCCAAGCATAAAAACATTCATCCCGGCATACCTCGTACACCACGCCAGCCAGTATTTCTTTGTCCCGGCGTAGGGCAATACTTACGCAATACGGGGCATAATCCTGAATATAATTCGTTGTACCATCCAGCGGGTCGATTACCCAGTTCAGACCATCGGCCGACTGCTCTACCGTACCCTCTTCCGTTACGAAGCCCGCTTCGGGTAGTAAACTGTTCAGGGCAGTAACCGTCAGCCGTTCCGCCTCCTTATCTACATACGAAACGTAGTCGTGCGAATTCTTCTCTAGCACTTTCTCTGTTCTGAAATTCTTCCTTTCGGCGGCCAGATAGGCGCCTGTTTGTTTGGCTATCTCGCATATTCGTAGGGTAATATCTTGTAAATCCATACTTCCTGATTCTATATTTGCGTAGCAAAAGTACAACCTTTTATTCCAAAAATCCCTATCTTTGAGGCAAGATAAACGACACAACACACAAACATTATGCGACTGAAATGTTTTTCCGGATGGTTATCCGGTATCCTGATTATTTCTATCATTGCCTCATCATGCGATAATGAGGTTCCTCCTGCAATCCAGCCCTCTGCCGACCACATTAATATTGAGGGTGAAGGAGACAACACCATAATAACCTTTCATAACGGAGAGTGGATAATAGACCGAATTGAGAACCGGTCGGGCAGTGGCGATTACATCAGCGGAGATATTTATTCGGCCGATGGAAACCTGTTGGCCGGGAATACTGAACTGCAACTGAGCGGATTAGGCAAACTGGTATCCGGGTGGGATGACCATGGATTTACCATTACCCGCGAACGAGCAGATGTCCTGAGTATTTCCGTTAATGAGAACTGGACTGAAAATGATTTCATCTTTGCCATTATCCTGCAAGCGGGAACGGAAGAGAAAGAGATTATTGTTACCCAAAAGAAATCCCAGGGCTATACCTTCAAGGATATTGAGTATCTGTTGCTGGAAGGAGACGGAGATCGTTTCAGCTATGAAAATCATACAAGAAATTACCCCGATTCGGACGAACCTACTAAATTGATCATAATTCCTTTTACCGGAGTCGAAGATATTTATCAATATACTCACGACACACCGGAAGGTCTGTACTGGCAACAACAGAATGACGTTTCGGTTCCTGTACCGGTTGAAGTAGATATGCAGACAGGTGGAATTGAATGTAGTGAAATAGAATACCTGTTTACCACCACTCCCGTAAGCAAGGAATGTGCGTTCCTGCATTTGTATGAAGTTGTCGAGGTATCGGCGGGCTACCCCTTTATCACTGTGAAAATTACGTGCCGTACAAGGCAGGTCAGTTACCGCGCGACATTAATCAATAACCGTACCGGTGCCGAAAAAGTGATTACAGGAAAATGGATAGAAGAAGTACCAACGGGGGAATATAGTCTTTCGGTACAGGTTTTACCAAAGACATAACATGATGAATTTATGTACCTAGGTAAGGCAATACAAAATGCTACGTAGCAGAGCACAAAATGCTACGTAGCAGAACATGAAATGCTACGTAGGAAAGCTTGTTGTCCTACGTAGCATTTCGTGTTCTCCTACGTAGCATTTTGTTAATGCTTTTTTAGCTTCGGTATAAAGGTAAGCAGATATGCTACCCCGATAGACATAACAATCAATGCCCCAACCTGGCTTTGAAGCCAATCCGACGCTACTCCCATAACCAACGGGAACACGGTACCGCCAAATAACCCCATAACCATAAGCCCGGAAACTTCGTTTTTCTTATCGGGCATTCCAAGCAGCGCCTGAGATACTATAACCGGGAAGATATTGGAATTGCCGAATCCAATAAGGGCAATACAGATGTAAAGAGGTATAAGCGTATTCAAAAAGAACAGTCCGGCAAAACCGAGTGCCATACTGATAACGCTGATACTGAAGAATGTTTTGGCCGAAAAGCGGGCAAGGACAAACGTACCCAACAGGCAGCCGACAGTGCGGAAAAAGAAGTAAACACTGGTAGCATATCCGGCGGCTTCGAGTGTCATGCCGAGGCGTTCCATCAGTATTTTAGGCGCGGTTACATTCACGCCGACATCAATACCTACGTGGCACATAATGCCGAGGAACGACAACAGGATAATCTTATTTCCCAAAAGTTTAAAGCACTCAGTAAAGGAGGAAGTTTTTCCACTTTCTTTCTGTTCCTGGATGTTGGTAAATCCGAGCGCCAGGACTGCGATAATCGCTATGACCATAAAGATGGGGAACAGGTATTTCCAGTCGCCCAAGTTAAGCGCTGCTTTAGCTGCAATAATAGGGGCGATGAATGATGCAATAGCCTTTACAAACTGCCCGAAGGTCATGGAACTCGCCAGCTTTTTATCACTAACCAAATTAGACAACAGTGGGTTGAGCGAAACCTGCATCAATGTATTACCGATACCCAGCAGCGAGAACGATATAAGCATGGATATGAATGAGTAACTTATCATAGGCAATACCAGTGATACGGCCGTGATAACGAGACTGAGAAGTACCGTTTTCCGTCGCCCGATTTTATTCATCAACATGCCCGTAGGTACTGAGAAGATGAGAAACCAGAAAAATACCATGGACGGGAATACATTGGCCAGGGTATCGGATAGTTCGAAGTCGGCTTTAACGTAATTGGTAGCAATTCCAACCAGGTCGACGAACCCCATGACGAAGAACGCGAGCATGATAGGAATGAGTTTCGAAATGATATTTTGTTGTTTCATAAAGTTTGTTTTTTTATTTCATTGCTTCATATTCCGGCCAGGCTCCTTGCCGGGTGCATACAAATGCAGCCACCTCGACTGCTTTACGGTGTGCTTCGCCCAGGGACTTTCCGGTTAGAATGGAATAAACGAATGCACCCGAGAATGAGTCGCCAGCACCCACGGTATCAGCTACTACTACCCGGGGAGTGGGTATTTCTGATTTCTCTTCCTGAGAATAGATACTGCTTCCGGTACTTCCCGCTGTGAGGATAAGATACTTGAGGTTGTACCGGGTGATCAGTTCGCGGCACACGGCATCATCATCACCTTCCAGACCGAGCATGGGGCGCAAAGTGAGTAATTCTTCATCGTTCAGTTTGAATACATTTGCCAGGGCAAGCGATTCTTCGATAATTTCGCGCCCGTAATAATGCTGCCTTAGGTTGATATCGAAGAAGCGCAGCGCTTCCCCGCGGGTATACGAAAGCAATGACTTTATTGTTTCGTGCGATACAGGAGAACGTTGTGCCAATGTGCCGAAACAAACGGCATCGGCCTTCTGTACCAGTTCGATGGCTTGTTGGGTCAGGGGTAAATAATCCCAGGCCACATTCTCGTTGATAGTGTATGTTGGACATCCGTTGTTCAGCTCAACCAGTACGCTACCTGTGGGGTACTGCACCTTTTCAATGTAATTGCCTATTCCATTTTTTTCGAGTTCTCTGACGATTTCGGTACCGAAAACATCATTACCAACAGCGCTGATGGCATATCCCTCGGCACCCATTGCCGTAGCGTGATATACAAAATTAATGGGGGCGCCCCCGGCTTTCTTCTGATCGGGAAATACATCCCATAATAGTTCGCCGATGCCTACGACGAGAGGAAGTTTTTGCTTCATTGTTATATATTTATTTATAATTTACGATTTACTGATTTACGATTTACTACAATAAAGAGAGATTTAACTTCAATCGTAAATCGTAAATCGGTAAATCGTAAATCCTATTACCAGATTGATTTCATTGTATAAACCTTCAGGTTGCTTATCTCAATATTATTCCCCCAGAAATGGTAACCCTCTGTATTTGATTTATCGGGTCGGTATTCCATAGAATAAGAGTATGCACCGCTATCAATAAAGACCTCTATAAAAGTTTTATCAAAGATAATATCTGCCTGAATTTCCATGCTTGTCCGGTCTTCAGGCGAAT
>DAMCMT010000004.1:49874-86715 GCA_032108265.1 Bacteroides sp.
GATATCGTAACGCATTAATTGTTGACCATACAGGTTGAATCCGGCATCGGTAGCATGTGATAGCTTCATGGTGAATTGTACACGCAGGCTACCACTGTCTTTGTAATTTTTAAGCAAGCGGTTGGCTTCATCAACAGTAATCCTGTCTTTGGAAAGTGCCAGGGTTTGCAATTGGTTGATTTCATCTATTGGCTTACTGAACATCCGTATGCCGTCCTTGGTGGTACGCAGTGTAAGTGTTGTTGGCAATAAGAATGTACCTTTAAACGGCATTCCCGGATGGCCGATGCGTCCCCAACCGATTTGTATACGGCGGTTATCGCTTTCGGGCATATTGTTAATTGTTTGTGCGGCATACAAAGAACCGCTGGTATAATAATACTTACCGGCCTCGGGAGTGAACACTTTTCCGTTGAACTTTCCAATCATGTATGTACCCGATGCACCGTACATTACCCAACGGGTATTTGCAGGATTGCCATCGACGGGTAGTTCGAATAGTTCGGGGCATTCCCAGAAACCGGTGATATGGCTTTCGAATTTCCACTCTTTCAGGTTAGCAGATGTGTAGATGGAATGACCGTCGCGTTCGTTCAATACCATTACCCATTCGTTATTCGGGGTGTACCAGAATACTTTCGGGTCGCGGGTATCCTTACTGTTCCACTTTTCTTTCGAGTCTATAACGGGGTTGCCTGAGTATTTGGTGAAAGTGCGGCCGTTGTCGTTACTGTAAGCGATGCATTGCAATTGCTTATCGGGGTTATCGGCCGTATAAATGGCTATCATGGCTGGTTTTCCGCCTTTGTTGAATCCGGCTGTATTGTTATAGTCGATAACTGTGGTACCCGAGAACATTGTTCCGTGTTCGTCGGGGTACAAAGCATCGGGAAGTTCTTCCCAATGAACCAGGTCGCGGCTAACGGCATGACCCCAATGCATATTTTCCCACTCCTTCTCGTATGGGTTGTGTTGGTAGAAGAGGTGATATTCGCCATCGTGATATATCAATCCGTTCGGGTCGTTGTTCCACCCCCGGCGTGCAGTATAATGAAGCTGCGGACGGTTGGTCTCTTTATATATACTGTCTTGTCCGGCAATCTCGTCGGCCTGGTATATGGCTACCAGTCCGCTATTATTACCCGGATAGGATATCTTTACGGTTTTATTTTTGTATGCAGACATATCGCAGAATACCCAGTAATCTGCATCGCCCGGTGCCAGGCGTATCTTGAAAGTACGGTCGGTCTTGCCGTCGACGGTGAAAGTCATATCTGCACGGTCAACACGGTGGGATACCGGGAGGTTAAGGTATCGTTTTGTTATCTTGACTGATATATCATCAGCAACTGTTACCGCACAAAAGGTAAATAGGGCGGGTAAAAGGAGAAACAATCTTTTGGTCTTCATGATAATTAGGTTTTATATATTGATGTTAGTGGTTTCGGATTTTATTTCCATATGGAATTCAACTCAATCAATTTTGCATCTATCAACTCTACTGTTCCGTTCTGGGTAAACACCTCGATGGTATCGAAAGGACGCGACGGGTAGAACACGTCTGTCATTACCACCCGGTAACCGGCAGCGAATAATTCAATGGAAGAATTATCGATAAAGATATGCCAGTCTACTACCGGTTCGTCAGATTCGTAAGGCATATTATGCATACCTGCGAATTTATCCGAAAAGGTTGTTCCGGTGGCATTGGTGCGGTCTATATAGAAACGCTTTTCGACAGTATCGTATCCAACGACAATGTATTCTCCTTTGTTGTTTCTTAAACGTATGCCATATTTTTCGGGTCGGGAAGCGGTTTTATCCGTTTGGAGGTTATCGAATGTTAGTTGCATTTCCAGTGGCGATACGGGAAACGAAATATTATCCGAGATAACTAACAAATCTTTGATTGTCAGTTGTTTCAGGTGTACGGATTGTCCGCGGATATTATCAATCTCTTTTACCGGGGTCGATGTGAGCAGGTATGTCGAGCGGTCTTTAACCAAACCCAATTCCCGGGGTAGTGTACCGGCTCCGCTCCATGTTTCGGTGGGTTCTTTCCCTGCATATTGCCAGTTGTTCATCCAACCCAGCATTATCCGGCGGTTGTCGGGTGTATCCGACCAGGTTACACCTGCGTAATTGTCTTTTCCGTAATCGGCCCACTGGGCAACTTTCTGCGGAGAGGTAAATTTCCTGCCGTCGAACTCGCCCACAAAGTATTGCGCTGCCGAGCCTCCTGCCGGGCCTCCGGGATTAATGTTGACGATGAGTACCCATTTCTCTTCGCCGGTATTGCTTACGCGCAGGGGAAACAGGTCGGGGCATTCCCACACTCCGTCGTGGTTGCCCACTCCCTGACCGTATTCGCTAAGGAATGTCCAGTCCAGACAGTTGGACGAGCCGTAAAACTGTATCACCTGCGAGGCAGCGATGCACATTATCCACTGGCGGCTATCTTCGTGCCAGAATACTTTCGGGTCGCGGAAATCACGGATACCGGGATTCTTAACAATTGGGTTTCCGGCATATTTAATCCAGGTGCGGCCATTGTCGTTGCTGAATGCCAGTGCTTGCGACTCTACATCAATACCTCCCTGCTTTTCTATTTCGGGGTCGTGATAGGTGAAGAATGCTACCAATGGAGGTTGCCCGTTGATTCCGAGGCCGGAAGTGTTGTTCCAGTCGACTACGGCACTGCCCGAGAATATGTATCCCAGACTATCCGGGTACAAAGCTATAGGCTGATGTTCCCAGTGCATGAGGTCGGTACTGATGGCGTGCCCCCAGTGCATTGGCCCCCATTGCGTATCGTGCGGGTAGTGTTGGTAGAACAGGTGGTACTCTCCGTTGTAGTACACCATTCCGTTGGGGTCGTTCATCCAGCCCGAGGCCGGGGTGAAATGTATTTGCGGACGGTAAGTTTCCTGCATGGTTACTTTTTCGTTCATAGGATTTTCTGTTGGGTTTTTCTTAGTAGAACAACTTACGAGCAAAAAAATCCCGGCAATAAAGTATAAAAAGTTTCTCATAATATTCTGATACAATCAAGGCCGAACATATAGCGCTGGCCGGAGGTTAATTTATTTGTGTTTTCAATCTCAATTCTCAACACAATCTTTCCGTCGACCGGCTTGTAGTCGCCTAAGGATAGCTTTTCCGCAGGAACTACGGTGGTATTGTATCCATCCAGTTTGACGGGCGACTTTTTGCCGTTTAAAGTAAAGGAAATAATTCCGTAATCCGCTGCTTTTGTCGCGAATAATTCAATCCGGTAAGCACGATTTTCGGGTGTGTCGAAAGTAAATTCGATATAATCGCCTGGTTTCCCGCTGCTGCACGTTAATTGGGCGGCACTGCTCCATTTTCCTCCGCTGAAAGCATGCATTTTCTGTATCTCAGGTCTTATGGAGGGAGATTTTGTAGTGGGCGTCAGGCTTTCGAATTCTATGGCGTTTTCAATTTTGTAGGCTGCCGGGTCATCGGCCGGTGGCAGGAGTTCACGGGCGGCTTCTTCCAAACCCGAAGTATTGAGTGCGGTGGCATTTATATCGCCATACCAGTAAACGGTAGTAGCGTAATCCACTTCTCCTTTTATCCAACTGAGCATTTCGATATCGAACCGTAGTTTATTACGGAAAGGTATTCCGTCGAGATTGCGGGTGCGGAAGAAAGTATTATATCCATGCGAACTTTCCAAATCGGCTCTTGGGGCACCACCGAATGGCGTATGAAAAGGAATAACCGGAGCCCATGAACTATTATAATAGTCTTCTGTTCCGGTACCGAAATGCGATGGGAAACTGTCGTCGTCTACCCATATTTTCTCGTCTCCTTCACCATACCACGCCGGAGAATAGTTATACAATGTCAACACGTCTCCTTTATAAACCCCTTTTCCTTGTAAGGAGGCAAAGTTCCAGTCTATACAATTGGCATCGTCGGCCGGGTCGTGATGAACATGGATGTTTCTTTCCTGCTTCCACGAAGCATGAAAGTACAGCATCCGGTCATCCCATTTAAGAGGGGATATTTGTGCCGTGACTTTCACATCGGCTTCGGTTTCTCCGGCATTAAACAGGCATATCTCTGCCGATTTTGTATAAGGCATCAACCAGCGGGAAGTAACGGTTCCTTTGCCATCGGAAGTCAGGAACCAACTTTCAACAGGAAAAGCCCCCATTCCTGCGCCTGAAAAGTCGGAAAGAGGTACCCATACGGTTTGTTTGCCGTCGAAAGTAACTTTCAGAATAATGTGGCGCATTACCTGGGCATACCGGGCTGGTTCGGTAGTTGTTTCAATCTTTAATTCGTATACGGCCTGTTCTCCATCGGGCAATTTCATCACCAGGGAGTCATTATTTGCTATTCTCTTTTGAGCGCTTACGGGATTATCCGCGCTTTTTGTCGTTGGATTGAGAAGCATTTTGTCGGTTTGGGCAATTTTACCGGCACACCTCTTTGCTACTTTTTCCGAGAAAGTTTCTATGCGTGTTTCTGCCGGGTATTTGCGGTAATTAATACCGTAGTATTTGGGTGTGGGTTCAATGCCCGGAGTATCCTCGAATGTTATTTTACAGCTTTCCCCGAAAGGTATGGGCAGGAACAATGTGTTACCTCCTTTTCCGTCGGGAGTATAACTGGTATGGGGCTGTAGTAATCCACGCCCCAACTCGGGGATACCGAACTTCATCAGGTCGTAGCCGTCGATTGTCCAACCGGGTTCTGCTTGTCCGTCGAAATAGAACCGCCAGGTTCCACGTTTGTCGATGGTGGTAATCCATATCCGGGTAATTACACCGGGGTCTTTCTCGTCGAACATTACCTTTTCAATCCGGCCGTTAACGGTATCTGTTCTTTCGATACCGAAGCCGTCATTGTTGGCAAACCAGTTGGGTTGGTCGGGCGAAACAGATGAACGGTCGTAACTGCTAACTTGCAGACATTTGTATGGAATAGCGGGATAACGTGCCGATTCTTCTACCGAAGTCATTTCACTGAGAAGTGTTTCCAGTGTAATGTCGTTATTCCGGCAACCGGAAAACGCTACTATCAATAGTAAGATTAATAGATGATTTGAAAGTTTCTTCATATTATTTCGTGTTATCGTGTAAACTAATTCCATTCAGCTCGTACAGGTTAACGGAACTTACTTTTACCTGCCCTTTGGAAGCGAAGAACTCTATTCCGGTGCTGGCTGGGTCGGGATAAATCTTGCTCGAAATGGTGGTTTCGCCATTATTGGCAAATACTTCAATCGAGCAGTTATCTACGAAGATATGCATTTTAACTTTATTGTCTCTGTTTTTCAACGGGCCTTTGTTGATTTTCGGAAACAATCCGGTAAACTTATCGTAACCGCTATTCCGTCTGTCCACATAGATTTCTTCGCTATCAGTGCGGTATCCGACTATTGTTTTTTCGTCTTTGCCTGTACAAAGTTTTAAACCGAATTCTTCCGCGTCTACATTCTCGAATTCAACAATTAATTCGTAGGTATTCCGTGTAGGCTTCAATCGGGGCGGAGTCCATATTCCTTCGAATGTGTGGGTCGTTGCTTTCAGGTGTTTATTACGGAGGGATTGAAGTTCGCTTATTGGCTGTTGTACCAGACGTATGCCTTCAGGGAAAGTTTTAAGTTTCACTTCGCGGGGTACGGACTGGATACCGCCAACGGGCTCTTCACCTGTATATCTCCAACTGCTCATCCAGGCTGTCCAGATGTTCCGTTTCTCGTCCGGTGCATAATTATTCCACGCGCGTACGGCAAAGAAGTCGGGGCCGTAATCTATCCAGAATGATTTTTCGAGGTCGGTGGTATCGGCAGCTTCGTCCGAAAGTACAAAATGGTCGGCAAAGATGCAGGCGAAACCATCGCTCATATCGTCTACTACCTGTATTTGTGCTTTCTTTCCCCGGAATTCGCTCACATCCCACGATGCCCATTGCAGGTTGTTCGAGTTACGTCCGGTTTCTGTCCGAACAATACGTCCGTCTACAAGAAGATTAACACATTCTTTGCCGGGTGCGTATCCGCCGCCGACTTTGAAATTAATATGGTTACGGGATACGGTGAATTCGGGAGACGTAATGCGCCCGGTCGATGCCCATTCGTTGTGAAAACTGTTAATGAAAAAGTTTCCTTCTTTTCCCATAATCGCGCCCTGACGGTAAAGCCCCTGACTGGATGGTGACTGAACGAATGCTTTTCCTTCCATTTTCCAATCGTCGATACCATGTTCGAAATCGAATAACACATCGCCTTGCGGCCTGTACTTGTCAAAGGTGTATTGGGCAACGAAATCTTCGTCCATAATGAACCGTTCACCATCGAAATGCCCGATAAAATACTGCCCGTTGAAAGGCTGAACGCTGATAACCATTAACCATTTGATATGATTGGGATCATCGTCCACGGGAACGGGGAACAGGTCTACACACTCCCATACTCCGTTGGTAGCTCCCCAGGGGCCAAATTCGCTCATTAATTCCCAATCAATAAGATTGTCAGAACGGTAGAACTGGATTTTCGGAACTTCTGCCCATCCGATTGCCATGACCCATTTATTGGTTTCTTCGTGCCAGAATACCTTTGGGTCGCGGAATTCTCGTGAATTAATATCCAGTATGGGATATTTTTCGTACCGTGTCCATGTGGTGGCGGTATCATTACTGTAAGCAAGTCCGATACCCTGCGTGCGAAGCGGATTCGTTTCGTTATGCCAGAACGAAATAAGTGGCGGTTGTCCGTTCTTGCCGAGTCCGCTGGTATTCTTATGGTCGATTATTATACTACCCGAACCACCCAGCCGTACCATGTTAGCACGAACCGAGTCTTTTACTTGTTCCGAAACGGATGAATCGCGCAATAACTGGCGTCCTTTCAGGTTGTTTATTCCCTGCCGGGTGAATTGCCAGTGTACAAAATCAGTGCTGGCTGCGCTTCCCCAGTTATTGAAATATCTACCGTCAAAATAGAACAACCCGGTAGGGTCGCCCGATGGGTAGAAGTGGTATGCCGGTTTCCATTGGTCGGATGCCGTTTGTCCGAAGCAAATTGCCTGAGATACTACGAGTAAAAGTATAATATTATATATTGTTTTCATGTTATTACGTAAGGTTAATTAAAAATCTGTTTTCATATCGGCACGGTTCAGCTTCCACCATTCTCCCTGCACTTTAATATCGCCACCGGTAGAAAATACTTCTACCTGATTACTGTTTTCGTGTAACGGGAATATGCGGGTGGTAAAAGCTTCGCGACCGTTTATAAATACTTCGACTACCGAGCCGTCGATAAAGACATGAAACTCTTCGGGTTTTCCCGAATCGAGTGGGTATTTGTCTTTCCTTACCTGAAGTGGAATATGTTCTTTGAGGCTCGATTTACGTTGGTCGACTACAATTTCGTTGGCATCCACATCATAATATATCATCGAGTACTCCGAGTTATCGGGGCTCTTATGAGTAATAAATCCATATTGGCGTGCATTTCCCGGTTCGATATGCATCTTTATTTCGGCTTGTTGTGTACCCTGGCTAATAACCAGGGGTGCATCCACCTGAACGGTTGCTTCTATGTTTTTCTGCTCCCCTCTGAGTTGTTGCAGGGCGGGATGAGGCGTTTGCCGAATCTTCCCATCCACCAAATTCCATACACGTGGGATGCTGTACAAATGTGTCCAGCCATGACGATAAGCAGCCTGAGAGCCTATTTCGTCGGGAATAATGGCTATGGTAGTGAGGCGTCCGTCCTTATCATAAGATAGGGAGGGAGAGAGCAACCGATTGATAACCTCCAGGTTGCGGGGTATGGGATTATCGGGGATAAAACGTTCGTTCCTGAAATCGCCCACCCAGTAAAATGCTCTGGCCGGGGCACCCCGTTGAGGAACTTTATTCACCATTAATACATACTTTCCATCAGTTTTAAAGAATATCGGCATTTCCCAGAACATACCCGAGTTGTCTACCGCCGGGTTACCCTCGAACATGGTATGTACAAAATCCCACTTTTTCAGGTCGGGCGATTTGTAAAGGAGTACCGCACCCTTCTCAATGCCTTTCTCAACAACCCCGAAGCCGATAATCATGTACCAGGTATTTCCTTCTTTCCATACATACTGGTCGCGCAGGTCGGTGCGGGTGTAACCCTCGGGCTGGCCGTAGATAACCGGGTTGTTCTCGTACTTCTTCCATTCAGTCAGTTCATCATTGACAGGAAAAGACAGGCCGACGCCCATTTTATCGCCTCCGGTGGTGTATATTAGTGTAGGCACTCCCTCGTCGTTAATAACGGCATGACCCGACCATATTCCGTTCATGTCGTAACCCGGTTCGGGTGTAATGGCGGGCTTATGTTCTGTCCAGTTCACCAGGTCGGGCGAACTGAAATGACCCCAGTTTATCTGCCCGAGGAACAGGTTCGAAGCATTCTTCTGGTTGAAAATGTGATAACGACCGTTGTGATAGAATAGTCCATGTGTTTCGTTTGTCCAGTTGGCTGCCGGAAGTAAGTGGTAAGCCGGGCGACTGAAATCTCCGGCGAACCGGCTTGCGGGAATAGCCAATCTAGGTGTTTGGCTTCCGTGACGTGCAAATTCTTTAGCTGCGTAATCGGAGCCGGGTGCTGTTGTGTGGATACGGAACTCGTCGATAATACCGTTTATGGCTGTTACGTTGTGCATACCCACTTTCTTTTCGCGGAAGTCACAGCCTATTTTAATTCCGGTAATGTTGGCTAACAGTGTTTGTATGGGGTGGCTGCTTTCCAGCTTCTTGCCATTAAGGTATAGTTGTACTCCCTCAGGCATAGCTTCCATATATAAATGAAGCCATTTGAATCTTTCTACCTGTCCGTTAGTACCTACATAATTGTAATTATTGCCCGACCCGGTGCCGGCCATTACCCGACCGAAGCGGTCGACACAAAATGTAATCGTTTCCTCTTCGGCATTGCGTAGTCCGAAGAAAGCGGCAGTATCCGTAGGAAACGATTCGAGAGCGAACCATCCGGAAACGGCTTTAATAGTTATCGGTTCGTTTGTTTCCCAGTCGAGCCATGTGGTATATCCATCGGTACGGACTCCTTTTCCGTTGATGCCTTCCGTTAATTCCAACTCCCGGATGCTTTGGAGGCTGAGGGTTGTAAAACCGTTGGATGCAGTAAGCGGAGATTGTTTGTCGAAGTCCCAGAATACCTGTTTATCCCGGCACGAGGGTAGTGCCGGGAGGAACAGTAATATTATTAATAAAGATGATGTTATTTTTTTCATGGTTGGTGAGTATTTAATACCCCGCATTCTGTTTATACAGTCCACCCGAGAAATTAATCTGCGCCTGTGGTATTGGGAAGTATTCATCTTTTCCGGCTGTAAACTTGGCATCCTTATAATAAGTGCGCCTTGATTTTTCTCCTTCCAGATATGCATTCATAACCTTTTCTGCTGTTCCCCAGCGCACCAGGTCGAAGAAACGTTCACCTTCCAGTGCCTTTTCCAGTTTGTATTCATGGTGTAATGCCTTACGGGCATATTCTTTGTTCCAACCTTGTACCGGATATTCTGCTATTTTGTAGTTAGCAGCATATTCATCCGGATTTTCCCAGTCTTTTACATACGTGCTTTCTTTTGCACGGTTACGGATGCGGTTGATTAGCTGCCGGGCAGTTTCAAGATCGCCATCACCTTCGATAAGCGCTTCGGCTTTCCATAGAAGCACATCGGCAAAGCGGATAATCTGCCAGTTAAGACAAGACGCACCCCATGGCCAGCCTGAAATCATATTCGGGTCTTCGGGTGATACCACAAAACGTTTACTTACATGATAGCCATAAGTTGCAGGCTCGCGAACCCAACCTGTAGTCATAGTAGCTACATCCCATGTTTTCCAACGGATACCTACACGGCCTATTGTAAAGTCGAGACGTGGGTCGACGTTGGCATCGCGGTTAGTAATAGTTACGCCACCCGATGGGTTTGCCGTAACCACATCGTAATCCGTATTATTGAATGTATCCAGCAAAGGCAGGCCGTTGGCATCCGTTTGATAAGCATTCACCAGGTTTTGGCTGGGCAGATAGAAACCATCGCCATTGTAACCCGGCCCCGGAGGAGTATTCAACAGGTTACTCCAATTGACACGCCCACCGTCTACCGAACCGTCTTCAATGGAATATTGTACCGAGAAGATAGATTCTTTGCCATTCTCGAATTCAACAAGGTCGAGTTGCTGGAAGTCGGCATTCAGGTCGTACTTTCCGCTGCCGATTATCTGGTCGCACAGAGTTACCACTTCATTCATTAACGTCTTATTAATTGAAGTAACCTGATTGTTATCATCCTGTACATAAGCCTGATACAATTTTACTTTCGCCTGATAAGCCAAAGCGGCATATTTGTTCACTCTACCTACTTCCGACTGTGTTTCCGGTAACATAGCTGCAGCTTCGCCCAGTTCGGCGGCAATCTTACCCAGTATTTCTTCGCGGGTGAATTCGTCGTTCGGTATTTTGATGTAATCATCGAGCAATACATTTTCATCGAAATAAGGTACCTTGCGGAACATACGTGCCAGCTCAAAGAAATAATGTGCCCGTAGCGTTTTCATTTCGCCAATGAGATGTTGGCGTTTCGGTACTTCGGCTTCGCTTACTTCATTGAGTACCCGTAGCGCCGAGTTGCATCGTTGTACGCTGCAATAAAGCAGGAACCAGTTACTGTCGATCAGTCCGATGGTAGGATAGATGCCGGTGAATGTTTCGTAGGCATGAGTTTCCCAACCGTCGGTGATACCACCGCCACCTTTGTAGGCATTGTCCGAGCGCACTTCGCCCTGTATCCAGTTAGTAGTGGGGCGCCACCAGGTATCGTACCGGGATTCGGGACCAGCCAGTGCGGCATAAGCAGCAATTACAAGAGGTTCTACGCCATCGGCGTTCTGAAGTCCTTCTTCGCTGATAACTCCTTGCGGACGAGATTCGAGGAAATCTTCGCAAGCTGTGAGTTGCACCAGAAGAGCAACTAATGCAATGTTTATGATATATTTTAGTTTCATGGTTATATTTTTTTTAGAACACAGAGACACAGAGGCACAGAGTTTTGAATACTCTGTATTTATACAATGAATTGCTACATTTATCGTTTTAAAACTCTGTGCCTCTGTGTCTCTGTGTTCCATCTTGTTTTTAGTTTTTATTTATCATCAAAATCCGAATGAAAGGCCGAATGTAAACGTGCGTGGTTGCGGATAAGGATACCCTAAGCCTTCCGGGTCGGCGCCTTTATAACTGGTTATAGTAAATAAGTTCTGGGCTTGTAGGTAGACTCGTGCATTCCGTAGGCGTAACTTCTGAGCCATTGATGCCGGAAGCGTATAACCAATCTGAAGATTCTTCATCTTGATATAATTACCATTCTCGATGAAGTACTCCGAAGTGCGTCCTTCGTCGTTGCTGTTCACCGGGGTGAGTGCAGGAATAGACGAGTTGAAGTTTGTGTCGGCATCCCATGCATTGAGCAGGCGGGTAGAGTGGTTGCCGGTCCACAACTGGAAGAAATCCGTGTAATACTTCGAGTTGTTATAAGCCTTGCGAACCATTCCGTTGAAGAACATTGAAAGGTCGAATTGTTTATAAGTCAGCGCTATATTCAATCCGCCAATAACTTTAGGCAAATCGGTACCCAACCAGGTACGGTCGTAGTCGTCGATTACACCGTCGGGAGTTCCCTCGGGACCCGAAATATCTACGTAGCGGATGCGGCCGAGGCCTTTACCCGGTTGGTCGGGGCCATTGTCCAGTTCTTCCTGTGTGCGGTACAATCCATTCGTTTTGTAACCCATCCACGAGCCGAAAGGTTGTCCTACAATACTCAGGTCGCGGCCATTGCCACCATAGGCGGTGTAGTAAATATCTTCGGGCAAATCGGTAACTTCGTTTTTGTAATACGAGAGGTTCAGACCTATTTCGTAACTGAAGTCTCCCGCCTGGTCTCTCCAGGTTACTATGGCCTCGATACCCTTATTACTCATAGATGCACCGTTGTAAGCGTAAGTGCCGCCTTCGCCGATAAGTGCAATGTACGGACGGTCGATCAGCATATCTTTTGTTTTCTTGTCGAACCAGTCGAATGTCAGGGAGAGACGGTTATTCAGGAAGGCTGCATCGATACCGATGTTGGTTTGTGTGGTGCTTTCCCAGGAAACATTCGGATTGCCCGAACGGCTTTTAATAACGCCCGGAACTATCGACGAGTTAGAACCTGTAATATCGTATCCTGCACGGGTGATGTCCATTAAATACTTGGTATAGGTTGCTTCATTGTCAATCAGGTCGCTACCATTCTTTCCCCACGAACCTCTCAGTTTCAAGTCGCTCAACCATTCAAGGTCTTTCATAAAAGCTTCCTGGCTTATTCTCCATCCTGCCGAAACGGATGGGAAGATACCGTAATTGTTATTTGTTCCGAAGCGGGAAGAAGCATCCCGGCGGATGGTTGCCGATAATAGGTAGCGGCTGTCGTACGAGTAATTGGCTTTTGCAAAGTACGACAACATGGCTGTGCGGCTGGCGATGTTGCCATTGCGCTGTCCTTCGCCACCCGAATTGAGATAGCGGAAATCTTCAATCTCCAACAAGAAGCCCGAACGGTACCCCATAAGAGATTCCGAGTAAACCTCCTTTGCTTCCATACCGGCCAGGAATGAAGCCGAATGCTTGTTGATGTCGAAATTATAAGCGGCTGTGTTCGACCATACCCACTCGCGGCTGTAATTATTATTCACGGTAAGTTCGTTCTTATCTACCGAGCGGTTGCCCTCGTGCCACTTCGGAACAAAATCCGAAGTAAACGCATTGAAGTAATTTATACCGAAGTTGGTTTTCAGAACCAGGTTTTTAATGGGTTCAATCTCTACATACCCGTTGCCGAAGATACGCCAGTACTCGCGGCGGTTATCTTTCTGGTTATCCATCAGGCGCACCGGATTCGGTTTGTCGCCAATACCGTAAGTAGGGCCGGCATAACCACCCTCTTCATCGTAAACGGGGATGATAGGGTGTTGCGCGATAACGAGTTCTTCGATACCGCCCGATTTGAGTACTTCCGTCCAACGGTTCACAGCAATGCTTTCGCCAATACGTAAACGGTTGTTCAGGAATTGGTAATCGGATGTGAGGCGGGTGTTGAAACGGCTAAAGTTGGTATGTTTAATCAACCCGTCGTGGTCGAGGTAATTAAAAGAGAGGGACGACGAACCGTTTTCTGTACCCCGTGCCAGGGTAACGGTGTAATTCTGCATCAGTGCAGTGTCGTATATTTCTTTTGCCCAGTCGGTATTCCCCGCACGTATGCGGGCTTCTCCTTCTACATTATATATATACTCCGGAATAACCGGTGTTGCACCGTTACCATATAAATCGTGGCTGGGTTGCAGGCCGATGTTCTGGTAAGCTTTCCAGTACACATCGCCCCATTGCTGGGTGTTGAGCATTTTAATAGGCGAGTGGTAAGTTTGTGCGGTGAGCGAAGCATCGAAGTCGACCCGGATTTCGCCTTTGCGGGCGCGCTTGGTAGTAATGATAATTACCCCGTTGGATGCCTGTGTACCATAAATAGAAGCCGAAGCAGCATCTTTTAGTACCTGTATGGATTCGATGTCGTTGGCCGAGATAATTTGTGCAATGTTGTCGCGTGTCATAATCCCGTCGATAACATACAGTGGTGTATTATTATCGAACGTAGTACGTCCGCGTATCTGTGCCGAAGTGCTCACACCTCCGGGTGTACCGTCGGTAGTGATGTTCATTCCGGCTACACGACCCTGGAGAGATGATAGTACGTTACCTGTAGGTATGCTGGTAATATCCTTCATCTTAACCACAGACACAGAGCCTGTAAGGTCGGCTTTCTTTTCAGACATATAGCCTGTTACTACTACTTCGTCCAGCAATTTTGTATCTTCTTCCATAACAATATTCAGCGAAGCGGTAGCTTGTACTGTAATTGTTTTGAATCCTATATAAGATACAACCAGACTTGAACCGGCCGGCGCTGTTAGGGTGAAATTACCGTTGTAATCGGTAATAGTGCCGTTGGCCGTTCCCGTTTGTATGACGGATGCTCCGATAATCGGTTCGCCATCGGTTTTCGAAGTAACCACTCCCCGAACGGAGATGTTCTGTGCATAAATAACCTGTGTAAGGAATAGGAAGGTTAACAATACGCACCATTTGCAGATAGGTGATGTTTTCATACAAATTAAATATGAGTGTTTAACATGATGCAGCAAAAGTAGGGCGTATATAGCCATAGGGCGATAACAAATGAATCCGTGTTTGCTACAAATGTATCGCAGGATACATTTGTGATAGAAATGATACATTTGTATTATTTGTTGATATAAATAACTGTTTTATAGAGTGTATATTCTTACCCCATAAGAGTACGTACTTTTAGGGTGCAAGAGTACGTACTCTTGGGGTATAAGAGTACGTACTCTTATGGGGTAAGAGTGTACACTCTTATGAGGTAAGAGTATATACTCTTATAGGAACAAAAAAAAGGATGCTCTACAAGGCTTGTAGAGCCGGTTTGAGAGATGAAAAAAGAAGGCGACGGACGGAAAATAGTAAAAAACGGCTGTTTAATCCCTCTGATTCAAAATTCAGTAGGGGTTGCGTTGTAAACTATTTTAAAACATTTGGTAAAGTAAGAGGGCGAGGTGAATCCTGTTTGGTACGCTATTTCGCTGACGGATAGTTTTTGTTCGCGCAACAGTTGTACGGCTTTGCCCAGACGGAAATTGCGCAGGAATTCTACCGGAGTGATGCCGGTTGTTTCTTTAACTTTACGGTACAGGTGGCCGCGCGACATACCCAGTAAGTCGCTCAGGCGTTCGACATTGAATTCGGAGTCGGTGTATACTTCTTCCAATTGTTCGAGCAGACGGCGCAGGAACAGGTCGTCGATGTTTCCGGGTTGTTCGGGTTCAATAATAACGTGGTGGTTATCGCGGAGTTTTTGCAGGAATTGTTCTTGCAGCCGTTTGCGGTCTTCGAGCAGGCGGATGATTTTTATTTTTACGTACTCAATCCGGAAAGGTTTCTGTATATAGCCGTCGGCTCCGCGAGATACGCCGTAAAGTCGCTGCCACTCGTCGGTAAGGGCAGTAATCAGGATAACAGGTATGTGGCTGTACATAAGGTTGGTTTTAATGGTGCGGCAGAGTTCGAATCCGTTAATTTCGGGCATCATCACATCGCTCAGTACCAGGGAGATTTCTTCTTTGTCGAGTATTTCGAGGGCTTCTTTTCCGTTGGCCGAGGTGGTGACAGCGAATTGTTCCTGCAAGGCGTTTGCCAGGAAAGTACGTACTTCGTCGTCGTCTTCGACTATCAGGATGCGGTACGGATAGGATTGCGACAACAGGTTATCGACTTCTGTACGGTCGAGCACGGATGCTTCGTATGATAGGGGCGATAAGGGCATGATGGTGATATTGGGGTCGGTAAGGTGGTCGCGTCCTTTGGGTAGTTCGATGGTAAATACAGTTTGTTTGCCGGGTATGCTTTCTACCGAAATCTCGCCGTTGTGCATACGTACATATTCACTTACCAAGTGCAGGCCGATACCTGTTCCGGTAGATGAGTCGTTGGTGTGGAAGCGTTCGAATATATAAGGTAGGTTTTCAGGCCGGATGCCTATGCCGTTGTCGGTGACAGTAAGCAGTACTTTATCTTCTTTTTCGCTCAGTGCTATTTGTATATGCCCATGGTCGGGCGAGAATTTGAATGCGTTCGACAGCAGGTTGACCAATACTTTCTCAATCTGGTCGGGGTCTATCCATAGCTGGCAGCTTTTTACCTCGGAATGGAAGGTATAATCTATGTTCCGTGTACGCGCCATGCTGTCGAAGTAAACCATTACTTCGCGCACGAAGGATACCATTTCGGTATCGCGTATTTTCAGTTTTTCCTGTTGATTTTCAATTTTGCGGAAATCGAGTATCTGGTTGATTACCCGCAATAGTCTTTCTGCATTCTTATATATTAATTTCAATTCGGGAAGGTAGGGCGAGTCGTGCATTAATCCCATAAGGCGGTCCAGTGGTGCCAGTATAAGGGTGAGGGGAGTGCGTACCTCGTGCGAAACATTGGTGAAGAATTGCAGTTTCTGGGCTGTTATTTCTTTAATTTCAGCGTTTAAGGCGAGGAGTTTCATGCGTTGTTCTTCCTCAATCCGGTTCTTTTCGCGTAAAGCCTGGTTGTTTTTGCGCATCTTACGGTTCATCCGGAAAATATAAATGGTAAGTATCACAAAGCCTATCATCAGGAAGGAGATAAGGGCAATGGAATTTTGCAGGAAATGATACCGCCCAAAGAGCACTTCGAGGCGGGAGCGTTGCCCTTCGATCTGTTTCTGGTAATTGTTTAACTGGTCGGCTTGTAACAGCAGGGTGCGGGCAATGTCTTTATCGACTTGTGCGGTGTATAGGGGTATTTCTTTATCTACTTTTTCTCCCCGTGCCAGTTTGATGGCTGCCTGGATAACCTGTTCGCCTCCACGCGGATAGATGAACGAAACATTGATACGCCCGTCGGCAACCGCTTCCAGTCCGGCACCCGGTGCGGCATCCACACCGATGATATGGGTTTTGGCTCCGGAAATAGAATCGAGTTTAAGCAGGTACTCGCGGGCAGCAATACCCATCATGTCGTTGTGGGCGTATACCAAATCAATCTTTTCGGGCGGTGGCATACGGTTGAGACGTACGCTGGCTGTATCGTACCGCCATTCGCCTTCGAGTTTGATAAACGACACATCGGGCCGGCCAATCATGGCTTCTACAAATCCTTCGTGTCGTTCCTGTGCGGGCGAGGAAGTTGAGAGTCCCCATACTTCGAGTATAGTTGCATCTTTTGGCAGGTAGCCGGCAGCGTATTTTCCGGCATCTTTCCCAATCTGGTAATTGCTGGCACCCACGAATGTGGTGAATTTATCGCTGCTTATTTTACGGTCGGTAATGATGGTGGGTATCCCCCGGCGATATGCTTCTTCGGCAATAGGGGTGAGGGGAGTGGATTCGTTGGGCGATATGATAAGGGCATCTACACCCATATTCATTAATTCGCGTATTTGTTCAATCTGTTGTTTGTTGTTGGTATCGGCGTTCCGGATAATAAGCTCAAGGTCGTCGTGATTGGATGCTTCGATAACCGTTTCGCGTATCATAGTCTGCCGCCAGGCATCATCCAGCATACACTGTGACAGACCGACGACTATCTTTTTCTTTTCGCGCGGCTGGCAGGATGCCATCAAAAAGAGACAGATTAATAGGTAAAATAGCTGTCTGGTTTGGTTCATGGTAGTCTTTGGTGTGTTTTGATTATCTGTTCGTTCCCTCGAACATATCGTGGTCTACCTTGTCTTTCCTGGTTGATTTAAAGTTATTGAATGTATAGGACAGACTGACCGTAAACAACGGCGAACGGGGATATATCTTGCTAAGAGTTTCAAAGCTGACTCCGGAGCGTTTATTTATATACTCGGCCGTGGAGAAAATATCGCGCACTGTTAAACTGGCTATCAACCGTCGTTTTAGTAACTGTTGGCGCAGAGTGAGGTTCATATAGAAATAACCGTCTACGCGTCCTTGTGTGCTGACCATCGGGCCTACATAATATGCTTCGACACGCAGGCGTGTATTGCGGGTAATGTCGAAGTTATTGTTCAATGCCATTTGCCAGTTCCAGCTTTCTTCTTTATCTCCGTCGACCTTGAATTGGTTCTTGATGCGGTAGTGATACAGGCTGGTGTTGGCATCCAGGTTCCAGTAGCGTTTCACCTGAAGATTGGTGGAAAGGTCGATACCTGTAGAATAATCGTTGCCCACATTGGTCATCGAGTCCAGTGTAACAGTCGACTGGAATGGTATTCGTATGCGCTCAATTTTATCTTTCCGTGCGCGGTGAAATAGGGTAGCGGTAAATGTGTTATTGCCTGAGTTAAGCGTGTATCCGGCTTCAATTGAATTGGTGTACTCGGGTTTAATAGCGGGATTACCGGTTTGCGCTGTGTTGTAATCCACATACACAATATAAGGCTCTACGTAGAATAACTCGGGTTGGGTAATTCTTCGGGCGTATGATAAGCGCAACTGCGAATTGTCGTTCAGTGCATAAGAAAAATGGGCAGACGGGAAGAAGTCGAAACGGTTGCGGCGGTGCCGTGCCCATTCGAGGTTGTTATCCATTTTGCGGAAAGTATATTCACCACGTACCCCAAGCTGATACCCTAAGCGGGAATAGGTGTCGGAGAACATAGCGTACAATCCGTGGGTATCGCGACGGAAGTTATACTTATTATATAAGTCGTCGCGGCGTTCGAACTTCTCTGTTTCTTTGTTGAATTTATCAATTTTATAATCCCCGTTTTCGGTGTAGGTGAGGACTTCGTAGCCGGCTTCGAATTTTCCGGTGCCGTTGCTCAACGGATATACATAATCTGCATTGAGCTGTGCCTGTATGCGGTATTCGTATTCCCAGGCACGGTGTCCGTCTACCTGTTTATGCTGCATATCCCATAGGTCGGTCTGGAAGTTCTCCATAGCATCACCCTCGTACCAGCCATAAGCCCAGGCGGTGAATTTATGTCCTTTGCGTCCGGGGAAGTTATGTTCTACACCTGCATCGGCACGTAATTGATATTCGTACAGGTGTACAAAGTCTTTTCCATCGAATGAGCCGTATGTAGTTTCTCCACCATCGGTCGGTTTATACTCGTCTTCGTAATGAAGGGCACCTCCACGCCAACGGTCGCGGTATCCACCCTGTAAGGCGGCCGACCAGGTTGTGTTTTCTTTGAACCAGTCGAAGCCTGAGCGGAGGAAATATAATCCGGTATGTCTTTCCCGGTCACCGGTAGCATGGTCGGTAGTTACCAAGGCAGGGTCAATGATGGTTTTAAGCTGGTCGTAATCGCTCTTTACATATCGTTTGGAGGTTTCGCCGGAAAACTGCCAGCGGAAATCCTTTTTGCGCAGGGCAACCATGAAATCCATATTACGTGATAGTACTGAACTACCCATGAGGTTAATCATCCCACTCCAACCTTCCATATCCAGTTTTTTGGTATTGATATTGATAATTCCCGCCGAACCGTCGGCACTGTTGCGCGCTGAGGGGTTGGAAAGGACTTCTATATTGTCAATCTGTCCGGCGGGGATTTGTTCCAGGGCAGCGGCGCCACTCATCGAACTGGGTTTACCGTCTACGTACACCTTGAATCCCGAACTGCCACGGAAAGTTACTTCGCCGTCGGCATCTACACGGATGGAGGGGGTTTGGGTAAGGATATCAACGGCTGTTCCTCCGGCTGCTGAAAGGAATCCGGCAGCTTCGATAACCTGTTTGTCGAGTTTATAAACTACCTGTCGTCTCTGCCCGGTAACAACAACTTCGGAAAGCATTTCCTGGGATTGTTTCAGTAGGATGTCGTCCATAATGAAATAAAATAAATCTTCGGGCAGTTTAATAGGCTGGATCTCAGAGTTGTTGTACCCCATAAAACTTACAGTCATTCTATACTCGCCTGCTTTTTTGGGGTGCAGGGTATAATGACCTTGCTCATCAGTAGTGGTAAACGCTACCGGTACGGAGTCGTTCAGATTGTACAGTATGACATTTGCAAATTCTATCGGGGCATGGTCCGAATTATCGAGGACCTTCCCGTTAATGGTATATGCCGTTTTATTTTGTGCACATAAAGTATTAGTTATGCACAACATGGTACAGATGCCGGTAATGAACAGCATCTTTCTTGAAAGGTTAAAATACATAGTGGTGTTTTCAAAATTATAATAAGTAGCAAATATAAGTTTTTATGTGGGATTTAGCGGTATAATGCAATATTTTAGTTTGAAATTCGTTATTGAATTTCATCAGTCATGTAGATATGCACGCCGTGCTTATCTACAGATTAAAAATGCATAAAAGTGAAACTGCGTTCACATTTCTATTGTATATATAAACTTTAATGTTTTACTTTGCAGGTGTGAAGTTTAATAGGGAAGATATACTAAAGGTGGCCTTTGACGAATTTATGGTAAACGGTTATGCCAGCCCCATCATCAGCAGCTTGCAGCAAAAGTTGGGAATGTCGCGCGGAGCCCTTTACCGTCATTTCACAAACAAGGACGAGTTATTCAAGGTTGTGATTGAGACTTATTTCTTTCATACCCTTGAACGTATAACGGCAAAAATAGACCCTACTATATCTGTTCCCGAACTGGTGAGCTCTTTGCAGAAACGGCAACGATTGATAGCCAGGTTGATTACAACCAAAGGTGGTTCGCGGTTCACTTTCCTGAATTTCAATAGCCTGATGATACAGGCAGCCCGGTTTTATCCGGGATTTACCATCAGGTACAAGAAAATTCAGTTGCATGTGGACAGTCAGTGGAGAATAGCCCTGAAGAACAGCATCGCCGCAGGTGAAATACGACCTGATATTGACATCAACCTGTTGAGCCGCCTGTTTACCAAGATATACTTTATGGATACACAGGAAGATTTTCCTACCCGTGAAAACGGTGTTCCGGTAGCTAAGAAGAATATCGACGGGCAAGACCAGTTTGTACTTTACGTATATGGCTTATTAAAAAAGTAAATACCTGAAAAGGTACAGTGAGATAAAAAAATGTGCATAAATACGCCGGAACCGGCTGAGACATACCGGTTCCGGATGTATTTAATTTAAGTCTGGCTTATTTTTTTACAGTGAATGTGAACACACGTTCACTGTGATGCCTGATTTGAATCTAAACCCAATTAACAATACTCGATTATGTTTATTAACTCGACAGGATTTTTCGTACCCGAGACCAGCATTCCCAACAGTTATTTTACCGAGCTCAACGGACTTAGCGACGACTGGATTTATCAACGCACCGGAATTAAAGAGCGTGTACGCGCTTCAGAAAAAGAAACCTTGAACTATATGTGTCAACATGCCGTGGAAATGGCTATGGAGAATTTATCGTATGGTATCAGTACGGTTGATTTGATTATATTCGCATCGTACACACCTACAGACACCGTAGGTACCACCGGCCACTGGATTCAGCGTGAGTTTAACGTGGAGAATGCAAAAGTATTTTATATTTCTTCTGCCTGTTCATCGGGTATGAATGCTTTCGAAGCCGTAAGTGCTTATTTCAAAGCAGGACTTGCAAAACGGGCATTGCTGATTTGTGCCGACCGCAATTCATCTTTCTCAGACGATACCGACTCTGTTGCCGGACACCTTTGGGGAGATGCGGCTGTTGCTTACTTTCTTTCGTCAGAACGTTACTCCGATGCGGAAACAGAAGTACTGGATATTATGACTCAAGGCCTTGCCCACATCGGTCAGGGGCCGGAGGCCGTGAAGCTCAGCTTGCCTCATGGTGGTATTTCAATGCCGTTTGGAAAAGATGTTTTTACTTACGCATGTACTTATATTGCTCAGAATACAGAGAAGATTCTGGAAGATAATGGGTTTGAAGTGCAGGATCTGGCTTACTTCATCGGCCATCAGGCTAATATGCGTATTCTCCGGAATGTAGCTCACCGGTTGGGGTTACCTGAGAAGAAATCTCTTTCCAACATTGAAAAGATGGGCAATACGGGTTCTGCCAGTGCTCTGCTCGTTTATGCCATGAATAATAAGAACTTCGAAAGCGGAGACCTTGTTTGTATGTCAGTATTCGGTGGTGGATACTCGGCTGGGGCTTGTTTGATGCTGACGGGGGAGAAGAATAATTAATATTTAAAAAATGGGGCTGTCCAAAAAGTACAGTTCCCGGCTCGTCATTGCGAACCGCAGGTGAAGCAATCCAGTTCACAATTCTTATAAGCTGGATTGCTTCGTTCCTCGCAAAGACGTGGATTGCTTTTTGGATCCCCCCATAATTATATCTTTTGTGGCTTATTTACCGTTAATGATTATTCTCTGTTAATATATTCCGATATAGAACTGTCCGCCCAGGTTTTCAAGTGTAGCACCTGTTGTAAATCCGTCGGGAGAAGTTGATGTAGGATCGAAGATATACACTTTACCTTCTTCGCCTACCGGAGCAAGGGCCATATAGAATTTGCCGTCTCTGTAAATACCTTTCTGATATTGACGCAACCATAGTTTACCGGGAATGTTCATTTTAACAGCAGTTTGATTATAGATATCGACTCTGGCTATTCCCCAGGCCGAGTCCGCTTCAGCCTGTCCGATTTCGTAATCATAATACAGTACATAACCAATTCCGTTTGCTACATAGAACCAGCCGAGTGATCCTACGTCCTGACCAAGTTTTTTCGAAAGGTCGAAAGCATAAGAATTGTCGTATTCTTCATTTCTGATTCTCAGTATAACAGTTGTCTGTTCTCCGCTTCCCACAACCTGATAGATATCTCCTTTCTCATCGACATGGCTCGAAGGAGTACGGTATCCATAGTTTTCGCCTTTAGCCTGGGTCGAAGAAATCGTTTTCAAATTTGTCAATGAAGGATAATCAGCTACCAGGGTAGTGGTAGGATAATCGGTCATGCTTTTAGCGGAGGCGGTTTCAAAATCCCAGTATCTTTTAGACACACCATAATATACTTTACCGTTGTGAACTACCGGAGCGTCGATACGCCAGATATGATAATTCTTTTCTTTGTCTTCGTCACTTAGAGGTATTTCCAGTTTCTGAATAGAACCCATTTCGAATTTACCATCGGCACCACCCAACTTTACACCAACCAGGGAAGCTGTTGCTGCTGAATAATCATATTGAGTTTTCTCGGCATCAGTATATTTATGTTCAACACTGATGTTGTGTAACAAAGCCATATCATTGCTTACTTGTCCCCAGCGAGGGTTGTTGCTACCTACGGCAGTACCTACACCCAGTTCGCCCAGTTTGTTATAATCCTGGCCGCCTTTGGTTTCGTATTTTGTAAGCGTGCCGCCACCATAATCAAGGCTGTACAGGAATTTACCGTTATCTGAAGTTATAACCCTGGCCGTACGGTCGGAAGGAAGCACCAAACCGAAATTCTTAAAGCTGATTGAACCTGTTGTCAAATCGGTAGAGGCCTGAGTCATTACACCGTCATTTCCATCGTCGCCCACACCGAGTACAATGTTGAAATATTCTTTTGGGTCGTCACCGCCATCGTCACCGCCGCCGTTATTATCGTCATCGCAAGCAGTGAAAGTTATAGCGCTTGCTGCCATAGCACAGTAAAAGAATGATTTAAATAAATTACTTTTTTTCATAATTCAGTTTACAATATTAAATGAGTGATACTTAAAAGATTTTATATGTAATTTTTGCATAAATAGCCCGTCCCGGTTTCTGTAGTGCATAATTATCAAATACTTGTTCATCGTGCAGGTTCTTGACGTCGATGCTGAATGCCCATTTGCTGGCCGGAGCTGTGTAAAGCACACCTAAATCGTGTACATACTGAGCCGGAATAGTGGGCTTACCCGCACCGCCCCTGCTCTCCCAGGTATAATAAAACTCGTGTACATACCCGAAATTATAATTCAGGGATAACTGGGAATTCTTGCCCAGAAGATTACTGAATACATATTCGGCATGGGCATTAGCCGTGAGATAAGGCGAATTGCGCAAGCGGTCTTTATAATACGCAATCGGTTTTCCGTCTTTCCCGTATTGCAGGTTAAAGCGTGCGTTAAACAGCGACATATTGAGGGTTACAAACAATTTCCTGGCATAGTTATATCCTACTTCTGCATCGAAGCCACGGCTCATTACCTTGCCCAGGTTTTCAAAAGCAACCGTAGTATTATCACCTTTTACTTCTCCGCGTTCAATCATATCTTTAATATCACGGATGAAGAAGTTGATATCTCCCAACAATTCGTGCCGGCCAAATCCGAAAGTGCCCAATACAACCCCTAGATTTATGTTATTGCTTTTTTCAGGCTCCAAGTCATAAGAAGCATCGATATAATCCGATGTATTACCCAGTAACTCATTACTTTCGGGCATTCGCAAAGCCTTTTCATAAGAAGCCCGTAGTAATATCTTCGGCCATGCAGCAAACGATGCACTGATACCATAACCGTTGTGGCTGACGGTCTTATCGTATTCTACAAAAGTGATTTCATTATTACTTTTCAACGGGTCTTTCAGCCTCACATTCTGGATATAATGTTTAAAGAATATGGACGACTTCAATCTCTCATCGAAGAAATAATTTTCGTAGGTTGTACCGATAATATGTTTGGTAAGGTAGCGTGTTTCGGTCAATTCCTGTTCGGCAGTTGCCAGAAGCGGGTCTTCAACATCACGGGTGAAGCGGTTGAGGAGGTAATTCACGCTCAAACGGTGTTGCGGGTGGAAGTTGTAGGCTAGGTTGGCTCTTCCGGCAATGGTTTTTTCTTTGTTCTCGGCCAGTGTAGCTTTTCCCTGCTCGCCGCCACCGTTGTTCCAGGTATAATAATCCTGGGCATCTTCGTTCCAACTCTTGTTACCCAACCAGTTATATTTATAGGGTATGGTATCTACCACCCATCTGTCGCTGTTTGTATACGAAGCAAATACCCGTGCATCCAGATTTTTTATTAATAAATCCCGCTTTTCGTACTGCAGGCTGGCCATGCGGGTGTTTTGTCCGGTACGGCGATTGCCGAAAACCGTATTCATCGTAGCACCATGCTGTACATCCTTGTTCATTTCCGAAACCAGGAAGCCGAGTAGAAGATTATCGGCCCATTTCACGTTGGTAAATCCAATGTTTCCCCGTATTCCGTAAGACTCGTAGCTGTCGTGGAAACGTTTTGTTTTTATGTATTTCCGCTCCCAGTTATTTGCCGGGTCATCAACATATACCTGATTGCCCCATACCTTATAATTATTGTCTGTATAATTATAAAAGGCCGAACCGGATACTGTAAAACCGGTTCCCGGGTCGCGGTAGCTACCATCCAGACTACCCTGATGGCTGTTGAACGAACCATATGAATAAGATGCCGACAGGGATTTACGCGCTTCATCCGTCTTTTTCAGTATAACATTAATAGCACCTCCCAAAGCGTCTTCAGACAAATGTGCAGGAACTACTCCTTTGAACACTTCGACGCGTTCTATCTGGGATGCAGGAATATTACTCAGTGAAAAAGATGCACCGTAATTACGGATGGGTATACCATCTACAAATATACGTACCGAATTACCCGACAATCCATTAATATTGTAATTTACTGCAGAACCCATACCGCCCGATTCGCGTATGCGTACCCCGGCGCTGCGGTTCAGTAATTCGTTCATCTGCAAGGATTGTAAACCAAGTTTGGCTGTTTCGATCACATTTACGGCAAAACCTTTTTCTTTTAATTTCCGGGCTTCATTCTTTCCCCATACCACTATTTCTTCCAGATTGTAGCTGGAATTCTCATTTACTATGATTTCAAGTTCAATATGTGGTCTGTTCACTACCACCTGTTTCGGCTCGGGTGTTGCTTCGAGCGTTTTTACCTCTACCAAATGGTTTCCATATGGAATATCGGTCAGTTCGTATTCTCCGCTATCGTTGGTCATGGAATGTTTGTTGATAGCCTGGATATAAACAATTGCATATGATAGTGGGGTACCATTGCTAAAAGCCAACGTTCCGGTAATCTTTGCATTTCCCTGGCCATCGTCCGGATTTGAAAAGCTATCTTGTGAAAAAACGGGAAATGCAATAATGGTAACTAAAAAAAACGAGAGATATATTTTGAATGCGTTCATCAGCGTTTGTACATTGTTGTTAAGAGACTGCAAAGTTACGTACTCGATTTCGCGGGTGAAATCGCTTATTTTTGGTATATGTTGGAGCTTAAATACCTATAATAGGTGATTGTTGCTGTGACTTATTTGCATGTACCTTTGCAGTCGGCTTTTAATGAATGAAAGCTAACAAACTATTGTGCTGAAAATATAAAATAAACTTATGATTAAAGTATTCATTGACTTATTGTCTTTTCTAAGAACAACATTCCCGCTTATTTTTTGTGTAGCAGTTTTTGCTTTGTTCTTTATTCTCCTGGCAAAATCCGTAAAGAAGTATTATTACATTTACTATACCCTGTTTGCCATTCCCTCTCTGTTAGTAATAATCCCCTCCATCCTTGGAATGTGCGGAATCGAGTTACCGTTCAGCTTTATCCGCGTTCCTGTGTTAGGCGAAATCCTTCGCGATTATATACACATGGCAGCTCTGGGACATCCATTACTTATCGTTATCATGTATATGGGTGCACTGGACACGAGGCGGCCGTATGTGAAGAAATTAATGAGTATCCGTAAGGAGATCTCTATTATCTCGGGCTTCCCGGTTCTGACTCACTCATGGATTCGTACAATAAACAACTTCCCGGCTTCCCTGAAGTACTTTACCGATCATTCGGCGTTTATGGAAAATCCCAGGGTGACCAGTGAATTGGGCGCAGGTATTACCAATACCTCCCTGGTACTGGGTATTATTATGCTTGTTTTGTTCCTGATGCTTTGGATTACATCATTCGATGTTGTACACAAACGTCTGGGTGGTATTCGGTGGAAGAAGATCCAAAAATGGTCGTACGTTCTTTATGTACTGTTGTTTGTCCATGCGATGGGTTTGCAGGTAGGACGCATGGTGACCAGTAATGCTTCTGAAAACCGGGCTAAAACAGAAGTTGTGGCTAATGCCGATTCTCGCGAACAACAACCACAAGCACAACAAGGACATGGTGGCGGTGGACGTGCTCCAAGTAAAGGTATTGCCGATATTCAGATAAGTTCAACCGTAAAACAGTGGATTTCTATTTACTCATTCCTGCTTATTTATGGCTCTTACCTTATTCTCCGGGTACGGAAAGCTAAGATGAAATCCAGAAGGAAATCGTTCAATATTTGACGTTGAATAAACCTTTAAAAATATTCGCGTCATTGCGAGGAACGAAGCAATCCAGTTTAATGCTGTATAAGCTGGATTGCTTCGTTCCTCGCAATGACGCGAATCATTTTTTAACCTTTTCTTTCTTTTATTCTTCTTTTTCCTTTTCCCAAAACTCACTGGACATATAGTCTCTAAATGGAATTTTATGAACCCCTGCTTCCCGTACTCGATTTGCGAGTTTACGGTCGGCCACATAATATATACGCGAAAGTTTTACCTCCCCGGGAGTTATCTCAGCCGGATTTTCGAATCCTTTACTGGTAAGTGCCGTCTGAAAAGACCCCAGATTCTTAATATTTACCGTAAAACCAAATTCTAAAAGAATTGAATAGCCTCGGCCACTTCGGTAATCATTCCCTGTACCACTCCGAGAGAAATGCCTGTTCTTGTAGACACCCGCTTGGCAATGTCATCCTCTGTTATGCCACCTCTTTGTTGTTGGGTTTTGGCAACAGCGTACCACAATTCTTTTTTCTCCCTATCTACGATAAATACTTTCCTGCGTACTATATAAGGTATTGCCATGGCGTTACAATTTTTTTTATTAGTTTATATGAATATTTGTCTTGCCGCAATATAGTATGTTTTAGATGGGCATCTAACGCAGCGTTAGATGCTCATCTCATACTGCGTTAGATGCCCATCTAAAACATGCCATACTGCGGCAAAGATAATAAACCTTTTCAGTATATAAAACAGTATGTATGTAGAGGTGTGCAGAGTGTTTTCTATAGCCTTAACTCGATATTAATTTCCGTTCCCTTTCCAGGTTCGGAAAAGATATCGATCTGTCCGTTAAAGACAGAAAGGCGGGTACGCATATTATTTATCCCCATTCCCATGAGGGTAGTTTGCGGATCGAAGCCGCAACCATCATCGACCACCGAAAGATAAACCGTTTGTTCGTCCATACTCAGATGAACATCTATGCAGGAGGCATTTGCATGGCGCAAAGCATTATTTACTAATTCGTAAGCACAACGGTATAGCACTAATTCTTTTTCTGTATCGAAACGGTGAATGGGCTCAGTGATATGGAATTCTACTTCGGGAATGGAGTGGCAGAAATCTTCCAGTGCCGTGGCCAACCCTTTGGCAATAAGTGTAGCCGGCATAATATGGTGTGCCACGCGCCTGAGTTCGGCAATGGATTTATCGAGTACATCCAAAGCTTTCTTAAGATGATTGGCTTCTGTGCTTTCGATGAGTGAGTATGGTTTCATTATATCCATGTTACTTTTAACCACCGATAGCATGGCTCCAACACCATCATGTAAATCGCGGGCAATGATTTCGCGCTCTGTTTTTTCGGCATTTAAGGCCGAGCGGGTGGCGATAAGTTCTTGCTCTTGTTCCAGTTGTACAACTTGTTGCTCGGCCAATTTTTTCTTCTGGGTTATCAGGCGATGCCGGTAAACGAGGAGGCCAATTCCTAATAAGAAAGCAAATACAACGGCTATTCCTAAGATCATATATAATTTTTGCTCTTGTTCCAGTGCTGCAATGCGCATCTCTTTCTTTTCGGTTTCGTATTTTACTTCCATGTTCATGAGATTGGCATGATAATCTTTTCTGTTCAAATCTTTTTTGAGGTCATTGAGCTTTTCTATGAAGGTCATGGCATTCTCTTTATTGTTCAGATACATATTTGTAATTCCCAGGAGGCTGGCTAGCTTAAAGGTATTTTCTACATTAGTCGATTCCATTTCCCAGGCTCTCATAGCAGTAGCCTCGCATTCTTTATATCTTTTCGAATGGAAATATGCATCGGATAAAACGAACAGGGAGGCATAAATAGCATGAGGGTTTTCAAATTCCTCTGCCAGCTTCACGGCTTCTTCAGCATATTCAACAGCTCTTTCATATTCCTCAGATGCATCTATATAGATATAGGCCAGTCCAATGTTGTTATAAATAGTGTATCGTTTGTTTCCTTCAATCTCACAAAGTTCTTTTACCAGTAAGCGATATTCCAGAGCCTTCTCATAGTCTTTATTCTCATAATATACACCACCAAGGGTTTCGTATATGGTGATTCTTTGTAAGTCCAATTTATGCTCTTCCATTATTTCTCTGGCCTTTTCAAAGTAATGTATGGAATGGTCATAATCTCCCAACATGGAATAAACATTACCGATATTATTCAGGACTGTTGTTTCTCCTATTTTGTCGTCAATCTCCTGAACCAGAGACAAAGCTTTCAGGAGAAGTTCCAAAGTGGTACTATAGTCTCCTTGTTGATAATAAATAGCGCCTTTGTGTAAATAGATGCGGTATATCTTTCTATCATTGATTTTTATAGCATATTCCAAGGCTTTATCATAATAAATCAGGGCGGTGTCGTAACTACCTTTTAGGGTATGCCCGACTCCCAGTTCTTCATAGGCTATGTCGAACATTTTGTAACGGTTCTTTTCATCTTTCTCTTTTTTAGCAATTTCCAGCCCACGGTATGAGTATTCGATAAATTTATTCATATCACTATTCCTGTAGAAATCTCTTATTCTTCGGGTTATATCAAATAATTCCAGCGGGGTTAGTTGTTCTTCATTTAATACATTTACTAACGAATCGATATTTGTTTGTGCAAACGCAGTAACGAACGATAACAGAAAGGTGATAGAGCATATTAAGTTTTTCATGCTATGTAAATATAAGGTGTTATTTATCGAGAAAACCCTCTTTGCGGGCATTGGTAATCAGTTCGATGGAATTCGATGCTTTCAACTTTAAATTCAGTTTCTTGCGGAATGTAAGTATGGTTGATATTTCTACTCCCAACTGTTTGGCTATTCTCGAATTATTCATTCCTTGTGCTACCAGACGCAATACCTCCTTTTCCCGGGGGGTGAGGTGAATTGCAAGTTTCGTCGTTTTATTGATAATACGCTCCATCTGGTGGCTGATGTATACCTGCTCCTGCATTACGGCGCTAATGGCTTCGAGCACTTCGCTTACAGCTTCGTTTTTCAAGATATATCCCGAAGCTCCGTTTTTAAGCATCGACACTACATTCGAGCATTCGTCATGGCCGGTAAAGGCAATGATTTTCAGTTGCGGGTAAAGCTTGTGCACTTCGGCGCAAAAGTTAATGCCATCACCATCGGTCATGTTAATATCAAGCAATAGCACATGGGGGCAGTTTGATGCCAGCATTTTCCGGCATTCGGAAAGCCGGTGCGAAAAGCCGGTCACCCGGGCAATATCCGAATTGTTGATTACCGGAATCAATAATTCTACCACCATTGCATGGTCATCGGTTATATGGACGTTTATCATACCACTGTTTATTATAGTTCTTCACTCCGGTGCAAAAATAAATCTTAACCTAACAGTATTTATCCCCATATCAGGGGATAAATATATGAAATTCGCCTTATAATTTTGCTTAGTAATATCATTTAATTATTTCAATAACAGGATAACATGAAAACTATGAAAAAGAAAGAATTTGCATGTGTGCTTTTAGTGATATTTTCGTTAGTGTACATCAGTTGTAGCGACGATGAGAAAGAGAAAGTATATTATACGGTTACTTTTGATGCCGATGGTGGGAGCCCCACTCCTGCAGATCAACGGGTCGAAGCGGGAAGTACAGTAACAACCCCTTCGGCTAACCCTGCAAAAGCAGGTTATGTCTTTCTTTTCTGGCATCAGGATGGCAGTACTGCGGCATATAAATTCGACTCGCCGGTAAATAAAGATATTTTCCTCCGGGCTAAATGGCAGGAGGAAGCCACCGTAGAGTACTGGCAGGTAACCTGGGTACTGAATGGTGGCATTTGGCCGGCAGATGATAACCATGCCACCCAGGTAGTGAAAGGAGGAACCCTTGCCGAACCTGCTGCACCTACCAGGGATAAATATACTTTGGATGGATGGTACAAGGACGAGGCATTGACCGCCAAAGTTTCTTTTCCTTATGACGTAACAGAAGCAACCGGTAATATAACACTCTATGCCAAATGGGAAGCAGAGCCCGTAGAACCCGGAGAGGAAGTTGTAGCCATGGTTGCATCGGGAGCAAATCATTATTTTGTTTTAAAGGACGATGGCACTCTACATGCAATAGGAAATAATAAGTATGGTCAATTGGGAACCGGAAATGAGAACGAAATAGAGTCTCTTACCCAGGTAGCAACTGGAGTGTCCGCAGTTTATGCCGGTAGTATAAACACCTTTATAGTTAAGACCGATGGAAGTATATGGGGCGCCGGTTATAATGCAGAAGGGCAATTGGGTACAGGCGATGAAGTAAACCGCAACACCTTTGTGAAGATACCAGCAGCAGATAATGTAAAAGAGTTTATCGTCGGCCCGTATCAAACGCATCTATTAAAGAAAGATGGCTCCTTGTGGTCGGTCGGGGCTAATTTCTATGGTCAACTGGGGGTTGGCGACAAAATTAATCGGAACACATTCACGGCTACGAACCTAACTACCAATGTTGTTGCTGCCGCAACCGGAAGCGAGCATAGCATCGCCCTTACCAGTGATGGCAAGGTATGGGGTGCCGGTTACGGTTACATAGGGTGTTTCGGAACGGATAGTGATGCTTCTTCTTTTGTCGAGGTATTTACGGGCGCAAAGGCCATTGCAGCAGGCTCGTATCATAGTCTGGCTTTGAAAGAGGACGGAACGGTATATACTACGGGCGATAATTATAAAGGTCAGCTGGGTGTAGGCGATTCCGGTAATGTTCTGAAATCGTTTACGCAGGCCATTACCGATTCGGGCGAACCGATTACCAATGTAACGGCTATTGCCGCGGGTTATCAGTGTAGTTTTGCATTGCAAGCCGATGGTACTTTGTGGGCAACCGGTAATAATAGTTATAAGCAACTGGGTACAGGAGATAGACATAACCATACCAGATTTACTCCGGTAGCCTCTGGGGTAAAGTCCGTTAGCGCCGGGAAGTTCCATACCTTGTTTCAGTTTAATGATGGTACATCGGAAGTATGGGGCGAAGTGAATCCGAAAGGAGAGGGGCCTACTATCGACCCGAATGATTGTGGTACGATTCATATCAAAGTGAACGACACTAATAAATATCAGTATATCACCAGTTGGGCTTTGTACGACAATAACAAAACCCGGGTTGATTATTCGAATGAACTTATCGCAACAGGTGGTTCAGGGCATAAGATGCAAGTAAATTCGGGGGCCTATACGCTGGAGATCAAGGTTAGTAATGACCCTACGGTTGATTATAACTTTGAATTGGAAATGAAAAAGGATAGAACAATAACCGTTTTATATGAATGGGTTTCGTATAGCGTAGGATACCGGTTTACGGTGACTTATTAGCAGAGAGTTATTCCCGTCACCCCGAGCGTAGCCGAGGGGTGACGGGAATGAAGTTTAGTTTTCCTCCTGATTCTTCCTGTATTCTTTCGGCGATACCCCGAACTCTTTCGCAAACTCTTTATAGAAATACGACCGGCTGGCGAATCCTGATTTGTACATAATCTCGGATACCGTGAGCCGGGTTGTTTTCAATAACCGCGATGCGTGTTCCAACCTGATATACCTGATATATTCGCTGGGTGTTTTATCGGTAAGTTTCTTCATTTTATCGTACAGGGATGCTTTACTCACTCCGGTAGCTTCGGCAATCAGTGTGGGATTTAGCGATTCGTTGTCGAGGTTCTCTTCGATAAATCCGATAATGTTTTCCAGAAAGGTATTCTCTTCCTGATGCATCCGGATACCTTCTTTCACTTTGATTTCCGAACGTCCCGAGTTAAAATACTTCTTTAGTGTAAAGTGTCTGCTAATAATGTTTTCCACGGCAGCCAGCACATGGCGCGGATGGAAAGGTTTGTTTATATACAAATCGGCACCGTGACGGAAAGCACTGATGTGGTCGTCAATACTGCTCTTGGCTGAAATGCTGATAATATGAATATGGGCAGTATGTGGGCTTCCTTTCAGGTAATCCATAAAACCAATGCCGTCGAGTTCAGGCATGATGATGTCGCAGATAACGATATCGGGCATATCCTTACTCAGTATCTCAATGCCCTCTTTACCATTCCCGGCTATTATCACCCGGTAGTAAGGTTCAAGGATATCTTTCAATAGTTCGCGTATTCCCCGTTCATCTTCTACGATAAGTACAGTGATATCTTTTCGGGTCGAAATGCTTTCCGGGTTGATGTTCAACGCCGCCGGTTCGGCGTTTTCAGACTGGATATCCTGCACTACTATTGGTTTTAGGAGAACGTTAAACTCTACATATTCTCCCAGACGACTATCGACGTTAATCTCGCCTCCCAGTAATTCCACCAAGCTTTTGGTAAGATTCAGGCCGATGCCCGTACTTCCCGAGTGTTCCAACCTGCTTTCTTCGAATATCCTGAAACGGTTGAATATCTCTGCTCTTTGTTTATCAGTCAGCCCTTTTCCCGAATTCCGGATACGGAAATCAAGCAATTTACCGGTTTCATCCTTATTAATATGTATATGTATATATCCGCCGCGGGGTGTGTACTTAAAGGCGTTCGATATAAGGTTGAACAGTATCTTTTCGAGCGAGCTTCGGTCGGAGATAAAAGATATGTTATCTTGCAATTGAATATGGAAGTCGATTTTATTCTCGGCTGCTATTTCGGCATAATTATCAGATATGTAATTCATAAGTTGCCTGATGTCGATGCTTTCGGCACGAAGAGTTGAAAAGCCCGACTCGGCTTTTCTGAACTCCATCAACTCGTTAATGAGCTTCTGCATCCTGTCGGCATTGTTCCTGATAATGTTTATGTACTTCTTCGAAAGATTGTCCAGATTGGCTTTTTCCAATAGATGACCGGCGGGGCCGTATATCAGCGTAAGCGGAGTAAAGAACTCGTGGGCTATGTTGGTGAAGAAGTTTAATTTAGATTCGTGCATTCGTTGTTGATTCTCTTTCTCTATTTTATCCAGTAATAGTTGCCTGTTCATGCGTAACCTGTTCCGGACGATTGAAAATATGGCATAACCTGTAGCGAGAAGGAACACTATGTAAATAAGATATGCCCATACGCTGCGCCACCACGGGTATCCGGCTACAATATTCAACGAATATATATTGTCGCTCCATACACGGTCGCCGTTGGTACACATTACATCGAGCGTATATTCGCCCGGCGGCATACGGGTGAAGGTAATGTTAGGGTTATTTCCGTTAAGCACCCACCCGTCGGTGTATCCGGATATACGGTAGGAGTATTCGCAGTTCTCATTGTTGATAAAATCTCCTGCCAGAAAAGTGAGTGTGGCAAACGGTTCGTTGTACGACAGCCGCAGGGTTTGATTTTGAATACGTTCGTATTTGTTCTGGTGCACATTGTTTATTCGTAACTGGCTTATACGTAGCGGCGGTATGTAGTCGCGCAGGTGTATTTCATCGTTTCTGAAATAGCTGAACCCACCCACGCCGCCGAAATAAAGAATATTATCGCTGTCGGAATAATACGAGCCGTCGGAGAATTCGTCGTTGTGCAGTCCGTTCTGGGAGGTGTAGTTTATAATATCTCCCGATTCTGTATTCAGAAAGCATATCCCGTGGTTGGTGCTAATCCATAAATTCCCGTCTTTATCTTCCAGAATGCCGTGAATGGTGTTATTTACGAATTCCTGTTTGTCTGCATAGCTTGTTACCGGATATCCGGGAACATTCAGGTCTATCCGGTTCAATCCGTATCCGGTTCCCACCCACAAACAATCGTCACTCCCTTTTCTTAAGCAAAGGATATCTTCGCTGGACAGGTTCCGGTTCAAATCTTCGAGTTTGTCGAATTGTTCTGTTTGTACATCGAGCTTAAATAAACCGTTTCCGCGGGTGGATATCCATATCTCATTATCGTCTTTGCCTTTTATCATGGAATATATAGACGTGTTGTTCAATGAACCGGTATTGTAACGGTGGATACTGTTGGCTATGTATCTGCCGTTTTCTCTTTTCAGTTCTATTTTTATCAGTCCATAGCCCACGGCACCTAACCATAGCAATGAGTCGTTGTGGGTAAACAGGATGGAATATACCGATTTGAAGTCTACAGTATTAACCGGTATTAATAGGTGTTTTACTGTATTTTCCCGGGCAGGGATAATGGTTAATCCCCAGCCGTCGGTACCTACAAAGAAGTCGCCGTATTTGTTTTTCCGGATGGTGTATACTTCGTTCGAGTTCAGTCCGTTATTCATGGTCAGGAAGTTTTGCAGAGTACGCCTCTTTTTATCCAGTATCTTGATGCCCTCGCCTTTGGTGCCTACCAGTAAATGGTCGTTGTCCGATTCGCAGAAACACCGTACATGATGGTCGGTAAATATTCTTTTAAAAGGAGAGGAGTATTCATAAACTTTCAGCGCACCCTGTCCGTCGGTTCCTATCCAGAGAATATCTTGAGAACCCACATGAATGGAGAATACCGGAATATCTCCAGAAATGGAACTTAGCGGAATCAAACTGCATTTCCGGAAATCGTACACACTGCACCCGCCATTCGAATAGCGCATAAGCAATAGTTCGTTTCGGTAAGCAATCTCTGCAATGGTTTTACCCGATGTGTCTATTCGTTGTTTACTGTAATCGTCCATATCAATGGCTTGTAGGTATGAGCCGTAGTTGATGATAAGTTTATTGTCCGACAACAGGATATCGGATATATATTCACCCTCGTACAAAAGCGTTTCCTCAGTTATCAGCGGGGCATGATTCTCGAATATTATCCGCCCTTTCATTATCTGCCTGTTATTTAATAAGGTATAGATATTATCTTCCTTGTCGATATATATTTTGTTGACGGTTGCTGTATTTGGCCGTTCCAGTTCGATAAACTCCTTCCGGGTTTCGTCAAAGTAGTACCAATGCCTGCTATTCAAATAACATATCAGTGTTGAGTTGGTGGTTACGGCCAGTAACATTCTCGAATCTCTTTCAAAAAAACGGTCGAATGTTTGATTCTTCCGGTTCCATCGGTTCAAGCCCCCGTCGGTGGTTATCCAGATATTCATACTGCCCTGTTCCACAATCCCCCGGATGATGTTATGGCTGATTGATTTCCTGTCTTTGTTGTACCGGTATGTTTTTACTTCCCGGCCATCGTACGCATTCAGTCCATCCCAAGTGCCAATCCAGAGGGTATGTTGGGAATCCTCCATCAGGTAATTGATGGAGCTGTTGGATAGTCCGTCGATGTTTGAGAGTTGTTCGACTACATATTGTGATTGGGCTGCCGGTACACAGCACAATAGAAAGATAAGTGTAAAGGTTATGTTTCTCATTAGTGTTTGTTGAGCAGGGTTAACAAATAGGAAGGCAAGGTAGGGAAAAAAAACTATCTACAAAAGAAAAAAACACTGGATAAGCCGGTTGTGGACTCTTTCTGGAATATAGAGGACACTTTCTTGCGGAACTGCAAATAGCTTTGTGCATCGCTAATCACAATCTTAAATGTAATAAGCATGAACAAACCAAAGCTATTTATCTGTATGTTGTTTGCAGTAGCTATCCTTACCGGATGCTCTGCGAGTAAGAAACCCGGAACCTCCGGAACCTCTCAGGAAAATAAAGACTGGGTGCTGGGCGAATTTATAAGACCCGCAGACAAGAATCCCGTTATCTCTCCAACAGCCGAAACCGAATTCTTCTGCCCCATGCGCAAGGAAATGGTGAAGTGGGAAGAAAGCGACACCTTCAACCCCGCATCCACCGTTAAAGACGGTAAGATAGTCGTCCTCTACCGTGCTGAGGATAATTCGGCACAAGGCATCGGCAAACGTACTTCGCGCATCGGTTATGCCGAAAGCCCCGACGGTATCACCATGACCCGCCGTACCGAACCTGTTCTTTTCCCTGCCGAAGATGCCAGCAAACCACTC
>DAMCMT010000004.1:86725-97204 GCA_032108265.1 Bacteroides sp.
CGAATGGCCCGGCGGATGTGAAGACCCCCGTGTAGCCATGACCGAAGACGGATTATACGTCATGCTTTATACCGCTTGGAACCGCGAGAAAGCCCGACTTGCCGTAGCCACCTCGCGCGACTTGATTAACTGGGAAAAGCACGGTCTGGCATTTGCCAAAGCCTACGATGGACGCTTCGAAAATTTAGGCTGCAAATCCGCATCCCTTGTTACCCGCATTAAAGGCGGTAAACTGGTGATTGAAAAGATTCAAGGCAAATACTTCATGTACTGGGGCGAGAACGCTGTATGTGCCGCCGTTTCCGATAACCTCATCGACTGGACTCCCGTTCTGGACGAAAACAACGAACTCAAAGCATTGGCAACTCCCCGAAGCGGATTTTTCGACAGCCTATTGACCGAATGCGGCCCTCCCGCCCTGATGACAGACGACGGCATCATCCTTATGTACAACGGAAAGAACGGACGACACGAAGGTAACGGCGACCCCAACTATCCCGCAGGAGCTTATTGCGCCGGACAATTCCTGTTCGACAAGAACGACCCCTATAAGGTACTCGACCGCCTCGATAAACCTTTCTTCTATCCCGAAGCCCCGTTCGAGAAAAGCGGGCAATATGTAGATGGAACCGTGTTCCTCGAAGGACTTTCCTACCTCAACGGAAAACTATATTTATACTATGGATGCGCAGACTCGCAATTGGCCGTTGCGATATGCGACTATAAACGTTAACAAATAATCTATCAAACATGAAACAACGCTTGAAAACCATTCTGGCGGTGCTGACTTGTTGTGTGTGCTGGGCAGGAATAAGCCCGGCATACGGAGCAGACGCCAGAGAAACAGATCAGGTATCACCTGAAATCAAAGTAAATGGTATGGTAATCGATGCAAAAGGAGAACCCATAATCGGAGCCTCCGTAAAAGTCAGAACCGCCGCCTTTACAGGAACCATTACCGACTACAACGGTAACTTTACCCTCAGCGTACCGGCAAACGCCGTACTCGAAATCTCCTACATCGGCTATAAAACCGTAGAACAACCGGTAAATGGAGCGCAAAACCTGAGAATCGTATTACAGGAAAACACCGAAGAACTGGACGAAGTAGTCGTAGTTGGCTACGGTGTGCAGAGAAAAGCGTCCGTAACCGGAGCCGTATCTTCCATCAAGTCCGAAGAACTGATGAGCGTCAAAGCTCCCAATGTATCCAATATGCTCGCCGGACGCCTTCCGGGGCTGCGTGCCGTTCAGCGTTCGGGTAGTCCGGGCGACGACGGAGCATCAGTAGATATCCGTGGTTACGGAAGTATGCTGGTTATTGTCGACGGCATCGAACGGGATTACTCCCAGCTCGACCCCAACGACATCGAATCCATATCCATATTGAAAGACGCCGCCGCCGCGGTATACGGATTCAAAGGCTCGAACGGTGTACTGCTGGTAACTACCAAGAAAGGAACCGAATCCAAAGCCAAAATCAACTACAACGGATATGTCGGCTTCCAGCAGGTAACCCGTTATCCCGATATGTTGAATGCCCACCAATACGCTTCGCTATACAACGAAGCCATCTATAATACCAACCAGTGGAACGGTGTAGCGGCCTATACACCCGAACAACTGGAAGCATTCCGCAACGGCTCGGTAGGTACCGACTGGTGGAACTCGACCCTGAGGGATACCGCCCCGCAAACCGCCCATAACCTGAGCGTGACCGGAGGAACCGAGAAGACAAAATACTACCTTTCCCTCGGCTACATGGATCAGGAAGGTATCCTCAAATCTACCGATTGGAACTACAACCGATACAATGTACGCTCCAACGTTAGCGTAGAAGTGGTGAAAGGCTTTACAGTCGACTTCCAACTAAGCGGACGGTACGACAAACGTACCCACCCCAACGGTGCCGGAGATTTATTCAGGCAAGCGCAAATGGCCGCGCCTACCTATTCCATCTATGCCAACGACAATCCCGACTACTGGCAGGCAACCGGCGACAAACCCAACCCGGTACACATGTCGTACGCCAGCGAGGCCGGATACGAAGATCGTTTGCGCCGCGAGTTCAACGGTTCGGTAGGCGTAACATGGAAGATTCCCTATGTGCAAGGCCTCATTGCCAAAGCTTTGGTAGCCTACGATTACCGCAATACCGAATGGAAAAGCTGGAAGAAAGAAGCCTACGAATACGCATACGATGCTTCGACCGAGCAATACAACCGCAAAACAATCAACTCCCTGTCGCGCCTTGAATCGAAAATGGAGAACTACTTCAAACCCACCCAGCAATACTCACTCAATTACAACCGCCTCTTTGCCGACAAACACGATATCGGCGGTATGCTGCTTTGGGAAATGTACCACGACCGCAAAACATGGGTACAGGGAAACAAACAATACGGAATCGGCCTGATTGAAGATTTGGACTACGGCGATAAAGAAAACCAGACATCCGGAGGTAAATCGGAGGAAACAGCACATCAAGGATTAGTAGGCCGGTTCAACTACGCCTATGCCGGCAAATATCTGGTCGAGCTCAATTTCAGGTACGATGGTTCGTACAAGTTCCGTTCGGACGACCGTTGGGGATTCTTCCCGGGAGTATCCGTAGGCTGGAGACTCTCCGAAGAAGCCTTCATGAAAAACCTGCTTCCCGACCTCGACAACCTCAAAATCCGGGCATCCTACGCCAAGGTAGGCGACGAGGGAGATTTCAATGCCTTCCAGTACCTCGACGGCTACGAGTACAACGGGCATTATGTACTCGGTTCGGACGGGCTGACCCTTGGACTCCGCAACCGCGGTATGGCAAATCCGTGGCTTACATGGTACGAATCGAAAATCAAGAACATCGGCTTCGAAGCCTCATGGATGAAAGGATTGTTGTCCGTTGAGTTCGATTACTTCCAGCGCAACCGTTCCGGACTCCCCGCAACCCGTGCAGGCAGTCTGCCCACCACATTCGGGCAGTCCATGCCACAGGAAAACCTGAACTCCGATAAGAACCGCGGATTCGAACTTGTTCTCGGACATATGAATACAGTCGGCGATTTCAGGTATCAGGTATCGGCCAACTTCTCCGCTACCCGCATCCTGAATGATTATGTGGAACGCGAAGCCGCCACCAATATGTACGACAACTGGCGGAACAACAGCAACGGCCGTTACAAAGACATCCGCTGGGGCAAAAAAGTAATCGGACAGTTCCAGTCATACGAAGAAATACTCAATTCGCCCGTGCAAGATGGTAACGGCAATAAATCCCTGCTTCCGGGCGACCTGAAATTTCAGGACTGGAACAACGACGGCGTTATCGACGGAAACGACACACAACCAATCGGCTACGGCAGTTCGCCCCGTATGTATTACGGACTTAACCTATCGGCCGAATATAAAGGCTTCGACCTTACCCTGTTCTTTCAAGGTGCAGCCGGACACAACATTTACATCAATGGCGACGTACTCGACCCTTTCATCCAGCAAGGATTGGGCAACGGATTTGCCATACAGAACGACCGCTGGCACCGCGAAGACCCTACCGACCCGTATAGCAAATGGATACCGGGCGAAATGCCCGCCGTGCGTCCGGCCGGATTCAGCGATAACCGTTCCGACAACTCATGGTCGTTGCACAATGCCAACTACCTGAGGCTGAAAACACTCGAATTCGGCTATTCGCTCCCCGCCACCCTGCTTAAAACCTACGGCATAGAACAACTTCGCCTGTACGTGAACTGCAATAACCTGCTGACATTCACCAAACGGGATGGCCTGATGAAGTACACCGACCCCGAAAGCGACCAGCACGAACTGCGCTTCTACCCGCAGATGAAAACTTTCAATTTCGGGCTAAATATAACTTTCTAAAACAACGATTATGAAAATACGAAACCATAAAACCATACTTAGCCTTTGCATACTGGCCGCGGCCTTATCGGGATGCAGTGGCTATCTCGACCGCCACGACACCAGCGGTATAATCACCCCCGATCTGGTGTGGCAAAATTCCAAGGCCATCGACGCTGTAATTGTGAATATGTACGACGGCCTCCGCATGGACGAATACAACGACTGGTACGTTACCGACTGGCGCCTGATGACCCCAACATCCATCTCGGACGAGGCTCAAGGCTCGTACCAGAAGGACCCCATGTTCGACAATGCCGACGGAACCTATACGTACGACGACTATCTGGGCGAAGACAAGTTCTCCGACAGATATGTACACATACGCCGTACCAACGATTTCCTTCAACAACTATCTCAAACCACGGTATTAAGTGATAAAGAGAAAGAACTCCTGAATGCCGAAGCCCGTTTCCTCCGTGCATTGCACTATTTCGCCTCGGTAAAACGCTACGGCGGCGTGCCACTCCTGAAAGAACCGCAGTTGTACGACCCCAACGATTTCAGTTCCTTGCAGATTCCAAGAAACAAAGAAGTGGAAGTTTACGACTTTATCATTGAAGAGTGCAAGGAGATAGCCAAAGTGCTTCCGCCCTCGCGTGGCAATTCCGGAAAATACCGTGCCACCAAAGGCGCCGCACTGGCCCTCTGTTCGCGTGCCGCCCTGTATGCCGGCTCCATAGCCACATACGGCAAAGTACAACTCGACGGCGTAGTAGGTATCCCTGCATCCGATGCTTCCCGCCTGTTTACCGAAAGTTACAACGCATCCAAAGAAATACTCGGACTGGGCGAATACGCATTGTACGAAAAGAACGCCGATAAAGCCCAGAATTTCTACGAAATGTTCTGCAAAGGCAATGGCGACAACGGAGAATACATCTTCCAGAAACAATACAACGTAGCCGGTGGCAAAGGCCACGATTGGGACAAACGTAACGCCCCCTTCTCGTACCGCGGCAGCGGTTGGGGATGCGGAATGGCACCTACGCTCGAAATAGTTGAAGCATTCGATTACACCGACGGTTCCGAAGGAAAACTCCGGATATACGAAGCCGACGGCGTTACCCCACGCCGTTTCGACGATGTGTTCGACCTGTTCGCAGGCAAAGACCCCCGCCTCTTTGCTTCCGTATATCTGCCCGGCTCGCCCTGTCAGGATACACGTATTGAATGGCAACGCGGAATAATTGGCCCCGACGGAACCAAGTATCAGGCCTACAACCAACCCAGCGAAGACAATACCGTCGAGATAAACGGAGTAAAATACAACGCCTCGGGCAAAGACGGTGGGGCCGATGTAGGCGACCCTTCCAAAACCGGCTTCTACCAGAAGAAGTTTTTCGACGAAACCCTCACCGACATGGATATGGGCAAATCGGAAACCCCGTGGGTAGTATTCCGCCTAGGCGAGATTTACCTCAATCTGGCCGAAGCCTGTATGGAACTCGGTGGTAAGGATGGCGAAGCCCTCGAAGCAATCAACAAACTGCGCGACCGTGCAGGCATCGCTCGCCTCACCAAAATCACCCTGGAAAAAGTACGGAACGAACGCCGCGTGGAACTGGCATTCGAAAAACACCGCTACTGGGATATGAAACGCTGGCGCATTGCCCACCTCGATGTAACTCAGGGCGGACTAACTAACTTCCGCGGCAGCGCCCTCTATCCGTGGTACAACCTGAGCGACGGCAAATACACCTTCGAAATAGGAACCAACCCGCCCAAGCAGAAACGCATATTCCTCGAAAAGAACTACTATGTGCGTCTGCAAGGCAGCGACATCAGCACCAACCCACTATTGGTTCAAAACCCGGGATTTGAAAACTAATGAAAGCTTAAAAGAACAACGTTATGAAAAAAATAACAACCCTTACATATCTTATCGCTCTGATTGCCGTATGCATATCGTGCGACAACGACATCGATAATTACGATGCGCCCAGCGGAGGCATCCGGGGCACCGTTTTCGATGCACAAACCAACGAACCTATACCACTTCCCGTAGCAGGCAGCTCGGGTGTAATGGTGAACCTGTACGAACTGAATACGAACGCCACTAAATCCGTCGACTTCCGCGCCAAGCAAGACGGCACTTACGAAAACAGCCGGGTTTTTAACGGCGAGTACCGGGTGGTAGTTAATGGCCCTTTTACCGATAAATGTGAAGGCAACATCACTATCAAAGGACAAACAAAGCTGGATTTGACAGCTACACCCTTTGCCCGGGTCGACATTCAGGCCGCAGTAAATGATAATAACCAGTTGGCGGTTACCTATACCGCAATCGCGAGCAGTTCATCCTACACCATAAACGAAGTATCCATTATGTGGAACTTTGCCCCGGGAGTAGATGCGAACAGTTCGAACTACGCATCCCGAAGCACCAAGGCTGATGCCAGCGGTACATATACATTCGATTTGCCTAATGACAATGCTTTCAAGGATAACCTGCATAAGATTAAGGCAAACCAGAACCGGATATATGTAAGAGTTGCCGCACATACCGGCGGTGGAGTAAATTATAGTAAGATAGTAGAACTTACAGTGAAATAAATAGAGAGTTAGGTAAAAAGACGTTTTCCGGATAAAAAAACATCCGGCCTTGCATAGAGTGCGCAAGGTCGGATGTTGTGTTTTAGCAATTTGATTTATCTTTAAATTATCTACCGGGACTATCAGCCGTTAATTCTCTCTAGGCGTTCGGGTCGGGTGTAAATCCGCCGTCATCGTCATCATCGTTATTGCCGCCGGTATTGCTACCGCCGCCGTTTTTACGTATATTTTCCGGGTGGTAAGGGTCGCCTTTCCACCGCACGAACTCTGCTCCCTGAAGCATAGCTCGTGTAGTACCCTCGTATGATTTGCGTGTGTACGTGGGTGTGAACTGTACCCGCAGATTTTTAATCTGCGAAGCATTAACATCTTCGGGGTTTTCAACGCCATGTCCCTTTGCATGGGAGACAAGGCGGAATGTTCCGAATGTATCCAGACAAACTGAATTGCCTCTTAATAAATTGTCGTTCATTTCCTCTAAGAGGCTGTAAACAACGTTAAATATATCGCCGTAACTTAATGCGGATTTTGATACAATCCGTCGGGCGATTTGGGGAAGGTAAACGGTTTCTCCTTCTGTTATCAGTAAGGGATACCATAGTTTTTTGCCTTCTGCTGTTTCTAAAGAACTTTGTCTAGCTGTATATTTGATTGCCATGTTGTTCAATTGTATTAGTTGTTGTATAAATAGACCTGTTCCGAATAGATAATTTAAGATAAATAAGTCAAAGAGCTTTCGTATTATGTTATAATTGTCATAACACTTTATCTTAAATACAAATTTCGTGCCAAACGTGTTGTTTTATTAATTAAAACAAAATTAATTTCAAATTAATACTTGTGGATTTAAATTTCTATGACAAGTTGTCTGCAATGTAAATAAAAATAAAAATTAATGTTATTTTGTCAGGAGAGTTTAAAAAGAAAGCCAAAATGGCAGAAAATAGCTTAAAAAAAATCGACCCGTCGGCAACGGAAAGTCGACGGGTCAATAACTTAAAGTCGACGGGTGGATAATTAAAAGTCGACAGGTCGATAATTTGCTCTCCTCCCATTGGCTTTTCGTTGTTAAAAGAAGGACTTTTTTCTGCCTACACTTTGTCCTTTTAAACATTACTTCTATCTTTGCATCTCATCACTGAAATAACCATATGACTGCTATTCTTAAGCTTATAATTACTGCATAATCAACCTCCGCAAACTACAGGTTGATGATTTTTAGTTCGAAAATTCTTTTCCGAACAAGTTTACTATTATTTTCTATTCCTTAGTAAACGAGCAAATTTCTCGTTTTGTATCGGTATAGCCTTACATTGATGCGTATGTACAATATCTTACAGCATACCATCAAACGTGTGAAGAGCAAGGCTGGATACCTATGGATAAGAAAACGGAATTATATTCGAAGTTTAATCAAAAACACCCGGTCGTGAAAAAGATTCTTAAATTGATAATGGCTTAATTCTCAATCTATTCTATTTGGATTGATTCAACTTATCCGGACTATTCTGTCCGGACAGCTATCCTATTAATCATTATCAATTTATTTTCTATATGCAAACCATCAAAAAATTAACATGGGAAGTACTCCCTGTCGAAGCACCATTATATATCAAAAAATGCAGTAAATGTAAAGTCAGCAATCATTTCTATTGCAGTAATCATATATAATACGGAAAACTGGAAGCGGGATAAAGTAAAAGATAAAACGGAGGTAATTATCAACCGGGATTTACTCGCTTCTTATGTTTTAAGTTTGGGTAAAGCGAAGTCATAATCCCATTTATAAAGTTTATGAATAGGAATAGCTTTTTTGTGCAAGTTTGTTTTCTATCATTTTGGTTGAAAAAACGTCATTTTATGTCCTCTTGTTAGATAATAAACAAATTATGAGAGAATTTCGACCTCGCCTTTAGTGATAAGAACGAACTTGCGCCTATTAAGCAGACAGCAAAATACTGTATAGTTGTTTACCTATTAAATTTAATTATGGCAAAGAAGAAAAACAAACGAGATTGGTTTTTCCTGTGTATACTGGCATTTTTTTGTCTTATACCGGGAATAGCCATCGCACAGAACATCACTGTGGGAGGTTCTGTTACCGATGAACTCAATGAGTCGCTCATCGGTGTATCCATACGGATAAAGGATACCAATACAGGAACAATTACGAATGTAAATGGACGTTACACGCTATCGAATGTACCTCAAGGTAGTACACTTGTATTTTCCTATATCGGATACCGGGATATGGAAGTTAGAGTTACCAGTAGAACACTAAATGTGACGATGGAGCCCGATAATCAGCAACTGGAAGAAGTAGTTGTAATCGGCTACGGCCAGCAGCGTAAGGTGACGTTGACGGGTTCTGTCTCCAACGTGGGTGGTAAGGAACTTCTCAAATCTCCAGCCGCATCGCTTGGTAACGCCCTTACGGGTAAGCTCCCAGGTCTCCAGTCGGTGCAGTACACCGGTGTTCCTGGTGCCGATGACCCTATCATCCGCATCCGTGGTGTCGGTTCGTTCAACAGCGCCGAACCTCTCGTGCTTGTCGATGGTGTCGAGCGTGAGTTCAGCCAAATAGACCCGAACGAGGTGCAAGACATTTCTATTCTTAAGGATGCTTCCGCTACGGCTGTCTTTGGTGTACGTGGTGCCAACGGTGTTATTCTCGTTACAACTCGTCGCGGCGAGATAGGCAAGCCTACCATCACACTGACAGCTTCAGCAGGTCTTCAGCAGATTTCGAAGTTTCTTGAACCGGCAAACTCCTACGAGTATGCAACGGCTTACAATCATGCTCAGAAAGTGGAAGGAGTAGCCGAGGACGGATGGAAGTTCTCGCAGGAAGCTATACAACACTGGAAGGACATGGATATGCCCACCGTTTTTCCAAGCACCAACTGGTTCAAGTACTTGATGAACGACCACGCATGGCAGGAACAATATAATATTAATGTGTCGGGTGGTACTGAACGTGCCCGCTATTTCGTTTCTGTCGGTATGCTCAATCAGGACGGTCTTTTCAAAACCTTCGACCAAGGTGATGACGCAAACTTCAAATACCGCCGTTACAACTTCCGTTCCAACCTCGATGTAGATTTCTCTAAGCTGGGTACGCTTTCTATCGGTATCGGTGGACGCGTTAGCAGACGCAACTCTATCGGTAATGGTGAGCATAACGGTCAGTCAGGTCTCTTTGGTCTTGAGGGGCTTTTCAACAATGGTACGCCAATGTCAGGCTACGGTCTTGATAGTGAGGGACGTCGTATAGTTTCCGACCCTGATCTCGTTGGCGCAGTTGGCTCCGATGGTCTCGGTCTTATCTACCAGCACGGTTATACTATTCAGCGTCAGAATGTTGTAAACCTCGACCTTCAGTACAAACTCAAGCTCGACTTTATTACCCAGGGTCTTGATTTCCGTATCAAGGGTTCCTACAACTCTAACTATACACAGCAGAAAGAACGTACTACTGACGGTGGTATCAGCTACAAGGCCACCATCGCTAAGGGTGAATACACGGAAGACGGTTCTCCAAAGATTGTTTATGTCCGTCAGGGTGACACATGGCCTCTTGGCTATGAAGAGGAAAAATGGGGCGGTAGAAACTGGTATGCAGAGGCGAGTCTCAATTATGCCCGCAAGTTCGGTGCCCATAATTTCGGTGCGCTCGTTCTTTATAATGAATCTAAAAACTACTATCCCGGCGGTATCTACAATTCTATCCCCCGTGGTTATGTAGGTATGGTAGGTCGTATCACCTACGACTACCTGACTAAGTATATGGTAGACTTTAACATGGGCTATAACGGCTCAGAGAACTTTGCTAAAGGTAAGCGTTTTGGCTTTTTCCCTTCTGCTTCTCTCGGCTGGATAGTCTCTTCTGAAAAATTCTGGGAGCCTATCCGTAACGTGGTTTCCTATTTCAAACTTCGCGGTTCTATCGGTACGGTAGGTAATGACCAGGGTGTGGGCCGATTCCTCTATCTGCCCGGTACATGGCAGTTCTAC
>DAMCMT010000004.1:97312-109140 GCA_032108265.1 Bacteroides sp.
AGGTAGATTGAGTCTCGGGGTCGACCTCTTCTGGGAAGACCGCAAGAACATCCTCATTTCCAACGAAACAAGCATCGCAGGTATTTCCGCTCTCAAACCCAACTCCATCAACTTCGGCCGTGTCAAGAACCATGGTTATGAAATTACCCTACGCTGGGCCGACCGCATAGGTAAAGTGAACTACTCGATAGCTCCTACACTCGCTTTCGCACGCAACAAGGTTGTGGAAATGGCAGAAGTCAAGAAGGAATTCCCACACATGTACCACACTGGTCATCCTGTAGGTCAGCCTTTCGGATACGACTTTTTTGAATTCTATGTTCCTGGTGAAACCGAACAGCGCTACAAGGAAGTTTACGGTGTCGACATGCCAGACCAGCAGATTACATTGCGTCCTGGTGACAGCGTATTCGTTGACCTCACAGGTGATGGTAAGGTGGATGCTAACGATGTACATGCTATCGGCTACAGCGATATTCCTGAGTATACTGGTAGCATAAACGCAACGCTCAACTGGAAAGGTCTCGACTTCTCCATGACTTGGGTAGGTGCCACCAACGTCAACCGCCAGCTCAGTACTTTCTATACTCCAGCCTTCGGTACAGGTAACCAGTCAATGCTCAATAAATGGGTCTATGAGAATTCCTGGACCGAGAATAACCCCGGTGCCAGTCTGCCACGTATCTCTCTTGAGAAATCGGCACGCGAGCATAACGGTTCACTTTCAGATCCATGGATGGTCGATGCATCGTACATTCGTCTGAAGAACCTGGAGATTGGTTATTCGTTCCGCATACCCGGTGTGCCCATCAACAACATCCGTGTTTATGCCAATGGTTATAACCTCCTTACTTTCACGAGTTTCAAGGCCAATGACCCAGAGGCACAAGCAGGCTTTGGTAGCACGCGTTATCCTATGACCCGTGTTTACAATTTCGGTATCAACTTAAACTTCTAACACTCAAGACAATGAATCTTATAGAAAAAATAAAAACTGCTACTATTATATGTGTAGCTAGTATCATGATAGGGATGGGATCGCTGATCTCCTGTGTCGATGATATTAACTTCGGAAGTGGCTTCCTCGAGAAGCAGCCGGGTGTCGACGTGACCATAGACTCCATCTTCTCCAAGGGAGAAAATGCAAAGCGTTTCCTCTGGCACATGTACGGTGCCATGCACAACCCTTTCACCTATACAGGTGCAGTATGGTATTCTCACCCCGATGCCCTTACCGATATTTGCCAGTCGTACTGCGGATGGCACAATCTCGGAAAGTACTACGGTGGTGACCTTACCGAGACCGACCAGGATAACGGCGGTCTCGCCAAGTTCCCCTTCATCGCCAACGGTGACGGCAATGGCCGTGCAGGCATCTGGCGTACCATCCGTGAGGGTTGGATTTTCATCGAGAACATCGATCGCGTTCCCGACCTGAGCGAATCAGAAAAGAGCCAGCTCCGTGGTGAGGTGTACGTCATCATGGCATCACGCTATCTCGATGCTTTCCGCAACTTCGGAGGTCTTCCAAAAGTTGACCGCTCATTTGTGGCTACTGATATTGTAGATGGCAAGCGCATGAGCGTAATCGAGACAGCAGAGTTCATCGACGAGCTTATCCAGGGCGCCATCGACGAACCGGGTCTTCCTTTTTTTGTGCAGGATCAGGCCACCAACTCCGGACGTCTGACCAAAGGCTCAGCCTATGGTCTGCGTGTAAGGCTGTGGAACTTCGTGGCTTCGCCTCTGTTTAACAGTGACAAATCTTATCTTGAATTCACTCGAAACGAGGAGAATCAGGACCTCAGCCAGGTATGGGTTGGCGGTTACAAGCCCGAACTTTGGCAGAAGGCATTGAAAGCTTGTGAGGATTTCTTCCAAGCCAATAGCACCAACGGCAACTATTTTGCTCTTGTACAGCCCACTGGTAACAGTGAACAAGACTATTGCAACGCTTACCGTGCCGCCTACTGGTTCCGTGGCAACAGCGAGAAGGTGATTGAAGTTCATGCCGGTCTGGGTACAGACGCTTGGAATGGTGACTGGAACGTACAAGGTATGGATGAGTTCGGTATGGCTCTTTTCACCCTCGAATATATGGAAATGTTTGGTATGGCAGACGGTCGTAACTTCCCTTACGGCAATGTGTTTAATACCGATAACCCCAACAACGTAGACATCTTTGTCAATCGCGATCCACGTCTCTACGAGACAATGGTGGTGAATCGCAACAATCTTGTCGAGCAATATCAGGGGCTTTCGAGCACCGAGCTGTGGCAAGGTGGCAATGTTGACCAGACCTTCAATCCTGCTGTTACCGACAATCCATGGTCAACCCGTATGAAACTGTTCAAGTATCTCCGCGATAACGGCTATGCTGCATACCATCCGACCAACTTTGCATATCTGCGTATGGCCGACATTCACCTTTGCTACGCTGAGGCACTCGCACAGACAGGCAATCTGTCGAAAGCTTGCGATGAAATGAATAAAGTACGCGCACGCGTAGGTCTTGGCAAGATAGAGGTCATGAACCCAGAACTCAACCTAACCACCAACAAGGACAACTTCATTGAGCAACTCCTGAAGGAGCGTGCTTGTGAGTTCGGTTATGAAGACTCCCGCTGGTATGACCTCATCCGCTACAAGAGATCCGACATATTCAAAAAACAGGTACACCAACTGCGTGTATGGCGCAAGGATGCCAACGGCAACAAGATGAATCCTGACGACTACAATGGCGACACGAGTCTCGAACCCGGTGACCCTTGGCCAAACTGTATCTATGAGAAGATACCTTGTACCAACAATACCCGCGTATGGTGGGATACTGACAACCAGACGAGCAAGTGGACCGACAAATGGTATCTCGCGCCTATTTCACGTGATGAGATCAACAAGGGCTATGGTCTGAACCAGAACCCGGGTTGGTAATCCAGATTTTAAAAATCAATAAGACTTATAGAATATGAATATAAAAAGAATGTTGATGCTTGCGACTGCTGTTGTCTCTCTCACGGCAAATGCGCAGGTAAAACTTAACGATAAGAATGCAAATGCCTATGATTTGGGTTACGGCGTGGAAGTAAGCAATTTCCTCAGCACCGCTTCTGCAACCACAATCACAGGTGAAGAATTGCAGCAGACCTCGGCAACTAACCTTGCCCAGGCTCTCTATGGACGTCTGCCTGGTCTAACGGCTCTATCGCAAGGTGGCTTCTCGGGCGACGAAAATAAGGGTGCCTCGTTTAATATTCGTGGCTATCACACGCTTAACGATAAAAATATTCTCATCCTCGTCGATGGCTACGAGCGTCCCATCGACCGCCTCAGTGTAGAGGAGGTGGAGAGCGTTACCATCCTCAAGGATGCTGCCGCTACGGCACTTCTTGGCCATGAGGGTATCAATGGTGCTATACTTGTGAAGACAAAGCGTGGCGTTGAAGGCAAGACACACGTCAAGGTGAACTACAGCCATAAGTTCCAGTTTGACCCTGAATTCGCAGACATGGTAGACGGTTACGGATATGCCAATGCTTTCAACCAGGCCCGTCGCAACGACGGACTCTCTGCCGCATACACCGAACAGGAACTTAACCTCTTCAAAGACGGTTCTGACCCGTACTTCTATCCTAATGTGAACTGGCGCGACCTTACTTTCAAGAACACTGCCGAGGAAGACCATGCATACGTTTCGGTGTACGGAGGTACGGACAAGGTGAAGTACTACACCCATATTGATTATACCGATGTGCGTGGTGCTTTCAAGGACACCAAGCTGCCGGACTATAATACGCAGTTGCGCCAGTCGAAGGCCAATATCCGTGGCAACCTCGACTTCAACATTACCAACACAACTCTCATGTCGGTGAACCTCTTCGGTATGTTCCAGGAGACCAAGCGGCCCTCCGACATCAGTGCTGACGATGCTACAGCTGCTATCTACAAGCTGCCGGCAAGTGCTTTCCCCTACAAGACCTCAACAGGTATCTGGGGTGGTAACGAGGCATACGGTGATGCCAACCCCATTGCCAAGATTCAGGAGTCTGGTTTCTACAAGACCCATCAACGTCAGCTGTGGGTAGATGCCAGGCTGTCTCAAAAACTTGACTTCCTGCTCAATGGTCTGAACGTATTTGTCAGTGCCGGCTATGCCAATTCGTCGATTTACGCGGAAAATTCGCACAAGGCACACCAGTATGGCTACGAGCGTTACACCGGTACCATTGGCGACAAGAACAACGTAGCTCTGAACACATTCGGTAACAAGGAGACGAACCTCACCTTCGGCAACTGGAATGACGGCCAGTGGTGGAAAGCAAAGGCCAGTGTAGGTATCAACTACAAACGTTCGTTCTTCGACAACGACCACTTCAATGCTAGCGTTATTTACGACAACAGTGGTGCGAGCACTGATGGACGTGGAAACACCTACTATCGTCAGAACATCATGGGAGTCTTCCACTACGATTTTCAGAACCGCTACGTTGCCGACCTTGTGCTTGCAGGCAACGGCTCCAGCCGTACCTATCCCTCAAAGTGGGCATTCTCACCCACACTGTCGCTCGGCTGGATTTACGCTGACAATAACGATGGTCTGCTCAATTACGGTAAGCTGCGTGCATCAGCCGGCATCCAGCACACCGACTATATGCCTACCTATGGCATGTGGCTTCCCACATGGGATACAACGCACGGTTATGTGATTATTGGTAACAACTACGGTGCTACATGGGGAGCATCGCTTGGCTCCTTCCCAACTACCAATTTCTCGCAAGAGAAATCTACAAGTTTCAACCTTGGTACTGACCTTCGTCTGGCAAATGCTCTTGACATCTCAGTTGATGCTTTCTACCAGCTTCGCAGCCACATCATGCTCTCTGCAATAAATGAGAATTCATCGGTGGTTGGTATACATTCGTCATACAACGATGTTGGCGAAGTTAAGAGTTACGGTTTTGAGGTAAGTGCCAAGTATGTGAAGAAAATCACTTCCGACCTCAATCTCAACTTGGGTGCCAACTTGTCGTGGGCACGCAATGAGGTGAGCAAGTATATCGGCACACCGACCTATCCGCTGACCGACCCTGTAGGTCGCCGTGTAAACGAGGCATGGGGACTCAAGTCGGCAGGCTTTTTCAAGGATCAGGCCGATATCGACGCCAGCTACCGTCAGGAATACTCTACCGTAAGCCCTGGTGACATCAAATACCAGGACCTTAATGGTGACGAAGTAATCAACGAGTTCGATATTACCAGTCTCGGTGGCGCTACTGACATCCCTGAGCTTAACTACGCCTTCAATGTTGGTGTAGAATATAAGGGCTTCGGTCTAAACGCATGGTTCCAGGGCACTGGCAACTACATGAAGTATCTTCCGTCAGCAATATGGGGCGGCATGGCCGACAATGGTAACCTTTCAGTGGATTACTACAACAACTCCTGGGATGTGGCTGGAAACAACGCTCTCTACCCACGTCTGACAACTCAGAACAACAGCAACAACAGCCAGGCAAGCAACGTATGGTACAAGCCTGTTCACTTCTTAAAGATGCGCAACATCGAGGTTTACTATAAAGTTCCTGCAAGGGTGCTCTCGAAGCTCTCTCTTACCGCAGCCAAGGTGTTTGTTCAGGGCGAGAACCTTCTTTCCTTCGACAACGTCGACGCTATGGATGCTGAGGTACTTTCGACGGCATATCCCATGTTCAAGGGTGTCAACATAGGTGTCACATTAACTTTCTAATTAAAGATACATTATGAACAAGATAAAATATACTCTTTTAGGTATGGCGGCAGCAGTCTTTGTAGGCTGCGCCGACCTGGATTACAACGAAGCTTCGAATCGTGACGAGGACTGGACCTACAACAGCCCCCTCAATGGTGTCAAGGCTCTCGTGTACGATGTCTACGCACAAATGCCGAGCGAATTCAAGGACGATTTCTACGGTAATGGCGCCATGATAGCCAGTGCCACAGACGAGTCTGAGTTTGCACTTTCCTTCTCACCCATCCACGAGTATTTCAACGGTGGTTGGACTCCTTCGAGTCTTTTTACGCTCACATGGGACAGGTCATACCGTGCCATCACTCAGGTACACATGTACCTTGAACGCATCCACAGGATAGACCTATCCGATTATGAATATGATCCCAACTACCAGACCATGGTGCAGCAGTTTGAAATATTCCCTAACGAGTTGCGTTTCCTCCGTGCATATTTCTACTTCGAGTTGGTACGTGCCTACGGCGATGTGCCTTTGGTGACCACAACCCTCACCAATGAGCAGGCCAACAGCGTGGAACGCACTCCGGCCAAGGATGTTTTCAAGTTCATCATCAACGAATTGGATGCCGTGGCTGAATATCTGCCCGTGTCGTATAACGACATTCCCGGTCAGGAAATTGGTCGTGCCACCCGTGGTGCTGCCCTTGCACTGAAGGCACGCGTACTTCTTTATCAAGCTTCACCCTTGTTTAATACAGACAACAACAAGGAGCTTTGGAAAGAGGCCGCTGCTGCCAGTAAGGTCATCATCGATAATGCACAGCTCTGGGGCTACAAGCTCAGTGAGTATGCCAACCTATGGGGGCACGATACATTCACCAATCCTGAATTTATCTTCGTTCTTGGCACCCAGGCAAGCAACACCTTCGAGAAGTACAATTATCCTGTGGGTGTGGAGAATGGTAACTCAGGCAACTGCCCTACACAGGCACTGGTGGACGCATACGAATATCAGGCCGACGGCAAGACATTCAAGGAGAAACATTCTGGAGATGTTGATGTAACTACTGAGAATCCATACGATGGCCTCGACCCACGTTTCGAACTCACTGTAGTGAAGAACGGTGATCTTTGGCCATCTAATACAGCTCAGCAGATTGCCATTGAGACGTATCAGGGCGGCTTCAACGGTGCTCCTAAGTACGGTGCAACTCCCACGGGTTACTACTTGAAGAAGTTTGTGGATGGCAACTGTGTCACCACAGCCAACAACCAGACTACAGCACGCCACAACTGGATTGTGATGCGTCTGGCCGAGGTTTACCTCAATTATGCAGAGGCTATGTACAACTACTACGGCAATGCTGACGAAAAGGGCGATTTTGGCATGTCAGCCAACGAGGCTATCAATGTGCTTCGTAACCGTCCTGACATCATGATGCCTGAATTTCGAGGAAACAATGGCTTCGAAGAGCGCTACATGCGTGAGCGTATGGTAGAGCTTGCTTTCGAAGGTCAGCGCTTCTGGGATGTGCGTCGCTGGAAGAAGGGCGCGGAGTTCTTCAAGAATGTTGATGTGGCAGACTTCAAACTGAATGGAAACGGCAACTTGATTCTCAATCGAGTTACTAAGACTCGCCAGTGGGACGAAAAGTACAACCTGTACCCGATTCCGCAATCTGAAATTAAGAAGAACGGCAATCTGAAGCAGAACCCCAATTGGTAAAACAGATTCAACGAAATTTTAAACGAATAAGATTTATGAAAAAACATATTATATATCTTTTGGTCTCAGGATTCGCATTGCTGTCGAACATGGCAATGACCTCATGCAGCGATGACGATGTGGCGGATGCCAACGATGTGCTTGCGGTGAAGTCCGTCCTGCCTACAAAAGTTATGGAAGGACAGGTTATCACCATCAATGGTACGGGGCTTGAGAAGGCCACTTCCGTTGTGTTCCCTGGCAATGTCTCTGTGAACAACATTACCAAAATAGGCAACGGCTATATCTCTGTAATAACTCCCGGCGGCGTTTCTGCAGAGGGAGGAACAGTAACAATAGCAGCCGACGGCGAATCGGCAGAGTCGGTCATGACGCTGACTGTCGGCAAGCCCGAGCCTTTGCGCGTGGCACCTCTTGACAAGGAAATAAAAATCAACGAATGTGTGGAGGTGTACGGCAACGACCTCGAATTTATCACCAAGGCTTATTTCCCCGGTGAAGACGGCAAGGACATTGTTGTAGATGCAAGCGACTTTAAGCGCAAAGCTACCGGTTCTCTCTACATCTATTCGCCAATGGGTATAAAAGCCGGACCTGCCCAAGTTGTCCTCGAAGACTGCAGCGGCAAGAAGTATACTTTGCCAGAGGTAACGCTGTCTGACGAGGTTGCAGGTGGCAGCGAAGGAGGTGAAGGATATGCTTCAATCTGGGAAGGCGAAAACACTACTGGCTGGTGGTGGTATCTTCCGGCGTCTGACCTTGACCTCTCGGCAATAACACCAGAAGCCGGCCAAACTATTAAGTTCACGTTCACTCACCATGATGCTCCTCAGACTTTCTGTCTGTGCGATGGTTGGTGGGGTGCTCCTTTCATCCGCGATGGCGGTGAAAGCGATAACAACATCGTGCTTGCCGCTGGTGAGGACTTCCTGGAATTCAAAATCTCGGAAGGTATGGCAGCAACAATGAATGGCACTGAAGCCGCTCTCATCATTGGCGGTGACATAACGATCACCAAGATTGAGATTAAGATAGATTAAGCTCTATACAAAAAGAACATCCGGCCTTGCATAGAGTGCGCAAGGTCGGATGTTGTGTTTTTGCAAATTTGACTTTATTTTTAAATCATCTACCACGGCATCAGCCGTTAATTAATTCTAAGCGTTTGGGTCGGGTGTAAATCCGCCTCCGCCATCATCATCGCCATCGCCGGTATTACTACCGCCTCCGGCTTTCCGTATATTTTCCGGGTGGTAAGGATCGCCCTTCCACCGCACGAACTCTGCTCCCTGGAGCATAGCGCGTGTAGTACCCTCGAACGACGTGCGTGTCGCTGTAGGTGTGAACAATACCCGCAGTGATTTAATCTGCGATGCATTTACATCTTCGGGATTTTCTACGCCTTGTCCCTTTGCCTGGGCAGAGAGGCGGAATGTTCCGAATTTATCCAGGCAAACTGAGTTACCTCTTAGTAGATTGTCGTTCAATTCCTCGATAAGGCTGTAGACCACATTAAATATATCGCCGTAGCTTAATGCGGATTTTGATACAATCCGCTGGGCGATTTTAGGGAGATATACTGTTTCTCCCTCTGTTATCAGTTGAGGATACCATAGTTTTTTACCCTCAGCTGTTTCAACATTACTTTGAGCTGCTTTATATTTGATAGACATTTTTAATAGTATTAGTATTTGTAAATAGCAGATTTCGGGTTGATTATTTAAAAATAGTAAGTCAAAGAGCGCTTTTGTTGTGTGTTTGGTTTTATAACACTTTATTTATAATACAAATGTTGTGCCAAAAAAATAATTCTGTCAATATATGAAAGCAATATAAAGTAAATGACAATTTGTCTGCATTATGTCTGAGGATTGTGCTTTAAATAACATTTCATGTCAGTCGACGAATGTCATGCGTCATAATGTCATAAAGAATAGTTTTTGGAAATGCTATGTAGCACAAGAAATTCTGCTACGTAAGACAGCAAGTTCTGCTACGTAAGACAGCAGGTTCTGTTACGTAGGACAACAAGCTCTGCTACGTAGGACAGCAAACTCTGCTACGTAGATACACCAGGTACGATCAGCCTGAAGGTCTATTTCACTTTAAATGCATTGCTGAAAGTAGTCATCAATAAAATGCACAATCCCAGTAATCCTACTATTATATATGCATACACCATATTGAATGCTTGGGTTATGGAACCAATGAGAAGAGGTGCCACAAGTGAACCTATAAAACTGATGCTGGATAAAATGGTAAGAGCAATTCCTACCGGGGTTTTTGATTTGGCACCCACAAGACTGTAAATGGTTGGTACCATACTCGATATACCCAAACCTACAAGCATAAATCCAAAAGAGTTGATGATTACTTTTACAATCATCGATTCGAAAACTCCGCCCAACAAAGCTACAATCATGAAACCTGCAAAGATGAGTAATCCTGATAGTTGAAGAACTAACTGCTTACCCAGTACCCGATAGGCTTTATTAGCACTGAAACGCCCCACGGTCATCATTACCATAAATACCAGAAAACCTATTTGCAAAGACTTGGGAACATTTAATACCGATTCGAAATAAACACCACTCCAATCAAACATAGCACTCTCTACTATCAACGCAAACAAGCCTACTATTCCTAATTTAATGAGGAGCATTTCCGGCTTTTTTATGAATGATATAAGTGCCGGAGTTTCTTTTTTCTCTTTGGAAATAACTTCTTCTTTTACAGACTCTCCCGATTGGGGTAAATCATAGTCATTTTGCAGAAAACGTCTCCCGAATATAACAATAACGAGAATGATCCCTGCGATAATGGTAAAATGAAGAAACGGGGTGGTATCGGTAATGATCATCACGAAGCCAATCAATGCGCCCATGCATGCTGCCAGGCTCCAGGCACCATGAAAGGAAGCCATAATAGTTTTATTTAATAATCTTTCGATACCAATGCCTTGTGTATTAAGCGAAATATCGCACAAATTCCAGAATACCCCAAAGCAGAACAGGCATGCTCCTAATACATATATGTGGGGTGCCAGACCAATGCAAAACAGTGATAAACCATAGCCCATTATGCTGACTTGTACCATAATGCGACTACCTAATTTTGACACCAGATACCCCGCAAGTGGAATTGCTACAAATTTTCCCACTGGAATAAGTAACAATATAAACCCCCAATAGAGTGCATCATTCCCGGCAAAAATATTTTTTATATCGGGTATGCGGCTTGCCCAACTAGAAAAGCACAGCCCTTGTGCCAGAAAGGACGTCAGTACTCCGTAATGTATTTCTTTATCTGTATATGCAGCCATCGGTTTATCCATAATTATAACTGTGGTAAATCGGAAGTTTTATAACTCTTCATACACTCCATTACATCGGCTTCGGTTCCGAGAAATGCTCCGTACTTTTCAATTTTCAGGCTCGACATTGCTGCTGCAAAACATCCGGATTCTTCAATATCAGCATTTTGTGCCCTTTTATACAAGTATCCTGCCATGTATGTATCTCCGCAACCGGTTGCATCTACTATTTTATTGGGTATATAGGCAGGAATGCAGGTAAATGATGTACCATCGTAAATAACCGATCCAAAACTGCCCAGTGTTATAAGAACTTCTTTTACTCCCCAATCATAGAGTTGCCTGGCGGCATCGCCTACCTTTTTATATCCGGTCAATACTTCCATTTCGTGTTCATTTACTTTTAGAAAGTGTATATAAGGGAGAGCTTGTTTCTTATCGGGCCAATCCACAGCATATACTTTGGTATCACGAACTTCACGAAGATAGCCTTGCGAATCTACCGATACCTTCCCTTTACCAGCCAAATATTTTAGAAGTTCTGTTGAAAAGTCATCGGCAAGTAGACTCCCTAAATGATAAATATCCGCATGAAAGTCTTTTAAAAATTCGTTTGTGAAAGGATCTGCTTTTGCAAGAACACGTTGTTTACGATTATCTTGATTCTCTCCATAAATATTTTCGAAACAAACAGAGTAACGGCTCAACATCAATTGCACATTTATACCGTCAGTTCTCAATTTTTCCACAACGTGTGTTTCAGGTTCTCCGACTGCGGTGGCCAGTACATATTCGATGTTTTTAAATTTCTTAATTGCCTGCGAAAAATAAAAAGCAGTTCCACCAGGCATTTCTACCGATCTTTCGGGAGTGATTACTTTATCGAGTGTGATGTGCCCTACACAACACAAATCATATTTTTTCATATATTAAATTATTGTTGGTTGCACAAACATACTAAAATAATGGTTTAATGAGTATATAAAAATTAAATAAAACAGTATTATTTCGGATCATCCCGTATTCTTGTGGGGTTGTTTATGCATAAATTTTAGTTAATC
>DAMCMT010000005.1:0-11425 GCA_032108265.1 Bacteroides sp.
GCGGTATGTGGGGCGGACACAAGACCCGCCCCTACACCGTGCGGATCAATCCTTTTTCCCTCATTTATTATCGGTTTGGTGTAAACAAGCATATAAGTGCCTTTGGTTAATATTCATAATTTGTCCCGTCGATAATTCAGGCCTGGTTTGCCTGGTCGTATATGCATATACGATACTACCTTATATGCATATACGATTTTCCTTATATGCATATACGATTTACCTTATATGCATATACGATTTTCCTTATATGCATATACGATTTTCCTTATATGCATATACGTTTTTCCTTATATGCATATACGATTTACAGTATATGCATATATGATTTCCTGTATATGTATATATGTTTTGCATCCTGTTTATTCGGTCAATACGTAACTCCGGTTATTCTCGAAATCGTACATTGTTTTCCTGTTCAGGTTTGCAACCGACAGGCGGTAAGTGATGTAACTTTCGATGTAAGAAAGCTGTACCTGCGATAACCGTTCCTGCTCGATGGATAATTCCTGGCTCGTCATGTCGCCATTCTCGAACCTCATCTGGCTGATGCGGTAACTTTGGATGGCCACTTCCTGGTTGCGTCGGTTGATGCGGTATCGCTTCTCGGCTTCGTATACGCTGCGTACAATTTCGCGGATTTCGCGTTCGATGCTTCGCCGCATATTTTCGAGGTCGAGTTCGTTCTGCTTGAGCCGGCTCTGGGCGCGTCGGACCAGGTTTTTAGAGCGCCCCCAGTCGGCAATGGGGTAGGAGAGCGTAAAGGCGATACCACGGTTCGAGGGCCGGTCGGACATATTTTGAAAAGACGAGCTCATTAATTGCGTCAGTGAACCACCGTCGCGGGTACTCAGTCCGGTAAAGTCATAGTAAGCCGAGATGTTACCTTTGAATTCCCTTTCGCGCCTGGCTCTTTTCACTTCAATCTTCTGGAGTTCGATGTCGATGTTGTTCTCCTGTATTTCCATCCGGTTGAATAATGCTTCGTCTATGGCCTGGCCCATGCTGATTTCGAATGTTTCGAATTCCATGTCGGCGATGAGTTCGATATCATCGCTCAGCCCCAGCCCGATAAGCAGTTTGAAACGGTCTTTGGCGGCTTCCAGCTTGCCTTCGCTTTCCATCACACGCGCTTCGTTTTGCGAGACGGTGATTTCGGCTATCAGTAACTCCCCCTCGGGCAGGTTGCCGGTTTCCTGTTTCAGTTTGGTAATGCGGTAGGCTTCCTGCGAGTTGGCTAACCTGTCCTGGTTGATTTTGAGTTCATAGGCCAATTGGTAAACTTCGTAAAAGCTTACGGCTACATCGTACACAATATCCATCTGCACGCGGGTGAAGTAGGCGGTACTCTTCTGATATCCCAACTGCGCAACTTTCATGTTCTCTTTCAAGCGGTTGGCCGTAAATACAGGCTGATTAAAAGAAAGGGCCAGCCGGGTATAAAACTGGTCGCGTTCCAGTTCCTTGTCGTCCTTTTGCGAAAGGGTAGTGCGGTAATTCTCCCAATACATCCGGGAGGATAGAGCTAAATTACCACCGGTAGGAAGCACATAAGTAAAACTCAGGTTCCCGCCTGCCTGTATCGAGCCTATCGAGTTATAAACAGGCAGTCCGTCGACTTGCGCTATACCTTCCAGGCTTTCGTTCCAGGAGGGGGTAAACATATCGAAATTCAGCATCGGCTTAAAATCCGACTTTGTAAAGAGGTAGGAATAATGTGTGGCATCAATCTCAGCTTTGTAATATTTTACCGTATAACTTTCGCCCAATGCAATGCGGATTGCTTCATCGAAAGATATTTTACGGATTTCTTCGCCGAATGACCCGGATGCAAAGAATAATGCCGGAATTAAACACATCAGAGATTTTATTTTCGTCATACTTTATTTGAATGCGGGTAAGGGTTTACCCATATTTGTGATTATATTAATAGTTCTGGTGTATGTAATTCAAAATACGTGCCAGTTTTGTAAGGTGTTGATATATAGCGGTTTGTGTTGTTGTGTGTAAATTGGGTAACCGAGTAATTGATACAAAGGTTACTCAATGTGTGTATTTTATTACCCATTGCAGGAAAAATAATATATCTTTGTATCCGCATGGTGTAGGGGCGGGTCTTGTGTCCGCCCCTGAAAATGGTTTGCAATGCATACACCTTGTGGAATACCCTGCGGTATGTGGGGCGGACACAAGACCCGCCCCTACACCGTGCGGATCAATCCTAATTTATCTTAAATGATTTATAATTATGGCACTTATCGGGAAGAAAAAGGAAATGAAACCGGATTTGGGAGTTTTACTGTCTGAGTTTAATAAATCGCTGATGCTTATAGTCGATAAGTCGCTATTAATCGGCAATTTCATATCCAAAGTAAAACAAATATTCCCGGTAGAAACCGTCCATGTTTTTCTGCTGGACGAGAATACAGGGAAATACAAACTGCAAAACAGCACTACGGAAGATAAATGGACGCTATCGGGAAAAGGACGGTTAATCAGTTGGTTATCAGTCAACGAACGGGAACTTCTTGTTTCGGGAAACCAAACCATATTGAATTACCTGGCCCCCGAGGAAAGAGAATTAATTCACCGGTTAAATGCCGGGCTTATTTATCCTTTGAAGGTAATGAACCACATTAGCGCTACAATCTTCCTGGGCCATAAAACAGATTTTACCCCATATACCCAGGAAGATATAAACCTGCTTTCCCTGTTGTTCGACCAGGCCGCTTTTGCCATTGAGCACGCATCTTTGTACGAAACGCAGTCCGACCGTATAAAGAAAATGTATCGCACCGACCGCCTGGCTACCCTGGGCGAACTGGCCGCAGGTGCCGCACACGAAATACGCAATCCGCTGACTACCATTCGCAGCACTATCCAATACCTGAGCAAAGATTTCAAAGACGACCCTGTAAAATCGGAAATGGTTACCGAACTGATAACTGAGGTCGAAAGAATTAACAAGATAGTACAAGGCTTACTCTCATTCTCCCGCCCATCCAAACTGAACACTTCCGAAGTTAATATCGAGCAATTGATTAACCAGACTTTAGTTCTTATTCAGTCCACACTGGGTAAACAACAAATTGATGTTCAGTTCGAATATTTCGAAGATAATACCGTCATTCAGGCCGATGCCGAACAGTTGAAACAGGTATTCCTGAATATTATCCTGAACGCTATCGAAGCAATGAGCCAGAATGAACCGGATAAACCCCGGACACTCATTATCAGCATCGAAAAAGGAACAGCCATCGATACCCATAACCGCAACCTGATTATATCTTTCGAGGATACGGGTAAGGGCATTGATAAAAAAGATATAGAAAACGTATTCAATCCTTTCTTTACCACCAAAGAAGAGGGAACAGGATTAGGTTTGGCCATCAGCTACGGTGTTATCAACCGTCACGAGGGCGATATCGAGATTGAAAGTATCCCCGGAAAAGGCACATCATTCATAGTAAAACTACCCCAGCGCATATGAAAGGAAAGATTTTAATTGCCGACGACGAAGCCCGTATCCGCAAAGTAATAGCCCTGTTACTCAAAGAAGAAGGCTACGAAGTGAAAACAGTCGAAAACGGCCAACAGGTAATGGATGTTCTACTGTCTTTCCGGCCGGATGTAGTATTACTCGACCAGCAAATGCCCGTCATGACGGGAGTCGAAACGCTCGAAAAGATAAAAGCCATACTTCCGAACCAGGTTGTGATCTTCGTAACCGCTTTCGGCTCAGTTGCCCTTGCCGTTGATGCCGTAAAGAAAGGCGCCTACGATTTCATCGAAAAACCTTTCGACAATGATAACATGATACTCAAGGTGAACCGCGCAATGGAACACTGCCGTCTGAAAAGCGAAGTGCGGAGTTTGAAGAAACAACTCGCCCCCGATAACTTTCCAATCATTGGCGATACCGGAGGCTTGAAGCAAATCGTTGCCCAGGTAAAGCGTGTAGCCGAAACAAATGCCACGGTGCTTGTTCATGGAGAAAGCGGAACGGGGAAAGAATTAATCGCCCACGCTTTGCATAGGTTCGGGAAACGGTCGGACGGCCCGTTTATTGCTGTGAATTGTGGAGCCATACCCCTGTCTTTAATGGAAAGCGAACTATTCGGCCATGAGAAAGGCGCATTTACAGATGCCAAGGAAGCACAACCGGGAACCTTCGAACGTGCCAATGGAGGTACTTTATTTCTGGATGAAGTGGGGGAGTTACCTATGGATGCACAAGTCAAACTATTGCGCGTTCTGGAAGACCGAAAAATAACGCGTATCGGTGGTAAACGGGTAATCCCGATTGATGTCCGCATAGTAGCTGCAACAAACCGGAACCTGGAAGTTGAAGTTGAAAAAGGAAACTTCCGTCTCGACCTGCTTTACCGTCTGAATGTTTTCAATGTAACTATTCCACCGCTGCGCGAGCGCAAGAAAGACATACCATTACTTGTCGATTTCTTTATCAATAAGCATAACAAAGCATTGAACCTGAATGTGTTAAGCATTTCTGAGGATGCTATGGAGAAAATCGGGCATTACGATTGGCCGGGAAATGTACGTGATTTGGAAAATGCTATCCAAAGCGCTATGATATTGGCTATCGACGGTATTATTTATTCGGAACATCTTCCACTAAGGGTAAAAGGCTACGAACAGGCCGAATTTAACCCTGCTGATAAGGAAGGAGAGAGTATAAAAGAAATAAATGCTCAGGTTGAAAAGGAAATTATACTCGAAACACTGAAAAAGCATAACTATAACCGTACACTCACGGCGGAGGCTTTGCAGATAAGCCGGAAGACTCTTTTTAATAAGATGAAGCGGTACGGGTTGGCATAGCCGTTATCCCAACCAATCGGCTACACCTGTAAATGGATGGAGTGCTCTCCATTCCATGAATTCATTTGTGGTTTGTACGCCATCTGCAAGGACAGCCTGATATATTTCGATGCTTTTTACAGGAATATCAGCCGGTAGGGTGTGTTTAATTTGTAGAATAGTCTCGCGGGTTTCGGGTGTAAGTAGTTCAATAACTCTATCGGTAACCCGTTCAACAAATCCGTCGAAAGTCGAGCCTTTGCGTAGGTGTATTATATCCAGTTTCCACATGGCATCTTCTTTATTATCATGATAATGCACGTGCCATTCGATACATTCTTCGTCCGTATTTAGCTGGTTAATATATTCGAAGCGTTTGACACCCGGGTTTTCAGCAAACTTTTGCATGACGGTGAAATCCTCCGAAAGCTTAACTTCATCCGTATAGATATGTAAATCTATATCAAGGTTCCTTATCATCAAGCCCGATTTAAAGGAACCAACTGGACGGATGGTTGCACCGATATTTCCCCAGAGGCGGATAATTCCGGTATCTTCCAGTATTCTTTCGGCGTTTTTATGGTTAAGTTCGGCTATTTCGTTCAGGGATTTTGCAGTACTCATTCGGTTTTCCGGTTTATTTATCGAACAAAGGTACACTAAATTACGTATCTTTGTACAGTATCAAGATTGATAAATACGGAATATGAATAGTAAAACAATACTTATTTTCCTTGCGGCGGTTTTGTTATCTTTTCCTGCTTACGGACAATTATTCGGGGTGGGAGGGCAGTATGCGGAAAATTCAAACGGGCAGTTCTTTGTCAGTGCTGCTATGCCGACGTATATAAAAGAAAATTCCCTGAAACTGTTTAACCTTAGCGGATTGGAATTTACTACCTCCGGAGGGGCAAATATGAGCGGGCTTCAACTGAAACCTATTCAGTTGTCTACATACCTCAGTGATTATATATTTTATGACTCACGTTTTACGCTTACATTGGGTGCGGATGCGGGTTTTCTTTTTGATTTTAGGAAAGGACGGAAGAATACCCTTGTACTTACACCTAATATTTATGCTGATTACAAAATCTTTTTTCTGAAAGCGGGGTATGAGTTTGATACTTTTCATGGTAATAGTCAGTTCTTTATCCGTGCGGGGATAGGGTTTGCGCTGGGGACGATGAAGAATTTCAGGTAATATAGAATATCCTAATTTGTTTTAATATGAGTTATTCAAAAGACGAACACGATAAAACTGAGTCTTTCTTTCCAACTCTCCAAAAGTTCCTTATCCAGGCAGAAGCGGGGAATGATATGAAAGTGAAAGAGTATCCCAAAGAATTCAATGGGCTTCTTATAAAAGTAAGTTTCGGATATAAAAGCTTTGCACGTATACCCTGGATTTCTTTTTTAGCGGAAGAACAAACAACCAATAATGGTATTTATCCCATCTTCCTGTACTTTAAATCACAGAACTTATTGATATTAGCTTATGGCGTGAGCGAAAACAAATATTCCTCTTCCGGCTGGAATTTACCTACCGATGTAACCACTATCCGCAATTATTTCCTGGATAATGGATATGGAACACCCGAACGCTACGGAGGAGGATTTGTATACAAGGTCTATAGCCCCATTTCAGAGATAGAACAAAGCAGTATCGACAAAGACCTCAATGAAATAATCCGGATTTATAAAAGACAAATGAATATGTCTGAACCACCGGTATTCCGGGAACGCCCTGCAATAGAAAAAGTTACCTTTCTATTATCCCGTACTAATGAAATAGAGGTTACCGGCTTATTATTCAGTAACGACCTGATACATAGATATGCTCTTTCCCTCCTTACCAAACCTTTCGTAATCCTTAGCGGATTGACCGGTTCAGGTAAAACCCGCCTTGCTCTTACCTTTGCCCGTTGGCTGAGTGGTAATACCAATCAGGTAAAAGTAGTCAGCGTAGGTGCCGACTGGAATAACCGCGAATATCTTCTCGGCTACCCTAATGCCTTGATAACAGGTACGTACATCAAACCCGAAAACGGAGTATTAGACTTTTTACTTCTCGCAGCGGCCAACCCGGCAAGACCTTATTTCCTTATTCTGGATGAAATGAACCTCAGTTATGTCGAGCGATACTTTGCCGATTTCCTCAGTGCAATGGAGTCGGGCGAGGCTATCAACCTCCATCCGGATACCGAAGAATGGAAAGCATGTGATGTTCCTGCACAAATAAAACTCCCTTCAAATCTATATATTACAGGTACTATAAATGTAGACGAAACTACCTATATGTTCAGTCCGAAAGTGCTTGACCGGGCCAATGTAATTGAATTCCGTATCCATTCGGAAGATATGGATAACTATCTCACCCATTGTAAACCACTTGTACCCGAAGCCGCTGACCATAAGGGAGCCGATATGGAAAGAAACTTTGTAACAATCAGTCAAAGTAACCAATTCGATACTGACCAGGAAATTAGTCGGATATTACTTGCTTTCTTCAATCAATTAAAATCCGTGGGCGCTGAATTCGGCTACCGTACCGCAGGGGAAATATATCGCTTTGTAACCCTTGCCCGGCAATTGAATACCGGATGGGATAACAACCACCTTGTAGATATCGCCGTAATGCAGAAAATGCTTCCCCGCCTGCACGGCTCGCGCAAGAAGATGGAACCCGTTCTGCGTGCCATGTGGAAACTCTGCATGAATGTTGCCGACGATAAAGTAATGATTGAAAGCGACGAAACAGCCATCGACAACCGCTTCCGGTATCCTTTATCAGCAGAGAAAATCCGGAAAATGTTCCGTAATGCGCGTGATAACGGGTTCACCAGTTATGCCGAAGCATAATGAACGACCGGATTGATATACAACTCAGAACGGGCAATGGCAATTTTATCAATATTGCTATCTTCGCCGATACACCCGGTACACTCCAAATAATTGATGAACAACAAGCCGCCGAAAATGGAGAGTCACCCTATCAGTTGTCCGAGGGTGCAATATACGAGTATCGGCTGACAGAAGGCTATGAACTACGGAAATCTGAGATTGTACGTCCATCCCATATTGACCCTTCACGTGGCCGGTTAATAACCAATATACATGTCGGCTCACTCGAAATAGAAATTCTTACTGCCGGAAAACCCGTTGCTACCTTCACGCTGGAAGTCACTTCCGTTAAAACCGGATACCGCACGGATTACCGCAAAATGCTGGAAGATATAACAGAACATTGTATCGATTTGCTATTGCAACAATCCTCCGTTGTAAGCCAAACCTTTACAGTGGATGCACCGCAACCCGCAAACCCTTTATCAGCGTTTTTCGTTTGTAGACTCCATCATCCGTTCCGAACACTTCGCTGATGCCCTTAACCGTATCAACTCCATGCCCATTATGAGATGGGAACATAAAGAAATATCAAAGAACATTAATCATATTCGCCGTGCCGGTAGTTCAGTTATGCGGCAGGTAGCCGCATCAGGAAACCGTACAGTGTTGCCGGAGGATAATACGTTGGCCAGCCGTTTCCGTTCCTTGCCCGGCAAGATAAATGTAACCGATAAAACCGAGACTACCGACGTACCCGAAAACCGCTTTGTGCGATATGTGCTCGAAATGTTTTTGCAGTTTTGCCTTTCTATCCTTAATCATCCCAAATGTGGGCAAAGGTTGAGGCGCGATGCACAGGCTAGTTCCGAACTACTCGAACATTATCTTACCCTGCCTGTACTGAAAGGCGTTTCTAATCTTGATATAATTCCCCTGCATAGTCCTGTACTGCAACGTAGAGAGGGGTATCGTGAGGTTTTACAATCTTATCTTATGTTCGATATGGCCGCAAGCCTGATATGGAAAGGCGGAGATGAGGTATATTACGGTGGTAAGCGTGATGTTGCAAAGCTGTATGAATATTGGCTATTCTTCAAACTCCTCGACCTGCTTGAGGAAGTTTTCGGTATTAAACCCCGTGCAGTTACCGATATTATCGAAGCGACCGACCGCAACGGTGAGCACAGTCTTGAACTCAAGCTCAAAAGCGGCCGTCAATTGATGGTAGATGGTGTTTTCAATGCCGGTAACCGTCAGCTACATATCGAATTTTACTACAACCGTACTTTCGCTGGTACCCGCAATTATCCCGATAGTGGTAGCTGGACAACCAGTATGCGTCCTGATTTCACTCTATCCATACGCCCCGAAGAGCTTACCACCGAGGAAGCTGAGAAGCGCGAACTCATCGCCCACATACATTTCGATGCGAAATACCGGATTGACAATATTCAGGAGCTTTTTCAGGAAGAAGTAGATTTAAACGAAGAGAAAAATGAGCAAACCCGCGGTAGTTACAAACGTGCCGATTTGCTGAAAATGCATGCGTATAAAGATGCAATCCGCCGTACAGTCGGGGCTTATGTGCTTTATCCGGGGGATGGAAAGCAGGCTTTCCGCAGTTTCCACGAAATCCTGCCTGGATTGGGTGCTTTTGCTGTTTCGCCTGCCAACAACAATGACACTGAATTAAAAGAGTTTCTGTTCGATGTTGTCAATCATTTTCTCGACCGTGCTTCTCAGCGTGAATTGCACTCACATCGCATGTATAATACTTTCCGCGAGGAGCCGGGAACTGTTTTACACGAAACCTTGCCAAACAGATACGGGGATGAAATGGAACATCCCCGCACAACTCATGTTCTGGTGGGTTTCTACAAAAATGAAGCACATTTGCAATGGATTTTGAAAAATAAACTATATAATCTCCGTACCGATTTCGACCGGGGTTCTTTGAAATTGTCGAGCGATACAACGGGTGCGAAGTATCTCTTGTTGCATGGTACAGGTGAAACCCGGACAAAACATATTTACCGTCTGGTTTCAGAAGGTCCGCGGATTATATCGAAAGAATTAATGGAGAAAATCAATTATCCGTCTGATAATATAAAACCTTATTATATCGGGTTTACGTTGCAATCTCCCGAATCCGTTTGCGCCGAATTTGGGAATGTAGCCTGGGATGTAACAAAACTTCCGGGATATCAGCAGGGGAGAGGTTCAGCAATACCTTTTGTGATAACGGTTGAAGACTTAATGCGGAGTAAGTAAGCAAAGGTATATATAAAAAAAGGAGTCACGCCTGACTCCAACCTTTGTTAACCTTAAATCTAATACTATGAAAAACACATTACAAAGATACGGACTTTTGGATTATCTCCAAATTTCCTGTTCAAAAACCAGTGTTTTATAACATGTTTTTAGTATTTCCGTACTGTATTAACATTTAGTAATAAATATGAACTTCGTTTTCGGCTGTATTTTACAGAAACTTGTTTTATCTCTTTTCCTATAGGCCTCACAAGCTTTGTACAGCGGATTATTTATCGTTATTACAAGAGTACGTACTTTTATACCCCAAGAGTACGTACTCTTATAAGGTAAAAGTACCTATTCTTATTAACGGTTAATTATGCTGACGATTGTTAGAACCATGTATAACTACCCCGAAGTTCTAGTTCATATGTCTGAAGTAATTCTCAATCTGGTCGAAAGTACCATCTTTAATCAGTACGGTTTTGTTTTTGTCGAGCAGATACAGGGTAGGTATGGCCTTAAGGTCGTATAGATTCTGCATACGTATGCTTTCGCCTTTATCATATCCATTTATCCACTCTTTGGGAAAATCATGCTGATGATTTCTCCACTCGTCCAAATCTTCATCGGGATAGATGGCAAGGATGGTTAGTTGTTTTTTTGAGAGCAGATACTGTATCTGTAGAGATTCTTTCAATCCTGTTGTTATTTCTTCGCAGGCATGGCAGCCGGGATTGTTGAAATAAACAAGAATATAATTAGTACTCAGAGCATTAAGTGTACCTTGCTTACCCGATTGAAGCGTATATGTGAAGTTTGCAGCCCGTGTGCCCAACCTGTTCTTGAATGCCATATTCAGTCTGTCTGCCGGTCGTATTTTATCCGTATCATTAAGTAGGGGTGACGATACGATGGTTTCGAGTACGGGTATATAAAATTCCTCGTTGCGGAATGGTGAGTTAGGATCATGAAGGTATTTATCGGCCAGATTTGTAAAATGATCGAAGATGGTTTTATTATTTCCTGCTTTTTCGAACGTTTTCTTTAGTGTAACTGTTGCTGTTTCTAATGGTACATGATTCAGGATGTTGATGTAATCGACCCAGGCCTGTTCTACCATTTCTGAATTCTGAATGGATGTGGTGTCAGCAAAGTCGAAATTATCCCAGTAATGTTTGGCAAGAAAATCGGCACGCTGCTCCGGATCTGTGAGCATAACCGGTATTTCGGGTAAAGTAAATGTTTTTGATGTGGATTGTTGTACAGAACTGCTTTCAGCCGGTTGAGATGTCTTTGAGTTTTTGCAGGCTGAAAGGCTTATTATTATCAGACAAATATAAATTATATTCTTTTTCATAAGGTGTTGTGTTTTGGGTGCAAATATAATATAGTATTATCTGTTTTTTGCCAACGTAAAGATAAATTCCAATCCACCTTCCTGAACACGCTTGGCAAATATGGTTCCGCCATGTATCAGAACGGCATTTTTTACAATAGCCAGTCC